>NZ_JBPCZK010000001.1:0-735276 GCF_051251145.1 Carnimonas bestiolae | reverse complement strand
CCGAATCAGCCACCGGCTAACCCACCAACACAGCAAACTTCGTATAAGGAAGGCGCGGAATCATCCGCTTGCAGCGCGGTTTTGCAAGTGGATGGTCTGACGCGCCTGACGACAGCGGGGGTGAAGGGGGCCTGCAAGGTCCCCTTCGAATATCAATAAATAACGTTTGAAAAGACGCTAACAGTGAAGAGCTGCGCAGGCTCTAGAATCAGCCTCGCGGTAAAGCCGCCAACACTGAAAACCTGCGCAGGATTACGAATAAGCCACTCGGTAATGACGCCTACGATTAAATCCCACGCAAGCTCCCGAATCAGCCACCGGCTAACCCACCAACACAGCAAACTTCGTATAAGGAAGGCGCGGAATCATCCGCTTGCAGCGCGGTTTTGCAAGTGGATGGTCTGACGCGCCTGACGCAGGCGGGGGTGAAGGGGGCCTGCAAGGTCCCCTTCGAATATCAATAAATAACGTTTGAAAAGACGCTAACAGTGAAAGGCTGCGCAGGCTCTAGAATCAGCCTCGCGGTAAAGCCGCCAACACTGAAAACCCGCACAAGCCCCAAATCACCCACCGATAACCCCCACCAAGCCTACCTACTGATCAAACGTGGCTCCGCCATCCACCCGCAAATCATGCATAGTGATATGTCCCGCGCGCTCCGACAGCAAAAACACAATCGCGTCGGCAACGTCGTCGGGGGTGGCGATCTTGCGTAACGGAATACCGGCTTTGTAGGTGTCGAGGGAGCCGCGAATTACGTTGTCGCGTCCGCTTTCATCGGCCCACATGCCGCGCTGCATATCGGTGTCGGTGGAGCCGGGGGAGACGATATTGACGCGAATGCCATATTCCGCGAGCTCAAGCCCCAGTACCTGGGTCATTTTGGTGGCGGCGGCTTTGGAGGCGGCGTACGCGCCCATTTCATAGCGGGCGGGGCCGGCGGCGTTGGAGCTAACGACCACAATGCTGCCGCTGCGCCGCTCGATCATCTGCTTGCCTACCGCGCGGGCCAGGCGGAAGGGGCCGCCGGCGTTGATGGATAGGGCGTGCTGCCACTGTTCGTCGGTAAGATCGACGACGCGTCCCATCTGCAGTACGCCAGCAACGCTGGCCAGATAATCGATGGGGCCATGGTGGGCCACCGCATCGGCGATGGCGCGATTCACTTCGGCAGTATCAGCGACATCGACGCGGTGAATGGTCAGTCGGTCACCGGCATTGAGTTCGCGTGCCAGTTGCTCAAGCTGCTCCTGCTTGACGTCGAGTGCCGCCACGCGGGCTTCAGCGGCCAGCAGACGACGTACTACAGCGGCACCGATGCCTTGTGCAGCACCGCTTACCACCGCTACCTTGCCGGCAAATTCGCGATCGCTCACTGCACACCTCCGGCACGCACCAGTGCTCGCCATTCGTCCAGCGTTGGACGCTCGGCAAGATCAGCAAAGCTCGCATTAATGCCTGCGCTGCGCAGCCGCTCCGCGAGACTCATCAGACGAATCGAATCCATCCCGAGCAGCATCACGTTTTCATCGCTGGGCAGCTCATCGATCGGTTCTTCCAGCAGGCGTTCCACCTCCTTATCGAGATCGGCCACGCTGAAGCCTGCGACATCCTGCTGCTGTTGGCCACCCAGTGCGGTAATGGCGGTAGCGGTGCTCAGGCTAACACCGCAGCGTTTGGCCACATAGCGCGACGCCATCAGATGCTCTTCGAGGGAGAAATCGGCCACCGCGTCATTAACCAAAAAGGGCTGCACGTCTTCCATAAACGCGTCCAGCGCCGTGGTCATGCAGCCAATGTGCGCGTAAACACCGGTAATCACCAACTGATCACGGCCGAGCTGACGCAGCTGCTCACGGAAGTCGGAGCGCTGGAAAGCGCTGTAGCGCCATTTGGTCAGCACGGTTTCCTGTTCCTGCGGCGCTAGCTCGGCAACAATCGGATACTGCTCGGGGTGGGCTGGAATGCCGGGCCCCCACATATCGTTAAGCAGCGCGCGATCTTCATCGGGTTGATCGGTGGGCTGTGCGGTGTAGAACACCGGAATACCCTGTGCGCGTGCTACTGAAAGCAGCTGAGCAATGTGATTTTTCAGCGCCGGAATAGGCGCCTGATCCTGAAAGTATTTATTGAGGAAGTACTCCTGCATGTCATGCACCAGCAGCACCGCGCGCTGGGGATCCAGCTGCCAATTAACGCGGTTCTCTGGCTGCTGGTCGTGACCGGGCATGGGATAGGGGGTAATAGCGGGAATACTCATGGCGTTCTCTTGATCGGAATGAAAAATCGTTGAAAAGCTGCCCGGCAGCTCACCGTGCCGGGCAGGCTAACGTCAGGCGTTATCGAGCTGGTCTTTCAAAATTTCGCGCAGCACCTTACGGCTTACCTTGCCGACGCCGCTTTGCGGGAAGGCATCGATCAGCTCGAAGCGATCAGGCACCTTATAGGCGGCGATGTGTTCACGCAGGAACTTCGATAGCTCGAACTTCTTCAGCGTCTCGCCCTGTTTAGGCACTACGAAAGCCACTGCTCGCTCGCCGAGATATTCATCGGGAATGCCCACTACCGCAGCATCGTAAATGCCGGGATGTGCCAACAGCGCATTTTCGACCTCGTCCATCGAGATCTTTTCACCGCCGCGGTTGATTTGGTCCTTCTCACGACCTTCGACCACGATGTCGCCATTTTCGGTGAGCACCGCGATGTCGCCAGTGCAGTAGAAGCCGTCTGAAGTGAAGGTGTTGGCATTTACCTCGGGCGCGTTGAAATAGCCACGAATGGTATAGGGGCCGCGAGTAATCAGCTGGCCCGGCTGGCCGGCCGGTAGCGGCTTGAAGTGTTGATCGACGATCAGCACCTCATCGGCTTCTGGGTACATCGGGCGGCCCTGGGTATGGGTAATAATCTCTTCGCTATCGTCGAGCCGCGTGTAATTGACCAAGCCTTCCGCCATACCAAATACCTGCTGCAGTTGGCAGCCCAATACCGGACGGATACGCTTGGCAGCCGAGCTGACCAGCTTGGCACCGCCCACTTG
This sequence comes from Carnimonas bestiolae, assembly GCF_051251145.1. Classification (NCBI taxonomy): domain Bacteria; kingdom Pseudomonadati; phylum Pseudomonadota; class Gammaproteobacteria; order Oceanospirillales; family Halomonadaceae; genus Carnimonas; species Carnimonas bestiolae. The sequence goes on along the minus strand of NZ_JBPCZK010000001.1, from coordinate 732,239 downwards.
CAGCAGCGTTAGCGAGTCGAGCTGCTCGGTGCCCAAGCGCTCGGCGGCCTGTAGCCATGCCAATGCCAATGGCGGCACCGCTGAGGTCATGGTAACGCGATGGCGGGCAATCAGCTCGAAGCACACATCGGCGCTGGGCGAGGGGGCCAGCACGATACTGCCACCGGCCAGCATCACACCGAGAAAGCCGGGCGAGCTCATTGGGAAGTTGTGCGCAATCGGCAACGCAATCAGCAGGCGGGTGTGCTCGTTAATGCGGCAGACATCGTTACTGCCACGCAGGCTGCAAATGTAGCTGTCGTGACGGCGCGGAATCAGCTTCGATACCCCAGTAGTACCGCCGGAGAGCTGGAAAAATGCCATGTCGCGTGCCTTGGGCTGTGTCGGGAGTTGCTCATCGATAGGAGCTTTCTTCAGCAGCGAATCGAAGCTGACAAGGCCATCAGCGTCGCCGCAAATGACTAGGTGCTCAACGCTGGGCACCGCCTGTTGAACGCTGCGTGCCAGCTCGCGATGGCTGAAACGGTCGAATTGGTCGACGGTGATGATCGCGCGCGCGCCTGCAAACCGGCAGAAGTGTTCCAACTCCTGACGACGGTGTGCAGGCAGCGTATAGATGGGCAGCGCACCGATGCGGAACAGTCCGAAGGCCGCGATAATGAACTCGACGCGATTAGGCAGTTGTAGCACCACGCGATCACCGCGTTGGATGCCCAACTGCGTCAGGCCATACGCGGCACGCAGGGCGAGGTCGTTAAGCTCGCGATAGCTGTACTCGCGTTCGCCATCAATCACCGCAGTGCGTTCACCGATGCGCTGCGCTTGATCCGTCAACAAAGACGTAAAGGTATCGTTCGTCCACAGCCCTTGTGCCTGGTAGCGCTCAATGAAGTCACTGGGCCAGTCGGGACAAAGGGCATCCACGCTGTCATCAGGGGTAAGCGATAGCGGCTGTGAAGAAGTGCTCATGATTCTTTCTCGGAGGACAAGGAAGTGGAGTGATGAAGTTGCCCCAGTCGGTCATCGAGGCCGAAGGCCGCCAGCATGGTGCCAAGCTTGGTGCCGGTTTCAGTGAACTCAGCGTCTGGGTTAGAGCCTTCTACGGTGCCTGCTCCCGCGTACAGCACCAGTTCGTTGTCGCTGGCCAGCGCACAGCGCAGCGATAGCGCCCATTCGCCATCGCCGTTGGCATCGCACCAGCCCACCATGCCACTGAATAGCTCACGCTCGAAGCCTTCCCAGCGGCGAATCGCAGCGAAGGCATCCTGGGTGGGAACACCACACACCGCAGGGGTCGGATGCAGCGCGCGGGCTACGGCCAACGAGGTGGTCGCGGGGTCGGCGAGTTCTCCCTCAATGCGGGTAGACAAGTGCCATAGCTTGTTGGTGCTTAACAACTCAGGGCCGTCGGGCACGTTCAACTCACTGCATAAGGGCGTCAGCAAACGCACGATGTCCTTGACCACAAAGGCGTGTTCGTAGAGGTCTTTCGGTGAGCGCAACAGCGCTGCAGCGGCGGCTTGGTCGTCTTCGGCATTGGCATGTCGTGCGGTCGAGCCAGCCAGCGGATTGACGCTGATATGGCGGCCGGTACGGCGTACGATCAGCTCGGGGCTGGCACCCAAAAAGACGCTGCCGCCCTCGGGCGAGGTTGGGGTGGCAAATACATAGGCGTCGGGATTGCGCTTCATCAGGCGTCGAAGCACCGGCGTAATGGGTACACTTTCGCGTGTCGTGACCTTCAGCGTGCGCGCCAGCACCAGTTTGCTGAGACGACCTTGGCGAAATTCCTCCAGTGCGGTCGATACGTTGTTGCAGTAGCCATGGTGGTCAGGCACTGGCGTGGCCTGAATAGCCTCAAGATCAAGCGATGGTTCAGGCTGGCGTGAGGCCCACTGGCCAATTGGTGCCATGCTGTGCAGTTGTCCCGGCAGCATCAGGCAGCCGCGACGATCATCGGCAAACGGCAGCACGCCGACCACAATGGGCGCCTTCTGGCCGCTTGCGGTACCTTCTGTTAACAGCGCCTGTAACATCTGTTCGACATCGCTGCCCAGTACACTGCGGCTTGCACGCCAGTCGAATGCACGCATTGCACGCGTGGGTGAATTGAAGAAGAAGTCGCTGGGCGAATACTGCTCCAGCAGATTGTTGGCAGCGGTGCTCTCGATGGGCTGCTGTAGCGAAAGGTCAGTCATTGAAGGTATTCCTAAGGCCGTAAATCGTAAGGGCCCTAATATGTTTTGGATGAAATGGTACCGGAAAAAGCATCGTTAATCATTCTCATCTTCTAATTAGTCGCGATACTGCCACGGTGTTTTCACACATCGCAGCTTGTGGCATATCAGCCAGCGGTTGTTGTCAGGGGATTCGGTGAGGGCGGTAGGCCCCAGGAATGCGCAGCAATCCGTTACACAGCTGACTGAGTGGCTGCGCGTCGCCGCGCCATGGCGCGACCGGCGTGCGCGCCACGCCTGCATAGCGCGGCGTTTTGAAATCGATCAAACGAAGCTGGGTAGCACTGTGGCGGAACGGCGCACAGCGTGGTGGTAGCTCGGGCCACAGCGTGCGCAGGGTTGCGCCGCTCCGGCGCAGTTGCCACGCCAGCGTTGGGCGCTGATTGATGGGCGTGAGGGCCAGATGGCGCATGCCGAACAGCAGCACTGCGCGGCGGCCCTTATCGAGCAGTTGCTGCTGAATCAGCTCCGCGAAGGCGGTGCTGCGCGCTAGCGGATTTTGCGTTTCGCCAGCGCGATGATCAGGTTCGGCCAGCCACACGCGCACGCGCTGATGCGCTGGGACGGCCATATTGTAGGCGCGCAGTCTGCGCAATAGCGCGGCGTACACCGGATGCGCCCATAGGGTGCCGTAGGCCGATTGGCGCCACAGCACAGTCAATTGCGCAGCGCTCATGGAGGCACCAGCCAGATAGTCATCGACCAGCGACTGATGCCGCTGGGCGCCGAATTCCACCACTAGATCACGACACTGATCACCCAGCGCTCCCTGGGTAATCAGACTGCCCAGGGTACGCATGACTACCGGCGTATGGTGTGCCTCGCCCAGCCCAATCAGCTGGCTATCATCGAACCAGCCGCTGATGTGCTGCGCGATGGTGTCAAGCGTGATCGTCATGGGCCTGCCAGCGGCTTAGATGAGCACCGATCTGTTGCAGCATGGCCGGCGACACCATGCCGGGATGATCGGTGGCAAGATCGATGCGCTTAATGGTGCCATTCACCCACGGTTGCCAGCGTGTACTGGTGAGCCCCGGCATGTCGCGCGGCTCGGCGGCGTTGAAAAACAGCAGGTCGCCATTGAAGGTGCGGTGCTCGGCATTACGCACCAAGCGGCTTGAGTTGATCACCACGTCGACCAGTCGGTCGAGGGTTTCGGGCGGAAGCGTTGCCATGGCGTGCTGCTCCTGTTCAAGCAGCGCCACTACCGTCGCGCGATTGAGCGGTTGGTCGGCCGGCAAGTTCACCCCAGCAATGCGCAGCAGCGCAACCAGCGCTTGCTGCTCGTCGGGCGGCATCAGACCACGCCACACCTCGCTGGGGTAAGCATCCATCAGGGCGAGCAGGTCAATCTGTTCGCCTTCGTTTTGCAATATTGCCGCCACGCTATGGGCCACCATGCCGCCCAGCGACCAACCCAGCAGTCGATAGGGGCCATGCGGCTGACGTTCACGGATTGCCGCGACATAGCGCTGCGCCATCTCGTCCAGCGTGGCGGGTAACGTGCTAGCGGCGCTCAAGCCATCCGCTTGCACCCCAATGATCTCGCTGTCATCCGCCACTGATTGGGATAGCCCCGCATAGCACCAGGCAAGACCACCCGCGGGATGAAAGCAGAACAGCGGCGGAGTATTCGGATGTTGAGCCCGGCGCAGCGGCAGCAGCGTGTCCAGCGCTCCCTCGCGCTGAGTGCGCGCCAGCTCAACGGCCATGCGCGCAGGGGTAGGGGCCGCGAATACCGTGGCGATACTGGCCTCCTCTCCGGTAGTGCGGCGAATCGCCAGCGCTAGCTGAACCGCCGCCAGCGAATGACCGCCGCTGGCAAAGAAGTCGTCGTCGACGCCGTATTCATCGCGCCCCAGCGCTTCGGCAAACAGCTGGCACAGCGTGCGCTCAGCCGCATTCGACGCAGCGCGGGTAGCGCTTGATACTGCCGGTGGCGCTGGCAGGGCGCGTTTATCGAGTTTGCCATTGCTGGTAGTGGGCAGGGCATCGAGGGCGATCCATAGCTGCGGCACCATGTAATCGGGCAGCCAATGGCGCAGTTGCGCTTGCAGAGAGGTCTGCCAATCATCGTTAAGCGAGGCGCTACCCACCACGTAGGCCACCAGACGATCATCGATGACCAGCACCACCGCCTGTGCGACGTCGGCTTGCTGCTCCAGCAAGGCTTCGATTTCGCCCAGCTCGATGCGCTGACCGCGCAGCTTGACCTGATGATCAATACGACCGAGGTATTCGATCTCGCCTTGTTCGTTCCACTTCGCCAGATCACCGCTGCGATAAAGGCGCTGGCCCTCCAGTGCGGTGATAAAGCGCTCGGCGGTTAAATCGTCGCGCCCAACGTAGCCACGCGCGAGATTGCGCCCGCCAATGTAGAGCTCACCCACACAACCAATCGGCACCCGCTGCTGCTGAGCATCCAGGATTTCGATGTAGGTGTTCCAGATCGGGCGTCCGATCGGCGCGCTGGGGCGCTGATTCAGTTCGGCGCAGTGCCACGCTGTCACATCTACCGCGGCTTCGGTGGGGCCATAAAGGTTATGTAGCGCCACCTGCGGGCCTAACAGTCGCTGCGCGCGCCGAATGGTATCGACCTTGAGCGCTTCGCCGCTGGCAAACAGCTGCCGTAGCGCAGGCATTTCAAGCGGCGTTAGCGCTAGCTCATCGAGGAAGGCGTTCAGCATCGAAGGCACGAAGTGCAGTGTCGAAATGCGCTGATCGCGTATCAGGGTGGCCAGATAGTGGGGGTCGCGGTGCCCGTCTGGGCGTGCCATTACCAGCGTGGCACCGCTGATAACGGGCCAGAACAGCTCCCACACCGACACGTCGAAACCTATCGGGGTTTTTTGCAGCACGCGGTCGCCTGCGGCGATGGGATAGGCCGCCTGCATCCACTGGATGCGGTTAACGATGGCGCGATGCTCGACCAGCACGCCTTTGGGCTCACCGGTCGAACCCGAGGTAAACAGCACGTAGGCCGCGTCGTTGGGCGAACGCTCAGGAAGCAGCTGATCATCCAGTGCGCTGGGCGCAGTGATCTGGTCAGCGACAGCGTCGATATCCAGTGCGGCGAAGTCAGCGGGTAGTTGGTCGAAATGCTCGCGGTCGCTGATCAGCAGCGCGGCGTTGGCACGCTGAGCCATTTTCTGCCAGCGCCCGCTGGGTTGATCGAGCGGCAGCGGCATATAGGCGGCGCCACTTTTATGGATCGCCAGCAGCGCAATTTCGAGCTCCAATGATCGCGGCAGCGCCACCCCAACAATGCGGGGGGCGTCAGCGGTAGCGAGCCGCTGGCTGATCAAGGCCGCTAACCGCTGCGCGCGGGCATTCAAGGTGCGGTAATCGAGCTGCTGCTGTTCCGCAATCAACGCGATGGCGTTGGGGGTTGCTGCGACCTGACGCTCAAATAGCGTGGCGAGATCGGTCTCTTCGACCGGATGGTCGGTGGCGTTCCACTGCGCAATGCGCTCGAGTTCAGCGGGTAATGCCAGCGGTTGTGCGGCAATCGGAAGGTCGCCATCGCGGCTTAACTGCTCGAACCAGTGGCGTAAACGCTGCAGGTGTGCGTGGGTCTCACTGTCGCTGTACAAGCGCGGATTGCTCTCCAGCATAATTCCCAGCGTTTCGCTATCGCCCCCTAAATAGAGGCTGAGCGTCATGTCGTCCACCGGGCCGGGCGCAAGGTGGTGAGTGCTAGTGGTGCAGTTGGCAAACAGGCGGCTGTGGGCGAATGGCAAGATGTTCACTTGCATGCCAAACAGCGGATTTTCTCCCGGCATGCGGTTGAGCTCGCTGGCCAGCCATTCGTGGCGATAGCGCTGATGGCGACGCACTGCTTTCAGTTCGCGTTTTACCTGCTGTGCCCACTCACCAAGCGTTGCGTCGCTGCTCGCTGCGATGCTGAACGGCAGCATATTCACCACCGATAGCGGCGTGGTGAGCGCAGCCTTATTCAGACGCCCCATCATCGGCAGCGCCACCGTGGCAGGGGTGTCACCATTCATGCGCTGAAGATAGCTGAGCACCAACGCTAACAGCAGTTCGGGTACCGCCACCCCAAGCTGTTCCGCGCGGGTGTCTAAGGCTTGCTGTTGGGGGCTGGAAAGCATCATGAAGTGGCGCAGCGGGGCAGCGGCGGCGCGGGCGAAGCGTCCCGCCAAGGAGGTGGCGGGCGATTGTTCGGCTAGACGCTGGTGCCAGAACTCACGATCACGCTGTCGCGCACTGCTGTCAGCGTAATGCTGCTCGTCGTCGATAACCTGCTGTGGCTCACCAAACCAGCAGGGGCGGGCAGTCGTGCCTTGCTGTAATGCTTGATAGTGCTCGGCCAGGCGTTGTTGTACCAACGTGTACGCATACGCATCGAACTGTAGATGGTGCGTGCTTAGATACCACACCCAGTGCTGATCACCGAGCTGCAGCAGCGCGGTTTCAGCGAGCGGAGATGCTGCCGCTGCGACCTCTCGGGCAAGTCGTTGCTGCATCCACTGCCACGCCGCGTCACGCGGCTGAGGCTGCTGACGCACATCAAGGTGTTCAAGCGTGGGAGGCGCGAAGCTATCGAGATACTGGCGCGGTCGCTGCTGTTCATTGCTATCAAAGCGCGCGCGTAGTACCGCAACTTCAGCCAGCGTCAGGTCGATGGCACGTTGCAGCAGCGATGCATTGATAGGGCCGTTGATTTCCAGCGCTTGACCGGTGGTATAGACGCGCTGATCGCCGCTCCAAAGCGAGCCGTACCAGACACCATGTTGACTGTTGCTAAGGCTGAGCTGCCGCTGTGTCGAGCTATTCGGGGATGCGGCGTTGGAGGCTTGATGAAACACGCTAGAAAGTTCCCTGTGCGATAGACGGCGTTGGCCTAACGAAGCATCGACTCGTTACGTTTTGCCGTCCCATTGAATCACGTGGGGGCGCAGTGTACGCCCTTTTTGCGATCGATTCACATTGTCATCTGTGAGATACTGCCTTCAGTTTTGATAAAGATGATATAAATTCTCATTCACTACTAGCGGGTGCGACATTGTGTCCAAGCTACGGTCGTGGCTGGCGTCTCGCTCCCTGAGTGGTCTGATGGGGCAGCGCCCATCAGCAGTAATCGTGGTTCCTTTCGCAGCATCACGCGGTGTTCGGCAAGCGAGCCAAGATCGCGTGAGAATAAGGTTGATCTTGTTTCGGAGTCATCATGCAGGAAGATATACGGCAGCCGTCCAAGCGGGCGAGGGCTGCTTGGCGGCGCATCAGTGGTTGGTCAGCGGGCTGTGCGCTCATGGTGGGGTCGCCGCTGGCGTTAGCGCAGCAGAGCGACGCGTCCGCAAGCGCTGCCGATCAAGGCCCGGCAACGGCGATGGATACGGTGGTCGTTACCGCCAAGGGATTTGTGGCGGGCGGTGATCAGCCGGTGCCGGTACACGATGGCTCCAATGGGCAAATTGCTACCGGTGGTCGGCTGGGCGTGCTGGGGGAGCAAGATGCCTTCGACGTACCGTTTAATATTGTGTCTTACACCGCCAAACGGGTGGAAGACAAGCAGGCGCACACGCTGGGCGCCGCGTTGCGCGGTGATCCGGGGGTACAGATCGGCAGCGGGTACGGTAACAATTCGCAAACGTTCCATATTCGCGGCTTCGAACTGACCGGAGATGACGTTTCCTATGGCGGACTGTACGGCTTGCTGCCTCGCCAATTGGTCAATCCGATTGGCGCTGAGCGCGTCGAAGTGTTCAAGGGTGCCAGTGCGTTTCTTAACGGTGTGTCGCCAAGCGGCAGCGGCGTAGGCGGCTCGGTGAACATCGAGCCGAAGCGCGCGGAAGATACGCCGCTATTTAGAACGACGGTGGGCTACAACACCGACGATTATCGCTATGCAGCGATTGATGCCGGCAGACGCTTTGGCGATGACAAAGAGTGGGGCGTGCGCCTTAACGCCATGCATGGTACCGGCGACACGCCGATTAACGGCGATGATGATAATCGCAATAAAGCCTACACCCTGGGGCTTGATTACCGCGGTAGCCGCTTGCGCAGCTCCATCGATGTTGGCTACGAGCGTGACACGTTGAAAGGCAATCGCGGCGGTATTTACCTGGGGCAGGGGCTGGATGCGATGCCCACTGCGCCCTCTGCTCGCACCAACTACACGCCCGACTGGAACTATTCGCGGCTCGAATCGACCTACGGCATGTGGCGTGGCGAGTACGACTTCAGCGATAACTGGACGGGCTATGCCGGCTTCGGTTTCAGCAAAGCACACGAATTCAGTCGGGCGGGCGTGCCTTCGGTCGTTAATTCCAATGGTGATGCCACCTTCGGCATGCCGATGGACACCCATCACGATGAGAAGCACTTCACCTATCAAACCGGCGTACGCGGTCATTTCGATACCGGCGCGGTCGCTCATGCAGTGAACCTCGGCTTCTCGGGTGCCGTGTCGCGCAGCTATAACGCCTATACCTTCGGTAGCGTTGGCTCAGGCGCGAACAACAATATTCATGCGCCCTCTGATGTAGCGCTAAACCACCCTGCGCCGACCGGTGACCCCAGCCTGGCCTCGCGTACGCGTGCCAACGGCATATCGCTTTCCGACACGGCATCATTGTTCGACGATCAGCTGAAGCTAACGGCGGGCGTACGCTATCAGCAACTGACGGTGCGTAACTGGGATCTTAGTGGTACGCCCACGTCTGATTTCAACGACAACGGCTATACCCCCATGTACGGGGTGGTGTATCAGCCAACCGAACATCTATCGCTGTATGCCAACTATATTCAGTCGCTGCAGGCGGGCCCTCAAGTGCCGCTGAAAAATGGCAGCGGCGTTCCTTATCCCAATGCCGGACAAACGCTGGGCATCGTACGCTCCAAGCAGTATGAGACCGGCATCAAGCTGGATTACGAGAAGGTGGGCGGGGCGCTCAGCGCATTTCGCATCGAGCAGCCCAACGCCTCGGGAAATGGCACCAGCTACGGGTTGGATGGCAAGAAGACCGTCAAAGGGCTCGAGCTTAGCGGCTTCGGCGAGCCGGTCGATGGCTGGCATATCATGGGCGGCGTTACTTATATGAATGCTGACCTGAAAGGCACTAACGACCACGATGGCAATGATCCCATAGGGGTGCCTAAGTACTACGCCACGCTTAGCAATAGCTGGGAGGTGCCGGGCGTGAATGGTTTGGCGCTGACTAGCGATGTGATTCGTTCAGGCTCGCAGTTTGCCGATGACGGCAACCGCTATCGCCTGCGTCCTTGGACACGGCTGGATGCCGGGCTGCGCTATCAGGCGTCGCTGTCGGGCACGCCGGTGACGCTGCGCGCCAACGTCGATAACCTGACCAATAATGGTTACTGGGATGCGGCTAATCAGAGCGGCTACGTCACCATGGGCACGCCGCGCACGCTGCGGTTGTCGGCCTCGTTTGATCTTTGATGAAAGGCCTGGCGCGCTCTGCGTAGCGATATAGGCTGCCCGGCGCGCTTGGCCCACGTGAATAATGCACGACCTTCTCGACGGCTGCGAATGCTGTTGACCCTGTCACTCGATAGAGAACCACTTATGACCCGCATATTCTCGAAAGGAAGTTCACGCGCGGCAGCCCTCGGAGCAGCCCTGGTACTCGGCATGGCATCTACCTATGCAGTAGCGCAGGCGTCCAATGCCGAGCCGTCGCCCGCTCAACAGCAGGCAAGCAGTGCCAGCATCGATAAAAAGGCGCTCGCCAGAGGGCTCTACGAAACCACCTACAGCGCCAAGCGTAATACCCTTTACGTGGCAGCAGCGCAGCAATTTGGTGATGGCAAGGGTGGCGTAGTGTTCGCGCTCGATCCCGCTACGCTCGCCCAAAAAGCTGCGTATAAGGTGCCGTTCAAGGCGTTTTCGCTGGCGCTTGATGATCAACGCGGTGAGCTGTTTATCGGTAACACCATGGATGCGCGGGTCAGCAAGCTGTCGCTGGATACCGGCAAGGTTGAGGGCGTGCGTCAATTGGCGAGCAAAAAAGCGGGTGAGAAGTACTATCCCGTTCATCCGCGCACGCTGCGTTTCGACAGCACCCGCCAGCGGCTCTACGTCACTGCGGTGGCCGCGCCCGGTAAGCTCTACGTGATCGATACACGCAACATGCAACTGCTGAAAACGATCAACGACCTGGGCAAATGGACGGCAGGGCTGGCGCTGGATCCGCAACATCAGCGTGCCTATACCTCCAACTTCGATGGTCGCATCGACGTGATTGATACCAGCAGTTTCCGCAAGCTGAAGAGCTTCAGCGCTGATGCGGAAAAGCCGACCAATCTAGCGCTCGACGCCGCAGGCAACCTCTACGTGACCGATCAGCAGAGTGGTGATGTGGTGGTGCTGAATGCCAAATCAGGCGAGCAGCTCAAACGCTTGCACAGCGGCAAGGGCGCGCTGGCATTGAGCTTTGCCAAGCAGGGCAAGGTACTGCTGGTCACCAATCGCGAAGCGGGCAGCGTGACCGAACTCGACCCTGCGTCGGGCAAAGTGCTGAACACCTTTATGCTGGGCGCCAACCCCAACAGCCTGACGGTCGATGAGCAACACGGTGCGGTATTCGTGACCATCAAGCAGGAGTTGCAGAAGCCGAGCACTCCCGATGGGGAATGGACAACAGCCAAGCCCGACGAAATCGCGCGAATTGCGCTGTAACTCAAGCGCTTGAGACAAAAAATCCCGACCAACTGGTCGGGATTTTTTTGGCGGTGGCGTCGGCCGCGTCACGCTCACTGGAGGCCCATAGGCGTGCGGCCTTGGCCCTGCGCTATGGCGTAACGCTGTTGCCGCGCCACGCCTGCCACTCTTCGCAGCTGATCGCCCAAATATCGGTGGGCTGCTGAGGCCCGCTCACGTAGTCCGCCAGCGTTTGCTCGACCAAGCGCATGCCGTGGTGCTGCGAAAGCTTGCGCGACGCCAGGTTAGCACTGCATTTGCGGGTGATCAGGCGCGGTTGCTTTAGCGTCGTAAACCAGAATTCGGTAACGGCGTCGCAGGCCTCGGTTGCATACCCCTTGCCTTGCCACTGCGGCGCCACCCATAGTCCGCGATTCTCGGTCGCCGAGAGAGTGAGCGTAATCACGCCGATCAAGGTGTCAGGGGCATGCTTCTCGCGCATCGACCACGCCCACATTGAATGTGCATTCACTTCAGGCTCGATCGTCTGTTCGATAAAGTCGCGCGCACCGTTGTCAGGGTAGGGCCACGGCACCTTGTGGTTAAGATATTTCACTACTTCCCAGTGCGGGAAGCGCTGCTGGATTTGTGCTGCATCGGCGCGTTCGAGCGGACGCAGCAGCAGGCGCGCAGTGCTAAGCGAATAGGCATAGGGAAGTGTCACGTAGCGAGGCTCCTGTGCACAGAAGGCGACGTGACATTAGGTGCTGAAAATGGGCGAAGTGCAAACCTTTCAACGCAAACGGAAGCTCTGCGGAAAAGCCTCTCGCCGCTGCGAGCCGTTCGCGTGCCGAATTTATCCTGAAAATCAGCTTAATGGTGGTCTTGAAAATCGCACAGAAGCGGGCGTGTTAACCTGTTTTTTCAAATGAAAGAAAATCTCATTTGTGTTCGATTGTCGTCAAACGTGCTGCTATTTGATTATAAGCGCGATTGATGTCGCTGATAGCTTCACAGCGAGGTTAATCAGGACTAAAATAGTCCGCAATTAAAGGTCAGCCATGTTCGCCATCGGGGGCAAAAGGGAGATTCGATGCTGAAACTGTCGAAACTCAGCGATTACGCAGCAGTGGTGCTGGCGCAAATTGCGCGTCAGCCGCAACGGCCGCAGGCTGCTCCCGAGCTGGCTGAAGAGGTGGGGCTTCCGCGTCCGACCGTCAGTAAAACGCTCAAGCTGTTGCATAAGGCCGGGCTCGTCGAATCGCGGCGCGGCGTGCAGGGCGGTTATTTGCTGGCACGCAGCGCCGAGCAGATCCGCGTGAGCGATATCATCGCTGCCATTGAAGGGCCGGTAGCGATGACCGCCTGCAGTCACTCTGACCACGACTGCGAACTGGCGGCGTTGTGCGGGGTGGCCGATAACTGGCAGCGTGTGTCGCTGGCCATGAGCCAGATGCTCGACAGCATTACCTTGGCCCATTTGGCACAGCGCGAGCCGCTGCAGATCATGCCGGCCCGCGCGCTGGCACCTTCGCCAAATACATTTTCGCGGGAGTCGCTGCTGGTCAGTGATGCCGACTCCTGACCGGTACGACGCTTCGTGCGGTCAGTGGACCAACGTAAAACGACCGTGATCACCGAATTTTGCATTACCGAGCCGCAGTTAAGTGCTCGCAGGGGAGATGGAAATGGCAACTGAAGAGATGGAGAAGCTCGTTGAGCAGCGCGAGTACAAGCAGGGCTTCTTTACCGATATCGAGAGTGAGACGCTGGCACCCGGGCTGGATGAAGAGAAGATAAAATTCATCTCGCAAAAGAAGGGTGAGCCTGAGTGGATGCTCGAATGGCGCCTCGATGCCTATCATCAGTGGCTGACCATGAAAGAGCCCGAGTGGGCGCATGTTCACTACCCCAAAATCGATTATCAGGCGATCTCCTACTACAGCGCCCCAAAGAAGAAAACCGACGGTCCGCAAAGCCTCGACGAAGTCGATCCCAAGCTGCTCGAAACCTACGAAAAGCTGGGTATTCCGCTGCACGAGCGTGCCGCGCTGGCTGGGGTGGCGGTAGATGCGGTATTCGACTCGGTGTCGGTTGCTACTACTTTCAAGGAGCAACTCGCCGAAGCAGGCGTGATCTTCTGTTCCATTAGCGAAGCCATTCGCGACTATCCCGAGCTGATTCAGCGCTATTTGGGCACCGTAGTGCCCAAGGGCGACAACTATTTTGCTGCCTTGAATGCTGCGGTATTTACCGATGGCTCCTTCGTCTTCGTGCCGGAAAATGTCACCTGCCCGATGGAGCTGTCGACCTACTTCCGCATCAACGCGGCCAACACTGGTCAGTTTGAACGTACCCTGATTGTCTGTGAATCAGGCGCGACGGTCTCCTATTTGGAAGGCTGTACCGCCCCGCAGCGCGACGAGAACCAGCTTCACGCCGCAGTGGTTGAACTGGTAGCGCTGGACGACGCCTATATCAAGTACTCCACGGTACAGAACTGGTATCCCGGTGATGAAAACGGCAAGGGCGGCATCTATAACTTCGTGACCAAACGCGGTGACTGCCGTGGTGATCGCTCGCGCATCAGTTGGACGCAGGTCGAGACAGGTTCTGCGATTACCTGGAAATATCCTTCCTGCATCCTTACCGGTGACGATTCGCAGGGCGAGTTCTACTCGGTGGCCGTTACCACCGGCTACCAGCAGGCCGATACCGGCACCAAGATGCTGCATCTTGGCAAGAACACCCGTTCGACCATCATTGCCAAAACCATTTCAGCCGGTAAGTCCGATCAGTCCTATCGTGGCCTGGTCAAGATCACGCCGCGCGCGCTCGGCGCACGTAACTATACCCAGTGTGATTCGCTGCTGATCGGTGATCGCTGCGGCGCTCACACCTTCCCGTATCAGGAAATCGGTAACTCCAAAGCGACCGTCGAGCACGAAGCCACGACTTCGAAAATTGCCGACGATCAGCTGTTTTACTGCCGCTCGCGAGGTATGAGCGAGGAAGACGCGGTTAGCATGATCGTTAACGGCTTCTGTAAGGATGTCTTCCAGGAGCTGCCGATGGAATTTGCGGTCGAGGCCGAGGCGTTGCTGAACGTGACGCTGGAAGGTTCGGTCGGCTAGTAACATAGCGACAGGTGGCCGTGTCAGGCGGGGCGCCATAGCGGGGTGCCGATGCGCGATGGCGCTCTAACCGATAGCACCGCTGATAACGGCCCGATTTATGTTCACGCTCGGCAAGCGCCGGGTACTCTCACGATTCATACAGCGCCGTGAGGCGCTGAAGTTCGCAGTCAAAGGTTGCACACCATGCTCGAGATCAAGGATCTGCACGTTTCGATTGAAGATGAAGACAAGCCCATCCTTAAAGGGCTGAACCTGACCATTCCCAAAGGCGAAGTGCACGCCATCATGGGGCCCAACGGTGCGGGTAAGTCGACGCTGTCGGCGGTGATCGCAGGCAAGGATGGTTACGAAGTGACCTCCGGTTCGATCACTTACGAAGGCCAGGATCTGCTCGAGATGGAAGTCGAAGAGCGCGCTCAGGCGGGCATTCTGATGGGCTTCCAGTATCCGGTCGAAATTCCCGGTGTGAAGAATATCTATCTGCTGCGCGCAGCGCTTAACGCCAAGCGCGAAGCCGAAGGTAAAGGCGAGATTCCAGCACCTGAATTCATGAAGCTGATCAAGGAGAAGAGCGCCTTCATGAAGATGGACAGCGCCTTCTTGCAGCGCGCGGTGAACGAAGGCTTCTCTGGCGGCGAGAAAAAGCGTAACGAAATCCTGCAAATGCTGGTGCTCGAGCCGAAGCTGGCGCTGCTCGATGAAATCGACTCAGGGCTTGATATCGACGCAATGAAAATCGTCGCCAAAGGCGTTAACTCGCTGCGTAGCGAAGATCGCTCGATCATGATTGTGACGCACTACCAGCGCCTGCTCGACTACATTACTCCCGATCACGTGCACGTACTGATCGACGGTCGGATTGCCCATTCCGGCGATGCCAATCTGGCGCTCGAGCTTGAAAAACGCGGTTACGATTGGGTGACCGAGGAGGCTGAAGCATGAGTGATACCGCTATTCGTCGCGATGCCCCACAAGGCGCAGCGACCAATGCGGCGCTCGGTCACTTTGATACGGCATTCAAGGCTCAGACCAGCGCTGGATTGACTGAACTGCGCCAACACGGCTTCGACCTGTTCTCTGCTCACGGGCTTCCGAGCATCCGTGAAGAAGCGTGGAAGTACACCGATGTGCGCGCGATTGGCAAGGCAAACTTTGCGCTGGCCAGCTCGCTGCACTCAGCAAACCTCGACGACAGTCAACTGGATATCGATGCGTATCGGTTGGTGTTTGTTGACGGCGTATTCGATGCCGAGCGCTCATCGCTGGACGGTCTGCCCGAAGGCGTGACGCTGAGTCCGCTATCGCAGCGTGATGAGCTACCGCAGCAGTTTGGCAGTCAACTGGCAGCCAACGCAGGCCCGTTTACCGCGCTCAACCAAGCGTTTGCCGGTGAAGGTGTTTACCTTGATGTTGCGCGTAACGTTGAGCTTAACAAGCCGGTGTACGTACTGTTCGCGTCGACCGCTGGCGATCAGCAGTGGATGAGCCATCCACGGGTACTGGTGTCACTGGCCGATAACGCTTCCGCCACGCTGGTGGAGCACTTTGTCGGCGAAGAGGGCGCTGCCAACTTCACCAATCTGGTCACCGAAGGCACGCTGGCGCGCGGTGCTCGGTTCGATCACTACAAGCTTAATGAAGCCAGTGATCAGGATCTGCACGTAGCCAACCTGAAAGTAGAGCAGCTTGGCGACTCACTGTTCAAGCAGCACAACCTGACGCTGGGCGGTAGTCTGGTGCGCAACGATATCGACACCGAGCTGAACGGCGAAGGTGCTCAGACCGAGTATCACGGGCTGTTCTTCGTCAAAGGGCGCGGCCATGTGGATAACCATACGGTGGTCAATCACAACGTCGCGCGCACCTTCTCCAACGAGAACTACAAAGGCATTCTGAACGACCGCGGTCGTGGGGTGTTCAACGGTCGTGTCTATATCAAGCAGGATGCCCAGCAGGTGCGCGGTTATCAGAACAACGCCAACCTGTTGCTGTCGGATCGCGCTGAGGTAGACACCAAGCCGGAGCTCGAAATATACGCCGATGACGTGCTGTGTTCGCATGGTGCTTCCACGGGGCAGCTTGATGAAGACGCGGTGTTTTCGCTGCGCGCACGTGGTATTGCCGATGAGCATGCCCGTGCACTGCTGACGCTGGCCTTTGCCGGTGAGGTGCTTGAATCAACCGCGATTGCAGCGGTTGCTCAGCGGGTTGAGCGGCGCGTGGCAGGAATGCTGCCCGATCGTTTCGATCTCGAAGGACTGGTCGATATCTCCGCCTGATAGCGGGCGAGGGCGGCACCAACTGATGGTGTCGCCCTTTTTGTTTTGCGATCGCTGTGCCGCCGTCGATGTTCAAGGCGCAGCGATACGGTAATAAGTGCGGTGAGGAACCATGATGCAACCCGAAGCCACTGATCAGACACCTTCACAGGGTACTCAGGCCACGTTCGACGTCGAGGCGCTGCGTGCGCAATTTCCTATCCTGGCGCGCAAGGTTAATGACGATCGGCCGCTGATCTATTTCGACAATGCCGCGACCAGCCAAACGCCGCAGGCGGTCATCGATGCGCTCGATAACTATTATCACCGCTATAACGCCAATATTCATCGCGGCCTGCACAGCCTTGCCGATGAGGCGACCGCTGCCTTTGAGGGCGCGCGCGAGTGCGTGCAGCGCCATATTAATGCCAGCGACAAGCGCGAGATCGTGTTCACCCGTGGTACCACCGAGGCGATCAATCTGGTGGCGCAAAGCTACGGTCGGGCCTTCCTTGAGCAGGGCGATGAAGTCATCATTTCGATGATGGAGCATCACTCCAACATTGTGCCGTGGCAGTTGCTGGCGGCTGAGCGCGGCGTGGTGGTCAAGGTGATTCCGGTCACCGAATCCGGCGAGCTCGACATTGAGGCTTACCAGGCGCTGTTGAGCGAGCGTACTCGGCTGGTGTGTGTCAATCACGTCTCGAACGTGCTCGGCACTATCAATCCCATCCAGCAGATTACTGAGTTGGCGCATGCGCACGGTGCCAAGGTGCTGGTGGATGGCGCGCAGGGCTTGCCGCATGCGCAGGTCGATGTGCAGGCGCTCGACGTCGACTTCTACGCCATGTCGGCGCATAAGGTGTATGGCCCTACCGGCATCGGTGCGCTGTACGCGCGCCTAGAGCTGCTTGAGGCGATGCCGCCATGGCAAGGCGGTGGTGAAATGATTCAGTTGGTCAAACTGGACGGCACCACTACCTTTGCCGCGCCGCCGCACAAGTTTGAAGCCGGCACCCCGGCTATTGCGGAAGCGGTGGCCTTTGGCGCTGCGCTGGAATGGTTTGAGGCGTTGCCTTTTGCCGCCATGGAGGCGTGGGAGCGCCAGCTGACTGCGGCGGTAGAGGCCGAGGTTAATAGCATTGAAGGCGCACGCATCATCGGTACTGCGCCCGGCAAGACCGGCGTCGTTTCCTTCGTGATCGACGGTGTGCACTCGCAGGACATCGGCCTGCTGATCGATCAGTTTGGCGTTGCCATTCGTACCGGCCACCACTGCGCGCAGCCGCTATTGGCATCCTACGGACTCGAGGCCAGCTGCCGCGCGTCGGTGGCGCCCTACAATACCCTGGAAGAAGTGGCCACCTTCGGTGATGCGCTAAGGCGCGTTGTCGGGATGGTGAGAGATTAATATGAGTAGCGTTGAAGAACGCCTTTACAAAGGCCAGAACCTACCGCTTCAGCGCGCGGTAAACGTTATTTCGGTGCCGTTTGGCAAGGTGGTCGAGCTGCCGGAAGATGCCGAGGTGCAGGTGATGCAGGCGCGCGGTAACTCGGTGAGCGTTGGCTACGAGGGGCGGCTGTATCTGATCGAGGGTGATCAGCTCGATGCGATTGGGCTGGAGCCTGTGGCGGCGGCTACCTTACCCGAAGGAGCCAGTGACGCAGAGCTTGAGCAGTTCGCATGGGATTGCCTGCGAACCTGCTTCGATCCGGAAATTCCCGTCAATATTGTCGAGCTGGGGCTGGTGTACAGCGTGCGTGTCGAATCCCTGATCAGTGGTGAAAAGATGATCACGGTACGCATGACGCTCACCGCGCCAGGATGCGGTATGGGCGATGTGATTGCCGCCGACGCCAAGCATAAGATCATGGGCGCCTCCCAGGTATCGAAGGTGCACGTCGAGATTGTGTTCAACCCGCCGTGGTCGCGCGAGATGATGAGCGACGAAGCCAAGCTCGAACTGGGCATGTTCTAGCCGCGCCGTTGGCTAAGTTTCACTCTGCGGGTATCCAATGATGCCCGCCGCCCGCCGCCCGCCAACCGCCAACCGCCAACCGCCAACCGCCAACCGCCAACCGCCAACCGCCAACCGCGATGTTGCGGTGTTTTTTTGTCGTGTGCACGGCGCTTCCCGAATCGTTTTACTGCCTCAGCGCAGTGCGCTGCGTTGCGTGCTGCCTATCGCTTGGTGCATGCTAGCGCTCGCAATTAGCATTCCAGACATGCTCGGGTGATCTATCGATGAAATCAGCGCCGCTGCGCATGGCAGTCAAAATTGCCGGATGGACAATCGCGGCAGGGCTAGCGCTTACCCTGTTGGCGGGCGCTGGCTTTGCTGCCGCCAACTTATGGGTGTGGTACGACACGCGAGACCGTATCTACACCGATAGTGCGATGTGTCCGGTGGCCGACGTTGGGGTGGTGTTTGGTACTTCCTTCCGCATGCGTGATGGCTCGCCTAATCCGTATTACGCTGCGCGGCTCGACACCGCCGCCGAGCTGTATCGCAGCGGGCGGGTGTCGCATCTACTGCTGTCAGGTGATAACCGCTCGATTCACTATAACGAGCCGATTGCAATGTGGCGCGATCTGCAGCAGCGCCATGTGCCGCGCAGCGCATTAACGCTTGATTACGCGGGCCTGAGCACCTTCGACACCGTGGTGCGGGCGAAGAAGATTTTCGGTCTGCAGAAAGTGGTGCTGATTACCCAGGATTGGCACTTGCCGCGAGCGCTTTTTATCGCGCGTGCTAAAGGGTTGAACGCCTATGGGTGTGCTGCGTGGGGGCAACAGTCGGGTAGCGATACCTACGTTAACAACCGTGAGCTGGCGGCACGTGCGCTAACCGTGATGGATGTGCATCTGCTGGGCCGCAAGCCGCGTATTCTCGGCGAGCCCGAACCGCTCAAACTGTCAGCGGAAGAGCCGGCGGATTAATCGCTAACGCTGCCGATTGCCGGCGCTCACCGCGTTCTTTGCGACTGAATCAAGCCTTCTGCTGTTGAGCGCCCTGCATATCGGTGACCAGACGGCGCTTGATCTGCGAATCTTCCCCCGCGTTGCGCAGTGCCATTAACACCAGCAGTCGCAGGCGTGGAAGCTGAGCAATATCGCGTATGCAGGCGGCGACATCGATATCAGGCTGTTGAGCCAGAGCCGTCAGGTAGTGTTCGAGACGCTGTTCGTGTTCAAGCCAATGCCAGCCGCGCGCACTGATCATTGCCAATTGCTCGGCGGTAAGCGGCTTGCCGAGTAGCTGTTCGACCCTCTCGGCAGCCGCGGGATGATGGCTCGACACGATGGCACGCCAGCAGTCACCGGCATGCTCAGGATCATTGGCGGCACGCTGCTCAAGCGCACTCAGTAGCCCTTCATCGGTTGCCGGAAAATGCTCCAGCATGCGGCACAAAGCGATCAGCGGCGCGGCTGGCAGCGCCGATAGCTGCGCTGCCAGCGTCTTCTCAAGCTCAGCATCCTTGGTCGCGCACATATCAGCGACGCTTTGATAATCGAGCTGTTGCCAATCGTGCGCGGCGGTGGGCCGGGTAAAATAGGCGCGAGCGCTGCCTGCCTTGCCTTTTTCCTCAAGCTGCAACGCCTGTGCCGCGTAGGCATGGAGCGCTGCACGCGCGAAGTCGTCGGGCTTGAACGCGAGTGGATTGTCTTTCAGCGGGTCTTGCAACGCTTCGCCCGCGGGACGCTCACCGACCTGCTCGGCAAGGCGTCTGAGCAAACCGTCACGCGCCTGTGGATCGAGCTTGCCGAGTTCATCAAGCGGTAGCGACAAGCACCACACGGCAGCATCACGCGGTGCCTGCTGCGGCGCTTTAAGCACCACCGCGAAGCGCGCATGGCCGTTGAACGGCACTTCCCAGGCGATCTTCTCTTCTTCGAAATCGCGAAAACGCGCTGCGCTCAGCGGCGCAACGCGTCGCCCCATGGTGAAGTAATAAGCATCAAGCTGGGCCTGGTCGAAGAAGTCACTAAGTGTGTGCAAAGCTGTCATGGGATAAACGATTGGCGATGAAAGTGTGGGGCGCGCTAATGTTACAGCGTGATTAGGCGTGCAGTGTGCCGTGTGCGTAAGGGGAAGGCAATCGTGCGGGTTGATCAGTTTTTATACGCTCAGTGCGAACCCTTGCGGTGATAAGGCTGGCATGAACTATCCCAATGTTGTCCACAGCTCCATCCAGTTATTCTGTGAATGTTGTGTGACAGACCAGGCGGCCGCTGGATGGATTGAATTTAGGCTGCGGCCTCCCTATAGTGCGGCTCCCATCAGGGTGGTGGTGCCATCTGCCACCGTTATATTGAGTTTGAAGGGTGTGGATATCCAATGTCTCAACGCACAGAGTTAAGTGAAGCGCTGACACGGCTCGAAGCCGCGATGCGTGCTGCCGGCATCTGGCGGCAAGAGGTGCCAACCCCGGAAGCCTTCGCCAGCCGCGAACCGTTTTCGCTCGATACCATGTCGCTGCCCCAGTGGCTGCGCTATGTGTTTATTGCGCGCCTGCGCGTGATGCTCAGTGAAGGTCAGCCGTTGCCAGCGTCCAGCATTATTGCTCCCGCTGCACAGGTGTACCTGCCGCAGTTGAGCGAAGGCGCACGGGTACCGGTAGTGCAAACGCTGCAAGAGATAGACGCGCTGATTTCGGGTACCGACCCCAATGCACCACCGCTGCACTAAGTGGCTGCACTGCATGGCGGCAGAGCAGCGAGTGTGACGATTGATAGAGCAAGGCTTTCAGCGGCTGAAGGCGGGTAGGGAGTAGAGCAGTCATTCTTGGCGCTGTGGATAAAAAAATGCCTCGCTCTATAAGCGAGGCACATTATCCGGCGACAGCGTGTTAGAAGCGCCAGGTGAGGCCGGTCATGACCACCACCGGATTGACGTCGAGGCGCTTGCTCGACAGCGTTTGGCCATTTTGGGAGACGCGCGTATTGGGATCGGACTCGATGTACCATACCGCCGCGTTAACGCCGAGGTTATCGGTCAGCATGTAGTCAACGCCTGCCTGAGCCGCCCAGCCCCATGCATTGCCCATGTGGATATCAAGACCGTTGTTGATATGTTCGCTGGAGTAGCGTGCATAGGCGAGACCCGCACCCACATAAGGCTGTACCTGTGATGAAGTGCCGCCGAGCGGATAATATTGGGCAGTAAGGGTAGGCGGCAGAACGTGTACGCTACCTGAGGCAGCTTTGGTGCTGCCTGATTTGACGTTGAAGTCGTGCTTGAAGCTTTCTGGCGCGGCCAGCAACTCCATACCGAACTGGTCGGTGAAGCGATAGCCCAGTGTGAAGGCAAAACCGTGATCGTTTTGTACTTTTTCGACACGCGCACCGCTCAGATCACCATTAAGGTTGGTGTGGCCACCGGTGGGGCGTACAAAGGCAAGTCCGCCGCGCACCCAGAAATCGCCGCCGCCGTAAGCCATGGCGCTGGTCGATGTGAACGCAGTAGCGGCTGCCGCTACCGCCAGCCCGATAAGTTTCAGTTTCATCGTTTGGTTCCCGTTATTGTTACCCTTGACCCATAGCAGCGAGCATCTGTTCGGAATACTCGGCAGGCTTTCCCTTTATCAGGAGGGCAGTACGTTCATGCCCTGATGGCGACATAACCATACTAAATACAGGGTTTTTATTCTATGCGGCAGTGTGACGCACTAGACTAAAGACGTAGGGCAGCATCGTTCGGTAGCAGGGGCGGTAGCTGTTTGGAATGGAAGGGTGGGCATTTGGTTGGGGGGCAGGGCCGATCGTCGTTCACGAGGAATCGTTCAGAAGGG
The DNA here is from genome assembly GCF_051251145.1 of Carnimonas bestiolae. Lineage (NCBI taxonomy): Bacteria > Pseudomonadati > Pseudomonadota > Gammaproteobacteria > Oceanospirillales > Halomonadaceae > Carnimonas > Carnimonas bestiolae. The sequence goes on along the minus strand of NZ_JBPCZK010000001.1, from coordinate 710,185 downwards.
CAGGGTTGGCAGCCGTTCGGGACGCCAAGGTTGGTAACCGTTTGGGATATAGGATGCGCAACCGATAGGAATGCAGGGTGGGTTGTCGTCTGGGGGAGCTTTCAGCGTGTCCAATACCTGTTTAGGCCGGTACGCTAAACAACTCGATAATGCTTGTTCGGCAAACTAGGCATGCGATAGGAAGGCATAAAAAACGCCAACCGTTAAGGTTGGCGTTCTGTTATAGCGATCGAAAACAATTACTGATTGTCGACCAGCCAGCCTTCGACGGTATCGGAACCGTGCTGCTCTTTCCAGGCTTTCAATTCTTTGTGATTGCCGCCGCGTGTCTCGATGACATCGCCAGTATGCGGGTTCTTGTATACCTTCAGCTTGCGCTTGCGACGCGTGCCCTGACCGCTGTTGCCGGTGGCCTTGGTGGCGCGGTTCAGGCTGCCCTGCGGATCGAGAATGTCGATAACGTCAGACGGTTTTTTACCATACTGTTCGAGCAGCGCTTCCAACTTGCTTTTGAATTCGAGTTCATTCTTGAAACTCTCATTCGATTCCATTGCCTTAAGACGAGCCTGGAGTTCTTCCAGCTCTTTTTCCATCTTCAAATAGTCGCTAAGAACGGCCATTGGCTTCACCCTTTGAAAAGTCGGTTAATTTCGTACTTTATGTCTGGGCAATGCTAGCAGAAGTTAATATTGGAAGGAAATAATATTTGATGGAAACGTCGATATTAGCGAGTACTTCAAGGCAAGCTGCTGTTGTCACATATACAATATCATACGATTATGGCGGCGAGCGCACTGAAAAACGACATGCACACTCATTTGCCAAAGCAGGATGCGACGCAATAATACATCAGTATTTCTTAATAGTAAGCATAACCAAGTATGAAGGTTAACAACAAAGCGCGTAACCTTGCGTTGTTTTTAAAGGCGCTTCGAACTTCTTGGCATCAGTGCTGTCATGTCAGCTCAATAGTTATGCTAACGCCATGTCAAGCGGTGTGAAAGGGCATGGAGAATAGCTATTAATTAATAAAGACAGCGTATATGAGCAGAAAACAAAGGCCCCGCCGTGGCGGGGCCTTTGTAGGGAACGGTGCTGACGAACCGTTATTTGGCTACCTTGCGGTAAATCCAAAGCACGATGATGGCGCCAACGATAGCGACGACGAAGCTTGAGAAGTTGAAGCCGTCGACGTGTCCGCCAAGGCCGATCAAGTCAGCTATCCAGCCGCCGACTACAGCACCCACGATACCGAGAATGACGGTTAGGATGAAACCACCGCCATCTTTGCCGGGCATGATCCATTTAGCAATAATGCCGGCGATAAGACCGAAGATAATCCAGGAAATAATGTTCATAGCTGCTGTCCTTGCATAGTGATCTTGGATGATGGTGAAGGCTGGACCGCCACCTCAGGGCTTATACTAGTACATTTTTCGTGTCACTACCGTGAAGATATCTCATCTAGCCTCTATAAGGCGAGTAATGCATTGTACTAAGGTTAGCATTATCACTCTGAGGGGGCAGACGCTTGATAAGCAGGTCGTGTTAATTACTCTCGCGTCAGCTGTACTATATGGTCGGCGCGCGCCTTGCATGCAGCGATCAAGCGCGCATTAGGCTCATCGGTATGTTCAGCCCAAGCGATGGCTGCCTCACGTGAACGGCCGAAATGTTGGTGACGCGCAATAAGTTGCTCGCGGCGCTGGGTGTCATCTATTTCCAGGTACCAGCACTCGTTAAGCTGCGCGCTGGCATTCTCCCAGCCATGGCTATCTAACAGCAGGTAGTTGCCTTCGGTAATTACCAGTTCAACGTCTGCTTCAATCGCAATAGCCCCGGCGATGGGCTCCTCAATGCGTCGCTCGAAGGAGGGCGCGTAGATGCAGTGGTGCTGATAAGCCGGACGCAGGCGCTCGAGCAATGCGACATAACCGTATGCATCGAAGGTGTCGGGAGCCCCTTTACGGTCGGCGCGGGATAACCTTTCCAATTGGCAGTTGGCCAGATGAAAGCCATCCATCGGCAGTACCGCGGCCTTGTGCGGAAGGCGCGCCAACAGCGCTTCAACCAAGGTGGATTTTCCCGCCCCGGGAGCACCAACCAACCCGATGATGCTTCGTGTGCCTGGCGTATGGCGCTGTTCAATGCGACGTATCAGTGACGTCAGAAGATTAGCGTGAAATTGAGCGGAAGGCGTTTCAATTGACATGGGTTACTCGTGCTGAATCGGCGATGCGGGCACTGTAACACTGCGCTGGAAAGTGGGTTAGTTCGCCTTTGGTGATCTATACGTCTTCGATACGCGTATGTTAGTATTGCGGTTACCGCCGTCGCAGATATTGAAATATCTCTCCTTTCATGGGCAGCATAGTTGGCAGTACAACGTCTTTATGTGAGGTTCATGGGCTGCGTCGGAGCTTTCCTGCTCTAATTAGCCGTATATCGCTTCTCACCGGAGCGGTGCAAGGTGCGCGTTGAATAACGTTTGAAGATAACAATCAGGCGCATTGCCATATCAGAAAGCGGAAAAGCAGGAAAGGCTTAAAAGCGGTTATGTCACGTTATTAATGTTCAATCCAGTATAATGTGAAAATAATGTTAATAAAGGCATGTTCCCGTGTCTTATGTCGGTAAGTGTTATTTCTCTGGAAGGAATGTCATGGCTCGCGATAGTAGCTTGTCAATTAAGGAAAAGTGGGCGCTAGAGGCTCAATTGGGGGAGATGTTGCGTGGTATCGACTCTTCCTCGCGCGACCAGAAGTTTGTGTCGCGGTTAAATGATTTAGTGGAAGAATTTAGTATTTCCGCATTGGATGTAGTAGAAATTGCACTATCCATGCAAGAACGCCAGACCGCTGAAATAGCCTGATAGTTTTAATAATAGTACCGTCAACGCAGTAATATAACGTTGGCGGTGTTTCAGCACGCGTTCAAAACGCTCCCCAGGCTTTTCGTCTTGGGTAGGGCTCCATCAGCGGACGACATTGATTCGCGGTGCGTCCGCACGCTGGTGCAATAATGCTGCGCAAGGTGTCGCTATCAGTCTGCTGCCTCCTGCGGTGCAGCAGACTGCCGCGTCATACCCTCGCGGTGCCCCCGCTGGTTTGTGCCTTCTATCCTTATCGCGTGCGACTTAGCAGGCGGCCGCGCCATTCCTCATGGTGCAGCCAGCGGTGGCCGCGTCATATCCTTACGGTACAACAGCCAGCAGGCTGCTACCCCTACCTCGCGGCGTGGCAGCCGATAGAATTCACTCTCTACTCTCGCGCTGAATCGCAAGTGTGCGTCCTAGTGCGTTGGGAAGGGGAGCGCGCGCTGTTTGACGGGATGAACGAGTGGCGTAGGTGCCACAAAAAAGAGAAGCCGTTGATCGGCTTCTCTTTTTCTTTTTGCGTCCAGTGTTGCGTCGCTAATTCACCATGCGCATTCAGGTTACTGGCTGTCGCCGGCTCCGCGGGCGCTGTCTGCTTCCTTGTTAAGCAGATTTGCATAGTCGGCCAGTATCTCTGCGCTTTCCTGAGTTTCAGCCTGCGACAACGGTGAATCCTTCTCACTGGACAGTGAGCTATCCTCGTCGTCTTCGCTATCTGCCCAACTTTTCAGCGGCTCCATATCGAGTGCCTTGCGCCGCTCATTCTCGAGCTTGAGCTGCTCTTCGTCCTGCACTTTGCGCTCGGCACGACGCTTGTCGAGATTCAGGCTAACGGTGGTGTTTTCTTCGCGCAGCTTGGCAAGCAGCTTGGCTTCCTGAGTCAGGAAGCGGAAGTTGGGCTCCTCCTTGATGCGCTTCTTATGCTGTTCCAGCAGCGCCGGCACGCTCTTGGCCGGATCTCCGTAGCTGAAGTACTCAACCGGTCGTACCGTGTCCCAGGGCAGAGCATTGGGCAGGGCGCTTTCACCGATATCCTTCTCGTCGTAAACGCTCGGATAGCCGATGTCGGGTGCAACGCCGCGCTCCTGGGTGCTTTCCCCCGAAATTCGGTAGAACTTGGCACGCGTCATGCGCATTTCGCCATGGCTAAGATCTGTGAGCGTTTGTACCGTGCCTTTGCCGAAGGTACGCGTTCCCAGTACCAGGCCACGGCCGTAGTCCTGGATGGCGCCAGCAAAAATTTCCGATGCAGAGGCCGAGAGGCGATTCACCATCACCGCCATTGGCCCATACCATGCCTGACCGGGCGAGGTATCGCCGAATAGGTTAATGCGGCCTTCGGCGTCACGTACTTGCACCGTCGGGCCGCGATCAACAAACAGGCCGACCATCGCGTTGGCTTCCTGCAGCGCGCCGCCGCCATTGCCACGTAGGTCAAGAATCAGGCCGTCGATATGCTGTTTTTTCAGCTTATCGATCAAGTCAGCCACGTCGCGGGTAGAGCTGCGGTAATTCTTCTCGCCCGACTGGTAGGCGGCGAAATCCAGATAGAACGCTGGCACGGTAATAACACCGATACGCTGCGTATGACCGTCGCGTTTTACTTCGACAACCTTGCTTTTAGCGGCCTGATCCTCAAGCTTGACCTTGTCGCGGGTGATGGTCACGGTGCGCGTTTGGGTGGCATCAACGGCGCGGGCAGGAATGTACTGCAAGCGCACTACCGATCCTTTCTTGCCGCGAATCATCTTGACCACGTCATCAAGGCGCATGCCCACCACGCTCTTCATCTCGCCGTTTTCACCCTGACCCACGGCAATAATCTTGTCGGCGGTGTGCAGCTTGCCGCTGCGATCGGCCGGGCCGCCTGGTACCAGCTGCGCGACCTTAACGTATTCGTCCTGGGCCTGAAGCGTTGCGCCAATGCCTTCCAGCGATAGACGCATCATGATATCGAACGACTCGCTTTCGTCGGGCGACATGTATTCGGTGTGCGGATCGATAGAGCTGGTTTCTGCGCCCATAATCAGGCTGAGCACGTCTTCAGACTTGGTTTGGCGAATACGCTTGAGCTGCTCTTCATAGCGCTTCACTAACCGATCGCGAATCTTCTGCTCGCTCGTTTTAGGCTCGGTAATCTGCTGGACCAGCGCGGCGTTGGTGAGGCGTTTCTGCCACACCGCATCGAGCGCTTTATTATCCTGCTGCCAGTCGGCTACTTCCTTGTCGAGTGACAGCGTTTGATCGCTTGAAAAGTCGAAATGCTCGGTCTTTTTCAGCGTGTCGATCAACCACTCAAGGCGATGCTCCAAACGCTCTTGGAAACGGTTATAAAACGCGTAAGAGCGGGTCAGGTTGCCCTTGGTAACATCGTCGCCGAAGGAAGTGCGCAGGCCGCTGAATTCATCAATGTCCGACTGCAAAAGATAAAGATGCTGCGGATCGAGCATATCGAGCAGGCGATCATAGGCCTTCTTTGACCATGCTTGATCGAAATTCACGGTCTCGTAATGACCTATGCGAATCGATTGGGTGACTTCTCGGGACGCTTGAGCGTCGTCGCCGGTGGGTGTAATGGCTGCCAGAGAGGGCATTGCAATGGTTGCACAAACAGTGAGGGCCAGTGTGCGAGTGGTAACAATTAATGGCCTCATCAAAGACAGACTCCCGGTTTCGAGTACACACGCTAGAGCGAGATTCAGCGTAGTGAAGAATTGACGTTGATCAAATGACGCCGTATCTGCTCATCAGCAACGCTTGGCGTTGGAACGGCACTATCAGGTTGTTGGATGTAACAGCACTGCCGTTACAACGATGGTTGAGGCGCGCATTCATCCGGCGGGCCTATAGGGCGTGAGCATTGGCACCGTGATCAGGGCGTGCGTGTGGCGATATAAGGTATTCCGCGTTGATGGTGACCTGCAATCCCGCACTATTGCGCTGATCAATTAGAATCCCAGTGTAGCAGTAGTATGGCAAAAGCGGGTAATGCCCGATCAGGTTAGTTGGTTGTTGCCGTGGATAAATGACTGTTGCCTAATGATTATACAAAGGCGCGTTATCCTAGAGAGCAGCGTGCTGCTGTTAGTGTCTTTTTATCATCGTGCCTTGATGTTTTCTACCATATTCAGAAGGATGTGTTATGCCTGAGTCAGCCCTTTTACAGCGCTTGTTCGCCTTTTTAAAAGCGTCGCCGACGCCGTGGCACGCGGTGGAAAACATGGCTAAGCGATTGGAGGAAAACGGCTTTCAGGCGCTCGAAGAAACCGAGCAATGGTCGTTGGCAGCGGGCGGAAGCTATTATGCCATCCGTGGCGACGGTGCGCTGATTGCCTTCAGGCTGCCGCAACAGCCGCTTACTTCGCTGCGTTTGATCGGCGCCCATACCGACTCTCCTCAGTTACGCCTTAAGCCCCAGCCGCTGATTTCTTCACGCGATTGGCGTCAGTTAAGCGTCGAAGTATACGGCGGCGCCTTGCTGTCGCCCTGGTTCGACCGTGATTTGGGCCTGGCCGGTCGCGTACAGCTTCGCCACAACGGCAAGATCAGCTCGCTGTTGATCGATTCAGCGCGCCCAGTGGCGGTTATTCCTAATCTGGCCATTCATATGGACCGCGAGGCTAACCGCGGGCGAGCGCTGAATGCGCAAACCGAAATGTCGGCGGTGCTGGCCTCGATCGAGTCGGGGGCAGGAGAAAGCAGCGAGGCATTGATCAAGCGGCTGATCGAATCACAGCATGGCGCAGTCGATGGCGAGGTGCTCGACTTCGAGCTTGGGCTTTATGACTGCCAGCCGCCCGCGCTGATCGGCCTTGAGGGCGAGCTGTACGCCAGTGCACGGCTGGATAATCTGCTGTCGTGCTTCTGCGGTCTTGAGGCGTTGCTCGCGGCCGATGGTTCCGAAGGGGCGATGCTGGTAGCCAACGACCATGAGGAAGTGGGCAGCGCTAGTATTAGCGGGGCGCAGGGGACCTTTTTGGCCGACGTGTTGGCGCGTTTGAATGAAACCGTGGGGGAAGGCGGAGAGCAGGGACGTATCCGTTTGATTCAACGCTCCAGCCTGATTTCTTGCGACAATGCGCACGCTCTGCATCCCAACTTCGCCGATAAACACGACGCTGGGCACGGCCCCAAGCTCAACGGTGGTCCGGTTATCAAGGTCAATGCCAACCAGCGCTACGCCACCAGCAGCGCCACGGCGGCGTTGTTTCGTGCATTATGCGCCGAGCATGAGGTGCCGGTGCAAACCTTTGTGACGCGTGCCGACATGGGCTGCGGTAGCACCATTGGCCCGATTACCGCCACCCAGTTGGGGATTCCGACCCTGGATATCGGACTGCCTCAGTGGGCGATGCATTCGATTCGCGAAACCGCCGGCAGTGCCGATCCTGCTTATCTGATCAAAGCACTGACGGCATTCTGCAATAGCCATTTCTAACGTCTAAACCGCGGAAGCACCCGATCAGAAGGTTAGGTGCGCCTCTCGCGTCAGAGCGATGGGGTGGTTCGACGCTAGAGGATGCGTTGCTAGCGGTAAGGGCTTTTAGAGCGCGTGGGGCGGGCGTGGCTTTGCTCCTCGTGTGCTGATGGCAAGGCCCGGATCACATGGCGCTTTCGATCGGGCGGCGTGGGTGTCGCCATCCAGACGTTCAGGAAATGCCTGAGGGGTGACGTTGCGTCGTGGTTGATAGAACAAAAAACGCCCCGCGTATTGGATAATACGCGGGGCGTTTGGAATTTGGTGGCTACGCCCTGATTTGAACAGGGGACCCCATCATTATGAGTGATGTGCTCTAACCAGCTGAGCTACGTAGCCTTTTCATTGGGAGCGCATCTTACTGATGTGGCTGGAAAAGGTCAACAGATGCAGCCAAAAAATCCATGTGTCCGCCGCTATCTTGCTCTATGCTCTGCCTTTCTTAATTTCATCGTGCTCTCTAATGTGACGCAATCATGCCCAATATCGCGGACCTCATTCACCATTACGGTTATCTTGCGCTGTTTCTTGGCAGCATGCTGGAAGGCGAAACCGTCACTATTCTTGGTGGCATTGCCGCCCACCGGCAGTGGCTGGATCTTGTCTGGGCCATTGTGGCTGCGGCGGCCGGGGGCGCGCTCGGCGATATCCTGCTGTTTCTGGTGGGACATCGCTACGGAGTGCGTGCAATCCAGCGTTTTGGCGGTAACAAAACCGCGCATATTGAACGGATGCAGGCGTCCATTCATCGTCATCAATACCTGGCTATCTTTGGCGTTCGGTTTCTCTACGGACTGCGCCTTATCGGGCCGGTAGTGATTGGTGCTAGCCATGTAACAATTGCCACCTTTGTGCTGTTCAACCTGCTAGGCGCTATCGTATGGGCCACTCTGCTGGTAGGCGGCGGCTACCTATTCGGTTCTGTATTTACGCACTACCTGGGGAGTATCGAAGGACATCTGCTATGGCTGATTCCACTGCTGATCGTGGTAGCGCTACTGGTCAGATGGTGGCTGAAGCGTCGGCACGATCAGCAACACTCGGGGGATTAGCAACGGAGAGCGCAGAGAGGCAGCATGCAGTGAATTTGCAGGCTGTGCCGGAATGCCCCTTCCGTGCGCAAACCTGGCGCAGCCGCTACAGCGACTGGGGTAGGCTTGCGCAAGGTTGGCAGCGACAAAAACAATAAGCCCACCGTGGAAGGTGGGCTTATCAGGGGGCGATACCATGGGTATCGCCCTTTGTCGTTGCGGGGCATTAGAACAGTTTTTCCAGCCCAATAAACAGCACGAACGCTAGAATCATGGTCGCCGGCAGGGTGAGTACCCATGCCAGAATCATGTTGCGAATGGTGCTCCACTGCAGCCCAGAGCCTTCGGCGGCCATGGTGCCCGCGATCCCTGAAGAGAGCACGTGCGTGGTCGAGGCGGGCATACCCAGCTTGTCGGCGAACAGGATCGTGCCCATTGTCACCGCCTGGGCAGCCACCCCTTGACCATAATCGAGACCGCTCCGGCCAATTTTTTCACCGACGGTCACCACTACGCGTTTCCAGCCGATCATGGTGCCTAGTCCCAGCGCCAGTGCCACGGCGACCTTCACCCACAGCGGAATGTATTCAGTGGCTGCCTTGACCGCTCGATGATAGTGAGCCGCGACCTGCTGATCACTCTTGCTGAGCTGGACCTGCGGGCTATCTTCGATCAGCTTGAGCGCCTGACCGGTGATGTAAATATTGTTGCGTAGCTGGCTGACTTCATTGCTCGGCACATCAGCGAAGGTGCGATAGCCCGCCGTATCTGCGCTAATGGTGCTCAGGTAGTCTGCCAAAGCAGCAGTGGTGAGTGGTCGCAACTGATGCTGCTTGACCGCCTCCGTTACCTCAGCGGTGTGATCGACGCCTTCAGGCAAGCGCTGCGCGTGCTGTTCAAGCATGTGCTCGAGCTGGGTGGAGGCGGTGCGGAAGCTGGTCATCTGACTGGTATTGCCGCTTTGATTCAAGGCAAACGCGGTAGGCACCAGCCCAACCAAAATCAGCATGATTAGCCCCATGCCTTTCTGACCATCGTTGGAGCCGTGAGCAAAGCTGACGCCGGTACAGGTAAGAATCAGCAGCGAGCGAATCCACAGCGGCGGTTTGGAGCCTTCGGAGGCGCGCTCACTCAGGGTCTTGCTGCGGATCAGCTTCTTCATGACTAACAGCAGCACCGCTGCGCCAATAAAGCCGATCAGCGGCGACACCAGCAGCGTAAGGCCGATCTTCTCTGCCTGCCCCCAATCGATGCCGCTGGCAATCGAAGCACTGGGTTCGAGGAAGCGATTGGCTAACCCCACTCCCAGAATGGAACCAATCAGGGTGTGCGAGCTGGAATTGGGAATGCCCAGCGACCAGGTGCCGAGGTTCCAGCCGATGGCGGCCAGTAGCAGCGCGAAGACCATCGCCAGACCGGTAGAAGAGCCTGCCTGGGTGATGAGCTCTACCGGCAGCAGCGCAATGATGCCGTAAGCGACGGCCCCCGATGCCATCAATGCGCCAGCGAAATTGAAAAGCCCTGACCATAACACCGCCAACTGAGGCGACATCGAGCGCGTATAAATGACTGTGGCGACGGCATTGGCGGTATCGTGAAAGCCGTTGGCAAATTCGAACACAAAGGCCAATAGCAGCGCCGCCGTCAGCAATACCCATGGCACCGCAGGAACGCCTTCCAAGCGACCGCCCAACGCGTAGAAGACATAGCCAAATCCGACCAGCAGCACCAATAGGAATACCGGCATGGCCCATCGATTGGAACGGCTGGAAAGTGGCCCTGATGCGGAGGGGGTGTCGTGTTTGCCAGGTTCAGGCATGGACATAAAATTTCTCGTTCACGCTTAGGAAGGGGGAGTGCCGGGGCAAGATTATTACCTTCACATGACAACATTGTGACAGCGAGATGACGCCGTGGAAATAGCGCGCCAACGGCCGCAGGAGAATATCCGGCGAATCCGGCGGCGTTATTATGCGGCGAGTGTGGTGAGGAGGCAAAGGGATTGCACATTTTGGTGCAGTGCGAAACGCATTGGATGCTTCTTTGGCTGGTACAAATACGCAAAAACCCGCGAACAGGTCGCGGGTTAGGGGCTTGCCGTAGTGTGCTTAGAGTACGGCGCGCATGGCGACATACAGCACGAAGGCAATCGCAATGGAGGCGGGCAGGGTGAGCACCCAGGCCATGATCATGTTGCGAATGGTTGACCACTGTAGGCCCGAGCCATTAGCGGTCATCGATCCCGCTACGCCAGAAGAGAGCACGTGGGTGGTAGAGGCCGGTAAGCCAAGGTGATCGGCAGCACCAATGGTGGCCATGGTAATCAGTTCAGCGGAAGCGCCTTGACCGTAAGTCATGTGGGTTTTTCCGATGCGCTCGCCTACTGTGCGGACGATGCGTTTCCAGCCCACCATGGTGCCAAGCCCTAGCGCCAGAGCAACCGCTACCTTCACCCAGTCAGGGATAAACTGAGTAGCGGTGTTGACCTGACCTTCAAAATTTTTGAGCACCTGACGATCGCTATCATTGATGGAAAGACCAGACTGTTCCGGCATCAGTGCTGCCGCTTGGCCCGACAGATAGATATCGTTGCGCAGGTTGGTCACCAGTCCGTTAGGGACCTGTGACAGCGAGTCGAAATGTTCGATTTCGCTGCGAGTGTTGCCAACAAACTGCGCCAGTGAAGCGGTAGTGGCAGGTGTCCATTGGTGAGTTTCAATGGCATGTACCACTTCTTCGCGGACGTCATCAGCCGGCGCGGCGCTGCCTGCATAGCGGTTGAGGGTTTGTTCGAACTGGCTGGAGGCGCTTTGGAAGGCTTCCATATAATCAGGGCCAGGGGTACGGTTGAGCGCGAAGGCGGTAGGTACCAATCCGATCAGGATCAGCATGATCAGGCCCATGCCCTTCTGACCGTCGTTGGAGCCGTGAGCAAAGCTAACGCCGGTGCAGGTCAGAATTAGCAGCCCGCGAATCATGGTGGGCGGCGGTTTGTTGCCCTCTGGCGACTTCATCAGGTCTTTGCTGCGGATCACGGTTTTCATCAGCACCAGCAGTACTGCTGCACCGATGAAGCCGATTAGCGGCGACACCAGCAGTGCCAAACCAATCTTGTAGGCCTGACTCCAATCGACGCCGCTGGCTGCTGCGCCCGCTGGTGCCAGAAACTGATTGGCAAGCCCCACGCCCATGATCGAACCGATCAGGGTATGCGAGCTGGAGTTCGGGAGACCGAAGTACCAGGTGCCAATGTTCCAGATAATCGCGGCAAGCAGCAGCGAGAAGACCATTGCCAGTCCCGCCGACGAACCTACTTCCATAATCAGCTCGACCGGCAGCAGCGCCACAATGCCGTAGGCGACCGCGCCAGACGATGCCAGTACGCCAAGGAAGTTGAACACGCCCGACCACAGCACTGCCGCCTGAGCGGGTAGCGAGCGGGTATAGATGACAGTGGCAACCGCATTGGCGGTATCGTGGAAGCCGTTGACGAACTCAAATCCCAGCGCAATCAACAGCGCTAATCCAAGCATTAGCCATGGCACTGCTCTCGCGCTTTCAAGATCGAGAGCCAGTGAATGGAACACATAGAAAAGACCACCGATTACCACCAGCGCAAACAGCGGAATAAACCAGCGGTTTGCCGATGCGGGTACGTTAAGTGGACTGGTAGTGGTGGGCAAGCTGTATTCGTTGCTTGTCGATGAGCTCATCGGAAGAGCGACCTCTATTACAAGTGGACACGGTTAGGCGACACGCAGAGGGTAGGAAGTTCGTGTGACCCTTTCGTGACATTTGCAAAGAAAGTGGGTGATGCTTTTCATACTGTCGAAGTGGCGGCGTTTAAACGCGCTAAGAAAGATTGCCGCGAGCGATGGCGGGGGCCGTGGAGGATGGTGACAGCCTTGGCATACGCTGGTTATAGAGGAGATAGCAGGTTAGCAGACGTGATGGGCAGCCCGAGTTCGGTGTGGGCCAGGAGCAACGATAGTCGCGTGCGGTCATGGCAAGCAGCGGTAAGCGCTGGCTGCTAAGGGTGATGGCGGGCTGCGAGGGCAATGACAGATCGAGCGGAGCGAAAGTAGGCAGAAGTGGCGAGCCGATGACTCGGTCGCCTGTAGCGGTCTTGGCAGCGCTAGCGATCCAAAAAAGGATGGGAAAACACAGTACGGCTATTCGCGTGATCAGGCCCCCTAAAAAGCACGCCCCCGCTAAAGTGCGGGGGCGGTAGAGCGGCTAGAGCGCGGAAAAGCTGCTGAAGTTACACATTAAACCTGAAGTGCACGACATCGCCGTCCTGAACGATGTAGCTTTTACCTTCGAGGCGCCACTTGCCAGCATCCTTGGCACCTTGCTCACCGTTGTGCGCAATGAAGTCGTCATAGCCGATCACTTCGGCGCGAATGAAGCCTTTTTCGAAATCGGTGTGGATAACACCAGCGGCCTGCGGAGCGGTAGAGCCGACGCGCACGGTCCAGGCGCGTACTTCCTGAACGCCAGCGGTAAAGTAGGTTTCCAGCCCTAGTAGCTGGTAACCGGCGCGAATGACGCGATCAAGGCCGGGTTCGCTCATGCCCATCTCTTCGAGGAACATGTCCTTCTCTTCGCCGTCGTCGAGCTCAGCGATTTCGGCTTCGAGCTTATTGCACACCGCTACCACGCCTGCACCTTCTTCGGCGGCAATCGCATTGACGATATCGAGATAAGGGTTGTTCTCGAAGCCGGTTTCATCAACGTTGGCGATGTACATGGTCGGCTTCAGGGTCAGGAAGTTGTAGCCCTTGAGCAGTGCGCGATCGTCGTCGCTGAGCGGGAATGAGCGCAGCGGCTGACCTTCAGCGAGGTGCGGCTGAATCTTCTCAAGAATGGCCTTGATCGCAATCGCTTCCTTGTCGCCGCTTTTGACGACACGTGCCAGGCGCTGGATACCGCGCTCAACGCTGTCGAGATCGGCCAGCGCCAGCTCGATATTAATGGTTTCGATATCGCCGCGCGGATCGACCTTGTTCGCCACGTGAATCACGTTGTCGTCGTCGAAGCAGCGCACCACATGCGCAATTGCGTCGGTTTCGCGAATATTGGCGAGAAACTGGTTGCCGAGGCCTTCGCCTTTCGACGCGCCCGCGACTAGCCCGGCAATATCGACAAACTCCATGGTGGTCGGCACGGTGCGCTGCGGTGACACGATTTTCGCCAGCGCATCGAGGCGTGGGTCGGGCATCGGCACAACGCCGGTGTTCGGCTCAATGGTGCAAAACGGGAAGTTTTCAGCATCAATGCCGGATTTGGTCAGCGCGTTGAAAAGCGTGGACTTGCCGACGTTGGGCAGTCCGACAATGCCGCAGTTAAAGCCCATGGATCATCCTGGAATATAAGGGTTAGCAAAAAGGTCACGAGTATATCGCGTGCATTCTACACGAGGTTGGGGGAGGGGAGGAAACGCGCACCCCCATTGGCTAGAACGTTTGCGAATGAAGGCGCTGCATGGCGCGCTCCCAGTCGCCCTCAAGGGTGAGCGGGAGTTCATCAGCGGCCGCATCGATGGCGTGATCGATGGCAGTGCGCTCACCTTTGCCGGGACGTCCCAATACGTAGTTCACCACTTTCGACGCTTCGCCGGGGTGCCCGATACCGACGCGCAGGCGGTGGAAATCACGACTGTTGCCCAGCGCCGCGATGATATCGCGCAAGCCATTGTGCCCTCCGTGACCGCCGCTGAATTTGAAGCGAGCGGTGCCGGGCGCGATATCCAGCTCATCGTGAGCGACCAGCAGCGCCTCAGGCGGCAGTTTGAAAAACTGCGCCAGCGGTGCCACCGCCTTGCCGCTGTGGTTCATGTAGGTGGCAGGAATCAGCAGATGGACATCGTGCCCGCCTACATTGATTTTGGCGTAATCGCCATTGAATTTCCGTTCCGGGCGTAGGGTAGTGCCCGCACGCCGTGCCAGCAGCTCGACGAACCAGGCGCCGGCATTATGACGGGTCTCGGCATATTCGTTACCAGGATTAGCGAGACCGATCACGGCCTTGGCGGGAGTTAAGGGCATGGCGATTACCTGTTGGCGGATTGAGCGTGCGCGCGGAAAAAAGCGGCGCTACCGGTAGAGAAACCTGACGGTGGTTGCCGACCGTGTTCAATGGCAGTGCGCAGTTTACAGTGAGTAGCCGACTATTTTAAGGCGATTCTCGCCACTCGGGGTGGGCAGGCGGATGCTCGTTGCGCGGCGGTGGGCTGTATAGCGGCGGGCAGCGCATATCCTTTTGCCCAAAAAACAACACCCCCAAGCGCCAGAGGCACTTGGGGGTGTCGATGCAAGAAAGCGCCGAATTATTCTTCGGGTTTTTCTTCGCCTTCAGAAGGAGCTTCGTCGCCGCCTTCTTCAGCTTCGTCTTCTTCCGGCTCTTCAGCGGCCGGCTGAGAAATGGTCACCACTGCCAGATCAGCGTCTTCGTCGCCTTCTTCGGCATTGGCCAGCGCGGTAAGGGTAACGCCTTCAGGTGTCGCGATGTTGGACAGGTGAAGTGTTTCGCCCAGACCCAGCTCAGCCACGTCGAGTTCGAGATACTCAGGCAGGTTTTTCGGCAGCGCGCTGATTTCAACTTCGTTGTACAGCACGTTGAGAATACCGCCGTCTTCTTTAACGCCTTTAGCTTCTTCAGCGTTGTTGAAGTGTAGCTGGACGTTCAGCGTGATCTCTTCATTAGCGTTGATACGCTGGAAGTCAGCGTGGTTAACCAACGGCTTGTAGGGGTGACGCTGCAGATCGCGAACGATAACCTGCTCGGTTTTGCCACCTTCTACCTTGATGTTGATAACCGAAGAGTAAAAGCCATCTTCTTCGATAGCCTTGTACAGTGCTGTCTTGTCGATAGCGATCGGCAGCGGCTCAGCGGTACCGCCATAAACGATGGCAGCAACACGCTCGTTCGCACGGCGCAGGCGGCGGCTCGCACCTTTCCCCAGGTCCGTGCGCACAACAGCAGTAAGAGTATAGTCGTGCTTCATGATGTATCCTTTATGCGCATCTTCACGATGCTCAAGTAAGTAATGCGAAGTAGTTCGGGGCAATCCGCGACCAGAACGCACCCGTTTCGCAGAAAACGGTAAGCGCTCGCCCGAAGGCAGCGCTTACCGTGCTAGCCGTAGCACAATGGCCAAAGCGAGGCGCGAAGGCCCGCTTAGTGGAACATGGCGCTGACGGATTCCTCGTTGCTGACGCGGCGAATAGCTTCCGCAATCAGCCCTGCAACGGTCAACTGGCGAATCTTGCCAGAGCGTTGCGCGTGTTCGGCGAGCGGTATGGTATCAGTTATTACCAATTCGTCGAGCACTGATTCATTAATATTGTCGACTGCCGGGCCTGACAGGATCGGGTGAGTGGCGTAGGCCAGTACCCGTCGCGCGCCCTGCTTCTTGAGTGCTTCCGCGGCCTTGCACAGCGTGCCGGCGGTATCGACCATGTCGTCGACCAGAATACAGGTGCGATCTTTTACTTCACCGATAATGTGCATTACCTGCGCGAAGTTGGCGCGCGGGCGACGTTTATCGATGATGGCCAGTTCGACATCAAGCTGCTTGGCTACCGCGCGAGCGCGCACCACACCACCGATATCGGGAGAGACGACAATCACGTCGTCGTAGTTTTGACGCTCGATATCGTCGAGCAGAATCGGCGAGCCGTAAACGTTGTCGACCGGCACGTCGAAGAAGCCTTGAATCTGATCAGCGTGCAGGTCCATGGTCATTACGCGGTCAACGCCGGTCTTGACCATCATGTCGGCTACTACCTTGGCCGAAATGGGTACGCGCGCCGAGCGCACTCGACGATCCTGACGAGCGTAGCCGAAGTAGGGAACCACGGCGGTAATACGAGTTGCCGATGCGCGACGCAGGGCGTCGACCATCAGGATCAGCTCCATCAGGTTATCGTTGGTCGGCTCACAGGTGGATTGCAGGATGAAAACGTCCTTGCCTCGCACGTTCTCATTGATCTCGACATTAATTTCGCCATCGCTGAATTGGCCGACAGTAGCGTGACCGAGGCGATTATCGAGCGCCTCAGCGACTTTATGGGCCAGTTCGGGATGAGCGTTCCCGGCGAAGACCATCAATTTGGACACGGCGCAGCCACCTTTGGATGCTGGGTATAATGGGTAAATGTAGCGATGCCACAGTTACGTAGACTAACGGGCATTCGATGGCCGAGGGAATCAGCGTAAAGCCGTACATGCGATACTGATCAGGCTTTGAACACTATAAGGAAATGGCTGGGGTAACAGGATTCGAACCTGTGAATGCCGGTACCAGAAACCGGTGCCTTACCACTTGGCGATACCCCAGCAACACTGTCTCACTTTGTTTCAGCTCGACCGAAACGAGCAGCAGCGAGAGCGGCGGGTGTGTCAGACGACTGCCTGAGCACGGCGCGCATCTTACGGATTGGAGGTCGGCAGGTCAAGCAATCAATTCATTGCCGTTAGTGCCTGCTACCCGAAAACCCCGACTGCAGCGCGCGCCATGGTAGTCAACGCGGGCCTCTCTGTCAATTTGCGGCAGCGGGCTGAGCGCCCTCGTTGTCGCCGTTTTGCTGCTGTAGCTGCGGCTGCCAGCGGGTAATCACGAAGGTGACCTGAATGTCGCCATAGGCAAGACGCAAGCGCCCAGGGAGCCAATAACCGTCGGCGTAGCTCCACTGCAGATAGTTGATGGTCCAGCCGTCCTGCTTAAGCGTAGCGGGGAAGCCTTCGTCGTCATGGCTGAAGGTGCCTTCCGAGCCGTTAGCGGCCAGACCGCGTACCCAACGATCCAGCGACGATACCGGCAGCGACCAGCCCAACTGCTGCTCCATCAACTGTTCAGGCGTTGCTGCACTAAAGGTACCATCGCCATTTTTAAGCGTGACGTCGCCCGGATGGCCCTGCAGGGTGTTTCGCCCTACGCCGAATGGGCCAGACACCATAATGGTGTAGTCGGCATCGTGCTGGGTCCAATCGAGGTTGGCGCTGCGATTCTGCTGGGGCGAGCGCAGCCCAATCTTGCCGCTCAACTGCCAATCGTTGAGCGCTTCCAGGCGCTGCTGCTGATGTTCCCAATCGCCTTTTTCCCTGTCTACCGAGGGCGAAGGCGGTGATACCGCACATCCCGAAATAACGAGTGCCGCTATAAAAGCGATCACGACACGCAGATGATTCATTGCAACGCAGCTCCTGTGCACAGCGTAGGGATAGTCATCGGGCCATTATCTAGACCAAGGGTAATAAAGGCCGATGTAGTAAAGGCTAAGTGTAACAGCGCCCCAATGGGGGAGCGCGATGATTGTCGGGAAGGTTAACCTCTGTCGGCCCTCCGCCAGTAGTAGAGAAGGCTCTGCTTTTATTGGAAGCAGGTATTGCCGACGTTTTTAAGCAGCTCAATCAGCGCCTTAGCGCGCTAGCAGCATGCCAAAGCTAGCTTGCCCGACGCCAGTGTGCCGAGTCGCCGCTGGTTTGGCAAAGCCGAAAAGACCGCTGCCGGCTGTCGCAGAGGAGGCTGCCTGGCAGTTCCCCAGCGTTTTAAGCTGCAGCTGAACTCCCAAGTCAGGGAGTAGGCTATCATCGCTATAAATAACCCTCATTGTTGTGCGTATTCACGCTGCAAGGCGCATGGTTAGTGAGATGTTCCATTAGCAGGCAGGCATTGCCTTAGGGCTTTTGGCTTCCAGTGGGCAGTGGCGATGGGAGCCTTGGCGTTAAATGTGTTATTCTTTGGTTCATCTGCCGGTAGCGCTATTCTTGGCGCTTTAGCCCATGTTGCTATCCCCTTTACCATTCATCGTCTTCAATACTCCCTCGCGGGTAGGCGTTGTGTCATATAAAGGCTGGCAACCGGATGTATGAAAAGATGGCTTATGACGCTTCTTACGCTAGGCATTAATTACCGTACCGCTTCGCTCGATATGCGCGAAGCCGTGTCGTTTTCCCCTGAGCAGCTCGAGCAGGCTTACGCCGATCTCATCACCTTGGCGGGTGTTGATGAAGCGGTCATCGTCTCGACCTGCAATCGTACCGAGCTCTATCTTGGTGCTGAATCGGTCAGTGAAGCAGCAGTGGCGCAGGTAATCGAGTGGTGGGCTAGCTACCACAACATTGCCGTGCAATCCCTGGCTGACTGCATTTACCAATTCAGCGCCGAGCAGGCTGCTCGCCACCTGATGCGCGTCTCTTGCGGACTCGACTCCATGGTATTGGGCGAGCCGCAAATTCTGGGGCAGGTCAAAAGCGGCTATCAGTCGGCTCAGCGCTACGCCGCACTGGGCAGTACGCTAGACGCACTGTTCCAGTTCGCGTTCGCCACCGCCAAACAAGTGCGCACCGATACCGGTATCGGCGAAAACCCCGTTTCCGTGGCCTATGCGGCGGTTAGTCTGGCGGGGCGCATTTTCGATAATCTGGCGCGTTCGCGTGCGCTGCTGATTGGCGCGGGCGAAACCATTGAATTAGTGGCGCGCCATCTGAAGGAAGCCGGCATTCAAGGCATCATTATTGCCAACCGCACCCAGTCGCGCGCCGAAACGCTGGCCGCTGAAGTTGGCGGTGTGGCAATTGGGCTTGAAGAGGTGCCGCAGGCGCTAAGCTGTGCCGACGTCGTTATCAGTTCGACGGCCAGCCCACTGCCGGTACTGGGCAAAGGTGCTGTCGAAAGCGCACTGCGCGTGCGTCGCCACCGCCCCATTTTCATGGTGGATATTGCGGTACCGCGCGATATCGAGCCGGAAGTGGGCGATCTCGACGATATCTTCCTCTATAGCGTCGATGACCTGAACGACATTATCGAAGAAAGCCTGCGCGGCCGTGAGGCGGCGGCGGCTGAGGCCGATACCATCATCGAGGCGCGGGTCGATGAGTGGCGGCGCAAACGCCGTGAACGCGGTGCTGGTGAGCTGATCCGCCGTCATCGTCGTCAGGCCGAGGGGCTGCGTCAGGCCGCCGAAGCCCACGCCATTGCTCAGCTTGAGCGCGGCGAAGACCCGCGTGAAGTAGTGCGGCGTCTATCCAATCAGTTGACTAACAAACTGCTCCACGGCACCACCGCCCGATTGCGTAAGGCGTCTGGCGAAAATCGTCAGGATATCGTCGATGCGGCAGCAGCACTTCTGCTTGATGGCGAGAGCGAGACTCAGCACAATAGCTGCCCCCATCAGCCAGAGACCCCCGCCAGCGATAGTGTCGCGGCGTCTGAGTCCCGACAGGTGCACTAAAGGCCCTTATATGAAGCCATCCATACGCGAGCGTCTCGACGGCGCCGCGGATCGATTTGAAGAACTCGCAGCGCTGCTTTCCGATCCTGACACTATCAGCGATCAATCCAAATTCCGCGACTACTCCCGTGAATACTCTGATCTCGAACCGCTGGTAGCGGCCTGGCAGCGCTATCGCGGTCTCGAAGAAGAGCGCGACGCTGCGCAGTCGATGGCCAGCGATAGCGATCCCGACATGCGTGCGATGGCTAGTGAAGAGCTCGAGTCGCTCGATCCACGCATCGAAACGCTTGAAGGCGAAATCAAGAAGCTGCTGATTCCCAAGGACCCTGATGATGAGCGCGGGGTGTTCCTTGAGGTGCGCGCCGGTACCGGTGGCGATGAAGCCGCGCTGTTCGCCGGCGATCTGTTCCGCATGTACTCGCGCTACGCCGAGCAGCGCCATTGGCGGGTCGAACTGCTAAGCGCCAGTCACGGTGAGCAGGGCGGTTTCAAGGAAGTGATCGCGCGGCTTGAAGGCAACGGCGTGTACGGTCAGCTCAAGTTTGAGTCCGGCGCTCATCGCGTGCAGCGCGTGCCGGCCACCGAGTCACAGGGGCGCGTTCACACCTCTGCCTGTACCGTGGCAGTGATGCCGGAAGTCGATGCGGTCACCGACGTTGAGATCAACGCCAACGATTTGCGTATCGACACGTTCCGCTCCAGCGGCGCGGGTGGTCAGCACGTCAACACCACTGACTCGGCGATTCGCATCACCCACCTGCCGACCGGCACCGTGGTGGAGTGTCAGGACGAGCGCTCGCAGCACAAGAACAAGGCCAAGGCGATGTCGCTGCTGGCTTCGCGCCTGAAGCAGGAGGCCGTCGCGGCGCACAACCAGCAGCAGTCCGAAACGCGGCGCTCGCTGGTGGGGTCGGGCGATCGTTCCGAGCGTATTCGTACCTATAACTTCCCACAGGGAAGGCTGACCGATCACCGCATCAATCTCACGCTCTATAAGCTTAGCGATATTCTCGAAGGCGATCTTGGCAGCGTAATCGAGCCGCTGATCCAGGAGCATCAGGCCGACCAACTGGCGGCGCTGCAAAGCGATTGATGCAATGACGTTCGATCAAGCGCTTCAGGCGGCGCGAGAGCGTCTGGCGGCGACCTCGGCAACTGCGGCGCTAGACGCAGAAGTGCTGCTGTTGGCGCTTAGCGGCAAGTCGCGTGCCTGGCTCTACGGCTTCGGCGATAGCGAGCTGGACAGCACGCTAGCCGCACGTTTTGATGAATGGATCGGACGACGCGCCGCAGGTGAACCGGTGGCTTATCTGCTGGGCATGCGCGAATTCTTCGGGCTGCCTCTCGAAGTGAGTCCTGCCACTCTGATTCCGCGCCCGGATACCGAGCTATTGGTCGAGCAAGCGCTGGCATTAGCGAGTGCTGAGCCTGCCAAAGCGCTCGATCTAGGCACCGGCAGCGGCGCCATTGCGTTGGCATTTGCTAGTCAGCGTCCCGATTGGCAGGTGATCGGCAGCGACAGAGTTGCGGAAGCCGTTGCGCTGGCGCAGCGCAACGCCGAGCGGCTAGGGCTTGGCAACACGCGCTGGCTGCACAGTCGCTGGTTCGATCACCGCGAATTAGCGCCGCATTCGTTTGCGCTCATCCTGTCGAATCCGCCCTATATAGCCGAACACGACCGCCACCTTGAGCAAGGCGACGTGCGCTTTGAGCCGCGCTCGGCGCTGGTGGCCGGCAGCGATGGTCTGGATGACATCCGCGACATCATCGTTGCCAGCCCCGATTATCTGGTGCCGGGCGGCTGGCTGCTGCTGGAACACGGCTATGACCAAGCCAGCGCCGTGCGGCAGTTAATGGAACGCCAGGGGTTTGCGCGAGTTGCCAGCGCTCGCGACCTTGGCGGCCATGAGCGCGTGACCTTCGGTCAGCAAGCAACTGCGCCTGGTACCCACTGAGCGACGCCGAAGGGCGTTCTTCCTCCCCAATCGCTGAGAGCTGCCATGAACGATCATCAACTGCTGCGCTACAGTCGTCATCTGCTGCTTCCGCAAATCGATGTGGAAGGGCAGCAGCGGCTATTGGACGCGCGCGTGCTTATTGTTGGTTTAGGTGGGCTGGGTTCAGCGGCGGCGCTGTATCTTGCCGCGTCCGGCGTTGGTGCGCTGATGTTGGCAGACTTCGATCGGGTGGAGCTGTCCAATCTGCAGCGTCAGATTATCCACAACGATGCGCGTATCGGGGAAACCAAAGCGGCTTCTGCGGCCCAGTCCATTGCTGCGCTCAACCCCGGCTGTCAGGTCGAGGTATTCGAGCAGCGGCTCGACGACAACGCCCTTGCGCAGCAGGTCAGCCAAGTGGATGTGGTGCTCGATTGCACCGACCGCTTCTCCAGTCGTTATGCCATCAATCGCGCCTGCGTGGCCCACTCGACGCCGCTGGTCTCGGGGGCGGCAATTGCCTTCTCAGGGCAATTGGCGGTGTTCGATCTGCGCCAGCCCGATGCCCCCTGCTATGCCTGTCTGTACGGCGATAACGGCGATGATGAAGCTACCAGCTGTGCTGAGAGCGGCGTGGCGGCGCCGATGGTAGGGGTGATCGGCAGCTGGCAGGCGCTCGAGGCGCTCAAGCTGATCAGTGGTGCTGGTAGTGCGGCTAGCGGGCTGTCACTGTTTGACGGGTTAAGCGGTCAGTGGCGACAGATGGCAGCCAGTCGTGATGCACAATGCCCGGTATGTCGCTCGCGCTGACGCACCCCGGGTACGATTTCCTGCTAAAAAGCGATGCCAGTGGCGTCGCTTTTCTTACATTAGGTTGCTTTATTTCCCTCTTTTTTCCGCAAAACGCACTTTTTGTGACGTTGCTTATTGGCATTTGGTCGTAGTCGCGACACAATTCTTGCCTTTCATGAGGTTCGGCGCGGCGTTGAAGTGCGGTGGTTCAGTGCTTTTATGTCGGTGCCGGATCAGCGCCATTTGACGATGGGGCGCGGTTACTCAATGTGACAAGGCAAGGCGATCAATACAGGTTGCCGCGGGATATCTATGGCTTCACTCTCTCATTCCAGCAAAGCGTCATTTGACAGCGCGCAGGGCTATTACGATGCCACGCGACGTGTTGCGCTCGGCCCTGCACCTTCGCTGGAAGGGCAGCGGCGCGCTGACGTTTGCGTGATCGGGGGAGGAATTACCGGCTGCTCAACCGCGCTGCACCTTGCCGAACGCGGCTATTCGGTGGTGCTGCTTGAAGCGGCCGACATCGGCCATGGCGCATCGGGGCGCAGCGGTGGGCAAATTCTGCCGGGGTTGGGCACTTCGATGGCTACCTTTGAGCAGGCGCTGGGCAAGCAGGCCGCGCGCGATGTGTGGGAAATGAGCCGTGAAGCGGTAGCGCTCACCGAGCGCTTGATCGAGCGCTACAAGATTCCGTGCGACTACCGCAAGGGCTACGTACATGCCGCCAACAAGCGCCGTCATGTCAACGAGTCCAAGGCGTGGATTGCCGACATGGCCGCTGGATACGACTATCATCAGCTAGAATGGCTCGATCGTCAGGCGTTGCAGCAGCACGTGGTCACCGATGCGTACGCGGGCGGCGTACTCGATCACGACGCCGGCGCACTGCATCCGCTTAACTACACGCTAGGATTGGCAGCGGCGGCGCAGCGCGCCGGCACGGCCATCCACTGCGGTAACCGAGTGACGGCCATCGAGCACCAGTCCGATGGTCGCATGCGGGTAATTGCCAATCGCGGCATGGTCGATGCCGACTATGTGGTGCAGGCGACCAACGCCTATGGAGAGGGGCTGGTGTCCAGCGCCGATGCGCACATCATGCCCGTCGATAATTACATCGTTGCGACAGCGCCGCTAACGCCCGAGCAGGTCGCCTCTGTATTGCCCACCCAAGTGGCGGTATCAGATGCCCGATTTGTACTTGATTACTATCGCCTTTCAGCGGATCATCGCTTGCTTTTCGGCGGCCAAGTCAGCTATTCGGGCCACCAGCCGCTGTTGCTCGATTGGCGTATTCGTCAGCGCATACGCTATCTGTTTCCGCAGCTAAGAAGCCCCGCCATCGACTATCGCTGGGGAGGAAGGCTGGCCATCACCATGAATCGCGCTCCCGATTTCGGGCGCAAGGGCAATGGTCTTTATTGGGCGCAGGGCTATTCAGGGCACGGCATGGCCTTTGCCGGTCTGGCCGGTAAGCTGGTGGCCGAGTCGATTGCGGGGCAGGCCGAACGCTTCGATCTGTTTGGTAGCGTCAAACATCGTGCTTTCCCCGGCGGCAAGCATATGCGTACGCCGCTACTGGTGCTTGCGACGAGTTTTTACAAGCTGCGCGATTTGCTCTGACTTCTGGGCGAACCATGCGCACCTTATAAAAGCGCGCCGCCGTATCGCTTTGCTGTATTGCGTTACGCTCGCCATGTTAAGCGCCTTCTCCGAGGGCGTCACATT
Source organism: Carnimonas bestiolae (assembly GCF_051251145.1). Taxonomy (NCBI): domain Bacteria; kingdom Pseudomonadati; phylum Pseudomonadota; class Gammaproteobacteria; order Oceanospirillales; family Halomonadaceae; genus Carnimonas; species Carnimonas bestiolae. The sequence goes on along the minus strand of NZ_JBPCZK010000001.1, from coordinate 686,102 downwards.
CATCCGTAGCCAGCCGGTGGTGTCCGGTGCAGTGGAGATGCCTGAATGCCCACAGACAGCGCAACCCGCGAAGAATTTCCTGATAAAGCAGCGGCCCGCTCGGTCTCGCGCGACGCGTCTTCGATTGCCTTGAAAGGGCTGTCGAAGCGCTTCGGCAACGACGTTGTGGCACTGGACAACGTCGACCTTACGATCGAGGCGGGCGAATTCTTCACGTTGCTAGGCCCTTCTGGCTGTGGCAAAACCACCTTGTTGCGCATTCTGGCCGGGCTCGACTCCGCCGACAGCGGCAGCGTTGAGATTGGCGGCCGTAATGTCACCGAGGTGGCGCCACACAAACGCAGCGTTAACACGGTGTTCCAGTCCTATGCGCTGTTTCCCCACCTCAACGTGCGCGACAACATTACGTTTGGGCTGAAAATGCGCGGCATCAGCAAAGCTGAAAGCAGTTCGCGCGTCGAACAGATGGCCGCATCGCTGAAGATAGACAATCTGCTCTCGCGCCAGATTCACCAGTTGTCCGGTGGTCAGCGCCAGCGCATTGCGTTGGCACGTGCGCTGGTCAACGAGCCCGATGTATTGCTGCTCGACGAGCCGCTTTCTGCCCTCGATGCGGGCCTGCGCAGCGATCTTCAGGTAGAGCTGAAGCGCCTTCAGCAACGCCTTGGCATGACCTTCGTGTTCGTGACCCACGATCAGGAAGAAGCCATGGTGATGTCCGATCGCATTGCGTTGCTTAACGGCGGCAGTATCGAGCAGGTAGGCGCGCCGCCCGACGTTTACGAGCGCCCGCGCAGTCGCTTCGTGGCACGCTTTATTGGTCACGATAATCTGTTTCCGGTGAGCGCCCGTAACGGCAACACCGTGAACACCGCGCTGGGCATGCTCGCCACCGAGAGCCGCGACAGCGGCGCGGCGTCGCTGGCGCTGATTCGTCCGGAAATTATCGAGCTTTCGGCGCCGGGCAGCGCGGGTGCCGATCCTACGCTTGATCTGAACCGTCTTCCCGGCCGCGTGCTCGAGCGCTTCTATCGCGGTGCGACGGTGGAGTATCACCTCGACTGCGGCGGTCAGCACATTGTCGCTGAGGCGACCAACTCCGGCGATCGACTGTTCCGCGTAGGCGATCAGGTGCAGGTCGAGATCTACCCTGAAGATGTCATTCTGATCAACGAATAGGCGGGAGCACAGCGATGTCCAATATTTCCTCGCCTGCCTCACGCGGCAGGGCAGTGCTGCACCTGCTCTGGACCACGGGTCCTTCGGCGGCCTGGATCACGGTGTTTCTGGTGCTGCCAAGCCTGTATCTGGTGTCGATGGCGTTTTTGACCAACGGCACCTATGGTCAGCCCGAAATGCCGCTGAGTGTCGATTCGTTTCGCCAACTGGCGGGCTATGGCTTTCTCGGCTGGAGCCCCGGCAATCTCCATACGCTGCTGCGCTCGCTCTACTACACGCTGTTCTCAACGGCGCTAACGGTGCTGGTGGCGTATCCGGTCGCGTATTACATATCCACCGCGCGGCCAAGCCTTCGGGTAGTGATGCTGCTGGCCATTGTGGTGCCGTCGTGGACCAATCAGGTGATTCGCGCCTTCGGCTGGATGAATCTGCTGGCACCGGGCACGCCGATCTCCACGCTCGCCAGTTGGCTGGGGCTGGCGTCGCCTGAGTTGGGGCTCTATCCGTCATCGTTCGCGGTCATGCTGGGGCTGGTCTATAACTTCCTGCCGTTTATGGTGCTCCCGCTCTACAGCGCCTTCGAGAAGCTCGATCTCTCGCAGCTTGAAGCTGCGCGAGATCTGTATGCGTCGCCGCTGCGCGCCTTTTTCGCCGCGATCCTGCCGCAAACGCTACCGGGTCTGCTGGCGGGGCTGGTGCTGGTAATGATTCCTGCATTTGGTATGTATGTGGTGCCTGAGCTGCTGGGCGGCGGTCGCGCGATGATGATTGGTAACCTGGTCGCTACCCAGTTCTCTGACGGCGCCAACTGGCCCTATGGTGCAGCAGGCTCGATTCTGATGCTGGTGGCGACGCTGCTGGGTATTTGGCTGCTGCGGCGGTTAGGACGCCGCCTCGGCGGTGGTGAGGAGGTGGTGATATGAGACAGCGCCGCGCTCATCCTGCGTTTGCCGTATTCTGGTGGCTAACGCTACTGTTTTTGTATCTGCCGCTGGCGGTCGTGGTGCTGTTTTCCTTCAATGCGATCAACAGTGCCGCCACCTTCGCCGGTTTCTCGCTGCGCTGGTACACCAGTCTATTCGGCAACGATGCGGTGATACACGCCTTCTACAATTCGATGGTGCTGGCGCTGTCGTCGTCGGTGATTGCGCTGGTGCTGGGCACCTTCCTCGGCTACGGGCTGTATCGCCATCGTGGGCGTCGCATGGGCTGGCTGATCATTCTGATTTATCTGCCGATCGTGATGCCTGATGTGGTGTTTGGTATCTCCGATATGGCGTTTTTCGTGCGGCTGAATTCGACCTTCGGCATTCTCAAGCCCGGCATGCTGACGATGATCATCTCCCACGTGACGTTCGAATTACCCTTCGTGGCGCTGCTGATCTACGCGCGTTTTGTCAGCCTGGATGCGGCCTTGTTCGATGCCAGCAAGGATTTGTACGCAGGGCCGGTCAAGCGCGCGCTGTATTTTGTGATTCCGGCCATCAAACCGGCCTTGGTGGCAGGTTTCTTCCTGGCCTTTACGCTGTCATTCGATGATTTCGTGATCAGCTTCTTCACCTCGGGGCCAGAGAGCGCTACCTTGCCGATCTATATCTGGGGCGCGATCCGTCGCGGTATTTCTCCCGATATCAATGCTATCGGGGCGCTGATGATCGCTGCGGTGCTGATAGCCGCGCTGGTTAGTCTGATCTTTACGCTTAAGTCGCGTAAGCGGGAAGGCAGTCTTAATTGATGGGTTGCCCAGTGCCGCTGGCGCTGGGCGCTCGTTTTTTCCATCAAGCTGTGCAGGGGAATGGAAACAATGACACTTTTTTCAAAGCTGGCCAGCGCAGGCGCGCTGTGTGCACTGGGACTGGCGCTGCTGCCGGGGCAGGCGTTTGCCAAGGAAAAACTCTACGTGCTGAACTGGTCGGAATATATGGATCCGGCCATCATCAAGCAGTTTGAGAAGAAGTACGACGTCGATGTAGTGCAGAGCTACTTCGGCACCATTGGCGAAATGTACGCGCGCTTGCAGTCGGGCGGTGACACCCAGTACGACGTGGTGATGCCCTCCAACTACTATCTGCCGCGCATGATTAGTGCAGGTCTGGTGCAGCCGCTCGACAAGAGCAAGCTGCCCAACTTCAAGAATCTGATGCCGCGTTTTGCTGATCCCGACTACGACAAGGGTAGCAAGTACAGCGTTGCCTATCAGTGGGGTACTACCGGGCTGGTCTATGATACTCGCGCCTTCCCCGATGCTCCGGATAGCTGGAGCCTGATTTTCGATCCCGAGCGCAATGCCAACAAACCGTTCGCCATTCAGGGCGATGGCAATGTCATGATCGGCGCTGCCTGTGCCTATCTGGGCCATGGCTACGATTGTAAGGATCGCGCCAGTTGGATTGACGCTGGCAAGCTGCTGATGAAAACCAGCAAGCGCGGTAACTTCAATGGCTATGTCGATGGTACGCCGGTGCTTCAGCAGCTGGCGCGCGGCACGGTCAAGGTGGGCGTCAGCTTCAATGGTGACTTCCTCAACTCGCGTAACGAGGACCCCGAAGGCTTCAAGCACTTGAAGTACGTGGTGCCTAAAGAGGGCGCGGAGCTGTGGGTCGATACCATGGTGATTCCCAAGCGTGCGCCGCATCCCGACTTGGCTCACACCTTTATCAACTACATTCTTGACGCGAAAATAGGCGCTCAGCTGTCGAACTGGACCTACTACTCATCGCCCAACCAGGCAGCGCTGCCTTATCTGGATGATGATCTACGCAAGGCGCCTTCGCAGCCTACCGAAGACGAAATGAAGCGTATTCGTCTGCTGCCCGCGCTGGAAGGCAAGGATCTCACCGACTTCCAGCAGCTGTGGGGCGAAGTGCGCTCCCAGTAGTATCGCCCGCGGCGCAAGCAACTGCGTAGAGCCCCACGTTGCCCCTCAGGGTAGCGTGGGGTTTTTACGTTGGGCAGGTAACCTCAGTGAAGTATTTCGGCAAGGGATATGGCAGCATAGCGATCAATCTTTTTGCTTATTGTCGGCCGCCATCTCAGCACGTTAGCTTAGAGTGGAAGGTGCCGTTCTGTTAATCGTCTCGGATGTGACAATGTCGTCCAATAGTGTTGATCCTCGCATCGAACAATGGTTTCAAACTCATGGCATTACTGAGGTTGAGTGTCTTGTTACCGACATGACCGGTGGCCTCAAGGGCAAGATTATGCCGGCGGGCAAGTATCTGCGCGGCGGCCGGCCGCGTTTGCCTGACTCGGTGTTCATTCAAACGGTAACCGGCGGCTATCCCGATGATGAAGATCTGAAATTCTGGAACTTCGCCGAGCTTGACATGCAATTGGTGGCGGACCCTGAGGCGCTTTATCTGGTGCCGTGGGCGGCTGAGCCTACCGCGCAGATTATCCATGACTGCTGCTACATGAGCGGTGAGCCGGTTGAGATATCGCCGCGTCATGTGCTGCGCAGGGTACTGGCGCTGTATGCCGAGCGCGGTTGGGAGCCGGTGATTGCGCCGGAGATGGAGTTCTTTCTGGTCAAGACCAACACCGACGCCGATTATCCGCTGGAGCCGCCGGTGGGGCGCTCAGGGCGCAAGGAAAACGGGCGGCAGTCGTACAGCATCGATGCGGTGAACGAATTCGATCCGCTGTTTGAGGAGATGTACGACTTCTGTGAGCAGCAGGCGCTTAACCTAGACACCCTGATTCACGAAGAGGGCGCCGGGCAAATGGAAGTGAACTTCCTGCACGGCGATCCGCTGAAACTGGCCGATCAGATCGTGATGTTCAAGCGCACGCTGCGGGAAACCGCGCTGCGTCATGGCATGTACGCCACCTTCATGGCCAAGCCGATGGCCAATGAGCCGGGTAGCGCAATGCATCTTCACCACAGCCTCAAACGACACGGCGAGGAGCGCAATCTGTTTGCCGGCGAAGAGGGCCCCAGCCGCATGTTCCTGCACTTTATTGGCGGCTTGCAGCGCTACCTGCCGGCGGCGATGCCGTTCTTCGCGCCCAATATCAATTCGTGGCGGCGTCTGCATCGTAGCGAACACAGCGGCAGTGCGCCCACCAACGCGGAATGGGGCTATGATAACCGTACCGTTGGGCTGCGCGTGCCGGTCAGCGACAGCGCGAACATGCGCGTCGAAAACCGCTTGCCGGGGGCAGATGCCAACCCTTATCTGGCGATGGCGGCATCGCTGGCGTGTGGCTATCTGGGTATGCTCGAGCAGGCTGAGCCGCGTCCGCCGCTGGTGGGCTATTCGTCACACGAGCGCCATGAACTGCCCGATGACGTGATTCCCGCTCTCGATGCGCTGGCCGAAAGCGATCCGCTGATGAACGTTCTAGGCGAGCGCTTCGTGCGCAGCTATCTAGCGGTCAAGCGCGCGGAGCACGCGGCCTATTTCAACGTGATCAGCTCATGGGAACGTGAGCACCTGCTGCTGCGGGTATAGCCGTCACCACTATCCGAGCCAGCCGGATGTCGCTGCGCTCAGCAACAAGGAGTGAGCATGCGCACATCGTTTTGGGGTAAGGGCATTGCCACGGTCACGCTGGCAACTGCCGTGTTGGGCGGCGCTAGCGCTCAGGCCGCCGAGCAGTCGACGCTGTATCTGTATAACTGGACCGATTACGTGTCGCCCAAGGCGATCGCTCAGTTCGAAAAGCAGTACCACGCCAAGGTAGTGCAGAACTATTTCACCTCCAATGCCGAGATGTTCTCGAAACTGCGCAGCGGCGGCGATGCCCAGTACGACGTTATTGTGCCGACCGATTACTTCGTGCCGCGCTTGGTGGATGCCAAGCTGATTCAGCCGCTGGGCAAGCTGGAAGCACGCGAGCAGATCGCGGATGAGTTTCTGAAAGCCGATTACGATCCGGGTGCACGCTACAGCCTGCCTTATTTGTGGGGCGCGACTGGCATCATTTACGACACTCAGGCGCTGCCGGATATTCCGCATAGCTGGAAGGCGCTGTTTGACGAGCAGGACAACCCGCGCCAGCCGTTCTCGCTGCTGGGCGGTGATGCTCAGGTGCTGTTCGGTGCTAGCTGCGCAGCGCTGGGGCTGGGCTTCGATTGCGTGGGGCAGGACGCCTGGGTGAAGGCGGGGCGCTCGGTATCCGCAACGCTACAGCGGCCGAATTTCCAAGGGTTCTCCGACAGCACAGCGGCCATCGACCAACTGGTGCGCGGGGTGAGTAAAGTGGCTGTCACCTACAGCGGCGACTTCGACTATCGGCGCGATGAGTCGCCCGAGACCTATCGCCGTATCGGCTTCTTCATTCCCGAAGAAGGTTCACAGCGCGGCGTCGATACGCTGGCGATTCCTGCCCACGCGCCGCATCCCAAGTTAGCGCGCGCCTTTATCGAGTTTATGCAGCAGCCCGACATTGCTGCCTTGAACGCGCGCTATAGTCACTACTACACGCCCAATAAAGGCGCGGAAGCCGTGCTCGCCAAGCAAGGCATCAAGGCCGCTCCTGACAAGCAGGATCGCGACAAGCTGATGTTTGTGCCGTTGCTGAAAGGCGATCAACTGCACTTGCTGCAACAGATATGGGGCGAAGTACGGAGCCGCCAGTAGCCGACAAGGCTAGCGTTGCACTATCAAACGAAGGGTCTGCAAGCCCGAGAAGACGCTGCCACGGCAGCGTTTTTTTGTGCTTATGAGAGAATATCGAAGACAATGAAATCGTTTTCATGGCAATAGGTTACGTCCAAAGCAGCATGTACGTGGGATGATCGAAAAATTAATGTGGTGCACCCTCATAAAGATAACCACATTGGTGTAGCAATAATGGCCACTGGCGTCCCTTGGTACCGTATCCTCTATGTTCAAGTATTGATTGCCATCGCGGTAGGCATCGCGCTAGGACATTTCTATCCTCAATTAGCGCAATCGCTGAAACCGCTGGGCGATGCGTTTATCCAGTTGATCAAGATGATTATTGCGCCGGTGATCTTCTGCACCGTGGTTACCGGTATCGCCGGCATGGGTGACATGAAGAAGGTGGGGCGGGTCGGTGGCAAGGCGCTGCTCTACTTCGAGGTCGTGTCGACCTTTGCGCTGGCGATTGGCGTGATAGCGGGGCTGGTGCTGCGCCCCGGCGACGGCTTCAATGTTGATCCCGCCACCCTCGACGCCAGCGCGGTAGCGAAATACACCGCCGCGGCCGAACACGGTCATGGCGTCACCGACTTCTTGATGAGCATTATTCCCCACAGTATGTTCAGCGCCTTTACCGAAGGCAATATTCTGCAGGTGCTGCTGGTCGCTATTCTGACTGGCGCGGCGCTCTCTGCGCTGGGCGAAAAAGGCCGCAATGTCTCCTCGGCCATCGAGCAGGCTTCGGCGGTACTGTTCAAGATCGTGGGCTTTATCACCAAGTTGGCACCGATTGGTGCGCTGGGCGCGATGGCGTTTACGGTGGGCAAGTACGGCGTCGGGTCGTTAACCCAACTGCTCGAGCTGGTGTTGAGCTTCTATGCGACTGCCATTCTATTTGTGCTGGTGGTGCTGGGGGCGATTGCGCGCTTCAGCGGCTTCAGCATCATTCGCTTGATTGCCTACCTCAAGGACGAACTGCTGATTATTCTTGGCACCAGTTCCTCGGAATCAGCGCTGCCGCAGCTATTGCAGAAGATGGAGCGCGCCGGTTGTTCGCGCTCGGTGGTGGGGCTGGTGGTGCCGACCGGCTATTCGTTCAATCTCGATGGCACCAACATCTACATGACGCTGGCAGTGCTGTTTATTGCGCAGGCCACCAACGTCGAGCTTAGCGCCATGCAACTGATCACTATTTTGCTGGTCGCGATGCTGACCTCCAAAGGTGCCAGCGGCGTGACCGGTGCCGGCTTCGTCACTCTGGCGGCTACCCTATCGGTGGTGCCGGGGCTGCCGGTCAGTGCCATCGTATTGGTGCTTGGCGTCGACCGCTTTATGAGTGAATGCCGTTCGCTGACCAATTTCATCGGCAATGGCGTAGCCACCATCGTGATGTCCGGCTGGGAAAAACAGCTCGACCGTGATCAGCTCAAGCGTGCCTTGAGCGGTCGCGGTGGCGTGGATACGCATGCGTCGCTGTAACAAATGCCCGCGTCGGTGTGTCCATTTTCGCCGCCACGGCCGCTGATGGTCGCCGTGGAGGTGCGTATCGCCTGCGACGAGCCTAGCAGCGGGCGGCACGAAGGTGTTGGTTGGCGCCGCGCCGACAGTAGCGAAAGCCACCTGATGTGCACTTCCCGGCCACTCTTTTACATTTGCTCACCTGCCTTTATGCGCCGCCGCTGGTACACTTCGATAAATTCGCTTTTTTCGAACACCAGTGGCTACAGGAATTGCTATGAGTATTGATCCCCACGCGGGCGAGTTGCCCGACGAGGCTATGCTGACCAACCTTCCGCGCTTGGTTTCACGCTACTACGGGCTGCGCCCCGATCCTGACAATGTGGCACAGAAGGTTGCCTTCGGTACGTCGGGCCATCGCGGCTCGGCGCTCGCCGGTAGCTTCAACGAGTGGCATATTCTCGCGATCACTCAGGCAATCTGCGAGTTCAGGCGTGAGCAAGGGGTGAGCGGGCCCCTGTTCATGGGCATGGATACTCATGCGTTGTCGGAGCCGGCGTTTGCCTCCGCGCTTGAGGTGCTCGCGGCCAATGGGGTGGAAACGCGCATCGACGCGGGCGTTGAGGAGACCGGCGGCGAGCCGGGCTATACGCCGACGCCGGTTATTTCCAATGCGATCATCGAATACAACAAGGGGCGCAGCGAAGGGCTGGCCGATGGCATCGTCATTACGCCATCGCATAATCCGCCCGCTGACGGTGGCTTCAAGTACAATCCCACCCATGGTGGTCCGGCCGATACCGATGTCACCAAATGGATCGAGGATCGTGCCAACGAGCTGCTGAAGCTCGGCCTCGATGGCGTAAAGCGCGTCGATTATCAAACGGCACTGAGCGTCGATAGCACCCAGCGTTTCGACTATATCAGCCAGTACGTCGACGGCCTGGCGCAAGTGATCGATCTGGATGCGATTCGTGATTCAGGGCTGACCTTCGGCGTCGATCCGCTGGGTGGCGCGGGCGTCCACTACTGGACGCGCATTGCCAGCAAATATCAGCTGCCGCTGAAGGTGCTGTCGCAGCAGGTCGATCAAACCTTCCGCTTCATGCCGCGCGATTGGGACGGCAAGATCCGTATGGATTGCAGCTCGCCTTACGCAATGGCGACGATGATCGACAATAAGGATAGCTTCGACGTCTCATTCGGCTGTGATACCGATCACGACCGTCACGGCATCGTGGCGCGCTCGACCGGGCTGCTCAATCCTAACCACTATCTGGCGGTGGCGATTCAGTACCTCTTCACTCATCGCCCGCAGTGGAACGACAGCGTTGGCGTAGGCAAAACGCTGGTCTCTTCCGCAATGATCGATCGTGTTGCCAAGGGACTAGGACGCGAGCTGTTCGAAACCCCGGTGGGGCTTAAGTGGTTCGTGCAAGGATTGGTAGACGGCAAGCTTGGCTTCGGCGGTGAGGAATCCGCGGGCGCCACCTTCCTGCGCAAGGACGGCAGCGTGTGGTCGACCGATAAGGACGGCATTATCCTGGGGCTATTGGCAGCAGAAATTACCGCTGTTACCGGCAAAGACCCCGGTCAGCATTATCAGGAGCTCACCGAGCGTTTCGGGGCTCCCGTCTACCAGCGCATCGACGCCGCCGCGACCCGTGAGCAGAAAGCCAAACTCAAGGCACTGTCGCCCGAGCAGGTGACCGCTGAAACGCTGGCCGGCGATCCAATTACCCGGATCCTGACCAACGCTCCCGGCAACGACGCTCCTATCGGCGGTCTGAAGGTCGAAACCGACAACGGCTGGTTTGCCGCGCGTCCTTCCGGCACCGAAGACGTTTACAAGATTTACGCCGAAAGCTTCAAAGGTGAAGAGCACCTGAAGCAGATTCAGCAGGAAGCTAAAGCACTGGTCGATCAGGTATTGGCAGGCTAATCGGCCTAACCGTTATCACGGCAGTGCAAACCCGCTATCACTGAAATCGAGTGGTAGCGGGTTTTTTATGGGCGGGGCGTTTGTAGCGGGTCTTTTCCTGTGTCTCTTGTGTAGGTAGACTGGTCTGTCTACTTGGCGTGCTATTTAAGGAAACGCGATGGCATCGATACCGGTTACTGAACAGGCGCCAGGCGCGCGCGACAGGCTCCTGGCAGCGGCGGCGTCTCTTTTTTATCGCAACGGCATCAACGCAACAGGCATTGACGCCATTATTCGTGAGGCGGGAGTGGCAAGAAAAAGCCTCTACAACCACTTTTCTTCCAAAAGCGATTTGGTAGCGGGCTACATCGAGGAACGGCATCGCCAATGGCTGGTGTTCTACCGCGCGCGTGAGGCGGAAACACGTTCTCCTGCCGAGGCAGTGCTTGCGGTTTTCGACGCATACTTGGATCACGCCGAATCACGTTTTTCCAACGGATTTCGTGGCTGCGGGTTGCTCAATGCGGCAGGGGAGTTCGCCGCAGGCGACGCTGTGCGCGATGCGGTGAGGCAGTACAAGGAAGAGGTCGAGCAGATTATAGAGGGGCATCTACGTGCCTTACTGCCATCTTCCCACTGCCAAGCGAATGATGTGGCACGGCAGATTGCGTTTCTGCTGGAAGGTGCCATGATGCGTGCCGGACTGGCAGGAAACGCTGCACTGGTGAATGAAGCACGCCGCTATGCTCAACAGTGGCTGGAAGCGTTATGAATGCAATGTGGGCACCGCTGGCCGTTACAGCAGCGGCAGTCTTATGGGGGACTACTGGTGTCGTCGCCAGTGCTGCACCCGCTGTCAGTCCATTAACCATTGGTGCTGTTGCAATGGGTGTGGGTGGGATATTGCAAGCTTGCTTGGCGCTGGGTGGTATTCGCCAGCGCTGCCAACTTCTTTTGGTTCACTGGCGCTGGTGGCTCGTGGGAGCGATTGCGGTCGCGATCTACCCGTTGGCCTTCTACAGCGCTATGCGCGAGGCAGGAGTCACGATCGGTAACGTAGTATCGATTGGTGCTGCCCCCGTCTGCTCTGCGCTACTTGAGCGGGTACTGGATGGCCGACGCGTGAGCCTGCGCTGGAAGATAGGCATTGTGACCGGCATTAGCGGTATTTTAGTGCTGGGCATCTCGCGCGGCGGTGAGGCTACTCAAGGTCTCCCTGCTGGTACGCAAGCACTGTGGGGGATGGCGCTGGGAATAGTGGCGGCCTTTACTTACGCGCTTTATAGCTATAGTGCGCAACGCCTGATGCGGCAAGGAATCGGCTCGCGTGACGCGATGGGGGCAATTTTTGGCGGAGGTGGCATACTGCTGCTGCCGTTGGTGATATTCACTGGTGCTTCGTTGCTGGCATCCTGGTCATCCATCGCGGTGGGCGGCTATCTTGCGTTGGTACCGATGTTTATTGGTTATCTCTGTTTTGGCTATGGACTATCACGCGTTGCAGCAAGCACCGCCACCACTATCACCCTGATCGAGCCTGTGGTCGCTGCACTGCTCGCGGCAGTAGTGCTGGGGGAACGCCTGACGCCCAGCGGATGGCTTGGAATCGCGATGATTTTCCTGTGTCTACTGATAGTAACGGTGCCAATGCGCCTCCGTTCCGCGCCTTCAGCCTCCGTTAGCAACGGATGACTATACTTCGACACCAAAGGCAGGATAGGGTGAAGACCTTGCACGGGAAGCAAACGACCTCGTGCGCGCCCATAGTGCCAAGCGCACTGCTGCGGCCTAACGAGTGAACAACGTCATAGCATCAGGGAGCACATTTAGTGATCAGATTTCTAGTAGCACCGCTTATCAGCGCCATTGTGATTGCCTTTGTTCTAGGCCTTGTCGGCATCCACTCGCCCTACATTGTCGGCATCGTGTGCGGCGTGGGCATTCCGTTTATCGTGCAATATCTGGAGCGCAAGCAGATTATCTAAGCGTTCGCTGCGCCTAACGCAAGCCGGTACGGGGTCGCCCGTGCCGGCTTTTTGTTGGCTGCCGTTCCACCCCTATCAGTTTTACTGAAATTTCCTTCCGCTCAGTCGATATCTTCCCGGCATTAGCGCACTCCGCTAATAGATATCAAATAATTGTTGTTTTTAGACGACATGGGGCGTTAGGATGGAGATCAGGCACTTTGTGACGGCGGGTGGGCGCAATCCATACGCGGAGTGGCGTTCACGCATTCGAGATACCAAGGCAAGAATTGCTATCGACCGTCGCCTTTTCAGGGTTGAGCTTGGCAACCTTGGAGATCACAAGCCGTGCCGGGATGGGGTTTGGGAACTGCGCATTGATACCGGCCTTGGCTACCGCGTCTACTATGCGCTGGCAGGGAAGACGGTAGTGTTGTTAATGGGCGGCGGTACCAAGCGATCGCAGTCTGCGGATATCGATAATGCCTGTGCGCATTGGCAAGAATGGCTACTCAGGCACTAACAAGGAGCATGGCAATGATTAACGATCAATCCCACGACGAGGCGATGGCCGCCATCTTCCGCAAAGATCCTGCTTATGCGGCGGAGCTTTTAGATAGCATCATCGAAGAGGGCGCCCAGGGTGAATTGCTGATCGCGGTGCGCCAGATGACCAAGGCCTTCGGCGGGGTAGCGGAAATCGCAGAGCGAGCCAATTTAAATCGCTCGCAGCTCTATCGCACGCTGTCGGAGCAGGGCAATCCTGAAATTCGCACGCTGTCTGCCATCCTGAAGTCGATGGGCTTGCGGTTGGCGGTAAAGCCATTGGATAGTGGTCAGCTGCCTGCCTGATATCTGCGCTCGGCGTAGCGAACACAACACAGGCCCTGCGGCGTTAGCCGCAGGGCCTGTTGCTGTTCAGCCTGTCTGGACAGGCTGAATGCTTTCTGCGCGGTGTGACTACAGCAGCGCGTCGAGCTTCTCTTTCAGCAGCGCATTAACCTGCTGAGGATTCGCGGTGCCGCGGGTGGCTTTCATCACCTGGCCGACGAAGAAGCCGACCATTTTGCCGCGTTTCTCTTCGGTCGCTTCCTTGTATTGGGTCACCTGCACAGGATTGGCCGCAATGGCGTCGTCGATCGCAGCTTCAAGCGCACCGGTATCCGTCACCTGCTTGAGCCCTTTGGCCTCGATCACCTGATCGGCGTCCTCGAAGCGACGCTGCCACAGCTCCTGGAAGACCTGCTTGGCGGCCTTGCCGTTGATGGTGTCGTCCTTGATGCGTACAAGCAGGCCGCCCAGCTGCGCGGCACTGACCGGGCTCTCGCTGATCGGCAGGCTGTCGCGGTTAAGCTGCGCGGAAAGCTCGCCCTGCACCCAGTTGGCGGCCAGCTTGGCATCGCCACAGATGTCGAGGGTGTGCTCGAAGTAGTCCGCGGTAGCGCGGTGCGCAGTCAGTACGCCAGCATCGTAGGACGATAGCCCCAGCTCGGTTTCGTAGCGCTCGCGCTTGGCGGCGGGCAGTTCGGGCAGCAGGGTGCGCTGATGATCGACATACGCCTGATCGACGACCAGCGGCAGCAGGTCAGGGCAGGGGAAGTAGCGGTAATCGTTGGCTTCCTCTTTGGTACGCATGCTGCGCGTTTCGTCGGCCTCAGGATCGTACAGGCGCGTTTCCTGCACGACCTTGCCGCCATCTTCAAGAATATCGATTTGGCGCTCAACTTCGTAAGCGATCGCGCGTTCAACGAAGCGGAACGAGTTAACGTTCTTGATTTCAGCGCGGGTGCCGAATTCCTCTTGGCCCTTGGGACGAATCGAGACGTTAACGTCGCAGCGCATTGAGCCCTCTGCCATGTTGCCGTCGGAGATGCCCAGATAGGTCACCAGCGTGTGCATGGCGCGCAGATAGGCCGAAGCCTCTTTGGCCGAGCGCAGGTCAGGCTCCGAGACGATCTCGAGCAGCGGGGTGCCAGCACGGTTCAGGTCGATGCCGCTCATGCCTACAAAGTCTTCGTGCAGCGATTTGCCGGCGTCTTCCTCAAGGTGAGCATGGTGAATGCGAATCTGCTTGCGCTCGCCATCTTCAGGCAGAATTTCGAGCACTCCCTTGCCGACAATCGGCTGGGCCATCTGGCTGGTCTGATAGCCCTTCGGCAGATCGGGATAGAAGTAGTTCTTGCGCTCGAATACCGATACGTCAGGAATTTCAGCATCGATAGCCAAGCCAAAGCGCAGCGCCATGGCGACGGCATTTTCATTGAGTACCGGCAGCACGCCCGGCAGCCCAAGGTCGACGGCGCTCGCCTGACTGTTGGGTTCGGCACCAAAGGCTGTCGAAGAACCGGAGAAGATCTTCGAGCGGGTCGCCAGTTGGACGTGGACTTCGAGTCCGATCACGGTTTCCCATTGCATAGTCGTTGTCCTCTTCAACCTTGGTACTGTTCAGGCCGACGCTGGTGCCAGTCGGTGTGTTGCTGGAATACGTGGGCAACGTTAAGCAAATGCGACTCGCCGAAGTGCGGCCCAAGAATTTGCAGGCCCACGGGGCGATTGTCGACGAAGCCAGCCGGAACGCTGATGCCGGGAATCCCCGCGAGGTTAATCGCGATGGTGTAAATGTCCTGCAGATACATGGAAACCGGGTCAGCCTGCTCACCCAGCTTGAAGGCGGGAGTGGGGGCAGCGGGGCCCATGAGCACGTCGACCTTGTCGAAGGCGTCGAGGAAATCCTGACGAATCAGACGGCGTACCTGCTGTGCCTTACGGTAATAGGCATCGTAGAAGCCTTCCGATAGCGTGTGAGTGCCCATCAGAATACGGCGCTTCACCTCTTCGCCGAAGCCTTCTCCCCGGCTGCGCTTGTAAAGGTCTTCGAGATCGATGGGGCTGTCACAGCGGTGGCCGAAGCGTACGCCATCATAGCGAGCCAGGTTGGAAGAGGCTTCGGCGGGCGCAATCACGTAGTAAGCCGGTACGGCCAGTTGGGTGTGCGGCAGGCTAACATCGACCACCTGAGCGCCAAGGCTTTCGTATACCTTGACCGCTTCACGCACCGCTTGTTCGACGCCTGCATCCAGGCCGTCGCCGAAGTATTCGACCGGCAGGCCAATTTTCAGGCCATCGAGCGGCTGCGCCAGTTCGGCGGTGTAATCGGGCACTACGCGCGACACGCTGGTCGAGTCGCGGCCATCGTGGCCGGCAATCGCATTGAGCAGCAGCGCACAGTCTTCAGCAGAACGACCGAAAGGCCCGGCCTGATCAAGGCTCGAGGCGTAGGCGATAATGCCGTAGCGCGACACTCGTCCATAGGTGGGCTTAAGGCCGGTAATGCCGCAGAACGCAGCGGGCTGACGAATCGAGCCGCCGGTATCGGTGCCCAGTGCTGCAGGTACTAGTCCCGCAGCTACTGCAGCCGCAGAGCCGCCCGAAGAGCCGCCCGGCACCAGCGAGTGGTCCCACGGGTTCTTCACCGCGCCAAAAAAGCTGTTTTCGTTGGAGGAGCCCATCGCGAACTCGTCCATATTGGTTTTGCCGAGGCTGATGGTGCCAACGCTGTTGAGCTTCTCGACCACCGTCGCGTTATAGGGTGACACGAAGTTGGCGAGCATTTTCGAGGCGGCTGTCGTTAGCACGCCTTCGGTGCAGAAAATATCCTTGAGCGCCAGCGGTACGCCGGTAAGGCTTCCTGCGTTGCCTTTGGCGCGCGCGGCATCGGCGGCTTCAGCCTGCTCAAGCGCGGCATCGCCGGTAACGGTAATGAAGGAGTTGATATCAGCGTCGCGCTGCTGGATGCGGTCGAGGAAACCGCGCACCAGATCAACGCTTTTGAACTCGCCCGAGGTCAGGCCACGGGCCATCTCGGCAAGGGTCAGGTCTAGCATGCGTGATGTATCCGAAAGCTGGGTAAGGGGACGGAGCGCGCCGCGGCGACTAGGTTAGGCGCCTGAGTGCGAGCGATATGCGCTTGAGTGGCGCTCAGGCAGTGCTCCGTATGAATAACGGGCCGTACAACGGCCGACCAACGTCGACGCAATGGCGCTATTCGACGACGCGCGGCACCAGATAAAGCCCCTTGGCAACCTCAGGTGCGACGGTCTGAAACTGATCGCGCTGATCGCTTTCAGTAACTTCGTCGGCACGCAGCGGCTGAGTGGCATCGAGCGGATGCGAAAGCGGCTGTACGCCGTCGGTATCGATCTCCTGCAGACGATCGACCATGCTCAAAATGCGCGTCAGGTCACCGACATAGCGGTCGGCATCGGCGTTATCAATGCTGATGCGTGCCAAATGGGCGGCACGCAGGACGTCGGCGTGTTCTATCGCCATGCTGTAGAATCCTGTTGCTTCAGTGGGAAGGTGGCGGTAGGGCGCTCGGCGTACCCGAAGGAAACCGAAGCCCGCTTTGGCACTGCCTATTAGTGCAGCAACCGCATGGCCACCTTGCCGAATTATGGATGTTTGACGCAGGCGTTGGCGCTTGCCATTGCCTATCAATTAAGCGAAACGGATAATATCCGCTATCATATAGGCCTGCCGCTTGTGTTCAGGCTTTAGTATGTCACGCTTACGCTAGCACATAATAACACGTGTGGCGGCGGCCTCGCTTGCCGCGACACAGGCGCAATGATAACGTTCGCACTTGCGCCGTACTGCGATCTGCACTAGGTATCCTTATACAATGTTCAAACGTCTTCGTGGCCTGTTCTCAAGCGATCTGTCGATCGACCTGGGCACGGCAAACACGCTTATTTATGTTCGCGGTCGAGGTATCGTGCTCGACGAGCCTTCCGTGGTTACCATTCGTCAGTCGGGCAACATGCGCAGCGTCGCTGCGGTTGGGCTTGACGCGAAGCGCATGCTGGGCCGTACTCCCGGCAACGTTACCGCCATTCGTCCGATGAAGGACGGCGTCATCGCCGACTTCACCGTGACCGAGCAAATGCTTCAGCACTTCATTCGTAAAGTGCATCAAAGCACCTTCCTGACCCCGAGTCCACGGGTACTGGTGTGCGTTCCCTGCATGTCGACGCAGGTCGAGCGACGCGCCATCAAGGAATCCGCAGAGGGTGCTGGGGCGCGCGAAGTATTCCTGATTGAAGAGCCAATGGCTGCCGCTATCGGTGCAGGTTTGCCGGTAGAAGAAGCGCAAGGTTCGATGGTGGTCGATATTGGTGGCGGTACCACCGAAATCGCCATTATCTCGCTGTCTGGCGTGGTTTACTCCGAATCGGTACGCGTAGGTGGCGACCGCTTCGACGAAGCGATCACCGCGTACGTGCGTCGTCACTACGGCAGCCTGATCGGTGAAGCAACCGCTGAGCGTATCAAGGAAGAAATTGGCTGTGCCTACCCCGGTGGCGAACTGCGCGAGATCGACGTGCGCGGACGTAACCTGGCAGAAGGGGTGCCGCGCAGCTTTACGCTTAACTCGAACGAAATCCTCGACGCGCTGCAAGAGCCGCTGTCGTCGATCGTTTCGGCAGTCAAGAGCGCGCTTGAGCAATCGCCCCCCGAACTGGCCTCCGATATCGCCGAGCGCGGTTTAGTCGTCACCGGCGGTGGTGCGCTGCTGCGTGACGTCGACAAGCTGCTCGCCGAAGAAACCGGGCTTCCCGTTATCGTTGCCGACGATCCGCTCAGCTGTGTCGCGCGCGGTGGCGGTAAAGCGCTCGAGATGATCGATCAGCACGCCTTCGAACTCTTCTCGATCGACTAGCGGCTTCACACTTGCCTGACCGGTAAGCAGAGTTTTGCTTTTTAACGGGCAAAATAGCGGTCAGGCAAGTGGTCGATGCGTGGAGGACGTCCTATCAAGCCACTGTTCATTCATGGTCCTTCCCCCGGGTTCCGTATGGTCCTGTGCACCGTCTTGGCGGTGCTTTTGCTGTTTGTGGATCTTCGCTACACCTGGATGGAAAAGGTGCGCACCGAGGCCTCCGTGGTGGTGGCTCCGGTGCAGTGGCTCGTCAGTTTGCCCGCTGAAGCAATGAATTGGGGGGCGACCGCCTTCTCCTCCCAGCGCGCATTGGTTGAAGAAAATCGCGAACTGCGCGAACAGCTAACGCGGCTGTCGCAGCGTAGTTTGCGGATGGATTCGCTCACCGCAGAAAATGTTCAGTTGCGTCAGCTGATGCATGCAGCGCCCAAGCAGCAGATGCAGTTCATTACCAGCGAACTCATGCGTCTTGATAACGATCCCTTCATTCAGCAGATGATCGTTAATCGCGGCGCCGACCAAGGCGTGTATCAAGGTCAGCCGGTGGTTGACGCCTTCGGGGTGGTGGGGCACGTGGTGTCGCTGGGGCGCTTTTCGAGCCGCGTGATGATGATCAGCGATCCCAGTAACGCGATGCCTATCCAATTGGTGCGCAACGGCCTGCGTTTTGTGATTCAAGGGGCGGGCGGCCCGCATCAGCTGCAGGTCGTCAATGTACCGGCCAATGCTGATGTGCGGGTGGGTGATCTGCTAGTGACCTCCGGCCTGGGGGGCGAGTTTCCGCCTGGGTATCCAGTGGCCACGGTCACCAAGGTGGAGCCGCGCACCAATGGGCCTTTCGCCAAGGTAGAGGCGCGTCCTGCAGCGCAGCTTGATCGCAGTCGTGATTTCCTGATGCTGTCAGCGCGTGAGGCGGTGTCTACCGATTCCGGGGCGCGTGTCGAGCAGGCCACCATCGACGCTATCTATAAGCTTTACCATCCTGCTGCCGAGGACGCTGAACATGGCCGCTGAGGAAACCCGCGCAGTATATCCGATGGTATGGCTCACGCTTATTGCCGCCTTGGTGCTGCAGCTGATGCCAATGCCCGATAGCCTGCTGTTGCTGCGGCCGCCGTGGGTCGCCATGACGCTGATTTTCTGGTGCTTGGCGCAGCCGCTGCGGGTGGGCGTTTTCCACGGTTTCATCATCGGCTTGCCGCTGGATTTGCTCAATGGCACGCCGTTGGGCCAGAACGCGCTGCTATTGTCGGGCGTCTGCTTCCTGACGCTGCTGCTGTACTCTCGCATTCGTCTTTATTCGCTGTGGCAGCAAGCGCCCGTAGTGGTGGTGATTACCGGTCTGGTGCTGCTGTGCGAGCAATGGTTGAGAATGCTGTTTGGCGTTTCCGAGCTGCATATCCAGTTTATCTATGGTGCGCTGATCAGCGGACTGCTGTGGCCATGGTTCTCTACCTTGCTGTACAACATTCAACGCGGTTTCTAGGCCCCTCTACACGCGTATTTATCTCTCCCCCAGGCTGAAATCGATCGCCTAACGCCTTTCTCGGCGGTGGCATAGCGTGCTGCCGCCCGTTAGCGCCTTGTGCTGTTACATCTTCCTACATAAAAATCGATACGCGGGCCGACTCGTTTCCCACCCCTTCCTGGATTGCGTGTAAACTATGGTTATCTATCGACTTTTAGCTGTCGCCTGAAGGGAAACAGCACGTGGCTGATGTACTACCCTTATGTCTTGCTTCGCAGTCGCCGCGGCGACTCGAACTGCTGGCATCGATCGGCGTAACGCCAGCGCTAGTGTGTGCTGCTGATATCGATGAGCGACCGCAGTGCGGCGAAGCGCCAGCGAACTATGTCGCGCGTATGGCGCTCGGCAAGGCCCAGGCGGTTGTCGGGCAGTACCCTCATGGCTGGGTATTGGGA
This sequence comes from Carnimonas bestiolae, assembly GCF_051251145.1. NCBI lineage: Bacteria > Pseudomonadati > Pseudomonadota > Gammaproteobacteria > Oceanospirillales > Halomonadaceae > Carnimonas > Carnimonas bestiolae. The sequence goes on along the minus strand of NZ_JBPCZK010000001.1, from coordinate 666,329 downwards.
GCGGATACTGCGATAGCCCTGGACGGCCAAATATTCGGTAAACCGGCCAGCAAGGCGGCGTTCGATGCCATGTTCGAGCAGTTCAGCCAGCGCTGGCATTCGGTGTTTTCCGCCGTAACGCTGGCGCGAGCGGGGCAGTCGCCGCGCACGCTGTGGGTCGAATCCAGGGTGCGTTTCGCGCGTGTCGACGCCGCCCAGCGCGATGCCTACTGGGCGACCGGTGAACCCGTTGATAAAGCCGGTGGCTATGCTATTCAGGGGAAAGGGGCCGTGTTCATTGAACGCCTTGAGGGCAGTTACTCGGCAGTGGTGGGCCTGCCGCTATTTGAGACAGCGCAGCTTCTGAACGACGCCGGTGTAGGGTATTGGCAATAATAACGAGATGGTTGGCAGGCGGTGTTGCCAGCGAGGCGCAGGCGCAATAAGGACAGTAACATGAGCGGCGAAGTGCTGATCAATTTGACGCCAATGGAAACGCGCGTGGCCGTCGTTGAAAACGGCGTGTTGCAGGAGGTAGCGGTCGAGCGCCATCGCCGCCTGGGTATCACTGGCAATATCTATAAAGGCAAAGTGGTGCGGGTATTGCCTGGCATGCAAGCGGCCTTCGTTGATATAGGGCTGGAACGCGCGGCGTTTATCCACGCACAAGCGCTGGTGCCGCTGGATCATGAAGGACCGGTGCCTCCCATTCGTACGCTGGCACACGATGGCCAGGTAATTACCGTGCAAGTGGTGAAGGACCCGCTCGGCAGCAAGGGGGCGCGTCTCACGACTCACCTCTCCGTGCCTTCCCGCTATCTGGTGCTGATGCCCCAGGCGTCTCACATAGGCGTGTCGCAGCGTATTGACAGCGAAGAAGAGCGCGAGCGCTTGCGTACTTTGGCGGCGGAGGTGGTTGAGGAAGCCGGTGATGCCGCGCCATCGGGCGGCTTTATCGTGCGTACTGCCGCTGAAGGCGTAACGCGGGAAGCGCTGCTTGCCGACGTGCAGTTTCTTGGCCGGCTGTGGCGTAAAGTGTCAGCGCGCCAGGTCGCAGCGCAGGCGCCCGCACAAATCTATTACGACTTGCCACTTTTCCTGCGCATTTTAAGAGATGTAATGCGCGACGATATCGAGCGCGTGCGCATCGATTCCCAGGATAACTTCCTAAAATTGCAGGCATTCGCACGAGATTTTATGCCCGCCTGGGAGTCGCGACTGGAGCTTTTCTCTGGTGGTCGCCCCATTTTCGATCTGTTCTCGGTCGAGGACGAGATCAGTCGCGCGCTTGAGCGCAAGGTGCCGCTGAAGTCGGGCGGCTACCTGATCATCGATCAAACCGAGGCGATGGTCACCATTGATGTAAATACCGGTGCTTTTGTCGGGCATCGCAATCTCGAAGAAACCAGCTTCAAGACCAATCTCGAAGCGGCTACGGTGATTGCGCGTCAGCTAAGGCTGCGCAATCTGGGTGGCATTATCATTATCGATTTTATCGATATGGAAGATGTCGAGCATCGCCGCCAGCTGCTTCGGCTGCTCGAAAAATCGCTCGAAAAGGATCGTGCGCGCATCTCGCTTACCGGCATTACCGAACTGGGGCTGGTACAGCTAACGCGCAAGCGCACCAGCGAAAGCCTTGAGCAGGTGCTCAGCGAAGAATGTCCACTTTGCGCAGGACGTGGCGCAATCAAGACGGCCGAAACGCTGTGCCTGGAGATATTTCGTGCCATTATGCGTGAAGAGCGCGCTTATGGTGCCAACGGCTATCTGGTGTTGGCAGCGCCCAGCGTGGCCGAGCGACTAATGGAAGAAGAAGCCGCCGCGATGGCCGATCTCGAAGCTTTGCTTGGTAAGCCGATTCGGGTGCGAAGCGAGCCGCAGTATGCGCAAGACCACTACGATTTGGTGTTGAGCTAGCGCTGTGAATGAATGTAATGATACTCGGCAGACCAGGGAGGGGCTGTTTGACGTGAACATATTGCGCAATACGCAGCCTGCGCTGCTGGTCGTGAAAAGTGCTGTAGGGGAGCGCTGGCTGAAGTGCTGACGTTGGTGCGAATGGTCGCTAGAGGGCTTCTGATCGCGATGGCCGTTGTATTGACGGTGGTCGCATTGATCACGGCTGGCCTGCGCATTATGCCTCTGCACCTTGAAGGCAACGCCGAACTGACCAAATGGCTACCGCTGCCTGAAGGTGTCGATCTTATCGCCAAGCGGCTGGAGATTGGCCTTGATGGCCGTAATCTGGTGATCGATGTCGATCGCATGAACGTCTTCCAGCAGCAGGGCGACAGCGACACTCAGCGCTCGCTATTCACGCTGGCGAGAGGGCGTATCAAGCTCGACCTGCTGCGCTCACTGCAGCTGCACCAGCCTGCCTTCAATCAGCTCGATCTCGATCGCCCCGCGTTTTCTCTGTATCAGCGTCCCGACGGACGCTGGTGGGCCGATGACGAAGATGACCAGTCCGATACGTTCTCGCAGGAAGATCTTAAACGCTGGCTGGTGAATATTGCCGGCAGCCGCGCGCGTATCAGTGAGGGCAGTGTTGAGCTATTCGGCTTGCACGATCATCACCGTATCGACATCCCCTCTGCCGTACTGGTCGCTGACAGCAACGGTGACACCGTACTGCAGGCCGCTGCGGTTACCGATTACGCGCAGCGTGCCGGTATATCCCTGAATGCAAACCTGTCGCCTGAAGGCGATACCTCGGGGCAGGCCGAACTGCGCGGTGATGCCAAGCAGATTTCGGCGGTGGCCAGCATGTTCAGCGCTAGCGCCCACTATGAATTCTCGGCGCAGGGCGATCTGCATTTTCAGCTTGGCTGGAAGGGCACCCAGTCTGCCGAAGTGCGCTCGTCGCTCGATCTCGACAAGCTTCATATAGGCCGCACCGATGATCCTTCGCGGCGCGCTGATCTTGCCGCGCTATCGACCGCACTGTATGCCAGATACGACGATCATCGCTGGCAAGGCCGGTTTGCCAAAATGGACGCCGAAGATAGTCACGGCAAGGCGTTGGCGCTGCCCGCCTTTGGCACCGTGCAAGGCAACGATGAACAGCTGTCAGTGCTGCTGCCGGCGTTCCGTCTCGAACCTGCGAATCTGGCCTGGCCGTTGCTACCGTTTTCCGAGCGGCTACGCCAAACCTACATTGATTTGCACCCGAGTGGTCAGGTGAACAAGGCGCGTCTCGATCTCGACCTGCGCCCCGACGTGGCGGCGCGTGACCGGCTGCGAATTCGTGCCGATCTAAGCGGCGCGACCATGAATTCGCACGAGGAAATACCGGCGCTGGGGCCGGTATCTGGCGGCGTCGATACCACGCTGCGTTTCGGGCGTGCCTGGGTAAAAGGCGACGACGTGCTCGGCCTCAATATGCCCACGGTATTCGAAACCCGCTGGCCGCTCGAATCGCTGTCGGGCAAGCTGTCGTGGGAGCTAAACGATAACTACGTCAAGATGGGCGGTAGCGACATCCATTTTGTGCGCGACGGGGCTAATGCCTCGGGCGACTTCTTCCTTGATCTTCCCGATCACCATCACAACCATTTCAGCTTCGATCTGGCTTTCGAGAATGCCAAAGTGCGCAGCGCCCGCGATTGGGTGCCGCTGCGCGTGATGGGCAAATCTCTCGGTGACTGGCTGGTCGAGAACGTGCACTCAGGCGAGGTGCCGAAGGGCAAGATCAGCATGTCGATGGTGTTTGGAGCCCCAGAAGGGCACCCCGAACTTGAGAAGCATGTTGACTTCGGTGATCCAAAAAGCGGCAACCGTCTGCTGCTCGACCTCGACGTGCGCAATGCCACGCTCGGCTATCTGGAAGGCTGGCAGCCTGTTACCAAGGTGGATGGATCCCTGCATCTCGATGGCGAAAACATGCGCGGAGCCATTCACCGTGCCGAGCTCAATGGCTTGAAAGGCGGTGAGGGCAACTTCTCTCTTCACGATGATCTGCTAAGTCTCGACGCGCCCGTCGAAGGCGATGCTGGGCAGCTGCTGGATGTATTGAAACGCGCGCCTTTCGATAAGTCTGAGCTGAATACCCAGTTCTCGCGTTGGGAAGCCAACGGCCCGCTGAAAGGCAATATCAGGCTGCGGCTGCCATTCGGCGGTGAGCACGACGGGCAGGTCGACTTCACCGCGCAGGGCGATATTGCTCACGCCAACGCCACTTTGGTGGCCAGCGCGCTGAAGTTCAGCGATATCAGTTCCAACGTTAAGCTGCACATGCTGGGCGATAACGTGGGCATCAACGGTAATGCGCATGGCCGCGTTTTCGGCGGTCCGGTAAACGCAGACTTCGCGCTTAACAACGGCGTGGGCAATCTGGATTTCAACGGTGAAGCCGACGCTTTGGAAAGCATGAAATGGCTGCACCTGTCGGGACTAGCACCTGACACTTATGGCAGCACCCGCTATGGCGGCGCGATGCGTATGTCGCGAGACGGTGTCGTGACGCTGAATGTTGATAGCGATAGTCGCGGTGTAAAAGTGCCGCTGCCTGAACCGTTGGGCAAGGACCCAGAAGATCCTCGCACCATGCGGCTGCGGATGGATTTGACCAACGGCGTGGGCAATGTGGTGATCGACAATCTGGTTAAAGCGCGCTGGCGCGACCAGATGCGTCAGGGCCAGGTGTGGGTTGAGCACTGGCCTGAGCAGCCCGAGTGGCAGCCGCGTAGTGGCTGGAGCATCACCATGGACAACGCGCGTCTCGATCCCGGCGCGTGGATGAAAACGCTGCAAGGCGTCGAATTCGATCACGTTGGCAAACAGGTGCCCTCCGAGGCGAAACCTGGCTCGGAAGAAAACCCGATCGTTATCAATGAGGTGCGCTTCGATACCGACTGTCTGGTGATAGACGACGAGTGCCTGACCGACGTGCATGCGCACGGACAAATGACTGACGATGTGTGGAATGCCTCACTGCGCAGCCGCTACACCAACGGTACTGCGCAGTGGGACCCTAACGCGCCAATGCCGATCACGGTTAAGCTGAACGAACTCAATCTCAATCCGATGCTCGATGCCTTGCAGCGTGCGTCCGAGAAAAATGCCGACAAGCCGCCCGAGCGCTTCACGCTCTACGATCAGGCAGTGACTGTCGATTCGCCCAGCGAGCCGCTGGCCGCCTTCCCAGAGAAGGCCTCGTCGCTGCCTGCAGGCACGCTGAATATTGCCAATATCATTGCGCGCGATCAGAGAGGTGCTCTGAACGCCACCTGGCACACCGCGGATAACGCCCTCAGTCTGGATACGCTGGAAGCTGAGTTAGCCGGCACCAAGCTGAAAGGAAGCCTGAGTTGGCTGCCGGCAGGCGAGGCAAGCGTGACTCAGGGCAGCGTCAATGTGAAATTGGGCAACATCGCCAAGCTACTGAACCTGCTTGATCTCGAAAACATGGCGACTACCCGCGATGGCAAGATCGAGACGGGCTTCGCATGGCCGGGCGCGCCGTGGCAGCCGCAGCTCGATTCGGTGTCCGGTAACCTGGGGCTCGACATCGGGCCGGGCAACATTGTGGCGCTCAACCTAAGCTCCGCGCGGCTAATGGGACTGCTGAACTTCGACAACATTTTCCGCCGTCTGCGCCTCGATTTCTCCGATGTGACCGAACACGGTACGGCGTTCAACAGCATCGCTGGCAAGGCAACGCTGACCGACGGGGTGCTTAAACATGTCGAGCCGCTGCTGATTAAAGCGCCCTCAACCACCTTCACCGTTGATGGTAACGTCGATCTGATCAACCAGCGGCTCAACGAGCATTTGGCGATCAGATTGCCGGTGTCGCAAACGCTGCCGCTGGCCGCGCTGGCCGTTGGCGCACCCGAGATTGGCGGGGCGCTGTTGGCATTGCATTTGGCCTTCGGTGGCTGGCTCAATCAGGTGACGGAACTTCATTACGCGATCAACGGTGGCTGGCTCGCGCCCAATATCACCAAGGAAACTGTCGACGAATGACTGCACATTGCGCTCCATCGCCGCTCGTTTTGCCAAACTCCGAGGAGTTGCTGCGCTACGGTAGCGAACTGCTGCTGGAACCGGGCGATCTCGATCTCGATTCGCTCGATGCAGGGCTAGCCGCTGCGATGGGGCCCGGTATCGATTTCGCTGAGCTCTATTTCCAATACGGCACGCGCGAAAGCTGGTCGTTGGAAGATGGCGTGGTAAAAAGCGGCGCCTTCAGTCTTGATAGCGGCGTTGGTGTGCGCTCAATGGCGGGAGAGAAAACTGGCTTCGCCTATGCCAGCCACATTACCCCCGATACCCTGCGAGAAACGGGACAGGTCGCTTCACGTATTGTGCGCTCCGGCCAGTCGCTAACCGCGCAGTGCGCCGAGCCTGGCGCTGCCGAAGCACGCTATCAGCGTCGTGCGCCGGGGGGCGAAAGTAGTGCCGATGCCAAGGTGGCATTGCTGCAGCGGGCCGATCGCATTGCGCGCGGCGCTGATCCTGCCATCGTTAAGGTGTCTGCTTCACTCGGGCTGGTCCACGATGTGGTACTGGTGCGCGCCAGCGACGGTACGCTGGCCGCCGATAGCCGCCCGATGATTCGCTTCAACGTCTCGGTGATTGCGCTCCGCAATGGACGTCGCGAAAGCGGCTCCAGCGGCGGCGGTGGGCGATTCTCGCTGGCACAGCTTGAACAGCGCGGAATGGTAGAGTCCATCGCTTTGGAAGCCGTCAGGGTCGCCCTGGTTAATCTCGACGCGGTGGCGGCGCCCGCTGGCGATATGCCGGTAGTGCTAGGCGCAGGATGGCCCGGGGTGCTGCTGCATGAAGCAGTGGGGCACGGGCTGGAAGGCGATTTCAATCGCAAGGGCAGCTCCGCCTTTGCCGGACGCCTCGGTGAACAAGTAGCCGCCGCGGGCGTGACCGTGGTTGACGACGCAACCCTCACTGAGCGCCGTGGTTCGCTTTCGATCGATGACGAGGGAACCCCCGGTCAGTGCACTACCTTGATCGAAAACGGCCGACTCACCGGCTATATGCAGGACAAGCTGAACGCGCGGCTGATGGGGCATTCGCTGACCGGTAATGGCCGTCGTGAATCCTATGCGCATCTGCCGATGCCGCGCATGACCAACACCTACATGCTGGGCGGTCAGCATCAGCGCGACGAGATGATTGCGTCAGTCAGCAAGGGGCTGTTCGCGGTGGGCTTCAGCGGTGGGCAGGTGGATATCACGTCCGGCAAATTCGTGTTCGCGGCGAGCGAAGCCTATCTGATTGAAAACGGTAAATTGGGGGCGCCGGTCAAGGGCGCGACCATTATTGGCAGTGGCCCTGAAGCGATGGGGCGCATCTCGATGATCGGCGATGACTTAGAGCTCGATAACGGGGTAGGCATTTGCGGCAAGCAGGGACAATCGGTGCCGGTGGGCGTAGGTCAGCCGTCGTTGAAGCTCGATAGCATTACCGTTGGCGGCACACAATCCTGAGCACGTCAGCACGTCAGCACGTCAGCACGTCAGCACGTCAGCACGTCAGCACGTCAGCACGTCAGCACGTCAGCACGTCAGCACGTCAGCACGTCAGCACGTCAGCACGTCAGCACTATTGGCGATGCGTTTCGTGGGAGCCGCGTTGCGCCGCTCCGGTGTGTTGTATGAATGCAAGGTCAGCCTGTTGTGGCTGCGGGCTGCTCCGGCGTGAAAGTCGCCCGCGCACGAGAGGTGTGAGGAAGACGCGCTGCCGCTAGTGCTCTGCATCAATGGCGTCGGAGTGTTCGCGCAGCAGCTTGAACAGTTTGCGGGCGCTGGTGGGCGGCTTGCCCTTGTCGCGTTCGCGGCGGGCATTGCGCACCAATTGGCGGAGCTGCGAAATGTCCACGCCCGGTAGCTGTTCGATCGCACGATCAAGCGCTGCGTCGCCTTCATCAATCAGCTGGTCACGCAACTGCTCAAGGCGGTGGAAGGCCTGATCACGGTCGTTCTTGCGTTGCTCCATCGCGTCAAATGCAGCGCGAATGCCCTCGACATCCTCGCTGCGCATCACCTTGCCAACGTACTGCATATGGCGACGGCGTGCTTCATGCGACGAAATGCGCCCCATTTCTTCGACCGCGGCAAGCATATCGTCGGAAAGCGGTAGGCGGGCGCGCTGCGAGGGCTTCATTTCGATGATCTCGCGACCGAGCTGCTGGAGGGCCTCCATTTCACGTTTGAGTTGTGATTTGCTGGGGGCTTCATCGAACGCGTGGGTATCGTCGGAGCTGTGTCGAGAGGGTGCCATGCTGTAATCCTTGGAGTGTTCGTGGTGGCAGTATACCAAGGGATAGCCATCTCGGCGCGCCGCGCTGTGAGCGGGGTATTGGTCGCCGTGTTGATAGTGGCCTAAACGGCACCGGGCGCGGCTGTTGTTCACTTATTTTTGCGTCTGGCAGGGAAGACGCTCCGTACAGGCTTTAACAGGAGGATTCATGGGCGAGGCTTTCAACGCTCAGCGCGAACAGCAACGTCTTGAGGCGCAGGCTGCCTATGCGTTGGAGCAGGCGCATCAGCTGGGCGCCAGCGCCTGTGAGGTGGGAGCATCGGCGCAGCACGGCATGCAGGTGTCGGTGCGGCTAGGCGATGTCGAAACCATGGAGCTCGCCACCGACCTCGGCATCGGGGTGACCGTTTATGTGGGCAAGCGCAAGGGTAGTGCATCAACCAGCGATGGCAGCGAGGCAGCCATCAGGGAAACCGTTGCCAAAGCCTACGACATTGCCCGCTACACCGGCGAGGATGAACACGCTGGGCTGGCCCCTGCTGAATCGATGGCGAGTGATTTCGGCGATCTGGATCTCTATCACCCGTGGGCGCTTGAGCCCGATCAGGCGATTGATATTGCGCGTCGCTGCGAAGCGGCCGGTACTGCCGTGGCGGGAATCACCAATTCAGAAGGCGCGTCGCTTTCCAGCGGTGTTGGCGTCAGCGTGTACGGCAATAGTCATGGTTTTCTGCAGGGCACCACCGGCTCCAGTCACAGCGTGGCGTGTCGACTAATTGCCGGTAGCGGTGATTCGATGCAGCGCGACGTGGATTATTCCTCGGCACGCAGCGCCGACGATCTGCGCTCAGTCGAGGAAGTGGGCCAGCGGGCAGCCGCCAATACCTTGGCACGGCTCGCTCCGCGCAAGGTTACCACCGGTCGCTATCCGATTATCTTCGCCCCCCGGATGGCGATCGGACTGGTAGGGAATTTGCTGGGGGCAATCGCAGGCGGTGCCCTCTATCGCGAGGCGTCATTCCTATGCGATACGCTGGGCCAACAGCTGCTGCCTGAATGGTTCTCGCTCTATGAATCTCCGCGCGAGCGGCGCGGTTTGCGTAGCGCCAATTTCGATTCGGATGGCATCGCGACGCGCAATAACCGTTTCATTGAGCAGGGCACCTTGGCCCAATACCTGCTCTCTAGCTACAGCGCGCGTCGCCTTGGCCTAGCCACTACCGCTAACGCCGGCGGCGCGCGTAATGTACGCATCGAAGCGCCGTTTAGCCGCTATCAGGAATTGATTGGCAGCATTGAGCGTGGAGTGATTGTGACCGAGATGATGGGGCAAGGCGTGAACGCCGTCACTGGAGATTACTCTCGCGGTGCGGCGGGGTTTTGGGTCGAGCAGGGTGAAATCCAGTATCCCATCGAAGGTTTTACCGTGGCAGGCAATCTGCGGGAAATGTTCGCGCAGTTGAAAGCAGTGGGTGACGATGTCGACCAGCGCGGCAATATTCATAGCGGTAGCTGGTGGATCGACGGCATGACGGTGGCTGGCTAAGGCAGCGGGATGCGCAAAAACCCGCTTGGGATGAGAAGCCGTAGAGATAAAAAGGCGAGGTGAATACCTCGCCTTTTTTGTTGTCAGCTGCGCTGATCGTCGCGCTTCTGCTGGGCGTCGGGCGCTTCGCCGTCGGCCCATTCACCGGATTCGTAGTCGTAGTCGATCTCGTTGCCGTGCTCGTCGGTACGGCGGTACCACTCCGTCACTTTCTCGGAGGTGGAGTCGAAATCGGCACCGGCACCGCGTCCTTGTTCAGCGGGGGTGACTACCAGCTCGAAGTCGTCGCCGTGTTCCTCCAGCCCTTTGATCACCGCATTTTGCATCGCCTTGTTGGCGTACTTGAGGCGGATGGCCGCAGGATCGGTGGCCAGATCGCGCAGGAAGGCAACAGCGACGCCAATCAATACCACCGAAAACGGCAGCGCCACTAGAATGGTCAGGTTTTGCAGGCCAGTCAGCGCGGTTTCGCCGCCAACCAGCAGCATGACCACTGCGATGCCCATCATGCACAGTCCCCAGAACACCACGGTCAGCTTGCTGGGAGCAGGGTTGCCGCGCTCGGACAGCGTGCCCATTACCATCGATGCCGAGTCGGCTGAGGTGATAAAGAATACCGCCAGCACGAAAATCAGAATAAAAGGTGTAATGCTGCTCAAGGGCAACTGATTGAACAGTGCGAACAGCACGTGTTCGCTTGAGGCGTTGCCGTCGAAGCCGCTAATGCCGAGCTGACTGAAGATGATCGAGGTACCGCCGAACACGGTAAAGGCCAAAATCAGAATGAACGTCGGTGCGAGGGTAGTGGCTACCGCGAATTCACGAATGGTTCTGCCGCGCGAGATGCGTGCGATAAACATGCCCACAAAGGGCGTCCAGGCAATCCACCAGGCCCAGTAGAACGAGGTCCAGATGGCCTGGAATTGCACGGTGTCTTCACCCCACGAAAGGCCGCGGCTGGCCATATCGACCAGGCTGTCGAGGTAGGTAAGAATGCCGGCAGGAATCAGGTTGAGCAGAAACAGCGTAGGGCCGGTAATAAACACGAATACAATCAGGCCCAAGGTCAGCGAGATATTCAGGTTCGACAGGTAGCGAATGCCGCGGCCCACGCCTGATATCGCGCTAGTAATAAAGCACAGCGTGAGAACGGTAATGATCACGATCAGAATGGTGTTACTGATCTTGCCTGCGCCCGAGACGATCTCGATGCCCTGACTGATCTGGATCGCTGACAGCCCCAGCGTCGCAGCGGTGCCAAACAGCGTCGCAATGATCGCCATCATGTCGATCACCTTACCGGCCGCACCCTCGGTGTGATGCTGACCGAATAGCGGGCGGAACAGCGAGCTTACCAGCGATACACGTCCACGGCGGTAGGTGCTGTAGGCAAGCGCGCCACCAATCATGGCGTATAGCCCCCAGATCGACATTCCCCAATGGAAGTGCGACTGCGCCATGGCATGGTGGATGGCCGCAGGCGTTTGCGCCGCTACCGTATGAGGCGGTGGCGTCAGGTAATAGCTGAGCGGCTCTGATGGCCCGAAGAAGAAAATGCCCACACCGATACCGGCCCCGAACATCATCGCAATCCAAGCGAAGCGGCTGAACTCGGGCTCTTCATCGTCCTTGCCCAGCTTGATGTTGCCAAAGCGCGAGCAGGCCAGATACGCCATGACCGATAGGCCAAGGATCATTACCAGATTGAGCAGCCAGCCCAGATCGCGAATGGCCCACTTGAACATGCTGGAAGACACTTCACCGACCGAGTTGGGAGCGATAACGCCCCAACTGATAAAGGCCAGCATCAACAGCGCGGTAAGCGCGAACACCACTTTATCGAGGCGGAAGATATTACGCTGATCTTCAACGCTCAGCCCTGGCATCAGGCCCGGGTGCATATCATGCGGATAAAGGTTTTCTTCAGCAGTGGCTGAAGCGTCGGTGGTGGCGGTCGACGATGAGTGAGAGGAGGGTATGCCGGGCTCGTTTTCGCGGGAGGGCATCTGAATCCTTTGCTGGCTGATGGGTCGATGAGAGGGGCTGAGCTACGCATGGGAATAGCGTGCCAGTCTTCCCTGACAAGGGCGAATCTGCATGGACCCGGCTGATAGTAGGGGCAGCAGTCGGGTCGCACAAGCGTTTAAGGGTTCTATTATAGCGATATTAGGGCGCGAGGTGGGGGCCGCTGCTGCGCTGACCGTCAATTTGCTGCTGTAGCTCCAGCTGGCGATGACGCAGTCGCACCGAAGGATATTCGTTGGCGAAATGGTGCGCGAGCTGTTCTACCAGATAAACCGAACGGTGCTGCCCGCCGGTACAACCCACCGCCACGGTGAAGTAGCTGCGATGGGTAGAAAGGTAGCGTGGCAGCCAATGTTCCAGCCAGCGGCAAATGTCGTCGAACATTTCCTGCACTTCTTCCGACGCCGCCAAAAACTGCTGTACATCGGCATCACGACCGGTGGAGTCGCGCAGCGCTGGCTCCCAGTAGGGGTTAGGCAAGCAGCGAGCGTCGAATACCATGTCGGCATCGCGGGGAACGCCATGCTTGAAGCCGAAGGATTCGAAGCTGAGCGTGAGATGCGTTGAGGTATGGCGCGCGACCTGTTCGGCAATGCGTCCCCGTAGTTCGTGTACGGAAGTGGTCGATGTATCGATGACCAAATCCGCCATGTCACGCACCGGACTAAGATAGTGCTGCTCGGTTTCGATCGCCTCATCGAGCGTCATCTCGCTGTCACGGGTAAGCGGATGGCGGCGTCGAGTGGCGGAATAGCGCTCGAGCAACTGGTCGGAGTCGGCGGTGATGTACACCACCTGAATATCGATATCGCGGGGCTTCAGCAGTTCTATCAGTTCCGGCAGGCGGACCAGTGCGTTAGCGATATTGCGGGCATCGATGCTGACCGCCACCTTGTGGCGTGCCGGTGTTTGCGTTTCGAGTTCTTCGATCAACGCCCCCAGCAGCATGGCCGGTAAGTTGTCGATGGCATAAAAACCGAGATCCTCCAGCGCCTGCAGGGCAATTGACTTACCCGACCCTGAACGGCCGCTGATGATCACTAGTTGCATCATTCCAAGGATATCCTTGTATCGAGGCTTAAGGCTGTCGCCCGTACCGCACACGGCGGTGTGATAACACGTTGGTGCGACGGGCAGCGCCCATCATGCCATCTGAATACATCAGTAAAATGACGATTATGGGGAATTCTTAGGAATATTTTATTCCATGCGTCATTGGCTACGCAGATGAGCATGGTAAATGATGCTGGAAAGCGCCACTCGCCGTAAAGGTGGGGCGGGCGGCGCTATCACTGTGTGGAAACCCGCTGCCGCCGCTATGGTTGTTCTAGCGTGCAGCGGGCCTTTGTCGGGTGCGTTTAAACGCCAGCGGTGCCGGTACCTTTGGCGCGCGCCTGCGTCTTCTCTTTATGTTTGAGCAACTGGCGGTCGAGCTTGTCGGCCAGCGCATCGATGGCGGCATACATATCGTCGCTCTCGGCATTACCGTGCAGCTCTGCGCCGGCGATCTTTAGCGTGCTGGCGGCCTGCTTGCGCTCCTTCTCTACCGACAGCGTTACCTGTACCTGAGTAATGTTGTCGTAGTGGCGCGTTAGCCGTGTCAGTTTCTGATTCACATAGTCACGCAACGAATCGGTCAGTTCGATGTGGTGTCCGGTAATGTTCAGCGGCATGGCATGCCTCCTTGAGTCAGAATGATGACACTTCGAGTGTAGCCTTTTTGATTGACGAACCAAATAGATAACTGAGGGGAAATCAACGTTATGCAGAGAGCGATGAGAGCGCGGGGCTTGCGGCCTGAGTAGCGCTGGCCGCGGGGGTGCCGCCAGCAGCCCTTGGCACGGCCAAGGCTAGGTTAGCCCAGGCGCTTGCGCTCACTGGAAGGAGGGATGCCCATGGCTTCGCGGTATTTAGCGATGGTGCGGCGGGCGACGACCATGCCCTGATCGGCCAGCGCTGTGACCAGTTTCGCATCGGAGAGCGGGCGACGAGCGGGTTCTTCGCTGATCAGCTTTTTGATACGTGCACGGATAGCGGTACTGGCGTGACTATCGCCTTCCTTGCCCACCTGGCTAGAGAAGAAGTACTTCAGTTCGAACACGCCGCGCGGAGTGTGAATATATTTATTGGTAGTCACGCGCGAAATGGTCGATTCGTGCATTTCCACCGCTTCCGCGATGTCAGCTAGCACCAGTGGACGCATACCTTCCTCGCCGCGTGCGATGAAGTCGCGCTGACGCTGCATGATTTCGCAGCCCACGGTAAGCAAGGTTCGGTTGCGGCTCGAGAGACTCTTCAGCAGCCAGCGCGCTTCCTGTAGATGCTGCTTCAGGAAGGTGTTGTCGGCGCTTTTGTCGGCCCTTTTTATCAGGCTGGCGTAGTCGGGCTGAATACGTACGCGCGGCAGTGCTTCAGGATTCAGTTCGACCTGCCAGCCGCGCTGATGGTGATAACGCAGGGTCAGGTCGGGGATCACATAGGAAGACTGCGCACTCGCGTACTGATGGCCCGGATGGGGCGTTAGCGCACGCACCATCGCAATCACCTGATCGAGCTCCGGCGCGCTGAGATTCAGCCGACGTTGCAACAACTTGGTATCACAGGCCGCCAGCGCGTCCAGAAACTGGCGCACCAATCGGCGTGCTTGTGCCAGCAACGGCGTTTGCGGCGGCAACAGATCGAGCTGTAGCAGCAGACATTCCTGCAGATTGCGCGCAAATACCCCGGCGGGGTCAAGCTGCTGAAGGCGTGCCAGTACCTGTTCAGGCAGGGCGCGCTGATGCTCGTCAAGCGATACCACGTCACTGACGTCGTTAGGGTCGATGCGCAGATAGCCGTTTTCATCGAGCCCATCCAGATACACTTCGGCGATTTGCTGCTCAAGCGGGGAAAAATCGAGCAGCGATAGCTGCCACGCAAGGTGATCGACCAGACTCTCGCTGCTGCTGTCACGCTCGAAGTCGGCGGTTTCAGCGCCGCGCGACATCGACGAAAAATCGCCGAGACTGGCGTCCTGAAAGGTGTCGCTCCACTCATTGTCGAGCGTCAGCTCTTCAGGAATAGCATCGCTCCAGCTATCGTCGTCGGTTGCCTCAGGCTCGCTGGGCTCATCACCGAACTCTTCCTCAATGTCCAGCATCGGGTTGCTCTCCAACGCCGTTTGAATCTCCTGACGGAGTTCCAGCGTGGAAAGCTGCAATAGCTGAATAGCCTGCTGCAGCTGCGGCGTCATCGTTAGATGTGCGCCGGTGCGCAGTTGGAGGGAGGATTTCATCATCGGGAGAACCAGCGTTGTTCGTTCAGCAATGCCGTGCGCTGCAGAAGGTACAGCGCTACCGGTATTGATAACGCTACCTTTAGTGGGGCGCGTTGCGCAATAGCTGGTAGTAAATGATTAGCAATCCGCGTGCCATGTCGCAAGAAAGGTAACGCAGTGAGGGGGGTAGTATCAGGATGTTGCTAGCGCGGTGCGCCCGATCGGACATCGAAGCCGAGGCGCACCGTTGATTTGCAGAGCACGCCTTAGAGGCGGAAGTCCTGGCCTAGATAGATATCGCGAACGTGCTGGTTGGCCAAAATGCTGTGTGCATCACCCTCGGCGATAATCCGGCCCTCGCCGACAATGTAGGCGTTGTCGCAGATATCGAGAGTTTCGCGCACGTTGTGGTCGGTGATCAATACGCCGATGTTACGATCGCGCAGCTGGCGAACAATGCCTTTGATTTCGTTTACCGAAATGGGGTCGACCCCAGCGAAAGGCTCATCAAGCAGGACGAACGAGGGTTCGGTAGCCAGCGCGCGCGCAATCTCGACGCGGCGCCGCTCGCCGCCCGATAGGCTCATGCCCTTGTTGTCGCGGATGTGCTCGATGCTGAACTCGGAGAGCAGCTGATCGAGGCGCTGGCGCTGCTGCTGGCGGTCAAGATCCTTGCGTGTTTCAAGAATCGCCAAAATGTTATCGGCCACCGTCAGTTTGCGGAAGATCGAGGCTTCCTGCGGCAGATAGCCAATCCCTGCCCGCGAGCGCACGTGCATGGGGGCGTTGCTCAAATCGACATCGTCGATGCCAACCTTGCCTGCGTCCGCCTGAATCAGCCCCACGATCATGTAGAAGGAAGTGGTCTTGCCGGCACCATTAGGGCCCAGCAGTCCGACTACCTGTCCTTGGTCGATACTGACACTGATGTCCTGAACCACGCGGCGTTTTTTGAAGCTTTTCACCAAGTGGGTGGCGTGCAATGTTTTCATCAATCAGAGACTCCGCAATGCTCTAGCGCATTACTGCTGGTTTTTTTTCGGAGTGATGGTCATGTTGACGCGCCCTCCGGATGTGCTTTGCTGAGCGTCGCCCTTGGCGTTACCGCCGCCATTGGCGTTTACCTTACGTGAGTCGATGTAGTACTCCACGTAAGCACCGTGGAAGGTGTCGTTGCCGCGGTGCAGCTCAGCATTGCCCTGCATCACCATTTTGCGCTGGGGAATCAGATAGGTGATGGTCGAGGCCCAGCCGTGCATCTCTGGATCAGTTTGGGTCGCATCCTGCTTTATAAAGGCGCGCTTACCGCTGCTGCCGGTCGCCTTGGCGCGCGAGGCTTCACCGGTCTTGTTATCGCGATAAAGGTCGAGTCGCTGGGAATCGAGGGTCAGGTTGCCCTGGGTCACATGCACCGCGCCGGTATAGGTAGCAGTGCCTGCGCGGTCGTCAACGCTCAGGGTACTGGCCGACACATTGATTGGCTGGCTAGAGGTACTGGCCTGAGCGAGCGCCTGCGGTGCACAGATCACGCTGCCGAGCAGAGCACCGGCGGTGAGGACGGGAGCGATACGCCTTGTCAGGGTCATGGCCGAAAATCCTTGCGATAAGTCACGTAAAAAGGTCGATGTGCTGCTGGCAGTGGGGCGGTAAAGCAAACGCCGCAATGGTTGGACGTGGCGATAAACGCGCTCCCTAATGCCTGAAATTAGTGCCGATTAATGTTGCGGCATGAAGGTGCTGCTGATATTGCCTTCCAGCAGAGCGCGGCTGGTATCTGTCCAGGCCTGGAAGCGATTGCCACGGGTTTTCTGCTCACCCTGGAAGAAGTTCGATTCGCTATCGCTCCAGATACGCCCCTGCTCGCGGTTGTAATTGAGCGTATCAGTCGTCAATCTCCACTGCTGCTCGGGCTCGGTCACCTGAGCATTGCCTTTCAGCACCACGTGATCGTTGCCCTGCCGGACGATACCGGTGTCTCCGGTAGCATGCCAGTGGCGGTTATTACTATCGAGCATGGCGAGTTTGGGCGTTTCAGCAATGCTTTCGTCGGCCTGTGAGAAGTTGCTGATTTTGGGTGACTCAAGGGTCTGATAGGGCCGCCCCTGATCGTCGTAGCGAGTATAGACGACCTGCTCAAGGTACTGATCAGGCGTGCCGTGATCACCCTCTGGAATCGGCGAGTGCTGAGAGACAAGGTTAGAGCGTTGGTCGATCAGCGCAAGAAAGGCGCCTGCTATCAACAGCAGCAGCACGATCCCGATTCGGTATGCGTTTTGCTTTAACCACGCCATAGGTCGCTCATTCCTCGGTTCATACGATAGAGTGCGTTGCCGGTTTTGATATGGCTGGCACGCCAAGGTTCATTGTGGGTGCCGTTCATGGATGCCAAGTATAGGGCATATCGCTTAGCGAGTGGTGGTCGCGGTGGCGAGAAATCCTTCCACAATACCTCCCCAGTGGCCTTGTGCGGTGAGCAATAGTTCGCTCAGCTCTCGCACCGCGCCCTGGCCGCCCGGGCGCTCGGTCACATAATCGGCGCGATCGCGCACATAGGCAGGTGCGTTGGGAACACTAACGCCAAGCCCTGCGGCGCTGATGGCTCCCAAATCGGGCAAGTCGTCGCCGCAATAGGCGCAGGCCGCCAGTTCGATACCGCTGGCCTGGCAGACTTCACGCAGCGCGGTCAGCTTGTCGTCGCGCCCTTGTATCAACCGCTGAATGCCAAGCTCTTCGGCGCGTCGCTCAACCATCGCGGAGCGACGTCCGGTAATAATTGCCACCTCGATACCGTGCTCAAGCAGCAGTTTGATGCCCAGCCCATCCTGAGTAGTGAAGCATTTGCTCTCGCCGCCATCAGCGCTATAGATAAGCGTACCGTCGGTAAGTACGCCATCTACATCGAGCGCCAGCAGTTTGATGGCAGCCGCGCGGGTGGCAAGAGAGGGGACGGTGCTTGGCATATTGGTTCCTGATAGCAGAGGGTGTGCGCCGCGTCGTGATTACTCGAAAGCGGCAGGGCGCATCGCTATACGACGCTGCGCTTCAATAGATCCTCAATCTTGAGGGCGCCCAGCAGTCGCTGTCGTTCGTCAACAACGGTTAGCGCGGTAATGCGGCGCTGCTCCATGATGCGCAGCGCCTCGGCCGCCAGCATGCGGGGAGGCACGCTGATCGGCTGTGCGCTCATTACCTCGCCGATCGGCGTGGTATCAATATCGAGATTACGGTCCAGCGTACGGCGCAAATCGCCGTCGGTGTATACCCCGATCAAGCGATTGTCATCATCGGTAACACAGGCGAAACCCAGCCCTTTGGTAGTAATTTCGAACAGCGTGACCCTCACCGACTCGCTGGGCGATACTCGGGGAATCTCTGCATCCTTGCGCATCACGTCGTTCACCGTGAGCAGCAGGTAGCGTCCCAGGCTGCCGCCGGGGTGGAACAGCGCAAAATCTTCCTTGCTGAAGCCGCGTGCTTCCAGCAGCGCAATGGCCAGCGCATCGCCGAGCACCAGCGCCACCGTAGTGGAGGAAGTAGGGGCAAGGTTGAGAGGACAGGCTTCTTGCTCGACAGCAACATCAAGCAGCGCATCTGCGTGGTTTGCCAAGGTCGAGTTGCGAGCCCCCGTCAGCGCGATCAGCTTAACGCCCTTGCGCTTGAACAGCGCCAGCAAACGCGTGACTTCAGCAGTTTCCCCAGAGTGCGATAGCGCCACCACTACGTCACGCTCGGTCAGCATGCCCAGATCGCCATGGCTGGCTTCGGCTGGGTGCAGGAAGAAGGCTGGCGTGCCGGTACTTGCGAAGGTAGACGCGATCTTGCGCGCAATGTGGCCGGATTTCCCCATTCCGGTCACGACAACGCGTCCCTCGCACTGCAAAATAAGCTGGCACGCAAGAATAAACTGGCCGTCAAGACGTGGAATGAGCGCGTTGATGGCGTCTCGCTCAAGCGTCAGGGTGCGTTCTGCACTGCGTGTAAAGTCGAAATCAAGGTCAGTATTCATGGCGCGGGATTCTCTCTCGAGTTGCCCTGGGCATCAAGCGAATCTATCGCCCGACAGTTGCATTAGTAGAGATGAACACGATGTTAATGTACAGTGTTCGGCAATTGTAGGGCGATAGACCCATTCTCTTGCGACAGCAGTTTTCGCGGCGTGAAGCTTGCATTAAGCCATGCACGATCCCACTGACGGTATGTATTCGCCGCGGGCAACTTTTTGCCTTATGGGGCTGTCGAACAAGGGGTTTCTTTGTCAGTGACGGGCGCACTGCCGGTTTCGGGGCGCTAACGTCAGGCTTTTCACGGGAGTGGCATGACGCACTCTGATTTAATCGAAGTATCCAATCTCAGCTTTCATCGTGGTGAGCGTGCGATCTTTCGCGACGTTTCGCTGCGTATCCCGCGTGGCAAAATCTCTGCGATCATGGGGCCGAGTGGTACGGGTAAGACAACGCTTTTGAAGCTGATCAGCGGCCAGCTCGCGCCGGATGCAGGTCGTATCAACGTCGATGGGAACGACGTGCAGCGGCTGTCACGACGCGCGCTTTTTGCGCTGCGTCGACGCATGGGCATGCTGTTCCAAAGCGGTGCGCTATTCTCGGATCTTTCGGTTTATGAAAACGTTGCCTTTCCGCTGCGTGTGCACACCGATCTTCCCGAGTCGATGATCCGTGACCAGGTACTGGTCAAGCTCGAAGCAGTGGGGCTACGCGGTGCACGCGCCTTAATGCCAGCAGAGCTGTCGGGCGGCATGACGCGCCGTGTGGCGCTGGCACGCGCCATCGCTCTCGATCCCGAACTGATCATGTACGACGAACCCTTCGTTGGCCAGGATCCGGTGTCGAAAGGCGTGTTGGTCAAGCTGATCAAGGATTTGAACAGCGCGTTCGAAACTACCTCGGTACTGGTGTCGCACGATATCAGCGAAACGCTGTCGATTGCCGATCACGTTTTCCTGCTTTCCGATGGTAGCGTGATGGCGGAAGGCTCGCCTGCCGAGCTAAACGCCTCCACCGATCAGCGCGTTCGCCAGTTCATTCACGGCGAGCCGGATGGCCCTGTGCCATTTCACTATCCCGCGCCGCCACTTGCCGACGAGCTTCTCGGCACAGGAGGCCAGCAATGATCGCATGGTTAGGATCGGTCGGGCGTAGAACGCTGGATGTGTTGGCTGCGATTGGGCGCTCCGCGTTCATTCTGCTGCGCTCCTTGATTGGCGTGCCGCGCTGGTCAGGCGTGCGGCTATGGATTACGCAGATGCACGTGGTAGGCGTACTGTCGCTGCCAATCATTCTGGTCTCGGCGCTGTTCATCGGTATGGTGCTGGCGCTGCAAGGCTACATGATTCTGGTCGATTACGGCGCCGATGCGGCGCTCGGGCAACTGGTGGCGCTGGCGCTGCTGCGTGAGCTAGGCCCAGTGGTAGCAGCGCTGCTGTTTGCTGGTCGGGCGGGCTCGGCCATTACTGCTGAAATTGGCTTGATGAAAGCCACCGAGCAGCTATCGAGCATGGAGATGATCGGCGTCGATCCGCTCAAGCGGGTGCTGTCGCCGCGTCTGTGGGCCGGGCTTATTTCGCTGCCGCTGCTGAGTATCATCTTTGCGGTGGTAGCCATTTATGGCGGCTATATTGTCGGCGTTGAGTGGTTGGGTGTATTTTCCGGCTCCTATTGGGGCAACATGCAGTCCAGCGTTCAGTTCGGTCACGATGTCGTTAATGGCATTATCAAAAGCGTGGTATTTGGTCTGGTAGTCACCTGGATTGCAGTATTCCAGGGCTATGATTTGGTGCCTACGTCTGAAGGTATTTCTCGCGCAACTACGCGCACCGTTGTTTATGGTTCATTGGCAGTGCTGGGGCTCGATTTCGTGCTGACAGCGCTGATGTTCGGAGGCGCTTGATGAAACGCACCAGAGGATTGGAAGTTGGAGTTGGTCTGTTTGTGGTGGTGGCTTTCCTTGGATTAGTGTTCCTTGGCCTCAAAGTCAGTGGGTTGATGCCGGCCTCAAGTGGCAGCACCTATACCGTAACGGCCGAATTCGGCGATATCGGCGGTCTCAAGCCCAACTCCCGCGTTACCATGTCGGGCGTTACCGTGGGACGCGTGGTAAATATCGATCTCGATCCCAAGTGGCTCGACGGTCGCGTGACCATGGAAATTTCCGATACGCTCAAGGATAAGCTCAGCTCCGACAGCACGGCTGCCATTCTCACCTCCGGATTGTTGGGTGAGCAGTACGTGGGGCTGACCACCGGCGCCGACACCGAGATGATCAAGGATGGCGGCACCATTCGTAATACCCAGCAGGCGATGGGACTGGAGTCGCTTATCCAGCAGTTCGTTTCTGGCATGGGTGGCAAGGACGACAGCGATAGTAGCAGTCAGTAAGTTTGCCTAGGCGGGCAAGGGGCTTGGCTCCTTGCCAAAGACCGGTCAGCGCTTGGGCGCAATCCGGTAGTCTGATTCAGGAGGTATGCAATGAAGTCATTCATCAAAATGTGTGTAGCGATCGGCGCAGTGGCTGCGCTGGTAGTTGCTGGCAACGTGCGTGCAGATGAACAGTCGCCAGCCGCGCTAGTGAAAACGCGTATTACGCAGTTGCAGGAAGACACCCATGGGCGGGCTTCCGAGTTCAAGCAGCACCCCAACGAACTACGCGATCTGCTGGCAAAAAACATCTCGCCAATTGCGGACTTCCCGCGTATCTCTCAGATGGTGATGGGGCGTTATAACCGTCTTGCCTCGCCTGAGCAGCGCGCGCGTTTCGCTAAAGTGTTCGAGAAATCGACCATCGATACCCTGACTCAGGGGCTTCTGAGCATCAATTACGACAGCCTGTCGGTGAACAACCTTAGCCAGCAGCAGCGTTATGACGATCAAGCCAACGTGAGTGCTGTAGTAAAAGGTACCAATGGCCAGGATTATCCGGTCAGCTTCACCATGGCGAAGCGGAGCGGTGAATGGAAGGTCATCAACGTGATCGTCAACGGTATCAACCTTGGCTTGACCTTCCGCAACCAGTTCGATCAGTCGATGCGCCAGCACAACCGTGATTTCGATGCGGTGATCAGCAGCTGGGATCCCAGTCAGGCCATCAACAAGATCCAGAACGGCGGCGATAGCGAATGAGTGAGCGTCTTTATCACTCCTCTGGGGTTGAGCTAAGCGTCGCGCAGGGCGAACTGCGGGTGGCTGGACGTCCCGGGTTTGATAACGCCAGAGCGTTGGCTGAGGCGGGTGCCGCCTGGCTGGCGCGCCATTCCAATAGCGGCGTTGTGCTGGACGTTACTGCCACCGAAAGTGTTAACAGCGGTATCCTTTGCGTACTGCTCGAGTGGCTACGTGAAGCGCGTCGGCATCAGGTAATGGTACAGCAGGTGAAGCTGCCTGAGCGCCTGAAGGAGCTGGTGCGTGTGTCGGGATTAGCGCCGGTATTCGACGCAGCACCGTCGTTGGCCAGCTAGGGCCAAACCGCAGTTCCGGCAGTTAGACACAGGCTGGCCGCCCCTTCTTCGGGGCGGCTTTTTTGTGGGCGCAGCGATGGCGTTATTGAGCAGCGCGGGCATGCCAAGTACCAAGGTGCGCGAAGGTGCCTTCCTGGGGCTCAGTGCCGGGGAGCGGGTGCGTCATCGTGAGTGCTGGCGAAGCACGCCATCGAGGCCTGCCGCAGCGGCGCGCGTTGCCGCGGGGCGCGATCAAGAGGCCGTATTGGGCACTACTCCGGCAAATAACGCGACGAAATGGTCAGGCCTTCTGCTGACTAAACAGCAAAACGCTGGGCTCGGCTGATGCCCACCTCGCTGCCTTTGGCTTTCGATCCGCTGTCGCGTCGTTTACTATGTACGCCCTCACATTGATTGATGGTGTCCATGTCAGGCGCAGCGTTGCTGCCGACGGCGCCCTCAATTGCTTTATTCCGTGGCTCAGCGGCAGGCAGGGCAGACGTTGTCCGTCAACTGCGTGAGTACTCATAAGAAGGGGCTTCGGTCATGCACCCTAGCGATGTAAAGGCAAAACTCGACGCCCACCTGGATGACTGCGAATTCCACATTCAGGGTGAAGGCTGCAATTTCCAGGTAACGGCGGTAAGCGAGCGTTTCGCAGGGCTAAGCCCCGTTAAGCGCCAGCAGTTGGTCTACAGCGCATTGAGCGATGAAATCGCCAGTGGCGAACTGCACGCCATCAGTATCAAAACCTTCACGCCTGAACAGTGGGCGCAACAATCATCCGCGTCTAACTGACGCCAGCGAACCGATTAAATGGACAAACTGATTATTACCGGCGGTGCCCCCATTGATGGCGAGGTTTGGGCCTCGGGTGCCAAGAACTCCGCACTACCGATTCTTGCTGCCACACTGTTAACCGCTGATCGCATCACCATTCATAACCTGCCGCACCTGCAAGACATCACCACCTCGCTCGAGCTGCTTGGGCGCATGGGTATCGACTGCGTCGTAGGCGACAAAATGAGCGTCGAGCTCGGCGGTAAGGTGAATGACTGCCGCGCGCCCTACGAACTGGTCAAGAAAATGCGCGCATCCATTCTGGTGCTGGGCCCGCTGCTGGCGCATTACGGAAGTGCTGATGTGTCGCTGCCGGGTGGCTGTGCCATCGGTAGCCGTCCCGTTGATCTTCACTTGCGCGGCCTTGAGGCAATGGGGGCCGAAATCGAGGTCGAGAACGGCTACGTTCGAGCGCGCGCTCCGCAAGGTTTGCACGGCGCCCACTTCATGATGGATGTGGTAACTGTCACCGGTACCGAAAATCTGCTGATGGCCGCGGCCTTGGCGAAGGGCACCACCATTCTTGAAAACGCTGCGCGTGAACCTGAAATCGTCGATCTGGCCGAGTGCCTGATTGCGATGGGCGCCAACATCAAAGGCCACGGCACCGGTACCATTACCGTTGAGGGCGTTGAAAGGCTGCACGGCTGCGAATATACGGTGATGCCTGACCGCATCGAAGTCGGCACCTTCCTGGTGGCGGCAGCGGCGGCGCGGGGACGCGTCAAGGTTCGCAACACTCGCGCGGATACCCTCGAAGCGGTGCTGGTGAAGCTCGAAGAAGCGGGCGCCACGCTCGAGGTCACCGAGTCGACCATCACCCTCGATATGCACGGTAAGCGCCCGCGGGCGGTTAGCCTGCGCACCGCGCCTTATCCCGCGTTTCCTACCGATATGCAGGCGCAGTTCGTGGCCATGAACGCGGTGGCAGAAGGCACCTCTCGGGTCGTCGAGACGATTTTCGAAAATCGCTTCATGCACGTTCAGGAACTGAATCGCATGGGCGCGGATATCGCATTGGAAGGCAATACCGCGCTAATCAAAGGCGTCGAGAGCCTATCGGGAGCGCCGGTCATGGCGACCGATCTGCGCGCCTCTGCGAGCCTGGTCATTGCGGCGATTGCCGCACAGGGCGAAACCGTTGTTGATCGCATCTATCACATCGATCGTGGTTACGAGTGCATTGAAGAAAAACTGCAATCAATGGGTGTGAAAATTCGTCGCGTGGCGGGCTAAGTCGACAGCCGAGCCCGGTACCGCCGTGCTCTGCACACAGATCTGCACAGATGAGCCGTTATCATGAGTAAGCCGTTGGTTATTGCCCTGTCGAAAGGGCGAATTTTGAAGGAAACACTGCCGCTGCTGGCGGCGGCAGGCATTGAGCCCACCGAGTCGCTCAGCGAGAGCCGCAAGCTGCTGTTCGATACCACGCTGGATGACGTCAAGCTGATCGTGATTCGCGCCACCGACGTGCCGACCTATGTGCAGCTCGGCGCCGCCGATATCGGCGTGGCCGGCAAGGACGTGCTGCTCGAAAACGGCGCCAAAGGGCTCTACGAGCCGCTCGATTTGAATATCTCGCGCTGTCGTCTGATGACCGCTGGCGTTTCCGGTAAAGCGCCCGGCACCTCTCGGCGTCGTGTGGCGACCAAATTCGTGCATATCGCCAAGCGCTATTACGCGTCGATGGGCATTCAGGCCGAAATCATCAAACTCTACGGCGCGATGGAGTTGGCGCCGTTGATGGACCTGGCCGATGAAATCGTCGATATCGTCGATACCGGCAACACCCTGAAAGCGAACGGCATGGAACCGCGCGAGCTGATCGCTGATATCAGCACGCGGCTAGTGGTCAATAAGGCGTCGATGACCATGCAGCATCAGCGCCTCAAGCCGCTGATCAAGCGGCTGGCGCAGGCGGTCGAAGCGCGTCGTGAGGGGCAGGAGGAAAGCGCATGAGCAGTACCACAGCATCCAGCAATCGGCTGATCGCACGGCTATCCACCGCTGATGGCGATTTTCAACAGCGTCTTGATGAGCTGCTGTCGTGGGAAGGAGTGTCCAACCGCGATGTCCAATCCCGTGTTGAGCACATCATCGACGCCGTGAAGCATGAAGGCGACGCTGCCGTGCTGCGCTTCACCGAGCAGTTTGACCGCCTCAAGGCGGCATCGCTCGACGAGCTAACGCTGAGTGGGCCTGCGCTGAAGGAAGCCTTCGACGGGCTCCCGCAACAGCAGCAGCATGCTCTGCAGGCGGCCGCGCAGCGTATTCGTGATTATCACGAGCGGCAGCGCTCCGATTCCTGGCAGTACACTGAGGCTAACGGCACGGTGCTGGGGCAGAAGGTGACGCCCCTCGATCGCGTTGGCGTGTATGTGCCGGGAGGCAAAGCCGCCTATCCGTCATCGCTACTGATGAACGTGATGCCCGCGCGCGTGGCTGGAGTGGGTGAAATCGTTACGGTGGTGCCCACCCCCGATGGTGCAGTGAATCAGCTAGTGCTGGGTGCGGCCCATGTGGCAGGCGTCGACCGAGTGATTACCATTGGCGGGGCGCAGGCGGTCGCCGCCCTGGCCTACGGCACTGACAGCGTGCCCAAGGTTGATAAGATCGTTGGGCCCGGCAACATCTACGTTGCCACTGCCAAACGAGCGGTGTTCGGTCAGGTGGGCATCGACATGATTGCGGGGCCTTCTGAAATTCTGGTGGTGTCAGATGCCACCACCGATGTCGATTGGCTGGCGATGGATCTGTTTTCGCAGGCCGAACACGACGAGCAGGCGCAGGCGATTCTTATCAGCTGGGATGGTGCACACCTCGACGAGGTTGAGGCGAGCATCGAGCGCCAGCTGCCGCAGATGGAGCGCGCCGAGATTATTCGCACGTCGCTGGCCAAACGCGGCGCATTGGTTCAGGTGGCCGACGAGCAGGAGGCGCTGGCGATCATCAACCGGATCGCGCCCGAGCACCTCGAGCTGTCGGTTGCTGAGCCGCAGCGCCTGCTGCCCGATGTGCGTCACGCAGGCGCCATCTTCATGGGCCGCTACACCGCTGAAGTACTGGGTGATTACTGCGCAGGGCCTAACCACGTTCTGCCGACCTCGGGCACGGCACGCTTCTCGTCACCGCTGGGCGTCTACGATTTCCAGAAGCGCTCGTCGATCATCCAATGTTCTGCTGAGGGCGCGTCCGAGCTGGGCGAGATCGCCTCGGTGCTGGCGCGCGGTGAATCGCTAACGGCCCACGCTCGAGCGGCTGAAAATCGCATCGCCAACAAGAAGTAGCAGGACCGTCGCGGTCATCAAAAAAGCGGATGCTGATTCAGCATCCGCTTTTTTTGTGGCGTGTTAGACAGCTTCTGGTGCGAAGCAGGCCCAGTGCGACGAGCCCGGTGCATTACCCAGGCTAGGGTGAACTGGTGTTAGGGTGCTCCGAAGTCTTGAAGACTGGCGCGATGTTCTCGGGCCGCGAGCCGACGCGAATGGGTGCCTGAACCACCTTGCCATCGCGCAGCAGCGTAAGCGTAACGGTCGAGTTGGGTTTCAGGCCCGCGATATCGCGTAACGCTCGGCTTGGGTTCAGCATTGGCGCGCCATCCATCGCCAGAATGTAATCGTTTTCCCGCACGCCGGATTGGGCAGCAGGGCCTCCCGGCGTTACCTTGGTGATAATCAGGTTATCGTTGGTTTTTAAATCTTCCACCTCGGCGGGGGGCGCTCTTAGCTGAGCTTCGATACCCAGCCAGCCGCGCACCACGCGACCATGGGCGATAATATCGCTAAGCACTCGGCGCGCCACGTTGGTCGGAATGGCGAAACCGATGCCTTGCGAGCTGCCTTTGGTAGAAAAGATCGCGGTGTTGATTCCGATCAGTTCGCCGTTGCTGTTGATGAGCGCACCGCCCGAGTTGCCGGGGTTGATCGACGCATCGGTCTGGATAAAGCTTTCATAAGCGCTCAAGCCAAGGCTGGCGCGTCCCACCGCGCTCACAATGCCCATGGTAACGCTCTGACCGATATTAAACGGGTTGCCGATCGCCAGCGACACATCGCCGGTGCGAATGGTATCCGAGTTAGCGAAGTCGACTGTGGGCAGGTGAGGCAGATTGATCTTCAGCACCGCGAGGTCGGTGTCAGGGTCAGAGCCCACCGTCACGGCATTTGCCATCCGCCCATCCGGCAGCGTTACCACAATATCACCTGCTTGCTTGACCACATGGTTATTGGTTAGCAGGTAGCCATCGTCGTCCACAATAACGCCTGAGCCCAGATTGACCGGTTGATTAGGCGTATTGGAGGACGGGTTCTGCTGATAAAGCGGATTGTCGCCCAGCGGTGAACCTGTCTCTGCGTTGGCCTGCTGGTGAGATGAAATCATCACTACTGCTGGCGCCGCGCGTTCAACGCTGTCGGCATAGCTGGCCGGAGAGGAAGACGGCGTGCCCGCCGTGCCCCGATAGCCTGATAGGCCGGGCAGGTACGCAAGCAGCACTACCGCCAGCAAAACGCCGCAGATAACAGGCCATATCAGCTTCGCCAGAGTTTTACCCATGGTTGATAGATATCCCTTGAGTGTGACTGAATCGTTATTATGTAAGTGTAGGTCCAAGTCGTGGGAGGAGGCGCAGTGTCGAGTCGCTACCCGAGCATCGTCGGATGGCTGCGTAACCCCAGAGGAGCGCGGGCGACCGCTGCTTGGACAAGTGCTGCAAAGCCGTTGGCTTGAAGGCGCTTTATCTTACCGCTGGTGTGATTAAAATTCAGCGTCTGTAACATAAGCAGGGTGCACGTAGCGCTTGTGATGTTCAAGAGGTGACAAGGAGTCTCATATGGTCGCGCGCCAGCAATTGGTAGACGCAATGCAGGAAAAGCTGAGCGCCGCTCGCTTCAAGGATTTCACCGTTAATGGACTGCAAGTAGAGGGCAGCGAGCGGGTGCGGCGAGTCATGACGGGCGTTACCGCATGTCAGGCGCTGCTCGATGAAGCGGTGGCATGGGAGGCGGATATGGTGCTGGTGCACCATGGCTACTTCTGGAAAAACGAGCCCGCCAGCGTTACCGGCTTCAAGCGACGTCGCTTTGCAACGCTGCTGGGCCACGATATCAATCTGGTGGCATGGCACCTGCCGCTGGATGCCCATCCCGACATCGGCAATAACGCTTTGCTGGGCAAGCGCATGGGCTGGCAGGTAGACGGCGCGTTGGATGGAGCGCTGGGGCAGGGGCTTTTGTACATCGGAGATGCCGATCAGGCGCTTGGTCACGATGAATTTGGCAAGCGGCTAGAGGAGCGGCTACAGCGTGCCCCCTTGGGTATTCAGGGGCACTCGCGGCCGCTTAAACGCATTTGCTGGTGTACGGGAGCGGCACAAGACATGATCGAGCAGGCCGCAGCGGGCGGGGCGGATGTGTTCGTCTCTGGCGAAGTGTCCGAACGCACCACGCACCTGGCGCGCGAGTTGGGCATCAGCTACTTTGCTGCCGGCCACCATGCCACCGAACGTGACGGTATCATCGCGCTTGGCGATTGGCTGGCCTCACAGTTCGATATCGAGCACCGCTTTGTGGATATCGATAACCCTGTTTGAGAGGGTGCCGTGAGTCCGTGGCTCGCTGGTTGTGCGTGGCATATCTACCAGAGGCAAAAATAAAGCCCGCGCCATTAGGCGCGGGCTTTACTGTTCAGGCTATCCAGCGGCGTTAGAAGCGCGGTGGTTCCTTACCCTGCTCGCCGTATTCGTCCTGCGGACGGCGTATGCCGAAACCTTCCGACAATGTGCCCTTTGCATCGGCATAGTCGCGCGGGACGCCATGCGTGGCGGCCTCTTCCTCAGCTACTTCTTCGGCCGAGCGTGCACCAGACAGCACCGCCAGCCGACGTTTGACGCTATCGTTTTGGCTCAAACGATCGGCCTGCTCAGCGAGCGCTGTGTTAAGCGTTTTGCTCTGCTGGCTTAGCTGATCGGCAATGTGTGTCAGCTGCTGAAAATGATCGTCGATGTCCTGACGCAGTTGCTGCTGTTGAGAGCGCTGCTCACTGTTGGCGCTGTCGTCCGCTTTGGGGCGACTGGTCATCAGCCTGCCTATGATGAGGCCGATGACGGCTCCCACCACCAGGCAGATAACACTCGAAATCCATACGCTGTTGCTCATCGCCGCTCCTTTCTACCGGTACTTGCGCGCGACATGCTCTGGGCATTGCCGGTAGCGCTATATCGTAGGCCCGTGAAGGCCGTCATCCATAAGACTGTCGTATATTATATAGGGGCGACAACGACAAGAGCCAATGCTCTGTGAGAAAGTAGTAAAATGATCGCGGCACAAGGTGCGCCGCGCCTAAGTTGTAATTAATAAAACCGATAGTCGAGAGTGGGTAACGTTCATGGTGTCCGATTCAACAGGCTCAGTATCCAAACCTTCTTCACAGGGCGAGACAACCGCGGCAGAGCGTACTGGCTCGCCGATGGAGCGTTACCGGCGCGATCTTGAGCAGGAAGGCTTCCAATGCGATGCCGCGCAGGAACAAGCCGTTAAGCATCTGCAGCGGCTCTACGAGGATCTCACCTCAACACCGCGCGAGAAGCTGAAGCCGGCCGCGAAGTCCTCCGAGAAGCCTGCCAAGTCGATGCTGGGCGGGCTTTTCTCGCGCGCCAAGTCTGAGCCCGAAGAGCATGATCCCGCCGATTCGCCCATTCCTACGGTGCGCGGTCTCTATTTCTGGGGTGGCGTTGGGCGCGGCAAAACCTGGCTGGTCGATACCTTCTTTGATTCGCTGCCGTTCGACGACAAGATGCGCACCCATTTCAACCGCTTCATGCAGCGCGTTCACCACGAATTGGGCGTGTTTAAAGGTGAGTCTGATCCGCTGAAGAAGGTGGCCGCGCGTTTTGCTCAGGAAGCGCGGGTGATCTGCTTCGACGAGTTTTACGTGAAGGATATTACCGACGCGATGATTCTCGGCCGCCTGTTCGAATCGCTGTTTGCCGAGGGGGTGGTGCTGGTGGCTACCTCCAATATCGTGCCCGACAAACTCTACGAGAACGGCTTGCAGCGTGCGCGCTTCTTGCCGGCTATCGCGCTGCTCAAGCGTCACTGTGAAGTGGTCAATGTCGATTCTGGTGTCGATTATCGTCTGCGCGCGCTGGAGCAGGTTGAGCTGTTTCTCACCCCCGACAACGATGCCAATGAGTCGGCGCTGGAAAAATTGTTCTCTCAAGTGGCAAAAGGGGAAGGCGAGCGCGATGGCGAAGTGCGTATCAACGGCCGGGCGCTTCAGGCAAAACGCGAGGCCGACGGGGTAATCTGGTTCGATTTCAAGGCGCTCTGCGATGGCCCGCGCAGCCAGAACGATTACATCGAGCTCGCCAATCGCTACCACACGGTGCTGGTTTCCCACGTGCCGCAGATGGATGGCAACAAGGACGATCAGATGCGTCGCTTCATCAGTATGGTCGATGAGTTTTACGATCGCGCGGTGAAAATGGCCATGACGCTCGCCAACGATGTAGCCTCCATTTATAGCGACGGTAATCTGGTGTTTGAATTCGAGCGCACGTTGTCACGCCTCAAGGAGATGGAAACCAAGGAGTTTCTCAATCTTCCCCACAAGTCGCAGCAAGCAGGGTAGCGATTACCGCTGACCGCTTGTGAAGCAAGACGCGCAGAAAGGGCAGGTAAATATTCGCTGCACGGGGGTTAACGGCAGTGGATAAACGCTGTACAATGCGCGCTCGCTCAAATGTTGTTTTGCATCGCTGCGGTTCTTTTGCGAGGTAAAACAACCAAGAAAAATAGGGATTGGCATTTTTCAATCCGCCGTGTTTGATAATGCTCGACTAAGGTATTTTCGATGAAAACTTTCAGCGCTAAACCGCAGTCAGTTCAGCGTGACTGGTACGTCGTTGACGCTACCAACAAGACTCTCGGTCGTCTTGCCACTGAACTCGCTCGTCGCCTGCGCGGCAAGCACAAACCTGAATACACTCCCCACGTTGATACTGGCGATTACATCGTCGTTATCAATGCGGACAAAGTGCGTGTAACCGGTAATAAAGCGTCCGACAAGCAGTACTATCGCCACACTGGCTTCCCCGGTGGTCTGCGTTCCATGTCCTTCGATCAGCTGATCGATCACGCGCCTGAGCGTGTTATCGAAATCGCCGTCAAAGGCATGCTGCCCAAGGGCCCGCTGGGTCGTGCAATGCACAAGAAGCTTCGCGTCTATGCTGGCGCTGAGCATCCGCATACTGCACAGCAGCCCAAAGAACTGAACATCTAATTAAGGGACGAAGCTCATGGCTCAGTATTACGGCACCGGTCGCCGCAAAACCTCTACTGCTCGCGTGTTTCTCAAGCCGGGCACTGGCAAAATCATCGTCAATCAGCGCGAACTCGACAGCTACTTCGGCCGTCCTACCGCTAGCCTGGTTGTGCGTCAGCCGCTCGAGCTGACCAACACTACCGAGCAGTTTGATATCACTATTACCGTTTCTGGCGGTGGTGGTTCTGCTCAGGCAGGCGCGATTCGTCACGGTATCACCCGTGCGCTGATCGACTACAACGAAGAGCTGCGCTCTCCTCTGCGTGCAGCGGGTTACGTTACCCGTGACGCTCGTAAGGTTGAACGTAAGAAAGTCGGCCTGCGTAAAGCACGTCGTCGTCCGCAGTTCTCCAAACGCTGATTTCTTTCAGCGGCGAGGCGTGCCCTATGGGCACGCCTTTTTTATATCGCTCAATGCGGCTTCGGGCTCTCATTACCGTAGCGGCGTTGGGCGATATTTGTGTCATATTATCTGTGCTTGCAGGGTGCTGCAGTCAAATGCTCACCACCAACACTAGCGAGCGTGGTATTATTTAGGTTCGCTTAGATCAAGGGAGTGTTCCATGGGAGTCGTAGCCAAGCGCTCTTCGATGACGTTCTATTCAGGCCGTGATAATCATTACTGCCATCGGGTACGCATCGTTCTGGCTGAGAAAGGCGTGTCTGTAGATGTAATTGAGGTGGACGAAGACAATCATCCTGAAGAGCTGATTGATCAGAATCCCTACAACAGCGTTCCAACGCTGATCGATCGAGATCTGACGCTCTATGAGTCCAAGGTGATGATGGAGTATCTCGACGAGCGCTTCCCTCATCCACCGCTGCTGCCGGTTTACCCCGTGGCTCGCGCGCAAAGTCGTCTGTGGATGTATCGCGTCGAGCGCGAGTGGGCACCGTTGGTAGACACCATCGTCTCCGGCACGGCCACCAAGAAAGACACGGAAGCCGCTCGTAAGGCCCTGCGCGAAGGCTTCACCGGCATTGCTCCCATCTTCGAGGAAATGCCGTTCTTCATGAACGAAGAGTTTTCGCTGGTTGACTGCTGCGTCGCGCCAATCCTGTGGCGTTTGCCCAGTCTTGGCGTTGAGCTTCCCGAGAAGCAGGTCAAGCCGCTGCTCAACTACATGGAACGTCTGTTTGAGCGTGAATCCTTCCGTGATTCGCTGCTTGAAGCGGAGCGCGAACTACGCCGTTGATCCAAGTGTCGTCCTGACGCCGCAAGGCGTCTTGTCGGAGAGCGCCTGCTTCGGCACCCTGCATTCAGCAAGGAGTAATACACCATGAGTTCCAGCCGCCCCTATATCACTCGTGCACTTTACGATTGGCTTCTGGACAACGATCACACTCCCTATATCGTGGTAGATGCCACGAAAGAGAATGTGGTGGTGCCTACCCAGTTCGTGCAGAACGGCCAGATTGTGCTCAACATTACCCCAACCGCGGTGCGCGACTTGCAGATCGAAAACGCAATGATCAGCTTTAACGCACGCTTTAGCGGTGAGCCGATGGAAGTATGGGTGCCCATCGAGGCGCTAATGGCCATCTACTCACGCGAAACCGGTGCGGGTATGGCATTCGGTCAAGAGCCTGTGCTGCCTGATCCCGAGGTTGAGGAAGATCAGGGACCGTCGCTCGAAAGCGTACCGAGTAAAAGTGACGAGGAAGCATCGTCTGACGCCCGCGATGACGACAAGCCGGACGGTGACAAGAAACGCAAGCGTCCCTCGCTGCGGGTGATCAAGTAACCGCACTGCGTTTCGTCAGGAAATAAAAAGGAGGCTGGTGATATTCACCAGCCTCCTTTTTTGATGGCGCTTCAGTCACAGTACTATCGATGCGATGGCGCTTTCTATCACTGCCAAGGGCGGCAAGTGCTCTGATGTTCAGGTACTCGCCGCCGATGACATTGCGCCAAAGCGAGCGGGGCGGTTAGCAGTGCCAAGCCTCTTCGCCCCGACGCCTCATCCACATGCTAGCTCCCTTCGACGAAGGGGCGGGCATTGAAACGCCGTTACGCTCGCCGGTGCTGCTTACTTGACGATCTCAAACGCTTTGACCACTGAATTAACGCCAGATACGC
Organism: Carnimonas bestiolae; assembly: GCF_051251145.1. Taxonomy (NCBI): domain Bacteria; kingdom Pseudomonadati; phylum Pseudomonadota; class Gammaproteobacteria; order Oceanospirillales; family Halomonadaceae; genus Carnimonas; species Carnimonas bestiolae. The sequence goes on along the minus strand of NZ_JBPCZK010000001.1, from coordinate 632,611 downwards.
CGGCTGCCTGGTTAGCCAGTGCGTTGGCTTCGTAGTCGTACACCATGCCCATCAGATAGACGGTGCTGTTTTCGGTGAGTACCAGCACGCGGTCGCCATCGATATCCAGTGAGTGCTTCACGCGGCTAGTGACCCAGGTATCCTGCACGCGACGCCAGTCGGACGTATTCTCGGCAATTTTCACTGCATCGTAGATGCCGCGGTTGCCTTGCGTGCTGCGCGCGATATCTGCCAATTGCTGCTTCAGCTCCTTGCTTGGCACCTGACCGGTCAGCAGCACGTGGCCGTTGAACACGCTGACATTCACGTGCGACTGATTGGCAATTGGCTTCTTCATGAATTCGCTATAAATGGTGCCCGCCAGTTTGCCGTCCTTGTCGACCGTTTGCGCGCTGCGGATCGGCGGCTGACCTTCGCCGGACGTGGTGCCTGAAGAGCTGCAGCCCGCTATGCAGGTAATGGAAGCCAGTGCAATGGCGGCCGCGATGGTTTTGAACGTCGATTTGGAATTCACGGATTCACTCGCTTTTTCAAGATGGCAGTAAAGAGGTAATCGTCGGGAGAAGGGTTTATTCCGCCTCACCGAACAACTGATAGTCGATCATATCGCATAAACAGTGGATCACGAGCAGGTGAACCTCCTGAATGCGCGCGGTGGAAGTGGCTGGTACACGAATTTCGCAGTCTTCCTGACTGAGCAGCGAGGCCATATTGCCTCCATCGCGGCCAGTGAGCGCAATGATGCTCATTTCACGATCGTGGGCGGCCTGTATCGCCTGCACCACGTTAGAAGAGTTACCGCTGGTCGAAATGGCCAGCAGGATATCTCCTGGTTGCCCCAGCGCCCGAATTTGGCGAGCAAAGACATCGCTGTAGCTGTAATCGTTGGCGATCGAGGTAATGGTGGACGAGTCGGTAGTAAGCGCCAGCGCCGGCAGGCCGGGGCGCTCACGTTCGAAGCGATTAAGCAGCTCTGAAGAGAAGTGCTGGGCATCACCGGCACTGCCGCCGTTACCGCACGACAGAATCTTGCCATCGTCGATCAGGCACTGAACCATTTTATGACTGGCTGCTTCTATGTAAGCAGGAAGCACTTCGCTGGCATAGGTTTTGGTGTCAATGCTGGCATTGAAGTGGTCGATGATGCGTGATTGCAAATCCATGATTACCGTTGTTTCAGATGAATGTAGTGCGATTGACTGATCAAAGCGTTAACTCGAAAGCGCTACTGATCCAGTGAAAGTCTAGCGCATCGGCTGCGTTTCCTGTTACCGCCACCACGTCAAAGCGGCATGCGCAGTCCAGCTGGTGGCGCTGTAAATAGGCGCTTGCCGCAGCAATCAGACGGCGCTGCTTGGTAGCGGTAACGCTTTCTAGCGCCGATCCGTAGCCATTATTGCGGCGATAGCGCACCTCCACGAATACCAGCATGTCGCGATCGCGCATGATCAGGTCTATTTCGCCGCCGCGCGCATGGGCATTGCGGCCCACTTCCTTGAGCCCTTGTTGGATCAGAAAGCGGGCGGCTTCAGCCTCGATGCGCTGTCCGAAGGCGCGTTGATTGCGCGGCACCGGCGTACGCTATCAGGGCGTGCTTGGCACGCCACCGCGGAACACTGCCCACGGCAGCTGGCGTGAGAAGCGGCGGTTGTCGCTTACCTTGAGCATGCCCGTGGCCCCCTGCAGCTGACTGCTGGGGATACTCTGATAGACCGGCAAGCGCTTGGCGAGTTCATAGGCGTCAACACCCATGGCTGCCAGCTTGAGTGCCGGCGCCGGCAGATTGGCATCGTCGTGCAGGGCACGGTATGCCTCGGGGAAGGGCAGGTTGCCGCCAACCACGCCAGGGATTTCCCAAGGAATATCAAGGAAGTTTACGCCATTCAGATCGTTGTCATCGCTGGGCGAAGGTGTACCTGAATAGGCATGTGAGGTGGCGTAGACCGGTACGTCTGAATTGTAGTAGCGCAGCGCAGGCGGTACCTGTCGTGCGTAGGGCGGCAGGCCCAGCATGAACAGCATGTCGGCGCCGCCCTGAATGGCTGATCTTACCGTAGAGGTAGCGGAACCGTTGGGCTGGTAGCGCTGCACGTTACCCACTTGCTGACCATTGGCTTGCCACTGCTGCGAGAAGGCATCCAGCACCCTGCCGCCCCAGCCGTTGTCGGGCACCAGGATGCTGGCAGTGTGGTGGCCTTGTTGAGCAGCGTGATCAGCCACCTGGCGTGCTTCATCTTCGGCAGACAGGCCGTATTCATACAGATTGCTGGCCTGATTGGACGCTGCATTACCATAGTTCAGCGCCAGCGTGGGTAGCGGCAGCTGTGAGCGGCCTTCAAGCTGGGTCACCTGATCCTTGTCGAGCGGTCCAACCACCACCTGAGCGCCTTGCGCCTTGGCCTGATTGTAAAGATCGTCGATGGAGCCGCTGGTGGCGTCGATGAAGTCAAGCGTCGGGGCATTGCCACCACTGGCAGCCAGCGCTTGATTCTGCGCTTCCATGCCTTGGCGGATGGCGCCGGCGACGGTGGCATAGGGCCCGCTCTGCGGTAGCAGCACGGCAATACGCGTTACTTCCTCGGCGTTCAGGTTTTGCACAGCGGTTAGCTCGTGCGGCGGACGCTGCGATGCAGGGTGTTCGGGATAGGCTGAACGCCAGTGTTCAATCTGCTGCTTGAATTCGGCCAGATCGCCGGAGTTTTGCAGGCGCAGTTGGCTGAGGGTAATCCATCCGTCCGACAGCGCATCCGGATTGGAGAGCTGGTTCAGTTGGCTTTCGTTAAGCGCTGCCAGCTCGCGCCAGATCGCATCGTTGAGGGCTGGATCATTCTGGCTGTCGCGCTGAGCGCTGATCAGCGCCGCCGCAGCCTTGAGATGATCGCCCTGGCGCCCGAGCGTTTGCCCCTGCACGGTTTCAAGCCGGTAGCGTTGCTCGGTGGAAAGGTGGAGCTGACCCAGTGCGGCGTTGGCGATGTTCGCGGCAGTATCGTAATCGCCGCTGTTATAGGCACTTTCCGCCTTGATAACGGCGAAGCGGGCGCGTCCATCATCGTCGAGATCGCGGCCATCAATTTGATTGATCACCTTGGCGGCTTGTTGCTGATCGCCTTGTTTGAGGAGCATCTCTGCGGCCTGCAAACGACTCTGTGCGGCTTCGCTGCCTTGCTGCTGTTCAGCGTTCTGGAGCAGGGAGCTTGAAGAAGGCTGGTCGCCTCCAAAGGGTGAAGATGCGCATCCGCTCAGAATAAGTGATGCCAGCGTTAGGCCGCTCAATCGGTGCAGCGTATCTCGCATAGAACAATGTCTCCTGATCCATTGGTGTGACGATAATGAAGCGAACGCGCCAAGAGTGCAGGTGTAAGGTATACGCCTTTATACCATTAGCTTGCGTGAAGGTAGTTTAGTCGCATGATGATGGATATCGCTAATTGGCACGCCAGAGGCGCAATACACCGCTGCGAATTGCCAGATGAGCCAGTGCGGGTACAATCGCACGGCGTGTTCGCGCCGTCAGTCAATCTTGTGCCGCTATCCATGTGTGCCCGACCCAATCTGGAGTTTCCATGAGCCAAGCCCCCCATGCCATGCAGTCATCCCGAGCAGAATCGGGGGAGTCGGGAGTATTGTACGTTGTCGCTACGCCGATTGGTAACCTCGATGACATGTCCACGCGCGCGCTGGATATTTTGCGCAGTGTCGATGTGATTGCCGCTGAAGATACGCGGCACAGTGGTCGACTAATGGCCCATTTCGATATCCGTACGCCAATGCTGGCATTGCATGATCACAACGAGCGCAGCCGCGCTGAGCAACTGCTTTCTCGTATCGCGCAGGGTGAGCGTATCGCACTGATTAGCGACGCCGGTACCCCCTTGATCTCTGATCCCGGTTATCGCTTGGTCGCGCAATTACGCAGTGCCGATTTGCGGGTCGTGCCGGTGCCTGGGCCCTGTGCGCTGATCGCGGCGCTCAGCGGAGCGGGGGTGGCGACTGACCGGTTTCGCTTCGAAGGGTTCCTGCCTGCTCGCAGCAGCGCGCGCAAGAATGCCCTCGAAGCGCTGGCCAAGGAGACTGCCACGCTGGTGTTTTACGAGTCTCCCCATCGCATCACTGACAGCTTGGCCGATATCGCGGCCACGCTGGGTGAGCGGCGGTTGGTGCTTGCGCGCGAATTGACCAAGCGCTTTGAAACTTTTCTAGAAGGCAGTGCAGAGGCGCTGCTGGAAATCATGGCGCAGGACCCCAATCAGGCGCGCGGTGAGTTCGTGGTGATCGTCGAAGGCGCGCCCGCGCAGGCAGAGCAAGCTGGCAGTGTTGATCCTGAGCAGTTGCTTGCGGCGATGCTCGATGCAGAAGTGGGTATCAAGCAGATAGCGGCGGTCGCTACACGACTGCTGGGGGGCAGGAAGCAGCAGTGGTACGAGCGCGCTCAGCAGCTCAAGGATGCACGCGGCTAGTGGTTGTAAAGCGCGCTATCGAGGCGTTTTTACCTTGAGAGAAGGGGGCTGCGCTGGTATTCTCCGAGCCGAGAGAGCAGGCTAGACAGTCGCCGCTGATATGCTGTTTTAACAGCGCATCGGGGGAGGAAAGTCCGGGCTCCATAGGGCAGAGTGCCAGGTAACCCCTGGGCGGCGCGAGCCGACGGAAAGTGCAGCAGAGAGAAGACCGCCTACGCAGGCCCGTTTTGGCGGGCTGCCGGCAAGGGTGAAAGGGTGCGGTAAGAGCGCACCGCGCGGCTGGCAACAGGCGTGGCATGGTAAACCCCACTCGGAGCAAGACCGAATAGGCCCCCGTTGGTGCGGCCCGCACCTGGGGGCGGGTAGGTTGCTTGAGGCAGGCGGCGACGCCTGCCCTAGAGGAATGACTGTCCACGACAGAACCCGGCTTATCGGCAAGCTCTCTCCCTGAAATTTTGCAGGGCAGCATGGCCGCAGCAGTCAGGAAGACGCTGCGGTGGCTGCCTTCGTCAGGTGCGGCGGTGAGCGTCAGACTTCCGTCCGCACTTTTATTTTATTTCCACTTATGCCAACAGGTGTCATCGCGTTGAGGGATGAAGTAGCTGGGACGCACACCTCTCCAGACGCTGCCGCGAACGCAGCGTACAAGCATGTCAGCGTACTGCTCGATGGTGCGGTGAGCGCGCTGGTCGGTAATCCCGATGGTGTATATATCGACGGCACTTTCGGGCGCGGTGGACACAGTCGTGCCATCCTGAATTCTCTTTCTTCTTCCGGTCGCTTGCTTGCCATCGATCGCGATCCCGAGGCGTTGGCGGCTGCCGCTGCCATCTCTGATGAGCGCTTCTCCATTCATCGTGCTACCTTTGCTGAGCTGGACCTTATCGCTGCGCAGGCGGATATCACCGGGCGCGTCGATGGCGTATTGCTCGATGTCGGCGTTTCTTCGCCGCAGTTGGACGATGCGCGGCGCGGTTTCAGCTTTCTGCGTGACGGGCCGCTGGATATGCGCATGGATCCAGAGTCAGGGGTGTCGGCGGCGGAGTGGATCGCCGAGACGTCTGAGAGCGAAATGGCACGTGTTTTCAAAGTGTACGGCGAAGAGCGCTTTGCCAAGCGGCTGGCGCGCGCGGTGTGCGAGCGGCGTCGCGAAATGCCCTTTACGCGCACGGCCGATCTGGCCGAAGTGCTCAAGCAAGCGCACCCTGCATGGGACAAGTTCAAGCATCCCGCGACCAAAGCGTTCCAAGCGATCCGAATTTTTCTCAACGATGAATTGGGGCAGCTCGAACAAGCGCTTAAGGCCGCGCTGAGCGTGCTGGCGCCAGGCGGGCACTTGGTTGTCATCAGCTTCCATTCGCTGGAAGACCGATTGGTGAAGCGCTTTTTTCGCGATCAGTCGCGTGGTGATACGCACCTGCCGGCCAACTTGCCCATTCGCGAGGATCAGCTTGAGCGGCACATGGCGCTGGTAGGCAAGGCGCAGCGTGCCAGTGAGGCGGAAATCGACGAAAATCCGCGCGCGCGCAGTGCGGTTATGCGCGTAGCACGCAAATTATAACGAGGACGCTATGGCAGCGGTTGCTGAGCAAAGAAAATCCGGGCGACTCAACGCACGTATGAGCGGTCTTTACCGCAAACTGTTTTTTGGTGCCACGCTGTTCAGCGTGGTAGTGCTCGCTGTTATCAACCTGATGACTGCCTTCGCGGTAGTGACCGTTACGCACCAGACCCGCGTCCAATATGCACGTCTGCAAACGCTTGAGCACGAGCGCGACGCGTTTCAGGCAAACTGGAGTCGTCTGTTGCTGGAAGAAAGTACGTGGTCGTCGCCTTCACGCATTGAAGCCATTGCCCAGCAGCGCTTGCAAATGAAAGTGCCCGCGGCCGATGCGACCAGGGTGCTCAAACCATGAGTGAGTACCGCAACCGTAACAACAACGAACGCCCCGATTCGCGCCGCCAGCAGCGTGCTCGCCCGCTAGCCGCTGCGTCGTGGCGTTTCAACGTCATGCTGGTGGTGATTCTGATCGCCCTGGCGGCGCTGGTCTGGCGTATCGTCGATTTGCAGGTCGTTACCCAGGACTTCCTCGCCGGACAGGGCGATGCGCGTACCGTGCGCGTCGAAACCATCGATGCCCACCGCGGCATGATTACCGATCGCGACGGCGAACCGCTGGCCGTTTCGACGCCGGTTATCACCATCTGGGCGAACCCCAAGCAAATGCCTACCGATCGCGCAGAACTGGCGCGTCTTGCGCAAGCGCTGGGACAAAACCCCAGCAAGTTTATCGATCACGTCAATAGCTTGCGCTCGCGCGGCTTCATCTATCTGCATCGGCGCATGACGCCTGATCTGGCCCAGCGCGTGCTCGATCTCGATATCCCGGGTGTTTACGGTCAGCACGAATACAAGCGCTATTACCCCGCTGGTGAAGTAACCGCTCAGTTGCTCGGCGTGACTAACGTTGACGATAAGGGGCAGGAAGGTCTCGAGCTTGCCTATGATCGCTGGTTGACTGGCACCAAGGGTCAGCGCCGCGTGCTGGTCGACCGCAAAGGGCGGTTGGTTCGCGATCTACACCTGATGCGCGATGCCCACCCCGGTGGCCAGTTGCACCTTTCGATTAACCAGCGCTTGCAGTTTTTGGCCTATCGCGAACTAACGCGTGCGGTTGAAGAGCACAATGCCGATGCGGGCAGTCTGGTGATGATGAACGCGCGTACCGGTGAAGTGCTCGCGTCTGCCGACGTACCTTCCTTCAACCCCAATAACCGCGCTGGAATGGATCCGGAAGGTTTGCGTGAGCGCGTGCTGACCGATGCCTTCGAGCCTGGCTCGGTGATGAAACCGCTGGCCATGTCGGCGATCATCGATTCGGGCAAGGTGTCACCCAACCAGATCATCGATACCTCACCTGGCTATGTGCGAGTCGACGGCTACACCATCCACGACGTGCGCAACTTTGGCCGTCTGACGCTCACCGGCGTGATTACCAAATCCTCCAACGTGGGGATGACCAAGCTAGCGTTGTCGGTGCCTAACGACACTATTTGGAATCGCTATAATCAGATGGGCATCGGGCGCAGTCTGGGAACTGGTTTCCCCGGCGAAGCGACCGGCAGTTTGCCACCTCCCAGCGGCTGGTCGGCGGCGAAACGTGCGACGCTTGCCTATGGCTACGGTATGTCGGTTTCACCGCTGCAGTTGGCTACTGCCTATACCACGTTGGCAAACGACGGCTGTCGTCTGCAGCCGTCGCTGCTCAGACTCGACAAAAAGCCGCAGTGCGATCAGCTAATTTCGTCTGATACGGCACACAAGGTCGTCAATATGATGGAAACCGTGGTCGGCCCTTACGGTGGTGGTGGACGCGCCAATATCGACGGTTATCGCATCGCGGGCAAAACCGGTACGGTACACAAGGTCGGCGCCAGCGGTTACGAGCGCAATTCCTATCGCTCCAACTTCGTAGGCATCGCGCCCGCTTCTGATCCACGTTTGATCGTGGTGATCTCCATCGATAACTCGCGCAAAGGGGGGTACTACGGGGGTGTCGTTTCAGCGCCGGTATTCTCTCGCGTAGCGGGCCCTGCACTGCGCATGCTCGACGTGCCGCCTGACAGCGATGCGCCAGCTTACAATCCTGAATCTCCCGCACAGCAAGTGAAGGATGCCGAGCAGGCCAAGCAGATTACCGGCCTGCAAAGCAGGCAGGCTGCCAAAGCAGCGGCGCGCGGAGGCACCAATGACTAATTGGTCGCCAAGGTTGCTGTCGGGAGTGCTGCGTGTCTCTCCATCGGCATTGGGCCGGGCGCTGGCGGCTTTTGATGTCGCGGTGTCCGAGACGCTATTGGCGCAGGTGCCGAAAGCCGCAGCGCTGCGGCTTGATTCGCGTGCGGTTGAGCGCGGGGACGTCTTTATCGCTCGCCAGGGCAGTCGTAGCGATGGCCGCAGCTATATAGACGCCGCACTGCAGGCCGGCGCATCGCTAGTGCTATGTGAAGGCAAGTCTCCCGCAGCGCACGAGAATATTATCGAAGTGCCGTCATCCGTTGATTGGCTGGGAAACTTCCTCAAGCAGTTGCTACCGCCGCAGGAATCGCGCATGACCACCATCGCGGTAACCGGCACCAATGGCAAAAGCTCTGTCACCCACTATATCGCGCAGCTCTCCAACGCTTTGGGGTACACGGCAAGCGTCGCGGGTACCTTGGGCGTGGGGCATCCTGATGCGCTGCTCGATACCGGGCTGACGACGCCTGATCCAGTCACCCTGGCGGCTATTTCGGGAGAACTCGCTGAGGCTGGCTGCCAGCGGTTGGCGCTCGAAGCATCGTCACACGCGCTTGATCAGCAGCGTTTGGATGCGCTGTCGATCGATGCTGCGGTACTAACAAATCTGAGTCGCGATCATCTCGATTATCACGGCAGCATGGCGGCGTATGCCGCAGCCAAGGCCAGATTATTCAAGCGTAAGGAATTGAGCGTCGCGGTGGTCAACGGCGCGGATGAATACGCCAATCTTATTTCGTCGGGATTGCCGGGCAGTGCGCGCAAGTGGCGAGTCGATGGGCCGCGCGCCGACTTCAGCGTTACGCGGTGGCGCGCAGGGCTCAGTGATCAGCATGCCACGCTCGAAACCCCCGAAGGCCCGCGCGAGCTATCGCTCAAACTGTTGGGGCGCTTCAACCTCGATAACGCCTTGTTGGCTATCGCTACGCTCTATGCGCTGGGTGATCCGCTCGATGATCTGCTGAGTGCAAGCAATTCATTGTGTGCCGTGCCGGGCCGGATGGAGCGCGTGGCAGTGGCAGGTGCGCCGCTGGTAGTGGTGGATTACGCGCACACCCCCGATGCGCTCGAAAACGCGCTCGCCGCGCTTAGCGATCACGCCAAGGGTAAGGTGTGGTGTCTGTTCGGCTGCGGTGGTGATCGCGATCCGGGCAAGCGCGCCATGATGGCGGAAGTAGCCGCGCGTTTAGCCCGACGTGTTGTCGTTACCGACGATAATCCGCGCAGCGAAGATGCTGCCGCCATTCGTGCACAGATTATCGCTGGCATACCATCAGTGGGGCGTGCCGCCGCCAGCGTGCAAGAGATAGGCGATCGACGCCAAGCAATTGAAGACAGCATCGCCGCTGCTAGCGCCGACGATACGATATTGATCGCTGGCAAGGGGCACGAGGCCTATCAGGAAATCAACGGCGTTCGCCACGATTTCTCCGATATTGATATTGCCCGTGCGGCAGTACAGCGCAGGATTCAGCAGGATGGTTAGCATGATAACGTCGTTGAAGGCCGCCGCCGCTGCGATGGGTGCCCAGTTCGACGGCAACGATCAGCGTTTCGGGCAGCCGCGTACCGATAGCCGCGCGGTGTCCCAGGGCGATCTGTTTTTCGCCATGCGCGGTGAAGCGATGGATGGCCATCGCTTCGTTGCAACCGCGCTTGAGGCTGGGGCGGCCGCGGTGGTGGTCGATCACGATGTCAGTGGGCAGGTTGCAGCGGCAGCGGGGCGTCAGTTAGTGGTCAAGGACACCCGCCTGGCGCTTGGCCTGCTTGGCGGTAGCGTGCGCCAGCAGTGGGGCGGCTCGCTGGTGGCCGTAACCGGTAACAGCGGCAAGACCACCGTAAAAGAGATGCTCAAAGCGATTCTCGAAGAAGCCTCCTCCGAGCGTGAAGTTTTAGCGACGCTAGGCAACCTTAATAGCTACGTTGGGGTGCCCTTTACGCTATGCCGGCTTGAGCCTCAGCATCAGTGGGGCGTGGTCGAACTGGGTGCCAACCATGTGGGCGAGATCTCCTGGACGGCACCGCTGGTGCAGCCGCAGATCGCGGTGATTACCAACGTTACTGGTGCGCATATGGGAGAATTCGGCGGGCTTGCAAGAATTGCGCAGGCCAAGGCAGAAATTCTTAGCGGATTGGCGGAGGGCGGCGTGGCGGTGCTGAACCGCGATGACGCCTTCTATCCGCTGTGGCAGCGACTGGCGGTGCTGCGCGGCGGTGAAGAAAGCATCCGCGACTTCGGCAGTTCGTCTGCCGCATACGCGCATCCGCGTAACATCGGGCACGACGCCCAAGGGCGTTATTATTTCGACCTACAGCTTGGTCAGGTATCTGCCGGCAAGGTATCGCTTGCGCTGCTTGGTGAGCACAACGTCAGCAATGCTCTGGCTGCCGCCGCCGCGGCAAGCGCGCTCGGGATTGACGCTGACGTTATCGTGCGCGGTCTTGAGCGGGTAAGGTCAGTGGGTGGCCGCATGGCGCTACGGCATGGCAAGCGCGGCAGAACGCTGCTCGATGACACCTACAATGCCAACCCCGGGGCCTTCCGAGCGGCGCTCGAGACGCTAGCACTTCAGCCCGCACCGCGCTGGTGCCTGCTGGGTGCGATGGGCGAGCTCGGTGAGCAAAGCGCCGAGCAGCACGCTGAGATTGGCCGCTACGCCAAAGCGCTCGGCATTGATGGTCTGATCGCGTTTGGCGAGGCCGCGGCGGACACGGCACAGGCGTTTGGGGGGCACTGCTTCGATGACTGGGCGACGTTTTTGGCCGCCGCTGAAGAGCAACTGCCTGCTAACGCTTCGGTGCTGATCAAAGGCTCGCGCAGTACCGAAATGGAGCGCGCGGTCGAGCATTTTGCCAAGTAGCGCACTGGCTGGCGCCACAGATATGCGCCGGTAACGAGGTAAATCGATGGACAGGCCGCAGCGCAACATTGGCAGTGGCTGTTTTCGCCGAATGATGCTGTTCGGCTCACTAACAACATTGTGATTGAGTAAATGCTTCTACTTCTGACGGAATGGCTGTCTCACTTCTCCTCAGCCTTTAACGTGTTCGGGTACACCACTACTCGAATGGTACTGGGTGCGCTAACCGCGCTGGTCACCTCGATGGTAGTGGGGCCTTGGTTTATCCGTCGGCTGATTGACGGTCAGATAGGACAGTCGGTGCGTCAGGATGGTCCCGAGTCGCATCTCTCGAAAGCGGGCACGCCTACCATGGGTGGCGGCTTGATCCTGATCTCGATCGCGGTGACGACGCTGCTGTGGGGAAGCCTGAGCAACCTCTATCTGTGGGTAGTGCTGTTGGTTACCCTCGGCATGGGCGCGGTCGGCTGGGTCGATGACTACCGCAAAGTAGTTGAAAAGAACTCCCGCGGTCTGCCGGCGCGCTGGAAGTATTTCTGGCAGTCGGTAATCGCGCTGGTGGCGGGCATTGTGCTCTATCTGCATGCGCAAACGCCCGCTGAAACCGCATTGATCATTCCGCTGGTGAAGCACTACGCGATTCCCTTCGGGCTTTTCTATATCGTCTTTACCTATTTCGTGATCGTTGGCAGCTCCAATGCCGTGAACCTGACCGATGGTCTTGATGGTTTGGCGATTATGCCCACCGTGCTTGTGACGCTAGGGCTCAGCATCTTTGCGTTCGCTAGCGGCAATGCGGTGTTCGCCGATTATCTGCATATCCCGTTCATCAACGGCGCCAACGAGCTGTGTATCTTTGCCGCCGCGATTGTCGGCGCAGGCCTCGGCTTCCTGTGGTTCAACACCTACCCCGCGCAGGTATTCATGGGCGACGTAGGCTCGCTGTCGCTGGGTGCGGCGCTGGGCATTATGGCGGTCATCGTGCGTCAGGAAATCGTGCTGGTGATCATGGGCGGTATCTTCGTTGCTGAAACGGTGTCGGTCATCCTACAGGTTGGCTCCTACAAGCTGACCGGTAAACGCATATTCCGAATGGCGCCCTTGCATCACCACTTCGAGTTGAAAGGGTGGCCCGAGCCCCGCGTTATCGTGCGTTTCTGGATTATCACCTTCGTGCTGGTGCTGGTTGGCCTGGCCACGCTCAAATTCCGCTGAGGCGTATTGAATGGCTGACGGAGCTACCTTTCACGTTCCCCCCGACCATCTGCTGGTGGTCGGGTTGGGCGTGTCTGGCATGGCAATCGCGCGGCATCTGAAGCGTCAGGGCATCGCCTTTGTGATGGCTGACAGCCGCGAACAGCCAGCCGGAGCCGCGCAGTTTCGCCGCGAGTTTGGCGAGGTGCCGCTGTATTGTGGCGATCTCGACGAGATCGATATGAGCGCCGCCACCGAAGTGGTGATAAGCCCCGGCATCGATCCTCATCAGGCGGTGTTTGCGCAGGTGCGCGAGCGCTTGATCGGGGAACTGACGCTGTTCACGCGTGCGCTGCCCAGTAGCGCCAAGGTGATCGCCATTACTGGCTCCAACGCCAAGTCGACCGTTACCACACTGGTCGGCGATATCGCGGGGAGCTGCGGGGTTGACGTTGGCGTTGGCGGCAACCTGGGCACGCCCGCGCTGACGCTGTTGGCGCACGGTCACGAGTTGTATGTGCTCGAGCTTTCTTCCTTCCAGCTTGAGATGGTGGGGCAGTTAGCGCCCGACGTAGCGTGTTTTCTGAACCTCAGTGAAGATCACCTCGATCGGCATGGCGATATGGCCGGCTATCGGGCGGCCAAGCAGCGTATCTTCGAAGGGGCGCAGTGTGCGGTGGTCAATCGTGATGACCGCGCCAGCTGGCCGAGCATCGAGCTGCCTACGTACAGTTTTGGTGTCGGAGTGCCGGAAGGGGCCGAGTGGGGCATCGCGGTGCATCACGGCGAGCAGTGGCTATGTCAGGGCGAGCAGCCGTGGCTGCCGGTCTCTGCGCTGCAGGTGGCGGGTGTGCATAACGTTGCCAACGTATTGGCTGCCTTGGCAATTAGCGTGGTGATGGACTGGCCACGCGAGGTGGTGCTGGCAGCGGTGGCGCGTTTCCGTGGCCTGCCGCACCGCGTCGAAGTGATTGGCGAGCGTGCCGGCGTGCGCTATATCAACGACTCCAAAGGCACTAACGTGGGGGCTAGCCTGGCGGCCATTGAAGGCATTGCGGCCACCATTAAGGGCAACATTATCTGGCTGGGCGGCGGCGTCGGCAAAGGGGCGGATTTTTCGCCATTGGCACCAGCGTTGGCCGCTCATGCCAAGGTCGCGCTACTGTTTGGGCGTGATGCGTCACTGTTAGAAGCGAGCCTTGCAAAGGCCGTGGCGTGTCAGCGTTTCGCCAGCATGGAAGAAGCACTTTCACGAGGCGCCGAGTTGGCGCAGGCCGGCGATGCAATACTGCTGTCGCCGGCCTGTGCCAGCCTCGATCAGTTTGCTAATTACGAAGCGCGGGGCGATGCCTTCCGCGCATGGTTTGAGCGTCAGGGCGAATCCAGCGCCCACGCGGTCAAGGAGTGACGATGAGCCTTCTTTCACGGCTGGAACAGCGCTTTTCAACGCGCAATCAACTGCTCGATGGCTGGCTGATGCTGGCGGCATTGACGCTCGCTGCGATCGGCTGGGTAATGGTGACGTCAGCGTCAACCGAAGTAGCGGCCAGTGCGACCGGCAACCCTTACTACTACAGTGTTCGCCACGGCATTTATATCGTGCTTGGCTTTATTGCCTGCATCGTGGTGATGCGGGTGCCAATGTCGTGGTGGCGTGCCAACGGCCCAACCTTCTTTTTGGTGGGGCTGATCCTGCTGGTGGCAACGCCGGTAATGGGGCATGCGGTCAACGGGGCACGACGCTGGATACCTTTGGGCATTATCAATTTGCAGTCGTCAGAGGTCGCCAAGATCTGTCTGGTGGTCTATCTGGCGGGCTATATGGTGCGTCACATCGAACGGGTGAGAAATACCTGGAGCGGCTTCATTGCACCGCTGGCGCTGGTGTTTGTGCAGGGCGCGCTGCTTATTCTTGAGCCCGATTACGGCTCGACCGTGGTGGCGCTCTCGGCGGCGATGGGCATGCTGCTGATGTCGGGAGTGCGATTGTGGCGCTTTGCGCTGTTATCGGGCCTGGTTATCGTGGCCGGCGTATTCGTCGCTTTTGCTGAACCCTACCGCGTGCAGCGTATTACTAGTTATCTCGATCCATGGGCCAACCAGTACGCCAGCGGCTACCAGTTGACTCAGGCATTGATCGCTTTCGGTCGCGGTGGCTGGACAGGCACCGGTCTCGGCAACAGCATTCAGAAGCTGTTCTTCCTTCCCGAAGCGCATACCGACTTCGTTTATTCAGTGCTGGCCGAAGAGCTGGGCCTGCTGGGCGCGGTAGGCGTCGTGGTGTTGTTTGCCATTCTGGTGTACCGCGCCTTTCGTATTGGGCGTACCGCCGAATTGACCGGTCGCCTGTTCTCCGCCTTCGTTTGCTATGGTCTGGCAGTTATTTTCGGCGCTCAGGCATTCATCAATCTGGCGGTAAATACCGGCATGCTGCCGACCAAGGGGCTAACGCTGCCGCTGGTCAGCTACGGCGGCTCCAGTATGCTGATTTCAGGAGTGATGGTAGGGCTACTACTGCGTGTGGATGGCGAAACTCGTGCCTTCCTTAATGCATCGCGACAAGGGCGGCAGCGGCGAGAGCGCGATAACCATCGTCCCTTCAGCGGAGGTGAGCACCATGGCTGAGCAAGCCCCTATGCGTATGCTGATCATGGCTGGCGGTACCGGAGGCCATGTGATTCCCGCCCTCACGCTGGCGCGTGAGCTTAGTTCGCGCGGTGTCGAAATTCACTGGCTTGGGTCGCCGCGCGGCATCGAGAATGAGCTGGTGCCCAAGGCCAATATTCCGCTGCACCGCATCGCGGTGAGCGGACTGCGTGGCAATGGCGCTGCTGGCTGGCTGAAGCTGCCGTGGCGACTGTCGCGTGCCGTCGCTCAGGCGCGAGCAATTATCAAACAGGTGCAGCCGTCGCTGGTGATCGGGCTGGGCGGTTTCGCCAGTGGCCCGGGCGGATTGGCCGCCAAGCTGACCGGCACGCCGCTGGTGATTCACGAACAGAACGCCGTGGCTGGCATGACCAACTCGACGCTGGCGCGCTTTGCGTCCCGAGTATATGCCGCCTTCCCAGGGGCCTTTCCTGCATCACGTCAGGCCGAAGTGATCGGTAATCCGGTACGTGCGGAAGTGGCGGAAGTGGGCCAGCACGTGCGTAGTGTCGAGACGCTTGAAGGGCGTCGCCTGCGCTTGCTGGTCATGGGCGGCTCGCTGGGCGCAGTGGCGCTTAACAATACGGTGGCACCTGCATTGGCAAAGCTGCCGCTGGAGCAGCGCCCCGAAGTGCGCCATCAGGCCGGACGCAACAAACTTGAGGCTACCCGCGAGGCGTACACCGCCGCATCGGTAGAGGCCTCTTGTAGCGAATTTATCGACGATGTCGCGGCTGCTTATGAGTGGGCGGATCTGGTGGTGTGTCGGTCGGGCGCGCTTACCGTTGCCGAGCTGGCCGCGGCTGCCAAGCCGTCGATTCTGGTGCCATTCCCTCACGCGGTCGACGACCATCAGAGCGTTAACGCGCGGGATTTGAGCGATCACGACGCTGCAGTGTTGCTGCCTCAATCCGAGATGGATGCCGAGCGCTTGGCCACCACCATTGCCGACCTGCTCGATCCTCGGCGCCTGCACCAAATGGCTATCGCCGCGCGGAAACGCGCGCGGCTGGGCTCGATGGAACACATGGCCAATGGGTGTATGGAGATAGCCATTGAAAAGTGAAGCAATTAACGCGCTGCGCGCAGAAAAACGCCCGCAGTTTTTATCGCGTAGTAGTACAGGAAGAATTCGTCGCATCCACTTCGTGGGTATTGGTGGCTCTGGGATGTGTGGCATCGCCGAAGTGCTGCACAATCTTGAGTTCGACGTCAGCGGCAGCGATCAGCGCCGCTCATCGGTTACCCAGCACTTGGCTCAGCTAGGGGTATCGGTAGCGATTGGGCACCATAGCGATAATGCAGCGGGTGCCGATGTTATCGTGGTATCCAGCGCCATCGATCCGAGCAATCCCGAAATCGCGTACGCGCGTGATCACCGTATTCCCATCGTGCGGCGCGCTGAGATGCTGGCGGAACTGATGCGTTTCAGAAACGGCATCGCGGTGGCCGGTACTCACGGAAAAACTACCACCACCAGCCTGGTGGCAACGCTGCTGGCCGAAGGGGGGCTCGATCCCACCTTTGTGATTGGTGGGCTACTCACCAGTGCTGGCACTAATGCACGGCTTGGCGAAGGCGAGTACCTGGTGGCCGAGGCCGATGAGTCAGACGCCTCCTTCCTGCATCTGCAGCCGATGAGCGCGATTATTACCAATATCGACGCTGATCACATGGCCACCTACGAAGGCGATTTTGCGCGCTTGCAGGATGCCTTCATTACCTTCCTGCATAACCTGCCGTTTTATGGTCAGGCGGTGGTATGCATCGATGATTCAACGGTACGCGAGCTGCTGCCGCGTATTCACCGACAGTTTGTTACCTACGGTTTTGCCCAGGATGCCGACTTCCGTATCGAGAATTTCCGTCAGTTTGCCAGCGAAATTCACTTTACTGCTGTCCGCCCCAATGGCCTGCCGCCGCTCGACGTAGTGCTGGCAATGCCGGGACGTCACAACGCCTTGAATGCAATGGCGGCGATTGCGATCGCCACCGATGCGGGGGTCGCTGATGAGGATATCCAGCGCGCGCTGGCGAGCTTTGCCGGGGTAGGGCGGCGTTTTCAGGTGCACGGTAATTTCGCGCTCGCCGATGGGGCAGGGGAGATCATGCTGGTCGACGACTACGGCCATCACCCGCGCGAAGTCGAGATGGTGATTCAGGGCATTCGCCAAGGCTGGCCCGAGCGCCGTCTGGTGATGGTCTATCAGCCGCATCGCTATAGCCGTACTGCCGAGCTTTATGATGAGTTCGTACGGGTGCTGTCCGGCGTTGATACCTTGCTATTGCTGGATATCTACTCGGCAGGCGAAGCGCCTATCAGCGGCGCTGACAGCCACTCGCTGGCGCGCTCGATTAGACAACGCGGGCAGCTCGATCCGCTGTTTGTCGAAGATAAGGCGGCCTTGCCCAGTATGCTTGATCGGGTTCTGCGCGACGGCGATATCCTGATTACCCAGGGCGCTGGCGATGTCGGGTCGATCAGCTTAGCGTTAGCGCGTAGCAAGCTGGACCTTAAGCATGTGGAGATTTAACCGACGTGAATGGCGAGAATCCTAATGCCCAATAGTCTGTTTAACCGGTTGCTTGGTGTGGTGCTGATCGTCGTGGTGCTGGGCGCCGGCGGACGTGTGCTGTGGTTTTGGCTCGACCAGCCGATTCAGTCGGTGCAGGTAGATGGGCAATTCAAGCATATTCGCAGTGCTGATCTGAGCCGCCAACTGTCGCGCTATGTGACCGGACAACGCTGGCTATCCGTAGATCTGAACGCGCTGCGCGCGCAGGCGCTGCAAATTCCTTGGGTCGACGAAGCGCGCATCACGCGCGTGTGGCCGCGCGGATTAAAGTTCCAACTGCAAGAGCAGCGGCCGGTGGCATGGTGGAACGATAATTACCTATTAAATGATAAAGGCGATTCGTTTCAGGTCGTTAATAGCGGTAATTTGTCCGACGACATGCCTTATTTGGCCGGGCCTGATGAACGCGGCGCTGACGTCCTGGGTTTCTACCGCAGTCTTGAAAAACGCCTCAAGCCGCTGGGCATGACGGTCACCCAGGTACGCCTTGAAGCCCGCGGGGCGTGGCGTTTCCAGGTGAATAACAACTTTTGGGTGGTGCCCGGACGGGGTGACCTTGACGTGCGTGTGCAGCGATTCATCGTTGCGTGGCAGCGCGCGCTGTCGAAGGATGCCGATAATATTCGCTATGTCGATTTACGTTATCCCAACGGACTTGCCGTAGGTTGGCACGGTGAAACACACGCGCCTTAATGGTTATAAATAGTGCTGTTAAACAGCACTATTTATCGCTAATTAAAAAATAAAGATTATAGATAAATAAGTGCACCCTAACGTAAACGGCAACTTAAATAGCGCAATAGTCCTTTGCCGCGTCGAGGGCTAATTCTTTTTATTTGCAATAAAAGTATTTTCAAACCACAATTCGCTCATGTAAGATGCGTTTAAAGGCCGTCGTGCCGTGACGCCATCACAGATGCCGCTGGTAGCTGGTCGGATGAAGCAGGATTCGAGTGTGCACTTTTGTCGGGCATGGATTCGCCCGCGTCGTCGCATACCGTTATCAAGGCAAGTCCGATAATGTTTTAATAACGTGTGGCAGGCACTGTTTTTATCGATAGCGGTATGCATAGCCCAACGGCCAACGTGTTCCATTTTTAGTGACGAAATTTTACAGGGAGTAGCGCCGACATATGGCTGGACATTCCAACGCTTCCAACATGGTGGTCGGTCTGGATATTGGAACATCCAAAGTCGTCGCCATTGTCGGTCAGCCAACAGACGATGGCGGCATCGAAATTGCCGGCATTGGTTCTCATCCTTCTCACGGGATGAAGAAAGGCGTCGTCATCAATATCGAGTCCACCGTGCAATCGATTCAGCGCGCCATTGAAGAAGCCGAATTGATGGCGGGTTGCGATATTCACTCGGTGTTTGTCGGTATTGCCGGCAGCCACATCAGTTCCATGAACTCAGACGGCGTCGTCGCCATTAAAGAGCGCGAAGTCACTCCTTACGATATCGAGCGGGTGATCGACTCTGCTCGTGCGCGAGCTGTATCGGAAGGCCAGCGCATTCTGCATGTGTTGCCTCAGGAATATGCGATCGATTCCCAAGAGGGAATTCGTGAACCATTGGGTATGTCGGGAGTCAGACTCGAAGCGAGGGTGCACCTTGTGACTGCCGCGCTTAACGCGGTTCAGAATATCGAGAAGTGTGTGCGCCGCTGCGGTTTGGAAGTGGACGACATTATTCTTGAGCAGCTTGCTTCCAGCTACGCCGTGTTGACCGACGACGAGCGCGAGCTGGGTGTTTGCATGGTCGATATCGGTGGCGGTACTACCGACATGGCTGTCTTCACTGAAGGGGCCATTCGTCACACCGCGGTTATCCCGATTGCTGGCGATCAGGTCACCAACGATATCGCGATGGCGCTGCGTACACCCACGCAGTATGCCGAAGATATCAAAGTGAAGTATGCCTGCGCGTTGACGCAGTTGGCTGCAAGTGATGACATCATTCGTGTGCCGGGCGTTGGTGAGCGAGCGCCACGCGAGCTGTCTCGCCAGGAGCTGGCGCAGGTGGTCGAGCCGCGTTACGAAGAACTCTTCACGCTGGTGCGCGAAGAGCTTCGTCGCAGCGGTTACGAAGATCTGGTGGCGGCCGGTATAGTGCTGACCGGCGGCACTTCTCGCATGGAAGGCGTTACTGAACTGGCAGAGGAAATTTTCCACATGCCGGTGCGCATTGCAGTTCCGCAGAACGTGCGCGGGCTTGCCGATGTGGTACGCAATCCTATCTATTCCACGGGAGTGGGGCTTTTGCTCTACGGGCTGCGCCACTCTCAACAGGGGTACGACGACGTTTCGTTCGAGAAGAACGTCGGACGCAGTGAGGGGCAGTCTCATCGCAGTTATTCCGAACGAGGAACTCGCTCTATCAGTGACTCGTTGCCATCTGCCATTGACAAGATTCGGGGCTGGATCAAGGGCAATTTTTGACAAGACCGCATAGCGGTTTAGGGAGACGGGGCTTATGTTCGAATTAGTTGACAATGCGCCATCCAACAATGCGGTCATCAAAGTGATCGGCGTTGGCGGCGGAGGCGGTAACGCTGTCAACCACATGGTTGAGAGCAGTATCGAAGGGGTTGAGTTTATCTGCGCGAACACCGATGCGCAGGCCCTGAAACGAGTTGCTGCAAAGACAGTGCTTCAGCTTGGCACTGAAATTACCAAAGGGCTTGGTGCAGGTGCCAATCCCGAGGTGGGACGTCAGGCGGCACAAGAAGATCGCGAGCGTATCGCTGAGCTTCTTGATGGCGCCGATATGGTGTTTATTACTGCGGGCATGGGCGGCGGTACCGGTACTGGTGGCGCTCCCGTTGTCGCTCAGGTAGCCAAAGAGCTGGGCATTCTGACCGTTGCGGTAGTAACGCGTCCGTTCCCGTTCGAAGGGCCCAAGCGTCAGCGCGCCGCAGAAGAAGGAATGAAAGAGCTGTCCGAGCACGTTGACTCGCTGATCACCATTCCCAATGAAAAGCTGCTGACAGTGCTGGGCAAGAATGCCAGCCTGCTAACTGCTTTCAGCGCTGCCAACGACGTGCTGCTGGGCGCCGTACAGGGCATCGCCGAGCTGATTACCAGCCCGGGCCTGATCAACGTCGACTTTGCCGATGTGCGCACCGTTATGTCCGAAATGGGCATGGCGATGATGGGCACCGGTACCGCAACCGGCGAAAACCGCGCTCGCGAAGCTGCCGAGAAAGCGATTCGTTCGCCGCTGCTTGAAGACGTTAATCTTAACGGCGCGCGCGGTATCCTCGTTAACATTACCGCTGGTCCCGATCTGGCGATCGGCGAGTTCAACGAAGTGGGTATCGCGGTTCAGGAGTTCGCTTCCGAAGACGCAACCGTGGTGGTGGGTTCTTCCATCGACATGGACATGTCCGACGAGCTGCGCGTTACCGTGGTAGCGGCGGGCTTGGAAGATGCACGCACTGCCGCTGGTGGTGGTCGTGCGGTCGAACACGAAGCACGTTCGCCGCGCAGCGACTCCAGCGACTATCGCAAGCTCCAGCAGCCGAGCGGTGGCCGTCCTTCGGTAGCAGCACGCGAGCGTGAGCGTGACGAGCGCCTCAGCGAGCGTCGCGGTAATGCTGCCGCCAAGTCGCGTGACCTCGACGATTACCTCGATATTCCGGCCTTCCTGCGTCGCCAGGCCGACTAAGAGCAGTAACGGTAAGATGAAAACGCCGATGTGAGCTTTCGCCCGCATCGGCGTTTTTCTGTTTGTGTGGCAGGGGTGGCTGCGCTAAACGGTCGATTAACCCCGGTTAAATATGTGATAGTCGGGTTTTTCGAACACCGTTCGTTGTAGACGTTTGCGCAAGCTGATAAGCTGAATGGGTATCATCCCGCTTTTTGAATGACAGGTAGTCATGATTCGCCAACGTACCCTCAAAAACACCATTCGCGCCACTGGAGTGGGGCTGCATTCGGGAAGGAAGGTATATTTGACCTTGCGCCCGGCTCCGGTCGATACCGGCATTATCTTTGTCCGTACTGACCTCTCCCCGCAGGTTCAGATTCCAGCGCACCCTGAGCGGGTGCACGACACCATGCTGTGCACTGCTGTTGCCGAGGGCGATGCCCGGGTCGCGACGGTGGAGCATTTGATGTCCGCGTTTGCGGGATTAGGCGTCGATAACGCCTACGTTGAAGTAAGCGCCGCAGAAGTGCCGATCATGGACGGCAGCGCTGGCCCCTTCGTGTTCCTGATTCAGTCAGCGGGAATTATCGAACAGCAAGCGGCGAAAAAGTTCATTCGTATTACCAAGCCAATCGAAGTGGAAGACGGTGATAAAACCGCCGGATTCCTCCCCTATGATGGCTTCAAGGTAAGCTTCGAAATCAATTTCGACCATCCGGTGTTTGCGTCGCAGCGCCAGAAAATGGAAGTTGATTTTTCGACTACCTCCTTCGTCAAGGAAGTGAGCCGAGCACGTACCTTCGGCTTCCTGCGCGATCTTGAGCGCATGCGTTCAAGCAACCTGGCACTGGGCGGCAGCCTGGATAACGCCATCGTGGTGGACGAGTACCGCATTCTTAACGAAGACGGGCTGCGTTACGACGATGAGTTCGTGCGCCACAAGGTGCTCGACGCCATTGGCGATCTTTACCAGTTGGGCCATAGCCTGATCGGTGAATTTTATGGCTACAAGTCGGGCCACGGCCTCAATAACAAGCTGGTACGTAGCCTGCTGCAGCACCCCGAGTGTTGGGAAATCGCTACGTTTGAAGGAGGTCAGGAGGCGCCCATCAGCTACTCGGCGCCCGCGACTGCCTGATTGATCACAACGCAGTGGGATGCAGTAGTGAATGTAAAAAGTGCCGCTCAATGAGCGGCACTTTGCGTAGTAACGCCAGCATTAACGATTAGCTGTTGGACGTGTCGTCAGCAGTGGTATGCGCCGCAAGTCGTGCCAGCGAGGCCTTGAGCGTCGGGTCGTCGGTATAGTCAGCGCACTCCTTGATGTGCGCCGCTGCCGAGGCAGACAAATAGCGCCGCTGCTGCAACGGCACATGGGTAGGCTTAAGCGGTCTGACCTTGAACGCTAGCGTGCTTACGCTGGACATTTCCGGCAGGTAGCGCAGTAGCGCCAGCAAGCGTGCCCGCTCAAAGCGCAGCCAGGTTAGCCATACCGCGCGGTCGGTCAGAAGGGTAAGGCAGCCGTCGGTAATGCCGCCCACCAGCACGTGGCCCTTGAGTTCTTCGGGCAAGTGCTCCTCTAATTGCTGCTGCGCCTTGGCGATCGCTTGAGCCTTGCTCAACAGCGGGGTAAGTTCGCTGCGTGGCAGCTGTGAATAGGCCGAATTCGCGAGTAATCGCGAGACGGGCTGTGCGTTCCGTTTCTTAACCTTTATACTCATCGGCCTATCACTAACGCGTCATACATGCTCAAGGTAATTTCTTATTGCTCCTGCTGACACGCAGCGCGTTTCAGGCAGGGCATATAATCTAATCTATCATGTCACAGTCAGCTTCCCACAACAGAGGTCATCGCCATTCGCTCGGTCGCCGCCGTCACGGTTGGCTGCTTACCGGCCTATTGGTGACCTGTCTGCTGCCCATCGCCATGTCGTCGGCGTTGATGCAGCATCGTCTGGAGCTGATGACGGCTGAGCTATCGCGTATTGCCTTTCAGGTGCCCGACACCATCCGTGCGGTGTCACGCCGTCGCAGCGTTCGACAAGCACGGCGTGCCCATCGCGTTTATCTGGCTCGGGTGCTAGTACACTGCGTCGCACTTCCTCACGCACTGTTTATCGCCATGACAACAGGTCATGGCTGCTTCTCGCGCCGTGGTCCTCCTGCTGTGTCCTGCTATTAGCCTACTTCTTTGGCGCTGCGCCTGCCGCTCGCGCGTAATACGCACACTTTGAAAATCGCTTGCATGCACCCACCGCTCGCAAGCGAGTACAGGATGACACGATGTTAACCTCAATAGTCCGCAAGATGCTCGGTAGCAAGAACGAGCGCGATCTCAAACGCATGCAGAAAGTCGTTACTCGCATCAATGCGCTCGAAGAACAGTTCGAGGCGTTGGACGATGCTGCACTGCGTGCTAAAAGCGATGAATTCCGCCAGCGTATCGAACAGGGCGAAAGCCTTGATGCACTGTTACCCGAAGCCTTTGCTACGGTGCGTGAAGCCAGTAAGCGCGTGCTGGGCATGCGCCACTTCGACGTACAGCTGGTGGGCGGTATGGCGCTGCATGAAGGGCGCATCGCCGAGATGAAAACCGGTGAAGGTAAAACGCTGGTAGGCACGCTGCCCACTTATCTTAACGCGCTGTCGGGCAATGGCGTGCACGTGGTAACGGTTAACGACTACCTGGCCAGCCGCGATGCCGAGGTGATGCGTCCGCTGTATGAGTTCCTTGGCATGCGCGTTGGCGTGATCTTCGCCGGCCAGCTGCCGCACGAGAAGCGCGATGCTTACTCTGCCGACATCACCTACGGTACCAATAACGAATACGGCTTCGACTACCTGCGCGACAACATGGCCTTCTCGCTGGAAGACAAGGTGCAGCGCAAGCTCAACTTCGCCCTGATCGATGAGGTCGATTCGATCCTGATCGACGAAGCGCGTACCCCGTTGATCATCTCCGGCCCAGTTGAAGACAATACCGAGATGTACCAGACCATCGACCGTCTGGTCAGCGGTATGCAGCCGTGCAGCGATCCCGAGGACAGCGATAGCGGCGATTTCATCATTGATGAAAAGCAGAAACAGATCGAGCTGACCGAGCAGGGCCATCAGAAAATCGAACAGCTGATGCGTGAAGCCAACCTGCTCAAGGAAGACGATTCGCTCTATGCGGCGCAAAACCTCGGCCTGTTGCATCACGCCAACGCCGCGCTTCGCGCCCGCCATCTCTACAGCCGCGACGTCGACTACATTGTGGCCAACGGCGAGGTGGTTATCGTCGATGAGCACACCGGTCGTACCATGCCGGGGCGTCGCTGGTCGGAAGGTCTGCACCAGGCCGTCGAGGCCAAGGAAGGCGTGGAAGTGCAGAAAGAGAGCCAAACGCTGGCATCGACCACCTTCCAGAACTACTTCCGTCTCTACGACAAACTGGGCGGCATGACCGGTACTGCCGACACCGAAGCGTACGAATTCCAGCAAATCTACAAGCTCGACGTACTGGTGATTCCGACCAACCGGCCGCTGGTGCGCAAGGACCAGAACGATCTGGTCTATATGAGCGCGCAGGAGAAGTACGAAGCGATCATCGAAGACATCAAGGAGCAGGTGGCAGCGAATCGTCCGGTGCTGGTGGGTACGGCGTCGATCGAGAGCTCCGAGCTGCTTGATGCGATGCTGCGCCAGCAGAAGGTGCCGCACAACGTATTGAACGCCAAGCATCACGAGAGCGAAGCACACATCATCGCGCAGGCCGGGCAGCCGGGCTCGGTCACCATCGCCACCAACATGGCAGGCCGTGGTACCGACATCCTGCTGGGCGGTAACTGGCAGGCCGAAGTCGCTCAGTTGGAAAACCCCAGCGACGCGCAAATTGAAGAAATCAAAGCGGCCTGGAAGCAGCGTCACGACGCAGTGGTAGAAGCGGGCGGTTTGCACGTGATCGGCTCAGAGCGTCACGAGTCGCGCCGTATCGATAACCAGCTGCGCGGCCGTTCCGGTCGTCAGGGCGATCCGGGCTCGACGCGCTTCTTCCTGTCGCTGGAAGACAATCTGATGCGTCTGTTTGGTTCCGACCGCGTGCAGCGTCTGATGACGGCGCTGGGCCTAGAGCGCGGCGAAGCCATCGAGCACCGTATGGTGACCAACGCCGTTGAGCGCGCGCAGAAGAAAGTGGAAGGGCGCAACTTCGATATTCGTAAGCAGTTGCTCGAATACGATGACGTTGCCAACGACCAGCGTCAGGTGGTGTACACCCAGCGCGATGAAATTCTCGAAAGCCCCGATATTGCTGACAACATTCGCAATATTCGTGGTCAAGTGCTGACCGCTGCGTTCCAGCGTCATATCCCCGAAGGCACGCTGGCCGAGCAGTGGGATATCGACGGGCTGGAAGTGGACCTCAAGGAAAACTTCAATCTCGAGATAGACCTGCATGCACTCTTTGAAGAGCAGCCTGGCTTAGCGGCGGAAACCCTGCTCGAAGAGTTGCAGAAAGAGCACGCCGAGCTATTTGCCGAGAAGCGCGAGCAGCTTAGCGATGAGGTAATGAATCGCTTCGAAACCCAGGTCATGCTGCAAATTCTCGATAGCCGCTGGAAAGAGCATCTGCAGTCGATGGATCATCTGCGTAAGGGCATCCATTTGCGTGGCTATGCGCAAAAAAATCCCAAGCAGGAATACAAGCGCGAAGCGTTCTATCTGTTCGAGTCGCTGCTGGCGAGTATCAAGAGCGATGTCATCCGCGTGCTGAGTCACGTGCAGGTGCGTCGTGAAGAAGACATCGATGAATTCGAACGTGAACGTCGCGAAGCGCTGGAACGAGAACAAGCCGCTGCCGCTGAAACTCACGACAGCGACATCAGCGAGATGACGCTGGACGACTCGGCGCTTGCCAGTGCCGAAGAGGTGGCACAGCCCGCACCTGCGACGGTCAAGCGCGAAGAACCGAAAGTAGGCCGTAACGATCCTTGCCCGTGCGGTTCAGGCAAGAAGTACAAGCAGTGTCACGGCCGTTTGAGTTAATTCATGCCCACGCCGCTTGGTCAGCCAAGCGGCGTGTTCAGATGACAGATGGCCAGCAGCAATGCTGTTAGCCCCAGGTTAAGGAGCAGAAAGCCCACTATGGCGACGGGAGCCTCCAGTTTTCCTGCATTACCCGCGCTTGCAGGTGTCAGTATTGGCATTGCCAGCGCCGGTATCAAAACGCCAGGCCGCAATGATCTGGTGCTGTTCGAGTTTGTCGAAGGCACCACCATGGCAGGCGTTTTCACCAAAAATGCGTTTTGCGCAGCGCCCGTTAGCGTTGCCAAGCAGCACCTTGCCACTACCCAGCCGCGCTACTGGTTGATCAACACCGGCAACGCCAATGCCGGTACTGGCGACGCTGGTTTGCAGGCCGCACGTGACTGTGTTGCCGCAGTGGCAGACCATGCACAGCTCGATAGCAGCAGCGTATTGCCGTTTTCCACCGGCGTGATTGGCGAGCCACTGCCCGTAGACAAAATCACAGCCGCGATCCCTCAGGTATTCGAGCAACTGGGGGCCGATCAGTGGCAGCAGGCGGGGTGGGGCATTCTGACCACCGACACGCGCCCCAAGGGCGCTACCCGCTCGATCGATATAGCCGGCCAGCGCGTGACCATCAACGGTATCAGCAAAGGCTCCGGCATGATCTGCCCCAACATGGCCACCATGCTGGCGTTTGTTGCTACCGATGCAGCGATCGAGCAGAACACGCTGCAGCGCCTGCTGGCCGATACCACTGAACGTTCGTTCAATCGTATTACCGTTGATTCTGACACCTCTACCAACGACGCCTGCATGCTGGCGGCTACCGGCACCAGCAGTGCGATTACTACGCCTGAAGACGAGCGCCTATTCAGCGATGCCTTGCAAGAGGTGATGCTTGAGCTGGCGCAGGCGATTATTCGCGATGGTGAGGGAGCCACCAAATTCATCACTGTTGACGTGCGCGAGGCGGCGAATACCGCTGAGGCGCTCAAGGTTGCCTACAGCATTGCCCATTCTCCACTGGTCAAAACTGCGCTCTACGCCAGTGACGCCAATTGGGGCCGGCTGCTGATGGCCGTTGGCAAGGCCGATATCGACGATCTCGACGTCAATCAGGTAAGTATTGCGCTGAACGGCGTAACCATCGCGCGTAACGGCGCGCGTGCCGAGGAATATAGTGAAGAAGCTGGCAGTGCTGCGGTTGCCAGCGAAGATATCGAGATCGTGGTGCAACTGGCGCGTGGCACTGAGCGTGAACGCGTGTGGACCTCCGATCTTTCGCATGAGTATGTAAGCATTAACGCCGATTACCGCAGCTAAGGGTATCGGCATAAGCAGTTGCAGCGGCGTAGCAGCGCCGCTGCGTACAGAGCGTTATCGATAATAGGCAGTTACTGTGAAAGGCATGATGGACAGCGCGGGCATCCCATCTTCGCGCATGGCAATGATTATTCGGTCCCGGGGGACCTCTGATCAATGAAACGCGGGCACTCTACTTCTGAACAATTCGCGGTGCCCAAGCGGCGCCTGCACGTCGTTGCAGCAGTTATCTATAACGGTGATGACTGCATCTTTCTGTCGCGTCGGCCGTCTTACGTTGATCAGGGCGGCATGTGGGAGTTTCCGGGCGGTAAGCTGCACGCCAATGAAACCAGCCTGGAAGCGCTCAAACGCGAACTTCAGGAAGAACTCGGTATTCAGGTGCACCGTGCTCGCCCGCTTATCAAGGTTAATCACGAGTACAGTGATAAACGCATTCTGCTCGACGTATGGGAAGTGCGTGACTTCAGCGGCGAGCCCTATGGTGCGGAAGGCCAGGTGGTGCGCTGGGTGCCCCATGCCGATGTCGCGCGCTATCACTTTCCTTCTGCCAACGACGCGGTGGTCAAGGCGGTGATGATGCCTCATGCATTAATGGTTACCGAGGATGAGGCAGACGACGCGCGCTTTAGCGAACGCTTCAAGGCGTCGCTGGCTGAGCACTCCCCTGAATTGGTGCGGCTGCGTGCCAGTAGCCTTAGCGCCGATGCGTACCAGGCGCGGGTGGTGGTGGCCGCCGAACTGGCTGCTAAAGCGGGGGCGAAGCTGGTGATCGGGCACCATTCATGTGATATCGAAGCGCTGGCAGCGTTGGTCGAGCAGCACAATCTGGCCGGCGTACAGCTCACCGAGACGCAATTGCTCGATTGCTCTCAGCGCGTTCTGCCTGCTCATCGCTGGCAGGGGGCTTCGGCGCACAGCAGCGAAGCGCTTGAGCATGCGCAGTCGATCGACTGTGACTTCGCGGTGTTAGGCACCGTGCTGCCCAGCACTAGCCATCCTGATGCCGATGCCATGTACTGGAATGGGCTACAGAGCCGTCTGGATAATATTAACATTCCGGTATTTGCCATTGGTGGCATGGCGTTAAGCGATATTGATCGCGCGCGCGCTATTGGCGCACAAGGGGTTGCGGCTATTTCAGCCTTCTTGCCAACGCAGTAACACAAAAGCGGCCTGCTTAAGCAGGCCGCTTTTATTAATTCGGCAATGCTGCCGAGCGCCTTCACCGGTGCGTTCGCCAGCGCTGGATTACACCAGCACCATCGCTAACAGCGACATTCCTTCCAGCGCATCGCGCTATTACTGCTGCTGATCACCGCGCTCCATGCGCGCGATCAGTGCGTCGATATCCGTCTCGTCCATCGCTGGCTCCCCTGGAATACGATGTCCTTCGCTGGCCCACTCGCCCAAATCGATCAGCCGGCAGCGCTTTGAGCAAAAGGGCCTGAACGGGCTGTTTTGGTTCCATTTCACTTGAGTGCCGCACTGTGGGCACTTGACCTGTAACGGTGCCTTGCTGGCAGCCATTAGCCTCTCCTACTGATGAAAACGGGGTGTTTCGGCGTTAACGCCTAATTTGGCGATATGATATCAGGCTCGGCGGAGCGGCTAAAATCACCGCTGCTCTTCGTGCGCAAGTGCGCAATAGGCGTGGTGGAGATCGGTAACCTGCTGCAGCAAATGCTGTTGGTCGGCGCTGTTATCGATGATGTCGTCGGCTCGGGCGAGGCGTTCTGACCGCGGCATTTGCGCCGCAACAATGGCTTCTGCCTGGTGCTTGCTGCCGCCATCACGGGCAGTCACCCGCGCCAGTTGGGTCTCCTCGTCGACATCGACCACCAGAATACGATCTACGTGAGCCGCGTAATGCTCGGATTCAAGCAGTAGCGGCACCATCATCAATCGGTAGGGGCCGCCGAGCGTGTCGAGCTGAGCAAAGATGCGCTCACGAATGACGGGGTGCATGTGCGCCTCTAGCCATTGGCGCTGTTCGGGCGATGCAAAGATCAGGTGGCGCAGCTCACGCCGATTCAGGCTGCCGTCGCTTTCCAGCACTGCGTCACCAAAATGCTCGGCGATTTTCGCCAGCAGAGGCTGGCCCGGCATCACTACATCACGCGCGACCTGATCAGCATCGACGCAACCAATGCCATAGCGGCTGAAATAATGGGCGACCAAACTCTTTCCTGAGGCAATGCCGCCCGTTAGGCCAATCGTTAGCATGTTGTTTCCCTGATGGCGTGATGCGGCTAGAGGCGCTGGCCCAAATCGAAAACGGGCAGATAAAGCGCCACTACAATAGCGCCTAGCCCCAGCGTCAAGGCTAACATCATGAGTGGTTCGATGAGTAGCTCAACTCTTCCCAGGCGCCGCTCAAGCTGGCGCTGTTCAAGCAAGGCAGCATGTTCGAAGGCGGCAGCCAATCGACCGCAGCGCGTGCCGTTGGCAATAATGCTCAAGGTATGAGCCGAGAAGCCAGCGCTTTGGCGAATACTTTCTGCGATGCTGAAGCCACGCGTCAGCTGCTTCAGTATCTCTCCCACCGCAATGCCGTGGTAATTATCGCCAAGGCGCGACAGCGTAATATCAAGGCCGATATTGCTGCGCTGTCCTAGCGCCAGACTGTCGAGTAGCTCTATCCGCGCGGCCGAGCGCACCATGCTGCCGATAAAGGGCAAGCGATGCAGCCACTGCCCGCGTGTGCGCCAGGCTAGCGCGCAGGGCACCAGCGCGGCACACAGTGACACCAGCAGCACTAGCGTGTGATCGCATAACAGCGTTGACAGTGAAAACAGCATGCTGGTGGCAAGCGGCAGCGCTTCTCCCTCCTTGCCGTATAAGTCACGGAATACCGGCACGATGTAGCTCATCATGGCGATCATCATCACTATGCTGACCGCAGCAATAAGTGCGGGATAGCGCATGGGGGCAATCAAACGCTGTTGCAGCGCTAAACGTTTCTCGAGCTGAAGGGCCAAATTGGCCAGCGTATGGGTTAGGCCGCCGCTTTGTTCCGCCAGCGATATAAGCGGCACGGCCAATACCAGTACTTTCGCGATGCCGGTGTGTTCCAGCGCCGCAGAAAGTGGCATACCAGAGCTCACACGCTCGCTCAGGTCATCCCAGAACAGAAATTCCTGATCGTTAACAGCCGCCTGAGCCTGCTGGTGCAAGGCCTCCGCCAGACCAATGCCGGCTGCCAGTAATTGACTTAATGTTGTCAGCCGAAGTGCCCAGCAGCTCGCATTGTTGCGGACGTGGCGCTGTCGGTACGAGCGCTTGATTCGCGTCATCCACTCATACTGTTGCGCTAAACGCTGTATTGCTTGCTGGCGTGAAGGGGCGGCGATGCGGCCACTTGCCAGGCTGCCATCCTTCGACATCGCTTGCCAATGCCACACCTTGTTGGCGCGCGCATGCGGTACCGATCGGTCAGATAACATGGCTGAGCGCCTGAAAGTCGATGAGTCCCAGTGCGGCTTTTTCAAGCCCCGCGCGGTACAGCGGTGCCATGTCGCTATGGGTAACGGTGAAGGGCGGCGACGCGCACTCGAAGATGCCAAGCCTTCCTTGAACGCCGTCGAGGCAGCGCTGGCATCCGCGCGCAACGGCTGGCGTGAGCGTCTTCACGGACTGCTGCAATTGCTGGGCAAGGTGGGTAGCAACCAGTTCATCGGCGGGGCATCGGCAGTGTTGGCAAAGTAACGGCACCAAGCGCTGCGAAATTATTAGCTTCACGCATTCCTGAAGATCATCTTCTGCCACACCCAATTGGCGCATTCGCGACCAGCAGGCGCCGGCGTTGGTGGCATGCACGGTGGCGAGCACTAGATGGCCGGTCTGAGCAGCTTTGAGCGTAATCGCTGCGCTTTCGGCGTCGCGAATTTCTCCGATCATCATCACGTCGGGATCCTGACGTAGAAAAGCACGTAGCACGGTTGCGAAGTCGAGGCCGATACGCGGTTCCACCTGGACCTGCTGCACGCCGGCCAGACGATGTTCGACAGGATGCTCCGCGCTGACGACATGGCGGCGCTGGCGATCAATGTGCATCAGTGCGCTGTAGAGCGTAATGGTTTTGCCGCTGCCGGTGGGGCCGCACACCAGAATGAGTCCGCGGCTGGACGCCAGCGCGTTGGTCAGTAGCTGCAATTGCGCTGATGACATGCCAAGTTCGCTAATGCTGAGCTGCCGCGAGGGCGAGTTGATCAAGCGCAGCGTAACTTTTTCGCCGTCAACGGTGGGTAGCGTGGCAAGCCGGAAGGAGGTCTGCTCGCCATCGTCGAGGGTGATTTCAAGCGCGCCATCCTGCGGCAGGCGCTGCTCGCCAACGTCAAGCCCGGCCAACAGCTTCAGCCTTAGCACGCAGCGCTGGCCTTGCGTCACAGGTAGTTGAGTCAGCAGTTGCAGTACGCCATCGATGCGTATCCTGACCTGGTACCCGCTAGGGGTGGGCTCCAGATGAAGGTCCGACCCATGGCGGTAGCAACAGCTTGCTGCTAGCTCCTTCAGTACGCTATCGACAGAAGGGCTGCCTTCAGCGATAGGAATATCGCACGCGGCCAGCGCTGCATAAGAGGCGACCCAGGGGGCGAGCAGTTCCTGCGGCACGCTGGTGGCGTCGATATCACAACCACACGCAATGCTGAGCTGCTGGGGCAGTGCCGCTGACGCCCCCTCTGGAATAGCCACGCTTAGCCTGTTGTTGCTCAGTTCCAGCGGCAGAACGTTGAGTCGCACGAGCAGCGTAGCGGGCACGCCGTGAAGAGGTAGCGAGGCAAGCTCGATATGCGGCAGCCCGGGTAGTCTGGGAGGGCCGCTGATGCGCGCGGTGACGGTGCCACCTGTGGTGCGCTCGGCCGATGCGGATACCAACGCCAGCTTCATGGAGAGTCTCGTGCGAATACCGGAGTGAAAACGTTAGGTTCATCTTCGCTATCGGCCGCCGGGGCAATTTTTTAAGGCTAAAGGAAAGCGCTGTATCTGCCGATTAGGCGGTGTCCACTTCACACAAGGAATATTTAGTATGGGCATCGCAATGCAAATGGCAGGGCTGGCGAAGGGGGGTGGCAGGTTAAGCAGTTGGCGCCGTGATGATCGCGGTGATGAGGCAGGCTTTACGCTGCTGGAAATGATGGCCGTAATCGCCATTATCGGTGTGCTTGCCGCGGTAGCGATACCGCGCTACCAGCGCTACGTGGCGCAGTCGCAAGTGGCATCGGCACACATGGTGTTGAGAGGCCAACAGATCAACGTTGAGGATATACTGCTGCGCGGCGCAACTCCGTCGATGGCCGCGTTGGGCGTAGAAGGTACTGCAGTGGCTGATGCCTATGGCGAGTGGCAGGTCGATGCAGCGGGTACGTTGCGCTATACCTTTGGCAAGGGCGCCTCCCGCTATATCGGAGAGGGCGCTTGGCTTGCGCTCATGCCCGGCAACGAGCCCGATCAGCAGTGGCAGTGCACAGCTTCTGCGGTAGTAACCGATGACCTGTTGCCGGTTGGCTGTCGCTCGGTGTCAGGCTGACAGCATTGAGGCAGGGCCTTAGTAGAGGCCCTGTTCTTCTTCGACCACTTCTTTCAGCAATTCCAGGAATAGCACATCGCCCGCTGACTGCTGCTGGCGTTGCGTGGGAATATTGATACTGGTGCGCGCGCTGATCGCTTCTGCGATACGTTCGGCAGCATCCTTCTCGCCGTTGTGCTCGCGCGCGATGGCAATCGATGTATCCAGAATGGAGGAATCGTAAAGCAGCTTCTTGATGAACGAGCGCAGTTCGTTAATGGTACGGGATTGCTGAAGTGTGGAAGTGGTATTCATGTCACGACATCCTGGCAAAGTATGATTGGCCTAGCTTACAGGATCAGCAGCCGGCGTACTCTACTGCGTTTGGCTGCTGGCATGCCATAAACGTATATCTCCCAGCCAAGGAGGGTTGTTGGCCAACGTTCGCAGGGTGGCGGGCGGCACTTCCGGGGTCTGGGGCGGCAGATAGATATCCAGATCGATACAGCGCGCTGATTTATCGCGCAAACGGCGATACTGCAGCCCGAGATGAATATGTTCTTGCCAGCAAGGTAATCCTTCCCAGCAGCGATTGAGCAGTTCGGTAATCTCATTGCGCAGCGGCATCAGCTGCGTGGTAACGCCCCATTCTTCTTCGGCGTCGTTTTCATAATCGATATGGAAGGTAATATCGCGCAGGCTGTCGCGCTGCTGGCGCAGGCGCGAGGTAAACGCCATGCCGATTTCATGGGCTTCCGTGACCGAAATATTCGACTCCACCTGCAAGTGCACATCCAGCGAGATATCGCCACCAATGCGGCGAGCGCGCAGATCGTGCAGATCCTTCAGGTCAGGGATGTCGTTGGCACAGCCGCGCAGTTCGGCCAGCTGCTCCTCGGGTAAACCGGTGTCGATCAGTTCACGGCCCGCTTGCCACAGGGTGTCGAAGCCAATCTTGGCCACCAGTAGGGCGACCAGCAGCGCTGCCAGGGAATCGAGCCAAAACCAGCCAAACCAGGTGCCTATCAGGCCCACCAATACGATCAGTGACGACAGCGAATCAGAGCGCGAATGCCAAGCGCTGGCTTCGAGTAACGGCGATTGCTGGCGTTTGGCGATGCGCATGGTCCAGTGGAACAGCGCTTCCTTGGCAAGCAGCGCAATGAGTGTCGCTGCTACTGCCCAGAGACTGGCGAAATGAACGCTTTCCCCCATCCACAGCCGCTGCGCGCTCTCCCAAATCATCGCTCCCGCCACCACGCACAGCACGACGCCGAGCCACAAACTTGCCATGGTTTCGATGCGCCCGTGACCATAGGGGTGATCATCATCCGGCGCCCGCCGCCCGAAGTGAGTCGCGCCCATCACAATGATGTCGGTCAATAGGTCGGCGAGGGAGTGAATGCCATCGGCGATCAGCGCATTCGAAAAGGTGAGCGAGCCCACGACCAGCTTCATCACCGCGAGCAATGCATCGGTAACGACGGTGGCCAGGTTAACGCGCTGGGCTTCCTGCTGCTGGGAGTCGTGTGCTGGGCTGGAGTATGGCATGGTGGCGTACAGGTCGGTGAACAAGGCGCAAGTGTCGGTTAGTATGGGGGCAAGCGCAACCGCTTCAGCAGAAGATGCCCAAGCGCACTACAACCATAATAGTAGCAATGCTGGAACGCATGTCGTGCTTATAACCTAGGCACCAAGAGCCATTTCCTCCATCGTTAGAGAGCGGCGTTTCAGTATCGCGACTGCGCCGCTGGGCGCTCATCCGGTTCCATTATTCAGTATTCGAAAAGGTTTGCGTGGCGCTGTACACTGGCGCGGTTTTCTAATGCCAGATTGGCCCGTTGGCGGTTAGGTGGCCGTTATATATTGGCATTGTCGCTATTCCACAGCGGTACGTTATTTAGAGTGAGGAAGTAAACTCCCGTGATGTCGCCCTCGTCGTGGTTGCGCTCATTGCCTAACCCTATTACTCATCAGGCGGGCCTGGCGCCGGTACTGCGCATTATCGCGGTACTGCTGCTGGTGCTGGCAGTGATGATGTCTGTGCCATTGGTACTGCTGATATCCGAGCACGATGCCGATCTGCGCGCTTTCGCCAGTTCGGTATTGATTACCCTGGCAGTATCTGGACTGCTGTTGGTGATTACCCGTAACTCCAATATGCATCTGCGGCCGCGTCAGATGTTTATTCTGACGGTGATGGCGTGGCTGGTATTCTCCGCCTTCGCGAGTTTGCCGCTGATATTAGGATCGGCGCGACTGTCGGTCGCCGATGCGGTGTTTGAGGCGGTATCGGGGGTTACCAGTACCGGTGCCACGGTAATGGTGAATCTGGATAATCTCTCCGACGGTATCAAGCTGTGGCGGGGCCTGCTGCAGTGGGTGGGGGGCGTCGGGATTATCGTGATGGCGATCGCCATTTTGCCGTTCCTTAAGGTGGGCGGCATGCGACTTTTCAACACTGAGTCTTCGGGTTGGCAGGATAAGATCGTGCCCAGAGCAGGCGGTGCCGCCAAGTCGATTGGGCTGGTGTATCTGATCCAAACCACGCTGGCGATCGCAACCTATTGGCTGCTCGGCATGACGCCTTTCGACGCGGTGGTGCACGCAATGACCTCGGTCTCCACGGGTGGCTTCGCTAACTACGATGCGTCGTTCGGCGAGTACGCCAATAACAAGGCGCTGCTGTGGGCCTGTGTGGTCTTTATGGTCAGCGGTGCCTTGCCGTTCGTGCTGTATCTGCGCATGGTCACGCAGCGCTCGTTTGCGATATGGCGTGATCAGCAGGTTCGTGGTTTCTTTGTGCTGGTGCTGGTTGTCATTGCGCTGATGCTCACCGAGCGAATGTACGTTGGCTCGGCATCGTTTTTCGATAATCTCACCGACGTTACCTTCAACGTTGTTTCAGTCATTACCACCACAGGCTTTGCTACCTCGGACTATAACGACTGGGGGCCGTTCGCGGTCTGCCTGTTTTTCTATCTGCTGTTCATTGGCGGCTGTTCGGGCTCTACTACTGGCGGCATGAAGGTATTCCGCTTTCAGGTGGGCGTTATCATGCTGATCAATCAGCTGCGCCACCTGGTGCATCCGGCCGGCGTATTTGCCCAACGCTACAACGGCCGGCCGCTCGGCGACGATATCATTCGCTCGGTGGTCGCCTTCTCATCGCTGTTTTTCTTTACGGTAGCGGCGCTCTCGGTGGCGCTGTCGGCGCTGGGGCTTGATATGCAAACTGCCTTGAGTGCTTCGGTTACCATGCTGGGCAACGTGGGGCCAGGGCTTGGTAGCATGATTGGTCCTGCGGGCAACTACCACAGCATGCCCGAAACCGCTAAATGGCTGCTGTCGTTTGCGATGCTGCTGGGCCGTCTGGAAATTCTGACGGTCCTGGTGTTGCTGACACCCGCTTTCTGGCGCAGCTGATGGCGGGTTAGCCCAAGGCGAGTTAGCGGTATGCCACCAATGCAAAAGGCGCTCTTTCAAAGAGCGCCTTTTTTGCATTAAGAGGGCGGGGGCGTGCCTAGCCGACTTCTAGCAGTTCAGGTGCCTTGCAGTTGATTACCGGATTAGCGTATTGGTGCAGCCACCAGTTTTTCAGATGCTCGGGCACTTCTGCGTAGCGCGCGTTAAAGCGTTGCCGGTGCTTCTCGGTTATCCCGCTCATATCGAGTAGCTGCGGGTGTATGCCGAGCATTTCGAGCGCCAGATAATGAGAGGGAAACAGCTGATAGCCACTCAGTACCTGACGGTCGATTTCCTTTACCAATTCATCGGTGGAATCAAAGCTATGCTGGTCGAGCGCGGTGCCGAAACGCACTTTGACGCGTCCTTTTTGCCCGGTAATACCCGCCGCGATAGAGCGCATGTCTTCGAAGGCCTGCTTGCGATACTCACGGCCTTCAGCGGCAGCTTCCAGCTCGCGCGCCTTATTGATATCGCATGGATCGTACTCGTAGCTGATCGATACCGGGACGATATTCAGCTCAGCAAAAATCTCGGCCATGGGCTTATCACGCTGGCGTGAGCGCTCGGCCATGCTAAGCATCTTGATAATGCCGGGATCAGTGCGGTCAATACCGTTTTTGGCGCGCCCCTGACGCTGCGCGAGCCAAATTGAGTGGTTGTCGTGCTGAATGGAGTATTGGATGTATTCCGACAGCAGTTGGAAGGCTTTCAGCATTTCGCGCTTGCCCGCCGAAGAACGCGGCACCACGAAGCTTTTATTCAATCGCATGAGTGCCGATACGAACGGCTTCTCAAGCAGATTATCGCCAATCGCAATGCGCACTGTATCTCGCCCCTTGAAGTGCAAAGCGAGGTTAACAAACGCAGGGTCGAGCGAAATATCGCGATGGTTGCTGATAAAAAGGCGCGGCTTGCTGGGATCGAGCTCATCAAGACCTTCGATAATCAGCTCATCGACGGTGCGATCAATCATCTGGCGCATGT
The DNA here is from genome assembly GCF_051251145.1 of Carnimonas bestiolae. Lineage (NCBI taxonomy): Bacteria > Pseudomonadati > Pseudomonadota > Gammaproteobacteria > Oceanospirillales > Halomonadaceae > Carnimonas > Carnimonas bestiolae. The sequence goes on along the minus strand of NZ_JBPCZK010000001.1, from coordinate 595,136 downwards.
AGTCAGCAATATGCACCTGAAAATCGCCAATGGTATTCACGCCGCGCATCTTGCGGCGCAGGCTAACGCCAACAAGCGCGCGCGCTAGCCAAGGGGCCCAGGCATCGAGGCGCGGCAGCTGGTAGCGGGCTATCGCCGCCTGGAATTCATCGTCGTGCGAGAGCCGCTTGAGAACTCCGGGAACCTCGCTGTCCTTGTAAGGACGTAGCGCGTCGAAACGGTTCTCTGCGTGCTCGGAAATATCAGACTTCATTTAGCGTTGTCACGTTGCGTTTTAGTCATTGCGAATAGCGGCCCAACGGGGTTAGGACGCTTCATGATCCCACGGCGCGGCAGCGACATCGTTCTCGCCTCCCAGCCATACCAGTAGAGCATCGGTTAACTTGCCCAACGCGTTGCTCATCAGCGCGAATTCAGTTTCCAGCCTGACAATCGAGTCGCCATCGCCTGCATCCGAATCAGCTTCGTCGAGCAGGTGGTCGTCGAATTTCAGGCTCTTAAGGACAACGTCATCTTGCAGCACGAAGCTTAGTTCGCCCTCTACCTGCAGCGCCAATCGGCTTACCTGACGCCCCGATGCCAGCGCTGTCTGGATCTCGTCGCTTTCAAGATCAATGGCGCGAGCCCTGAGCACGCCGTCATCTTCACCACGCAGTTCGACGTTATCGCCAATGGTCAGGCCATCCGGGCGGGTCGAGGGATCGCTTAGCCACTGCGTTAAGGTGCGACCCACCGGTACCTTGGTAGCTACCGGCGTTACCTTCAGTGAGCCAAGCGCCTGACGCAGCAAGTCGAGCACTTCATCGCCGCGCTTGCGACTGGCGCACGCGATACCCATCAACGAGCGCTGAGTATCCCACCATAAATCAGTATGAGTGTTGCGAGTGAAGGCGCGCGGCAGCAGTTCTTCGACCACCTTTTCCTTGATCGCCTGCTTTTCGCGACGGGGAGGCGCAAAACCGTTGGCGGTTTCGAACTCGGCGCAGCGTTCCTCTACTTCCTCATTAACGACAGCGGTAGGGAGAACCCGCTCCTGACGGCGCAGCCGCAGCAATCGCTGACCGGCGATCTCATGCACCAGTCGGGTACTGTTACGCCCTCCGGGAGCGCTGAAGCCGGTACGTTTGGCTTCGTGTTTACTGACTGGCTGGAACAGTTGCGCGCTTAATGCCTGCTCGAGCGCCGCTTCGTCTAGGTTGGGCTGATCGTGCACTCGATAAAGGTGTAAATGTTTAAACCACATGGTGCTTCCTTGGTTGCAATCGCGCCATTATGGCGAAAGCGCCCACCGCATGCTAGCAAGACGAACCGACAGGTCGCCTGAATGACGCATTTCAAGGCGTCAGCAATCTGCCTTGATAACACGTTTGCCGATCCTGTTGGGCGTTATGCTGGCGCTCGCGGCCGTGGCTGCCGTTGATCGACATTTTATCGCATCGAGAAGCGAGCGCTGGGCGCTCTGTGTGGTACACTCGTTGGTCATTATATTGGAGGGTAGTGGCGTTAGCGCTCGATGCCTTTGAACGCTGCCATGCTGTCGTCCGCCCTCGTATCGCTTTTAAGGTCAAATCGGGATTAATAGCTCCATGGGTGACATCGCCAGAGAGATTCTGCCAGTCAACATCGAGGATGAGCTCAAGCAGTCTTACCTCGACTACGCGATGAGCGTCATTATCGGCCGCGCGCTCCCTGATGTACGTGACGGTCTGAAACCAGTACACCGCCGCGTGTTGTACGCCCAGAATGAGCTCAACAACGCCTGGAACCGCGCCTACCTGAAGTCGGCACGTGTAGTGGGCGACGTTATCGGTAAGTATCACCCGCATGGTGATAGCGCCGTCTACGACACCATCGTGCGTTTGGCGCAGAATTTCTCGATGCGTTATCCGCTCATCGATGGGCAGGGCAACTTCGGCTCGATTGATGGCGATAGCGCAGCAGCCATGCGTTACACCGAGGTGCGCATGGCGCGCCTGGCGCACGAGCTGTTGGCCGATCTCGACAAGGATACCGTCGATTGGGTCGATAACTACGACGGCACCCAGCGCATTCCCGACGTGCTGCCTACCAAGGTGCCCAACCTGCTGGTGAACGGCTCTTCCGGTATTGCGGTCGGCATGGCGACCAATATTCCGCCTCACAACATGAATGAGGTGCTCGACGCCTGTCTGGCGCTCTCCAACGATCGTAATCTGACCATCGACGATCTGATGGAGTATATTCCCGGTCCCGATTTTCCCACCGCCGGTATCATCAACGGCAAGCAGGGTATTCTCGACGCCTATCGCACCGGCCGCGGACGTATCTACATTCGCGCACGTCATACCGTTGAGCACGACGATAAAACCGGCCGCGACCATATCATCATCACCGAGCTTCCCTATCAGGTGAACAAGGCGCGCCTGATCGAGAAGATTGCCGATCTGGTCAAGGAGAAGCGCGTCGAAGGCATCGCTGAGCTGCGCGACGAGTCCGACAAGGACGGCCTGCGTGTGGTAATTGAAACCAAACGCGGTGAGTCTGGCGATGTCGTCGTTAACAATCTGTTCGCCCAGACCCAGCTTGAAAACGTATTCGGTATCAACATCGTGGCGCTCGAAAATGGCCAGCCGCGCACCCTGAACCTGAAAGAGGTGCTCGAAGCCTTCCTGCGTCACCGTCGCGAAGTGGTTACTCGCCGTACGCTTTACGAGCTCAACCGCGCCAAGGAGCGTGGCCATGTGCTCGAAGGGCTAACGGTTGCCATCTCCAATATTGATGAAGTCATCGAGCTGATCCGTGCTTCCAAAAGTGCACAGGAAGCGCGCGAGCGCTTGATCGAGCGCAGCTGGCAGCCCGGCCAGGTGCTCGACATGCTTGATCGCGCGGGTGCCTACAGCTGCCAGCCGGAAGATATTGGCGACGGTTTCGGCCTTGCCGACGATCGCAGCGAATATCGCCTGACGGAAGGGCAGGCTCAGGCCATTCTTGATTTGCGTCTGCATCGCTTGACCGGACTGGAAACCGAAAAGCTGATTGCCGACTACAACGAGATTCTTGAGAAGATTGCCGAGCTGTCAGCCATTCTGGCGTCGCCCGAACGTCTGATGGAAGTTATTCGCGAAGAGCTTGAGCAGATTCGCGAGCAGTACAGCGATGAGCGCCGTACCGAGATTCAGGTCAGCCGACGCGATCTTTCCATCGAAGATTTGATTGCCGAAGAAGAGATGGTGGTCACCATTTCGCGCTCTGGCTACGCCAAGACTCAGCCGCTGTCTGATTATCAGGCGCAGAAGCGCGGCGGCCGCGGCAAATCGGCCACCTCAATGAAAGACGAAGACGTTATCGAACATCTGCTGGTGGCCTCGACCCATGACACTGTGCTGCTGTTCTCCGACCGCGGCAAGGTGTACTGGCTGAAAGTGTATGAAGTGCCGGTTGCCAGCCGTAACGCTCGCGGTCGTCCGCTGGTTAACCTGATTAATCTCGACGAGGGCGAGTGGATTACCGCCATCCTGCCGGTAAGAGAGTATCGCGAGGACAGCTTCATCTTCTTCGCAACCGCGCACGGCACGGTGAAACGTACCACTCTCGACCAGTTCTCGCGTCCGCGTTCGGCGGGTTTGATCGCACTTGATCTGGAAGAAGGCGATCAGTTGGTGGGCGCTGCTATCACTCATGGTAGCGACCATGCGCTACTGTTCTCATCAAACGGTAAGGCCATCCGTTTCGATGAAAACGATGTTCGCTCAATGGGGCGTACCGCGCGCGGCGTGCGCGGCATGCGTCTGCTGGGCGATGCCAAGGTCATCAGCCTGATTATTCCGCGTACTACCGATATTGATGCTGCCGCCGATGCTGACGGAGCAGCCGACAGCGAGAACGATGTCGATAGCAGTGTGGTGGCTGAAACCACCGAGAGCGGTCAGGTCTTCATTCTGACGGGCTCGGAAAACGGCTACGGCAAGCGTACTCGCCTCGAAGAGTTCCCGCTGCGCGGTCGCGGCGGTCAGGGCGTTATCGCCATGCAAACGACTGACCGTAACGGTGCGCTGGTGGCCGCTATTCAAGTGGCGGAAGAAGACGAAATGATGCTGATTACCGATCGCGGTACGCTGGTGCGCACCCGTGTTAGCGAAGTGTCGCGCAGTTCGCGTAATACTCAGGGCGTGCGGCTGATCAAGACAGCAGAAAATGAGCATCTGGTGGCAACGGTACGCCTCGATGAAGAATCCATCGACGATGCCGAGCTGTCTGAAGAGGAAGCGCTTGCTGCTGACGCAGAGCAGCCAGCAGACGATGCACAGGAAAATGGCGGCGACGCATCCGACGATGCGCCCCAGGACGATTAATCGGCACTAGCTATCATGACTCGATACTTTAACTTCTGCTCAGGCCCCGCAACGCTGCCGCTTGCGGTGCTTGAGCGCGCGCGCGACGAACTGATTGATTACCGCGGCAAAGGGCTGTCGGTAATGGAGATGAGCCATCGCGGTAAGGATTTCGTAGAAATTGCCGAGCGCGCCGAGCGCAATTTCCGCGAGTTGATGAATATCCCCGACAACTATCGGGTGCTGTTCATGCAAGGGGGCGCCACCGCGCAGTTCTCTTGCGTACCGCTCAACCTGCTGGGCAGTGGCGGCACCGGTTATTATCTCGATAGCGGTAATTGGGCGTCGAAGGCGTATGAAGAAGGCGCGCGTCTGGGCGACGTACGCATTGCGGCTTCTACCAAACAAGACGGCTATCGCCGCGTGCCTGCCAATAGTGAAATCGAGCTCGGTGACGATGCGGCCTACCTGCATTTTACCGGTAACGAAACCATCGGCGGCATTGCCTACCACGAGCTTCCCCAGGTAGATGACAGCGTACCGCTGGTGTGCGATCTGTCTTCGTCGATCCTTGGTCACAGCGTCGATGTGTCGCGCTTCGGCATCATTTACGCTGGCGCGCAGAAAAACATCGGCCCAGCGGGATTGACGCTAGTGATCATTCGGGAAGATCTGCTTGATCGTGCGATGCCGAACGTGCCCGTGATGTGCGACTACAGCGTTACCGCCAAGCATAAATCGATGCTGAACACGCCGCCGACCTATGCCTGGTATCTGTGCGGATTGGTGTTCGAGTGGCTGAAGGAGCAGGGCGGTGTTGCCGCTATCGAGAAGATCAACCAGCGCAAGGCCGCCAAGCTTTACGCTGCCATCGATGCCAGCGATTTCTACAGCAATACGATGGATGTTGGCAGTCGCTCGATCATGAACATACCGTTCCGCCTGCACGATGACTCACTCGACAAGAAGTTTCTCGCAGAGTCAGAGCAGGCTGGGCTGCTGACCTTGAACGGTCACCGCAGCGTAGGCGGCATGCGCGCCAGCATCTACAACGCAATGCCGGAAGAAGGGGTCGATACGCTGATCGCCTTCATGCAGGAATTCGCGCGTAAAAACGGGTAACCAGCACTATGAGTGGATCTGATAACAACGGTGCCGATCAGGGGGCTTCTTCCTCACTGGCACAGGGCATTGAGCAACTCACCAACCTTGATGATCTGCGTCAGCGCATTGATGCGATTGATGGACAGCTGCTATCGCTGATCAGCGCGCGGGCACGCTGCGCGCAGCAAGTTGCAGCGGTTAAACTCAGTGAAGATCCCAACGCGGTGTTCTATCGCCCTGAACGCGAAGCTCAAGTGCTGCGACGTATCATGGAGCTCAACCCAGGCCCGCTGCCTGATGAGCAGATGGCTCATCTCTTCCGCGAATTTATGTCCGCGTGTCTGGCGCTGGAGCGTCCCATCAAGGTGGCCTATCTGGGGCCGGAAGGCACTTTCACTCAGCAGGCAGCGCTGAAGCATTTCGGCAACTTCGCCGATGCTCAGCCGCTTCCTTCAATTGACGACGTGTTCCGCGAAGTAGAGGCGGGCGCTGCCAGCTATGGTGTCGTGCCGGTCGAGAACTCCACCGAAGGCGTGGTCAACCACACCCTCGATTCGTTTATCAATTCCAACATTAAAATCTGCGGCGAAGTGGTGCTGCGCATTCATCACAACCTGATGGTGGGTGAGAACACTCGGCGCGATAAGATCTCCCGTATTTACTCGCATCCGCAGTCGCTGGCCCAGTGCCGGCAGTGGCTGGATGCGCGCTATCCCCACGCCGAGCGCGTGGCGGTTTCCTCTAATGCAGAGGCCGCGCGGATGGTCAAAGGCGAATGGCACAGCGCGGCCATTGCGGGCGATATGGCGGCGCTCCACTATGGCTTGACCATCATCGATGAAAAGATCGAAGACCGTCCCGATAACTCCACTCGCTTCCTGATGATTGCCAGCAGCGACGTGCCGCCTAGCGGCAACGATAAAACATCGCTGGTGGTATCGATGCGCAACCAGCCCGGTGCTCTGCACGATTTGGTACGCCCGCTGCACGAACATAGCGTCGACATGACCCGCGTTGAGACGCGGCCTTCCCGCAGCGGTATTTGGAACTACGTTTTCTTCATCGATATCAAGGGCCATCGTGCGGAACCGAATATCGCCGCAGCGCTCAAGGAAATGGCCGAATGCGCCGCTGAATTGAAAGTGCTGGGTTCTTATCCGGTTGGCGTGCTGTGACATGAGTGTGGCCAGTTTCGATACCCAGACGATTGGTATCGTTGGGTTGGGGATGATAGGCGGCTCGATTGCTGCTGGCCTGAAGCAGCGTAACGCGACGCAGCGCATTATTGCCGCTGATACGGATAGCAGTGAGCTGCGTCAGGGCGTTGCGTTGGGTTTTATCGATCAGGCAGTTGATATTGAAACACTCGCCGCCAGCGCCGACGTGATTGTGGTCGCGGTGCCGGTGCTGGCGTGCCAATCGGTGTTCAGCGCCATGCGGCCCGCACTTGAGGGTCGCGCTACCCCTGCTGTTGTGACTGACGTAGCGAGCGTGAAGAGTGAAGTTCGCGATGCTGCCATCGCCGTGTTCGGCGCTATGCCAGAGTGGCTGGTGCTTGGTCACCCAATTGCCGGAGCCGAGCGTAGCGGAGTCGCCGCTGCTAACGCCGAGCTGTATCGTCACCGCAAGGTTATCCTCACCCCTGATACCAATGCCTCTACCGCCGCCGTTGCAACGGTGCGTGCGCTGTGGAGCAGACTGGGTGCTAACCTGCTTGAGCTGACTATCGAACGCCACGATGCGGTTTTAGCGCGTACCAGCCATCTGCCGCACCTGCTGGCCTTCTCGCTGGTCGACACGCTGGCGGAGCAAGACGAACGGCTCGAAATTTTCCGCTACGCTGCCGGTGGCTTCCGCGACTTTACCCGCATAGCGGCGTCCGATCCGGTGATGTGGCGCGATATTTTCATCAGTAATCGCGATGCAGTACTCGATGCGCTAAGCGATTATGAGTCCGGCATTCGACAACTGCGCAGCGCCATTGAGCGCAGCGATGGCGACGAGATGCTCGGCACCTTCACGCGCGCGCGCCATGCTCGCCAGTTTTTCCAATCTCTTTTGAATCGATCCAGTTTCCAAGCGAGCTATCAAGACATGGAATCCAACAACCTGATTTACCGTACGTCGCCTGGTGGCAAAGTGAATGGCACCATCAGAGTGCCCGGAGACAAATCCATTTCGCACCGCTCCATCATGCTGGGCGCGCTGGCGGAAGGCGTTACTGAGGTAAAAGGCTTTCTGGAAGGCGAGGACAGCCTGGCCACACTGCAGGCGTTTCGCGATATGGGCGTCGCTATCGAAGGACCGGTGAATGGCAAAGTTACCATTTATGGCGTGGGTCTGAACGGCTTGAGAAAGCCAGCAGCGCCTCTTTATCTCGGCAATTCGGGAACGGCGATGCGGCTATTCAGCGGACTGTTGGCAGGGCAAGCGTTTGATACCGAACTGACCGGCGATGCATCGCTAAGCAAGCGTCCGATGAATCGCGTTGCCGATCCGCTGCGCACCATGGGTGCGCATATCGAAACCGCAGAAGGCGGCCGTCCGCCGCTGCGCATTAGTGGCGGCCAACCCCTGCACGGCATCGACTATCAGCTGCCGATGGCGAGTGCGCAGGTGAAGTCGTGCCTGCTATTGGCGGGCATGTACGCTGAAGGCACTACTCAGGTAACAGAGCCAGCGCCCACCCGCGATCACACCGAGCGGATGCTGAACGGCTTTGGCTATCCCGTGCAGCGCAGCGGCGCGACCGCTAGCATCAAGGGCGGTGGTAAACTCACCAGCAGCAATATCGACGTGCCTTCCGACATCTCTTCCGCAGCGTTCTTTCTTGTTGCGGCCTCCATCACGCCCGACGCTGATCTGATCATCGAGCACGTTGGCATGAACCCCACGCGTGTTGGTGTGTTGAACATCCTGCGAGAGATGGGCGCCAATATCGAGGTGCTTAACGAGCGTGAAGTGGGTGGCGAGCCGGTCGCGGACCTGCATGTGCGTCATGCCCGGCTTAAGGGAATTGATATTCCTGATGATCAGGTGCCGCTGGCGATCGATGAATTCCCGGTGCTGTTCGTCGCGGCGGCTAACGCTGAAGGCACCACCCGCCTGCGCAACGCCGCCGAACTGCGCGTCAAAGAGTCTGACCGCATTCAGGCCATGGCCGATGGCTTGAGCGTGCTAGGTGTTGACAACACCGTCTATGATGATGGAATCGACATTGTGGGCGGTCGCTATCACGGCGGCGAAGTAGATAGCCTTGGCGATCATCGTATCGCGATGGCCTTCGCGGTAGCGGGTCTGTGTGCTGAAGGCGAGATCGTTATTAACGACTGCGCCAACGTAGCCACCTCGTTCCCCAACTTCCTGGCGCTGACCAGCACCATTGGCATGCACCTTTCCACCGAAGAGTAAACGCCATGACAGATGTTCCAGTGATTACCATCGATGGGCCAGGCGGGGCAGGTAAGGGCACTGTTTCTGCACTGTTGTGTGAGGCACTAGGGTGGCACTTGCTGGATTCCGGCGCGCTCTATCGCCTGACCGCACTGGCCGCACAGCGTCACCGTCTGGCTGCCGAAGATGAAGCGGGCGTCGCGGCGCTGGCAGCAGCGCTGCCGGTAGAGTTTGTGGCGGTAGAAGGGCAACTGACCATTGAGCTCGATCGCGACGACGTAACCCAGACCATCCGCCAAGAAGCGGTAGGAACGGCAGCATCCGTCGTGGCGGCGCTGCCGGAAGTGCGCAAGGCGCTGCTCAAGCGCCAGCGCGACTTCCTCAAAGCGCCTGGTCTGATTGCCGACGGGCGCGATATGGGCACAGTGGTATTCGATCAGGCACCGCTGAAAATTTTCCTTACTGCTTCTGCCGAGGAACGCGCCCGCCGACGCCACCTTCAGTTGCTCGAAAGCGGTATTTCTGCTAATATTAGCGACCTTTTGGAAGAAATTCAGGCTCGTGACGAGCGTGATAGCAACCGGTCGGTTTCGCCTCTGAAGCCCGCCGACGATGCCATCACTATCGATAGCACCGAGCTTGAGATCGACGCCGTTGTAGCGAAAATTCGCCAATTGGCAGTCGAGAGAGGGCTTAGCAAGGCCTAAGCGGCTGCGCTGTTGTCCTTAAGGTGCTCTGTTCCGATGTCAGGGCGTTGCCTGCCGACTATTTCAGCAAAGGCGCGTAACGTCGAACCAGCGTTAACATCCTCAGAGCGCATTACATTGGCCCATACTCGCTGGTGGTATGGAGATCGCGGCTATTCTGCCGTCTAACGAAGATTACGCAGGAATAACATGAGCGAAAGCTTTGCTGAGCTGTTTGAACAGTCTCTAAACGACATCAACATGGAACCGGGTGCGATTGTTACCGCAACAATCGTGGACATCGACGGCGACTGGATCACTGTTAACGCAGGTCTTAAGTCGGAAGGCCAGATCCCGGCCGCGCAGTTCAAGGACGAAAACGGTGAGCTGACCGTTAGCGTTGGCGATGAAGTCAGCGTTGCACTGGAAGCAGTAGAAGACGGCTTCGGTGAAACTCGTCTGTCACGTGAAAAAGCCAAACGTGCTGAAGCGTGGAAAGAACTCGAGAAAGCGTTCGAAGACGAAGAAATCGTCAAGGGCGTTATCAATGGCAAGGTCAAGGGTGGCTTCACTGTTGATGTCAACTCTATCCGTGCGTTCCTGCCTGGTTCTCTGGTAGACGTGCGTCCTGTCCGCGATACCACTCACCTCGAAAACAAAGAACTTGATTTCAAGGTGATCAAACTCGACGCCAAGCGCAACAACGTTGTGGTCTCTCGTCGTGCGGTACTCGAAGCAGAAAACAGCGCCGAGCGTGAAGCGCTCCTCGCTACTCTGCAGGAAGGTCAGCAGATCAAGGGTATCGTTAAAAACCTTACCGATTACGGTGCCTTCGTTGACCTCGGCGGCGTTGATGGCCTGCTGCACATCACCGACATGGCCTGGAAACGCATCAAGCATCCGTCTGAAATCGTCTCCGTTGGCGACGAAATCAACGTTAAAGTGCTCAAGTTCGACCGCGAACGCAACCGCGTATCGCTCGGCCTGAAACAGTTGGGCGAAGATCCTTGGGTCAACATCAAGGGTCGCTACCCGGAAGGCACTGTTGTCGCTGCCAAGGTGACCAACCTGACCGACTACGGCTGCTTCGCCGAGCTGGAAGAAGGTGTTGAAGGTCTGGTTCACGTATCCGAAATGGATTGGACCAACAAGAACATCCATCCTTCCAAGGTTGTGCAGGTGGGTGAAGACGTCAACGTAATGGTGCTCGACATCGACGAAGAACGTCGTCGTATCTCTCTCGGTATCAAGCAGACCACTGCTAATCCGTGGGAAGAGTTCAGCGCCAACTACAACAAGGGCGACCGCGTTTCTGGCACCATCAAGTCGATCACCGATTTCGGTATCTTCATTGGCCTGAACGGCGGCATCGACGGTTTGGTTCACCTCTCCGACATCTCCTGGTCCGAGCAGGGCGAAGAAGCCGTTCGTCACTACAAGAAAGGTGACGAAGCAGAAGCGGTTATCCTCTCTATCGATCCTGAGCGTGAGCGTATCTCCCTCGGTATCAAGCAGCTCGAGAGCGACCCGGTTTCCGAATTCCTCGCTGTTAACGACAAAGGCGCGCTGGTTTCCGGCACCGTCACTGAAGTTGATGCCAAGGAAGCCCTCGTTGAGCTCGCTACCGACGTTATCGCTGTGCTGAAAGCTTCCGAGATCGCTGAAGAGCGCATCGAAGACGCCCGCACCGCCATCAACGTAGGTGACAAGGTCGAAGGCCGTATCGTCAACGTCGATCGCAAAAACCGTCAGATCAACATCTCTGTACGTGCGAAAGACCAGGCCGATACTCGTCGCGAGCTGAACAAGCTGCGCACCGAAGAGCCCGAGTCCGAAGGCCCGACCACCATCGGTGACCTGATCAAACAAAAACTGAGCCAGGACTAATCCCTGCCAGTTGATGAATGATCACAGCTAAGGCTCAGCCACGCTGAGCCTTAAAGGAAACGCCCTGCCATCAAAAGATGGCAGGGCGTTTTGTTTATGGGGTGTTTTGAGTTTGACGAGTTACAGAAGCGAAGTAGCTTTATCTTGAAGAATATTTAAGGTTATTGACCATCACCTGATAGAACGTTTGCACGTCGTGGTGTTTTTATGTTGCTCAAGGAGTAACAGTGGCAGTCTCAGTCTTTAGCACAAAGGGTCTTTAAATAAAGGTTATAGTTGCATCTTTTAATCTATATTTAGATACAAGCTATTTGTTTTATAAGGCATCGTTAATGTTCTATGCGCACTCTACCGGTCAGTTGAATAAATCGGACTGGCAACTTTTATCGGATCATCTCAAGAGGGTTGGTGAGATGGCCGCCCAACGGGCGGAGCGGTTCGGAGCTGGTGAATGGGGGATGGCTGCCGGGCTCTTGCATGATCTGGGCAAGTACAGTTTTGAATTTCAGCGCTAATAGACGTCGCGATTCTACCTTTCTCCCCCCTTCGCTAGCGCTTTCAGCGCGCCTATCATCATCGATAGCTCGTTACTGCTCATGTCGCTTCTGCGGAAAATGGTATTCAGTTTCTCTTCGGTGCGGGCGTGGGGCTGATTGAGAAAGCCGGTGGGGGTAAGTAGCTGCGTGAGCAACTGCTCGAAGTAGTCGAGCTGTGCGGCGGTGGGGCGCTGTTCCTTGGCTTTGATGTTGGCAGAGCCGGAGTCGCTATTGCCTGCAAGCCAGGCGTTGCGAACTTCGTAGCAGGCGATCTGTACGGCTTGTGAGAGGTTGAGTACGCCGTAGCTGTCGTCGGTGGGAAAGCGTAATTGGTGTGTGCAGTGGCTGAGCTCTTCGTTGGTCAAGCCTGAGCGCTCGCGGCCGAACACCAGTGCAACGGGGCCGTGTTCGGCTTCTGACATGAGTTCCTGGGCCATCTTACCGCCGTGTTCAAAGCAGGGCAGCGCTAGCTCTCTAAGGCGCGCGCTGGCGCCAATGACCATGTGGCAGTCGGCGACCGCGTCTTCCAGCGAGGTGTGCACCTGAGCGCTCTCGATGACATCGGTCGCACCGGCGGCCATTTGGGTTGCCTGATCCGAGGGAAAGTCGCGCGGATTAACCAGGCGTAAATCGGTTACACCCATGGTCCGCATGGCGCGGGCGCTTGAGCCGATATTGCCGGAATGAAATGTCTGAACGAGAACGATACGAACGTGGGAGAGTAGCGAGCTTGGGTGCATGCACGGGTAGGCTAGTCGATGAGTGAGTCGCCATTATACCGTTAGCTTGATGCATTCGCACCGGCGTGATGGGGAAGGTGTTGATTGGAGCGGCGATATCAACGCTAAACATCGGAAAGCTGGGGAGCAGTCGCTGCGGCTGTCACTCGACATTTGGGCGGCTATTGCTGATCCGCGCTATGTAAGAAATTGCCTGCATAAAAAAACCACGCGACGGACGTCGCGTGGTTCTGTGCTGCCGCTTGGCGACAGAGGGGTAGGATGGCTTACATCATGCCGCCCATGCCACCCATTCCGCTCATGTCGGGAGCGCCACCGGCGTTGCTGCTTTCTTCGGGATCGTCAGTCACCATTGCTTCAGTGGTGATCATCAGGCCGCCGATAGAGCCAGCAGACTGCAGTGCAGTACGCGTTACTTTGGCCGGGTCAACGACACCTGCTTCCAGCAGATCGCCATATTCACCGGTTGCGGCATTGTAGCCGTAGTTGCCTTCGCCAGCTTTCACCTGATTGACGATGACAGAGGCTTCTTCGCCAGCGTTGGTGACGATCTGACGCAGCGGTGCTTCGAAAGCGCGCAGTGCGAGCTGGATGCCGTGAGTCTGATCTTCGTTGTCGCCCTTGAGGTCGTGCAGTTTGGTAAGGGCGCGAATCAGCGCAGTACCGCCGCCAGGAACGATGCCTTCTTCTACCGCAGCGCGGGTAGAGTGAAGGGCGTCTTCAACGCGTGCTTTCTTCTCTTTCATTTCAACTTCAGTCGCTGCGCCTACGCGGATAACGGCAACGCCGCCTGCCAGCTTGGCCACACGTTCCTGAAGTTTTTCGCGGTCGTAGTCAGAAGAAGTTTCTTCGATCTGAGCGCGAATCTGGTTAACGCGCGATTCGATATCACCGTCGTTGCCAGCACCATCGATGATGGTGGTGTTTTCTTTCGACATGGTGATACGGCGTGCGGTACCCAGGCTTTCAACCGTTGCTTCTTCGAGGTTCAGGCCTACTTCCTCGGAGATGACGGTGCCGCCAGTCAGCACTGCGATGTCCTGCAGCATTGCCTTGCGACGGTCGCCGAAGCCAGGTGCCTTGGCAGCAGCCACTTTTACGATGCCGCGCATGTTGTTAACAACCAGCGTAGCCAGTGCTTCGCCTTCGATGTCTTCAGCGATAATCACCAGCGGCTTGCCGGCTTTGGCAACGCCTTCGAGTACCGGAAGCAACTCGCGAATGTTGGAAATTTTCTTGTCGACCAGAAGGATGTAGGGATCTTCCAGTTCAACCGACATGGTTTCCTGGTTGGTCACGAAGTAGGGCGAGAGGTAGCCGCGGTCGAACTGCATACCTTCGACCACTTCCAGCTCGTCTTCAAAGCCGCGACCTTCATCGACGGTGATAACGCCTTCCTTGCCAACCTTTTCCATGGCATCAGCGATAATCTGACCGATGTTGGAATCACCGTTGGCGGAGATGGTGCCTACCTGAGCAATCGCCTTGGAGTCCTTGGTCGGTACGGCCAGCGATTTCACTTCTTCAACGGCAGCTGCGATCGCTTTGTCGATACCGCGTTTCAGGTCCATCGGATTCATGCCGGCGATAACGCCTTTCAGGCCTTCGTTAACGATTGCCTGAGCGAGAACAGTAGCGGTGGTAGTACCGTCACCTGCAACGTCAGAGGTTTTGGAAGCCACTTCCTTGACCATCTGCGCGCCCATGTTTTCGAACTTGTCTTTCAGCTCGATTTCTTTGGCGACGGAAACACCGTCTTTGGTGACGGTAGGTGCACCGAAGGATTTGTCGAGCACCACGTTACGACCTTTCGGGCCGAGCGTAGTTTTTACTGCGTCAGCGAGGATATTGACGCCTTTCGCCATGCGTTTGCGTGCGTCGTCGCCGAATTTAATCTGTTTGCCTGCCATTGTTCACTCTTCCTCAAATTTCGAGTTACTTGTTTAGTAGACGTATGGTGCGCGGGCCAGCTTGATCGCAAGGTGCGGGGCTGCCGGCCATGAGCGTGGCGTCAATCAGTCTTCGAGCACGCCGAGGATGTCGGACTCGCTCATGATCAGTACTTCTTCGCCGTCGATTTTCTGCTTCTCAACGCCAAAGCCTTCCTTGAAGATCACCTTGTCGCCGACCTGGACGTCGAGGGGGCGTACGTCGCCGTTCTCAAGGATGCGGCCCTTGCCCACGGCGAGAATTTCTCCGCGAGTCGGTTTTTCCTGTGCGCTGCCGGGCAGAACGATGCCGCCTGCGGTTTTCTGTTCTTCCTCGAGACGACGAACGACAACGCGCTCATGCAAGGGACGAATACTCATTGCAAACGCTCTCCTGAAGTTGCTTGGTTATAAATGAATGTCGAGTCAGGTTGCCCCTGTAGGCAGCCCACCCGTGAGGCGATGCCTCAATATTCTACGAGCTTCCTCGTGCCCGATTTACATATGGTCGGCGCGACGTATTTCAAGAGACGTGAAGTAAAAAATTTTCGCTCGCAGAGGGAGTTAAGAAGGGGATAAGTCGGCGGGTAGAAGGGCATGGCTGACAAAAATACGGCCGACGTCTAAAGGTCGGCCGCAAGTGCTTAATACGTGCTGCGATTAATGGGGCGAGTGGTCATCCTTTTTGTGTTCGATGAATTCGCCTTCGATGGTGTCGCCGCTGGAAGCGTGCGCATCATCGTTGGCAGCACGACTTTCGCCGTCGTAGGTGCCACGTGCGCCGCGATCGGCTCTAGGGTTGTATATCTCCACCGGCGGCTTGCCCATCAGCTTGCGGGTGATCAGCGGAATCAGCGCAATCACCCCCAGCAGATCGCTAATGGGGCCAGGCATGAGTAGCAAAAATCCCGCGATCACCGAGGAGCCGCCCTTGATAACGTCGGCTTTGTTGACCTGACCAGTGGCCATGCCTTGCTGAATATTGCGCAGCGATCCAATACCTTGGCGCTTGATTAGCTGTGAGCCGATGAATCCGGTGATCACGATCAAGAGCAGTGTGGGCAGCAGGCCAATAGCGTGACCCAGCATCAGTAGCGCGACAATATCGACAATAAAGTAAATAAGAGGAAGTAATAAAATGGGCATGAAAAACGTCCGTGCGTTACTTGGGATTGTGGTGATTTTGGGTCATGGGCGTATTTTTTCAATGGAAAGGTGGCGTGAAGCAAAAAAAGAGCGCTGATCAAAATGCGCTCTTAGCGACGCAGCGAAGCTTCAGGTGCGCAACGCTTCTCTGTCGCGAGGCGCGCTATTGCCCCGCGGGGTGGCCGCTGCCGATGCCTATGGTGGTGCGGCGAGCGGCGCTTGCGATAGTAAAGGCTAGCTCTTGGGTGTTGCCGCGGGAGATGACTTTACTGACGTTTTCGGTGACGCGTTAAATTCGAGGTGCTTTTCCAGCTTCTTGGCGGTGGCTGAACCAATGCCACCAACGCGCGCCAGGTCTTCACTGTCGACGAAGGGGCCGTTGGCGTCGCGCTCGGCAATAATGGCTTCGGCTTTCGCTTTACCAATGCCCGGTAGCGCGACCAGTTCGCTAACGTTGGCACTGTTGATATCGATGGCTTGCGGGGCGGCGAATGCAAGGGTGGATGCGACTAACAGCGAATAAAGAGAGGCGGCTAACCAGTTTTTCATATGCAGCTCCAGAAAGGGTGTGAGAGGGCAATCATCAGCAATTGCCCTGCGCTGGAGTATCGGTCGCCGCGGCCGATTTTTTAGTATGCTGTCGATAAACGCAGTCGCTAGCGCTTGGCAATAAGCTACTGCACAGGTATAAACAGGCCCCATCAATTGTATGCTCAGGTTCAGCCGCTGCCGTTTGCGAGTTTTTGACGGCCATCGCGCGGGTGATAGCAATACAGCGCTTTCAGTCAATTTAAAGGATTAGATTATGCATTCTCCGCTGATAGTGGCGCTCGACTTCTCCACGCTTGACGATGCGCTTGAAATAGCGGATCAGCTCGATCCTTCAGTGTGCCGCGTTAAGGTGGGAAAGGAGCTATTTACGCGTGAAGGGCCGCTAATGCTACGCGCGCTCCATAACCGCGGCTTCGATGTATTCCTGGACCTTAAATTTCACGACATTCCAAACACTGTGGCCAATGCCGTACTGGCCGCTGCCGAGCAGGGCGTGTGGATGGTCAACGTGCATGCCATGGGCGGTCGTCGCATGATGGAAGCCGCCGCAGATGCGCTGGCACGTAACAACATGGCGACTCATCTGATCGCGGTGACGGTGCTGACAAGTCTGGCGGGCAACGAACTGGCCGAGGTAGGGGTAAGCGCGTCGATCGACGAGCAGGTCGAGCAACTGGCGCAGCTGGCGCAATCGTCGGGCATGGAAGGGATTGTGTGTTCTGCACGTGAGGCGCGGCGAGTGCGTCAGGTGTGCGGTAACAAATTCTTTAAAGTAACGCCGGGCATCCGCCCTAAATCATCCGCGGCCAACGATCAGCAGCGCATCACCACGCCTTCGCAAGCGCTACATGATGGCAGTACGCACCTGGTGGTTGGGCGTCCTATTACTGGCGCCGAAAGCCCCTCTGACGCGGTAGCGGATATTCTTGAGCAGATCAGATTCAAGCCGGGCAAAGCGTAATACCGGCCTGATGGAGCCTTGCGTGGATCAAGGCCGCGATGGAAGTTTGGGCAGCGCGGATTCATTGGTGGGTTTCACTGTTTCCCACTGATGGCACTGCGGGCAATGCCAATACGACACCTGCGCAGAAAAACCGCAGTGGCGGCACAAGTAGCGGGGCTCATGTCGTGTTAACGCATCCAGATGGTGACGCAGGCCGCTTAGGTACGGTCGACCGCCATCTTTTTCACTGAGCTGACAGCACAGTTCAGTCAGTTTGCTTATCCCTCGCGCAGTAGGAAAAACGTCCATCTGAGCGTTCAGCCAGCGAGCCGTCGATCTGACACCGTACTCGGGCAGCATCTTTTCAGCCCGCAGCAGTATTAACGTGCTGCTGGGGTGTTGTTCAAGCAGCTCATCCAACTGTTCGATCAGGCCGTCCCGATCTCTTAGATGCTCGTAAGCAGCGCTGAGATTATCAAGAATCAGTGGAATGAATTCGCGATCCAGTTCGGCAATGCGCGCCAGAATTTTCAGCTCGTCTCGGTATCGTCCCTGCTCATTGGCGTGCTGTGCTGCTAGCCAATTCACTCGGATGCTGTCGGGGCAGATAGCGCGGGCGCGCTTGAGATGGTGGGCTTTCTGTACCTGATTGCCGCGGCCGCGTAGCTCTTCGATCAATTCGCAGTGCCAGTTGGCGGCCGCTCGTTTAAGCAGAGGGTCCGCAAGCAGTTTTCGATTGCTGATATCCAGCGCCTGCTGCCATTCTCGTTCTTGTTCGAACAGCACAATCAGCAAGCGTTTGGCGGCGTAATCGAGCTCCTGACTTGGGCGATCGTTAATCAGTGATTTAAGCAGGTGTTCGGCACGATCGAGTAATCCCAGGCGCTGGAAGTCCTGCGCTAGTTCTAGCACTACCTGCTGATTCTGTGACTTCGTTAGCGCCGGCCGGCCGAGCAGATTTTGGTGAATCTTGACGGCGCGATCAGCCTCTCCGCGACTGCGAAAAAGTCGACCCAACATGATGTGCGTGTCGATGGTGGCGCTGGTCACTTCTAGTGTTGTGGAAAGCGCCTCGACATCGTGATCGGGCTGGTCGGCGAGCAGGAAGTGCAGCCCGGCGACGTAATCCCTTGAGAGCTCAGAGGGGCGAGCCGGTGAGCAGGAAGGGCGCTGAGCGCTGCGACGTCCTAACCACCAGCCGATAGCCAGTGCTACTACCAAGAAGGAATAGAGTAGCACCTCGTACATTTAGCGCTGTTCCTGAACGCCTTGCTTCTTCAGCTGGTCGATTTCTGCCTGCTTGACCTTAACGTCCTTGCGAGCACCAGCGAGGCGGGTGCGCAAACGCACGTACATGCCGGTCATGGCGAGCATGCCGAGAATGACACCCACCACCAGACTAAGCAGTAGCCAAAGTGCCAGTGAAGCCTCGGGAAGCTTGGCCCAGATGATATCGAGCGGAATTTCCTGCTGATTGCGAATGCTGAATAGAATACCGAGCAGTGCAACGACGATGGCGATAATCGCCAGCACTAGGGTTTTTAACCAACGCATGAAAAAGGGTTCCTCTTGCAGTTAGCCGACGTTCGCGGCGTTGCTGATCATACTATTCTATCCGCAGCGCAGGGTAGGTGGGGAATCATTGGTGGAATGTCACCGTTAGTAGCCAAGCGTGCGGCTAGCGTTCACCTGCTCACGTAGCTCTTTACCTGGTTTGAAGTGAGGTACAAACTTGCCTTCAAGAGGTACTGAGTCACCCGTTTTGGGGTTGCGGCCAACACGCGGCTCTCGGTAGTGCAGCGAAAAGCTGCCGAACCCCCGAATTTCGACGCGCCCACCACTGGCCAAGGCATTGGTAATATCATCGAGAATCAAGCGTACCGCAGCTTCTACCTCTCGTGCAGAAAGGTCGGGATGTTGAGCGGCAATCTGTTCAATTAACTCCGATTTGGTCATCGAATTGCTCTCCAGACGTTTGATGTGCCTGCCCGACAGGCAAGCTGTTGTTCTTCTACTTGTTTGTGCTGTACGTGAGGCTCTCGAGGATTCAGCATAGCCTTGGTATCGGCGAAAAACAATTTACGCAAAAACAATCGATTAGCAGATCGTTCCGACACGCGTTTGTTAATCTTCGTATACTGCGTGCCGATAACTGATTGTTGACTGCTCGTATGGCGAGCTGAGGACCCTGAAGTGATAGATGAAACCACTCGTAAACGACTGCGCTGGCACTCTCGCCGTGGCATGTGGGAGCTCGACATGCTGCTGGTGCCGTTCTTCGATCATTGCTTTGATTCGCTAAGTGCTGCGGATCAGCATGACTATTGGCAGTTGCTGCAAGGTGAGGATCAGGAACTGTTCATGTGGTTGATGCGCAGGGAACCGTGCGCCAATCCCGCGCTGCAACCTATCGTTGATCGCATTACCGACTTTGCCCGCGATCAGCACACCTCCAATGTTCGGCCCGTCTAAATACGCCTACTGGTCAGGATTGCTGCTCGCGTTACTGTGTTCGGCGCTGGTGGCAGTCTGGTGTCACTGGGCGCTTGGGGGAGCGGTGCTGCTGCTGCTCGCCCATGAAGCCAAGCGTGAGTCACGCACGCAGCTGCCGTCGATGTGCTGGGACGAGCGCACCCAGCGCTGGCTCGATGCGTCGGGCAATGAAGTGGTGATGAAGGCGCTGCGCGTTGGGCCAGCCATTATCGGCGTGCGTTGCAACGGTAATACCGTGTGGCTGTGGCCCGATAGCGCACCCCCCGAGCTGCTTTGGCAACTGCGTCGCTCGCTATGCTGTCGATGAGTGATCGGTGGTGGCCACAGGGTGTGATCAACGTGCTCAGGACGATGGCGTGTTGTGGCCATCTTCGATTAGATGCGCACGGTGGGCGCGCCGGCTCAGGCGGCGGCTGGGCAAGCGTCGCACTGTATTGAGCGTTGTAATCAGTCGCTCGGTGGCGATCGCCAGTTCGCGATTCAGCCATAGATAACCGCTGGGACTGTATAGCCAACGCCCGTTTTGCGTCTGGCAGTGCAGCGCGCGTTCTGCATAGCGCTGCAGTGAGAACGGCGTTACCTTGGCGGTAATCGGTTGCCCGGTGCGCACCTGGTGGGCAACGACTGAAAGTTGCTCGGAAAGCGCGCGTTGCTCATCGCGCAACCCCTCCAACTGTTCGACCACTTCATAACCGTCACGCGTGTCCCACAAGGTTTCTTGTAACAGCTCCACCGTCGAGATCATGCGTTGTTCGGTCAGCAATATATCTGCCAGCGTGTTGCGCTTGATGTCTCCTTCCTGATGTACCGCATCGCTCAGCGAGCGCTGGGTAGCAAACTGCGCGCTCACGGTTTTGATCATTTTGAGCTTCAGTTCACTGTCGAACGTAGAGTCGGTGATGCATATCTGATACAGCCGATTGAGCTTGTCGATATTGTCAGCAAGCAGGAATCGAGCGGCATCGGTGGCGCGCTGCGGTAGCACCAGCGCAGTCACCAAAATGGCAACGCCGGTGCCTACCAGCACGTTAATAGCTCTCCAAATCCCGATGGTAATGTCGGGATCGTTATCGCCCACCACAGTAACTAGCGAAATGCTAAACATCAGGGCGCTATACCCGTGTCTAGAGGTAAAGGTGATGTAAAGCGCGAAACCGATCCCAATTAATGTCAGCACGTGCTGCAATAAGTTGTCGTGAATGAACAGCAATAGGGCAACGCCATAGAGCGCCCCTAAAAAGGTGCCCAGTAGGCGCTGAAGACCCTTGATAACCACGCCGCCCACATGGGGCAGGCTGCCCATCACCATCACGGCGCTGACGAGCGTCCAACTGCCGTAGGGAACATCGAACAGGTAAAGAAGGGCAAACAGTATCGCCAGCGCTACCACTGAGCGCAGTACGTGCACCGCCTGGCGGTGACGATAGATAAAAAAGGCGTCTCTGAAGGGGTTTGATAATGTCATGCTCACTACCCACCATAGCGCCGTCACGGTACCGCGCTGTTAATGTTTAGGCGCCGGTGCAAGGTGGGTAGCGGGGGACACGGCGGCCAGTTTAGGCAGCACTATTCCATGTAATTCCCGCCGAGCCCACCTGTGCTTCAGCACCTAGCTCGAATGCGTGGTTGTTTCCGTCATGCCCTAGCGCCGCGCCGGTGAAGATCGGAATGCCCAGCGACGCTGTCCAGTCCTCGAATATCGGCGCCAGTTCGGGGGCGTCGCGCGGCCCTTCACAGCGAGTAAACTCGCCTAGACAGATGGCCTTGATCTGGGTGGTATCCACGCTTTGCAGCAGCTGAACAAAACTTCTTTCCAGAGCGTAGAAGGCTTCTTGAATATCTTCCAATAGTAGAATGGACGGTCCGCGCAATTGCAGTGCGGCGGGGGTGCCGCAGAGCGAGGCAAGCACCGTTAAATTGCCACCAGTCAACGTGCCATGAATGCGATTGGCGGGGGCATTCGCAAGCGATAGATGGCCAGGCTTGCGCTGCACCGCCGCTTCGATCGAGGTGAGCGACTGCCAGCGTGGTGTTGCTGTCAGATCGTCGCTTTCCAGCGTGAGTCGATTCA
This sequence comes from Carnimonas bestiolae, assembly GCF_051251145.1. Lineage (NCBI taxonomy): Bacteria > Pseudomonadati > Pseudomonadota > Gammaproteobacteria > Oceanospirillales > Halomonadaceae > Carnimonas > Carnimonas bestiolae. Next base: position 573,347 of record NZ_JBPCZK010000001.1, on the reverse strand, counting down.
GCTCGGTAGCGGTGCTGCCGTGGATGGCGCGCAAACCTTGCGCCGCAAACGCCACCAGCAGTGCAGTCACATCGGAATAGCCGATTAACGGAATTGAGCGCGCTCGCTCAAGGCGCGACCAGTCGATATGCTCGATCAATTGTGCCGCGCCGTAGCCTCCGCGAAGTACCCACACTGCATCGATGTCGGGCTGCTCGAAGGCCCAGTACAGGTCTTGCAAGCGTTCGTCTACACGGCCGGCAAGATAGCGATAGCGATAGTTCAGGTGAGGGCTGAACACCGCCTCGATGCCCAGTGCCGTGAGGCGCTGTAGACACTGCTCGTAGGCAGCAAGGGGCGTCGCGCTGGAGGGCGAAATCACAGCGATCTTGCGTAGCGAGGGCCAAAGTTTGAGAGTCATACAGCTATTCCGATGTTGACGAGTGGGTAACGGGGGCACGGCAGCGTATTGCCTCGTCACGGCGTGGGGGTATTCCAAGGTCGCTCTGTATAGAGGGCGTATGCACGCCCAAGCACCACTTGGATATCAGGGTTCTGGTAAACTTCATGGTCAGCCAAGGAGTAAAACACCATGAGTGAAGAATATAGCGACGTTAGCGACAGTGCACGAATCGCTGCGTTACAGGTAGGCTTCGCGGCGCTGCTGGAGCTGGTAGGTCGCGATCATCCTGAAGTGCATTTTCGGGTCACTGAGTGTCTGCGTCAGTCGGGTGAGATGGCGGTTAATGCGCCGTACCGGCGCGGTTTTTCCGAGCTGACCGAAATGGTCGAGGCGCTTTCTGATCAGCGCTCGACTGCTGACCGCCGTTCGCCAAACGACAAGCAGACGCATACCGATGGGTAGCGGCAGCTAGCTTCCCGACAGGTAGATAAGCGCCACACCGATAATCGCTGGCACCGTGGCGATCAGGCATAGCAGCAGTAGTTTTCGCGTGGGTAGCGATGGACGGCCGCGCAGGAAATGGATGATGTTGAGTGCCAGCAGGGCCAGTGTGGTGGCCATCGGCACGATGACACACAGCATGCCGAGGACGTAGTAAAAGTGTGATAAAGCCACGGTGCTTCCTTTCTCTAAATCGCGCTATTTTAGCGTGTCATTTTCTTCGCAACAGCCTTTGTTGCTTCCCTCAAAAAGCGTCTAAAAATCATTGGCTTGTAATTATATCGTATTGCCTTTCAGTTGGATCAGTTAGTTTTAAGCTCTCAATGATAATAATTCCCGCCTAATATCATGGTGATCGCTCGGTGTTTTGCCGTTCGATCAAGCTGTTATTGCTTGGCTCATTGGGAACGCTCATGAAACGACGCACATTTCTTGGTTCGGCTCTGTCGTGTTTGCTGGTATCTACCGTTGCTTCAGGGGCATTCCCCCGAATCGCTCAGGCGGCTGACACCAAAAGCATCATTGATGCACGCGGCAGGCGTATTTCACTGGCGCAGGTGCCGCGTCGAATTGCGGCAATTTCGTATTCTGCGGTCGATATCGCGCTGGCTCTGGGCATCATGCCCGTGGCGTCTACGTACATGACGAAAGGGCGCGCTCCCGATTATCTGCTTGGTCTTACCGAAAAAATGACCAATATAGGCCAGCGAGCGCGCGCTAATCTCGAGGTGCTGTCGAGCGTGCGCCCCGATGTCATTATTGCGATGCGTCGCTATACCGAAGGTCATGCGGCTCAGTTTGAAAAGATTGCGCCCTACATTGCCCTTAACATGGAGCTGCTTGAGGAGAGCTACTACGAGGTGGCGCAACTGGCGGCACTGCTGGGCCAGCCAGAACGCGGCGAAGCGCTCAATGAGGCATTCAGTCAGTTGCTGGTAGATATCGCGTTGCAGGTTCCTGCTGGTCATCAGCCGGGACCGCGTTTCCAGATCATGTGGGGGGGCGACTCGCCGTTCTCGTTCTATGACGAAGCGACTCCTGCCAGCATCGCCAATACGCTGGGAGGTACCAATATCATGGGGCCGGAACCCAGCAACGGCCGTTTCGGCGCCGAAATTAGCCTCGAAGCCATGCTCGAAAAGGACCCTGAGGTGATCTTCGTGTACGACAGCGGCCCAGAGCGGCCGCACGAGAGCAACCCCGTTTGGTCGATGCTGTCGGCGGTCAAAAATAACCGCGTGCATTATGTGGGCGATGCGTGGGTGGAAACCAATGGGCCTATCGCACGCGAGGTGGTGCTGCGGGAAGTCGCTCACTATTTCTATCCCGAGGCGTTCCCGGCCGTTGATACGCAAGCCATCGGGCGACGCTATATTCCCCAGACACTATGGCAGTAATGGCAGCAGTACGAAGCAGAGTACCGTCTAGGCGTCGGGATATATCGATGCTGATCGCAGCGCTGGTAATCGGGTTGGGGCTGCTGCTGGTGGCGGTGATGGCTGGCAATCGCTTCATTCCAGCGAATCAGGTATGGGCGGTGCTGGTGGGGCAGGCGGCACGAATTCCTACCGTTATGGTGTGGGATTTACGCCTGCCGCGCAGTCTGGCGGCGCTGTTCGGTGGGGCTGGTCTGGCGCTATCAGGCTGGGTGCTGCAGCGGTTATGCCGTAATCCTTTGGCAGGCCCCGGCATGACCGGCGTGACCGCTGGCACCGTATTTCCAATTGTGTGCTGCTTTGTATTATTGCCGCGTCTTTCTTCCTTCTGGTATCCACCCATCGGGGTTATCGGCGGTGTCGCCGCGGCGATGCTGAGCTGGTGGATTGCACGGCAAGGCCGATATGGGCGCGCTCAGCTGGTGCTGGCGGGCATGTGTGTATCGCTGTGGTTAAGCGCCTTGACCACCTGGGTTATTTTGCGCCACGGCGCCGATAGCCCCACGCTGCTGTTTTGGCTGGCGGGCGGTTTCCAGGGGCGCTCATGGATGCAGTTGCTGTTCTTGCTGCCGTGGGTGCTTAGCAGTCTGGTATGCATTTTGCTGTGTCATCGGGTGCTTGATCTGCTGGGTACGAGCGACGAGGTCGCGGTGGGGGCAGGGCTGGATATCCGGCGCTGGAAACCGCTGCTGCTGGTGCTTGCGGTAGTGCCGGTCGCCGCAGTGAGCTCGATTGCCGGGCCGGTGGCGTTGGTGGGATTGATTGCTCCCCATATTACGAGACTGCTGCGCCCCTCATCGTCGGTGGTGGCATGTTTGCTGTGTGCGTTGGTTGGCGGTGTGGTGTTGATGGGGGCCGATTTGCTGGCGCGCACGATTGCCATACCCCGCGAAGTACCGATTGGGTTTCTCACCGCCTTGTTAGGGGCCCCCATGCTGCTGTGGCTGATTCAATCCAGCCGTATTCTTAGGGCGGGATAATGGAACAATACGTTTGTCGCCGCGGCCAAGTGCGCTGGCAGCAATGGCTGTGGCTTAGCATCTTATTAGTGGGCGTGCCGATCGCTGCGGTGTTACTGGGCGTTGTCGATACCTCGATGGCCGACATCGTGGCCGTATTTACCGGAAAGGGCAGCGAAGAAGCGCGCTCAATCATTCTCGATATCCGTCTGCCGCGCATCCTGACAGGCGCGTTAGCGGGTATGCAGTTAGCGTTGTCGGGAACAATTCTTCAGCGTATCACCGCTAATCCGTTAGCCGATCCTTCCATCATCGGTATCTCTCAAGGCGCCAGTTTTGCGGCGTCGCTGTTTCTTTTGCTGTCGGTGTTTGTTCATCACATCGGCTCAGGGGTCCTGCCAGCGTTGCCGCTGGAGTGGCTGCCGTCGATCGCCACGCTGGGTGGATTATTGAGCGCTTTGGTTATTTATCTGCTGGCGTTAAAGCATCGGGTGGGGCCCTGGCATCTCACCTTGTGTGGCGTGGCGGTGGGTGCGCTGCTGCAGGCATTGGCGGTAGGAGTAATGGCGGCGTGGGGAACCACGCGTATGGATGTGGTGCTGCAGTGGCTGACCGGCACGCTGTATGGCCGTAGCTGGGAACACGTGCGGTATCTGCTGCCCTACACCCTGGTCTCATTAGCGCTGCTCGTGCTGCTGCGGCGTCCGCTTCAGTTGTTGGGACTGGGGCATGATATTTCGCGCTCGTTTGGACTGTGTTACCGGTGCTATTTCCCTCTGCTGCTGCTATTGGCCGCAGTGATGGCGGCCAGCGCCGTGGGGACGGTTGGGCCGATCGTATTCGTGGGGCTGGTGGTGCCGCATATTGCACGCAGTATGGCCAGCAATGCACCCGGTATCGAGCTAGTGTTCAGCGCTGCATTGGGCATGCTGATGATGGTCGCGAGCGATCTTGCCGGGCGGTTGATCGGTCAGGTCGAAGAAATTCCGGTTGGCGTTGTCACCGTGATTATTGGGGTGCCGGTACTGGCCTATATCTTACGTAGGCCCATGAGGAGGTAGCATGCAGTACAGCGCAACGGCGCTAAATGTTCGCTATGGTCGCCACATGGCGCTCGATAACTTTTCACTGGCAATTGCCCCCGGCTCTATCCACGCGCTGATCGGGCCCAACGGCTCCGGCAAGAGCACCGCGCTTCACGCCATGGCAGGGCTGGTGACACCTTCTCAGGGCCGGGTAGAGCTCGACGGCGAAGTGGTGGCGTCAATGCCGCGTAAAGTGCTGGCCAAAAAGCTTGCGTTTTTGCCTCAGCAACCGCTGGCGCCCGATGAAATGACGGTAGAACAACTGGTGCGTCAGGGGCGTTTTGCTCACGTAGGATTGCTGGGACGCTATCGTGCTGAAGATATCCACGCGATCACCCATGCGTTGGCGTGCACTGGCCTAACATCGCTGGCCGAACGCACCCTGCGAGAGCTGTCTGGCGGCGAGCGGCAGCGCGCCTGGATTGCGGCGGCCTTGGCGCAGGAGCCAAGCGTGCTGGTATTGGATGAGCCTACTTCGTTCCTTGATATTGGCTATCAGGTAGAAGTGCTCGAAGTGCTGCATCGGCTACGCTCCGAAAAAGGCGTATCGGTGCTGATGGTGCTACACGACGTTAACCAGGCAATGAGCATCAGCGATCAGCTAACGCTGCTGTGCCAAGGGCGCACGTTATTCCAGGGAGATGCCCACGGGCTCGCCAAGTCCGGCCTGGTGGAGCGCACCTTCGGTGTATCCGGCCACTTCGTCGATTTGGATGATAACCGCGCACGCGCCCCGCATTTCGATATCACCCTGCCGTTTGGGTAGGGAAATACGTGGCGTGCTAGCGTTGACGATAGGCAAGTGTGTTATTCAATTATTCTGAGGTAAATGCTGGTTTGCTTGGATTCAGTATTGGAATATTTATTTTTCCATCCGTCGCTAACAATTTACGCCAATCTTGTTCTGCTACTGTAGTCAAAACATTGAAACTGAAGATGCGTCGCCATCGCGTAAGTTAATTTTAATAAACTGGCTACTTACAAACTAATACAGCATTGATGTAGTGCGCTTTCTATCTTGGGGCTAGACTATGAGTTATATGCGCTGATCGCGATTCGATCGCTGGTTGGCTTATTGGGTAACTTGCTTTAGTGAGGCGAATAAATGAAATATTTGGGTCTTCCGGTCGTTGGGCTTCTTTCTGCGTTTGCTCTGGCTGCCTGTGGCGGCGGTGAGTGGGTTAAGCCCGATGCGACCTCTCAAGACAGAAGCGCTGACACCGCGCAATGTCAGGTAATGCAAAAGCAGGCAGGTAATGATGCTACCTTTGATAACTGCATGTCAGGCAAAGGTTGGGTCAAGCAGTAATGAATAGCCGGGCACGCGCCCGGCTTTTTGCTTCTATCCAGCACTGTGCCTTGGTTATCGAGCCGTCTTTTGCAAGCTGACGTCATCAGGCCGCCTATCGTTGAGCTTCGTCTGTGGCGCAAAATGGAGCCGAACTGCAGTATTGGCTTAGGGTAGGAAGGGAAGGTACGTTCGCTTCTGACTCAGAAAGGAGTGCACCAGTACTGTCCGCAGGGCTCGGTCGATTACGAGCGATGTGGTTTTGGCCCGAGGCGGTGTGGTAGTTCGCGAACCGATGTATCGCTGTTTACGCCGCAGTAACCGACTGTGCTACATGAAGAATTTCCCTTCAAAGCAACAACTTCGATTGACAATCCTCTGTTGATCCGTATACTTCGCCCTCGTGCACAAGCGGGAATAGCTCAGTTGGTAGAGCGCCACCTTGCCAAGGTGGAGGTCGCGAGTTCGAGCCTCGTTTCCCGCTCCAACGCACATGCTGGTCCTCTCTGGATCAGTCAGAGGCTGGATGGCAGAGTGGTTATGCAGCGGACTGCAACTCCGTGTACGCCGGTTCGATTCCGACTCCAGCCTCCATTCCTTGAATTATCCCCCTCAAAAATCGTCTATGTTCCGCTTCTCGGCGGTAGATCAGGTTTCGTTACAGCTTTCCCGTCAGAAATTGGGCTTCGCCGTGGCCAAATGACCAGTCTTCGTCGCTATTGGTAACGTAATTGATCATGACGTCTGACGACGCGATGCCGCAGCGCTGCTCCAGCTTTTCAACCAATAGCTGATTGAATGCCACTTTCTCCTCTCTGGTGCGGGGGCGTGTTGTTATTGAAACAATCAGCACGTTTTGCGTGCGTTCGATGCCTAAGCCCGTATCCTCGATGCGTACCGCGGCAGGTTTATGCTGGTATACCAACTGATAGCGGTCTCCAGCTGGTACCTTGAAGGCTTCCAGCATCGCTTCGTGGGCGGCATCCAGTAGCGTGGCGAGTTCTTCATCAGAACGACCTTCAATCAAATCAAAGCGAATAAGTGGCATGACTACCTCTGTGTAGTGGCGATCGAATTTTTATTCGTTGCCTTAAGAGCAACGCACGCCATTTGTAGGCGCTTTTCGATAATAGCGGTTAACCTGAATTAAAACAGCCATCGACGCGATGATGCGTACGTTATTAGAGCATCTCTAGATACGAAGTGATCTCGATAAAAATCAACGTGTTGAGTTAGCTAACGCTAGACGCGGGATACAAATTTGTCCACAATAGGCACCGACTCAAGCGGGCGTGGTGGAATCGGTAGACACAAGAGACTTAAACCACAACTTGAGTGCACCGGTGGAAACGCTGGATGTAGAACTGCTCAAAGTCGGGGAAAGCTAACAACCATTGGTTTATGCCAATCCCGAGCCAAGCCCTGACGCTGCTGCGATTGGGGAAGGTGTAGAGACTAGACGGGCAGCATCTAACGCCGTTATTCGGCCATGATGAAGGGATAGTCCAGACCACAAACATTGTCGCTTGTGGCGATAGTGGCGGCGAAAGCCGTAGCAGGTAAGAAAATCTCTCGATCGTAAGATCGTGCGGGTTCAAGTCCCGCCGCCCGCACCAGTTCCCATCTGTTGTACCTATGGCGATCTCATCGCAGGGTGCAGCAAATAATTTGAGATCGTTGGGGAACTTTCTCCGCTGTATTGCGTCTGATCTAGTGTTCCCTTGCAATGATCCCTGTTATGGCCCGGCTTCTTAGCCGGGTTTTTTTATGTCGTCTTGAAGCGCTATCCGCTGGTGGCAGCTACCGCGAACGTTGATGTACCGATCAGTTTCCAGTCTTCCCCGTTCGGCTTCACACCTAGCACCCTTTTTCTTCCACATGTCACAGACTATTTAAAATCAATAGGTTAACTACCACTCAAGAAAAAGGGTGATAGCCTCCAATTTGTCGTTTGTCGTCGAATTATCAACAGGTTAATCTTGGTTGGCGCTAGTGCGCTGCCGCACAGGCAGCTTAGAAACGTTCCTGCGTTGTCGGCTATCGGTGGCACGCGTGCGCTGCCGCACAGGCAGCTTAGAAACCCAAGCGGGTTTAGTATCCACAACCTGCCAGGTGCGCTGCCGCACAGGCAGCTTAGAAAAATCGAGATAGAGCCTAAATTTGGCGCTCTTAGTGCGCTGCCGCACAGGCAGCTTAGAAAGATGTTGTGCAGGTGAGGCGCGGAATGCACTGGTGCGCTGCCGCACAGGCAGCCTGAGAACCTCGATCCAGAGTGGCCTTTGTATTTCAAGAATGCTCTGCTCGCGCTGCTCTACTCAGCCTTCCTTGATGAGTTCCAACTTTTCTAGTCCCCCACAAAAAACCGCCTTTCGGCGGTTTTCATCAATGAAGATCAGCTTGCTACAAATCCCTGACCAGCTCCGGCCAGGCGGCGCGTAGGTATTGGAACATCGACCATAGCGTAAGCAGTGCGGCGGCGTAGAGCATCAGTCCGGCGGCGAGGGCGGTGGCGGAGTGAAGCGGGGCGCCGAGCAGCAGGAAGATGGAGAACATTTGCAGTGCGGTTTTGACTTTGCCTATATACGACACCGCAACATTGGCGCGTTTGCCGAGTTCGGCCATCCATTCGCGCAGCGCGGAGATCACGATTTCGCGTCCGATAATCACTAGCGACGGTAGCGTCATCCAGACATCGGCGTAGCGTTCGATGAGTAGCGCGAGAGCAACGGCGACGATGAGCTTGTCGGCGACTGGGTCGAGGAAGGCGCCGAAAGGCGTGCTTTGGTTCCAGCGACGCGCTAGAAAGCCATCGAACCAGTCGGTGACAGCGGCAGCACCAAACAGGATGGCGGCAAGCGGGTAGCTCATCGGGGTTGGCAGGTAGAAGGTGACTACCAGAAGCGGAATAAAAACGATCCTAACCAGCGTCAGAATGTTGGGAATATTCATTTATGGGAAATTCCTTACGCATTGCGACGCTCTGCGGCGCCTAAGCGAAAAGCCTACCAAGGGGCTTTCTGTCGGGTGAAACGCTAAATGCGATCCGCTTTACAGCATTGGTTAGCGGCCCATCCTCGCCTGCGCGCATTTTAATAAGCGCAGGGGACGGTCAGCACTGCCAAGATTTCGTAACGTGCTTCGCCTTAACACTCTTCATGCTCATTTTAGGGAAAGCCGGAAGGAAACGCTAATCGCTGGGGCTCTTATCCGCAACCTTATCTTAAGCATTGTGCGCTGCTGTCGGTGTTCGACATCAGTCGCTTATCGGTACTGCGTTCGCGCGTTGCCAACCGCAGTGGGCAATCCAGGTGTCAGTGGCCATGCAGTGCAGCATGAATTTGGCCGGCCAGTTGTGCACTAACGCCAGGTACCTTAGCGAGATCGTCGCGGCTGGCCTCTTTCACGCCCTGCAAGCCACCAAAATAGCGCAGCAGCTCACGGCGTCGTTTGGGGCCAACGCCCTGTATCTCCTGCAATGTCGACGTACGGCGCGCTTTATCGCGGCGCTGACGATGACCAGTAATGGCAAAACGATGGGATTCGTCGCGAATATGCTGGAGCAGGTGTAGCGCGGGCGAGGTCGCATCGACCTCAATGCTGTGCTCGGGCGTTTCAAGGTAGAGCGTTTCGAGCCCCGCCTTGCGTGTTACGCCCTTGGCAACGCCCATTACCTTCATCGGGCCAATCCCGTCAATTTCTGCCAGTGCCTCACGGGCCATGTTCAGTTGTCCTTTACCGCCGTCGATCACCAGCAGGTCGGGGCGTTTGGCATCTTCTGACACAATCCGCTTGTAGCGGCGCTGAAGCGCCTGTCGCATGGCAGCATAGTCGTCGCCGGCGGCTACGCCTTCGATATTAAAACGGCGATAGTCGGATTTCAGCGGGCCGTTTTGATCGAACACCACGCAGGACGCTACCGTCGCTTCACCGTGGCTATGGCTAATGTCGAAGCACTCAAGCCGCGTTGGTACGTCATCCAGTTGGAGAAGATCGCGCAGTGCGATGAAGCGTTCCATGATGCGCTGCTGGTTGGCCAGCTCCGAGGCAAGGTGCTGGTTGGCATTGGTGATCGCCAACTGCTGCCACTGCGCGCGATGGCCGCGTACCTGATGGGTGAGGCGTACCGCACGCCCGGCTTGCGCTCCAAGCGCCTGCTGCAGAGTGCTGCTATCGTCAACCGGCTCACTGGTAATGATTTCATGGGGAATCTTGCGCTCACCGCCAATGTAGTACTGTGCGATGGTGCCGCCGAGCAGTTCGCTTTGGTTGACGTCCAAACCGTTGCGCGGCGTAAAGTGCTGGCTGCCCATAACGCGTCCCTGGCGCACCGTCATCAGTGTGATAACGAAGCCGCCCGGCCGCTGCACATAGGCGAATACGTCGGCATCGCCTTCCTGCACTTCTACGGTTTGCTGGGTTTGCAAATGCCGTAACTGCTGGATTTGATCGCGTAGCCAGGCAGCCTTTTCGAACTCCATGGCGGCAGCGGCATTTTCCATGTCGTGGCTAAGCTGCGCAGTTACCTCTTCGCTCTTTCCTTCCAGACACTTGGTCGCATTATCGAGATCGCGGCGATAGTCGTCGCGGCTAATCAGGTCAACGCAGGGCGCACTGCAACGGCCAATCTGGTATTGCAGGCAGGGCCGCGAGCGGTTGGCGAAGAAGCTGTCCTTGCAATTGCGCAAGCGGAAAATCTTTTGGATCAGCGATAGGCTCTCACGTACCGCCAGCGAACTGGTGAACGGCCCGAAATAGCGGCCATCGCTGCGTTTTTGGCGCACACGACGAAACTCCAGCGCTGGGTAGGGGTGCTTGTCGCTGAGATAGATATAAGGGTACGACTTATCGTCGCGCAGCAGGATGTTATAAGGCGGGCGATGCGCCTTGATCAGCGTTTGCTCAAGAATCAGTGCTTCGGTTTCATTATTGGTATAAGTAACCTGAATATCACGAATGCGACGCACCAACGCCTGGGTTTTTACATTAAGGCCGGTCGGCCGGAAGTAGCTCGACAGGCGCGCGCGCAAACGCTTGGCCTTACCCACATAGATGATCTCTTGCTGCTCGTTGTACATGACATACACGCCCGGCGCTTGCTGAACATGCTTCAGAAAAGCGCTGGCGTTAAAGTGTTCATGCTGACAGCGGGTTGCAGAGGTGTTTGCCAAGAGAAGCCTCGAGCGTTAAGCGACGATGGAGCAAATATGAGGTCGGCCTGCAGTTTATCAAATTGCGTTGGTCGATTAAGAACAGAATTGGTGATGTGGGCGCAGGAATTTCTTGACCTTTCAACGCGTTGGTTATAAAGTACGCCCCACGTTAAGGGGCCTTAGCTCAGCTGGGAGAGCGCAACACTGGCAGTGTTGAGGTCAGCGGTTCGATCCCGCTAGGCTCCACCAAATTTTAGCCCGCATGCCGTTCAGGTGTGCGGGTTTTCTTTTTGTCTCCACCGACATAGCGGCCATGCCCATGTTTTCTGGTCGACGTTCGCCATGGCGCGGTTTTCGCTGCACGAATTTCGCTTAAAAAAGCCTTTTTGCCTTGAAAGCTGCCCCGACACACCTCATTCTTAATCCCATAGGATGATGGCGTAGTGCGCTACGCGGTCAGTTAGCAGGCGGCTTCTTCGAAAGCGCCGGGCAACCCGCAAAGGATTTCTACCATGAGCTCCACCATTGATACGATCAAGCAGCAGATCAGTGAGAACCCGATTCTGCTTTACATGAAGGGCACCCCGCAGTTTCCGCAGTGCGGCTTCTCGGCGCAAACGGTGCAGGCGGTAATGGCTTGCGGCGAGCGTTTTGCCTTCGTGAATATTCTGGAAAATCCCGAGATTCGTACCGAGCTGAAAACCTTCGCCAATTGGCCGACCTTCCCTCAGCTATGGGTAAACGGCGAACTGGTTGGCGGTGCGGATATCGTTATCGAGATGTATCAGAACGGCGAGCTTGAGCCACTGATCAAGGAAGCCGCCGCGGCAAACGCCACTGAAGAGGGCGATAGCTAAGCAATCTTTGCGCTATCCTCTTGGCGGTAAAGCAAAAAGGCCACTCGCGTTACACGAGTGGCCTTTTTTATGAGCGGCGCGTGCCCTTTACTCTTCTTCTTGTGCTTCCATGGCTTGCTCGCGCAGCGTCAGCTCCCAGCCGCCTAGATCGCGATAGCGGTTGATGATCGAGCAGAACAGTGTGGCGGTGCGCTCGGCGTCGTAGCCCGCGCTGTGCGCATTTTGCTGATCGAAGGGAATGCCGGCCGCCTGACACGCGCGCGCCAGCACGGTTTGCCCGTAGGCGAGCGCCGACAGCGAAGCGGTATCAAGGCTTGAGAACGGGTGGAACGGATTGCGCTTGATAACGCAGCGCTCGATTGCCGCATTCAGAAAGCCGTGATCGAAGGCGGCGTTATGGCCGACCAGAATCGCGCGGGTGCAGTCGTGGGATTTGATGGCCTTGCGCACCTGCTTGAACAACTCGCCGAGTGCTTCTGACTCGCTAACAGCGGCCTGCTGACGCAGCGGGCTGTCGAGCCGAATACCCGTGAAATCGAGCGCTGACTGCTCAACGTTGGCCCCTTCAAACGGCGTAATATGAGCGCTGAAGTGCTGATCGGGCACAAGCTGGCCGTGCTCGTCCATGGTCACGAGCGTAGCGCCGATTTCGAGAAGCGCATCCTGGCGTGGATTGAAGCCGCCGGTTTCCACGTCGATCACGACGGGTAGATAGCCACGAAAGCGCTGGCTCATCAGGGTTGCCACGCTCGCTTGTGTCATGCAGAACTCCATTGCTTAGTATCGCGCAATCGGCGATAACGAGTGTTAGCGGCCATCTTATCATTGAGTGAGCGTTGTCGTCCTTCGCTTACCACGTTGGCCAACGCCATCTCTATCAATTAGTCACAGGGGATAACGTGATCAAACGGTGGTTTTCACGCTGGAGCAAGTCCGATAACGGCGCCTCGACGCACGCGGCACCGGCATTCGAGCATAAGGGCCATGAGATTATTGCCGCACCTGAAAAGGTGGCGGGGCAGTATCGCGTTAGCGGAGTCATTCGCAGGACGCTGCCCGACGGTCGCTATCAGCAGGTGGCCTTCGAGCGCTCCGATACCTTGCCTGCCTTGCAAGGCTGTATCGAGCTAACCCAGGACAAGGCGGTGCGCTATATCGATGACATGGGCGAGCAAATATTTGCCGACGTTCCGGTTGAGCATGGCTAAGGATCGCGCCGAAGGAGAAGTGCCTGGCCGTTTTCCGGGCATTATACGATGGCGTTCGCTAAGCACCAGCGAACGCATTGCCGACGTGGTGGCAGGGCTGATTATCGCTGCGCTGCTGGTGCCGCAGGCAATGGCCTATGCGGGCTTGGCGGGGCTGCCGCCGCAAATGGGGCTATACAGCGCAGTGCTGCCGCTATTGGCCTATGCACTGTTCGGCAGCAGTCGAGTTGTGTCGATGGGGCCAATGGCACTCTCCGCGCTGCTGGTGGGCAGTACGTTACAGCACAGCGGGCTTGCGCCTTCGCAGCTAACGGCGGCGGCCAGCACGCTGGCGTTGCTGGTCGGCGGTTGGCTGCTGCTGTTTTATGCGCTGCGGTTGGGCCGTTTGATCGACTTCGTTAGTCCCGCTGTGATGCAGGGCTTCACCGTCGCCTCAGCGCTGATGATCATGCTGTCTCAGATGGGTGATTGGCTGGGGCTGGAAGGTGTGCGGGGCGACCTGATCGATCAGCTGGTGGGGCTGTGGCAGCAATTGCCTGAACTGAATATTGGCATCGCATTGATCGGTGTCGTGGCGCTGCTGCTGCTGTGGATGGTGAAACGCTGGCTGCCCACGGCGCTGTTGGCTCTCAAGGTACCGTCTACCGTCGCGCAACTGTTAGGGCGCTGCGGGCCGGCTATTCTGATGGTGCTGGCCATCGCCGCAATGCAGGTGTGGGCGCTGCCGATGGCGAAGGTGGGCAGCATTCCGGCGGGGCTGCCGTCGCTGGCGCTACCGCTGCTCTCGTGGTCGGCAGTTAGCGCCTTGCTGCTGCCCGCGCTCGGTATTGCGCTGGTGAACTACGTGAGCGCTGTGTCGGTCTCCGAGGCGCTGGCGGCGCGCAGCCGCGAAGCTACCTATCCGCTGCGCGAACTGTGGGTGCTGGGGCTGTGCAATCTGTTGGCGGCACTCAGCCGTGGTTTTCCTGTAACCAGTGGCTTGGGGCGTGCGGCGGTCAGTGAAACAGCGGGAGCAAGAACGCCGCTGTCATCGCTGTTTTCGGCGCTGGCGCTGATTGCGGTAATGGCGTGGCTGACGGGGCTGTTCGTTGATCTGCCGCGCGCTGTGCTGGCCGCAATTGTTATTCAGGCGGCGGCGGGATTGATGAGTTTTTCGTCGTTGGTGAGCTGTTGGCGCTATTCGCGTGCCGATGCCTGTGCGTGGCTGGCGGCTTTCGCTGGCGTGCTGTTGTTCGGCGTAATGCCCGGCCTCGGCGTGGGGGTGGGGCTATCGTTGGCGCTGCTGCTGGCGCGTAACAGTAAGCCCTACATCGATGAGATTGGTCGTTTGCCCGAAGGGGGCTTCCGCAACCCTGAGCGTTTTCAGGTAGATATTCCCGCCCATTTGCTGATGGTGCGCCCAGGTAGTGATCTCAACTTCGCTAACATGGGCGCGCTCGAACGCTTCGTGAATACTCATCTTGCCCAGCGTCGCGATGTCGAACATGTGGTGCTGGTGATGTCAGGCGTGCTCTACATTGACGGTGCAGCGCTGGGGGCGCTGGAACGGCTGGATGATCGCTTGCACGGGCAGGGCATTACGCTGTGGCTGGCCGAGCTGCGCGCCCCCGTACGCGACCAGCTCAGCTCCACCGCCTTTCAGACAAGCCATCAGTCGCGCACGTTCTTTTCCGCCGAAGAAGCCTGGCAATATTTCGCCGTGCGTCGCTCGCTCTCATATTAATCGCTGATTGCCTTAGTGCCTGATGGCGCTGCTATTTCCAGCAGCGCCATGCTCTCCTTGTTATACCGTTATCTCGCCAATACGCCCACGTTTCTCTCTCCTGCCTTGAATAATAAAACGATAACTCTCAATCTGGCGGATGTTGTCAACTTCAAAGGTGATTTATGGGGAAACACACGTTTGCACTGATTTGCACGCCTATTTTCGGATTTTTCATGCTGGCGCTAGGCAATGGGTTTCTAACCACGCTAGTGCCGTTGAGACTGTCGGCGGCGGATTATTCGGTGCAAACGATTGGCTATGTGTCGGCCGCTTATTACGCGGGGCTGTGCGCTGGAGCGCTGATTAACGAACGGCTGCTGATGCGGGCAGGGTATATCCGAGCCTATGCCTGTTTTTGCGCCATAGTAGCGGTGTCAGCGCTGATACAGGGCGTATCGCAGGATATTTATGTGTGGCTAGTGGTACGGCTGCTGTGTGGCTGGGCCACGGCAGGGGCCTTTCTGGTGATCGAAAGCTGGCTGCTAAGCATGGGCGACGCTAAAACCCGTGGGCGTATCCTGGCGTTCTATATGGTCGCTTTTTATGGTGCGATGACGATAGGTCAGCTGCTGATCGGGCCGCTGAACACGCCTTTGGAAAGCAGCGACGCTCAGCTGCCGTTCATTTTCGCGGCGATGATAGCGGCGCTCTCGCTGGTGCCCATCACCATGATTCCGCGCAGCGCGCCACTGATCGAACAGCAGACGCCGCTGCCGCCGTGGCAGCTGGCCAAAATTACGCCTACCGGCTCAGGTGGTGCCCTGGGGGCCGGTATCATGATGGGCGCTATCTACAGTGTCTTGCCGCTGTATCTGGACCATCTTGCCGGAGGCGCAGGCAGCATGGTGGGGATAATGATGGCCGTGGTTGTGGTCGGTGGCATGCTGCTGCAATACCCGATAGGACTGTGGTCCGATCGTACCGACCGCCAGTGGGTATTGATTTGGCTGTCGGCATTCCTGGTGGGGGCATCAGCGCTGCTGCCGCTATTGGCGCTTAATCACTGGACGCTGGGCGTGGGGCTATTTGTATTCGGTGGTGCGGCCTTCGCGCTTTATCCCGTTACCATCAGTCATGCTGGCGACCGAGCGCCTGCCGGGGCCATGGTAGGCATGGCGCAGGGAATGCTGTTCGTTAACTCGCTGGGCTCGGTACTGGCTGGGCCGCTGATCTCGCAATTAATGGAACGCATTGGCGATAACGGCTTCTTCGTGGGTTCAGGGCTGGTATTCCTGCTACTCATGCTGTTTTTCGGCTGGCGGCGTACCCATCGCTCAGCGCCCGAACCGGCCGCGCCTTTTCCGAGTATGCCAACGACTCCCCATGCGGCCACTCGCTGGGCGGGTACCGATGAATACTGGAGCGAAACCCAGCAGGCGCATGATGAGCGGGAAGCGCATCTTGAAGACGCCGAGCGTGAAAAGGCAGAAGACTGGGCGTGGGAGCGTGAGCAAGAAATGCTCAAAGAGGGGCGCACTGAAGAGGAGCTGCGCTTGGCGCGCGCCACCAATACTGAATCTGAAGGGCTGTCGCGCCATAACGCCGACCGCCGCGACAGTGATCGCTGAGCAGGGCCGGCTGACTTAGACCTCCGTCTTTTCCTTGTACTCGCACAGGTCCTCGATAACGCAACTGCCGCAGCGCGGCTTGCGCGCGATGCAGGTGTAGCGCCCCAGCAGAATCAGCCAGTGGTGGGCGTCCTGCTTGAATTCGCGGGGCACTACCTTGAGCAGCTTACGCTCCACCTCATCGACGTTTTTGCCGGGGGCCAGGCGGGTGCGATTGGATACCCTGAAGATATGCGTATCGACGGCGATTGTTGGCTCGCCAAAGGCGGTATTGAGGATAACGTTAGCGGTTTTCCTGCCGACCCCGGGCAGTGCTTCCAGCGCTGCGCGCTGCGCTGGCACTTCGCCCTGATGGTCGCGAATCAACTGTTCACACATGGCGACCAGATTCTTCGCCTTGTTGTTGAACAGTCCAAGCGTTTTGATATGCGCCTTGATGCCCTCAAGCCCAAGCGTTAGTAGCGTTTGCGGTGTATTGGCGACGGCAAACAGCTTGGCCGTCGCCTTATTCACGCCCACGTCGGTCGACTGCGCCGACAGTGCGACTGCCACCAGCAGCTCAAACGGCGTGGTCCAGTTGAGCTCGGTAGTCGGGTGCGGATTGTCGGCGCGCAGGCGCTCGAATATCTGACGGCGTTTTTCGTTATTCATGACGATGCCAAATCGAAATCAATCAAGTGAAGGGCTCTGTTCCAGCGCCGCGCGCGCCGCCTGCTCGGTGCTGCGGGCCTGTTCGAGTGCCTGTTTAGCCGCGTCGATCTCATCAGGGCCTGCCTGGCGATAGCAGTGCTGTAGATGGCGTTCAGCGAGACGGCGACGCTGTTCGGCGGCGGCCAGAGCCATTTTTAGCTGGCGAGTCTGCTGAGGCACCGCGTGGGTGGACTGCTGTAGGTCGCTCAGCCGCTGCTCGAGTTCATGGCGTTTGGGATCTTCGGCGGCCAAGCGCGAGAGCTTGTGCTGAAGACGCGCGATCAGTGCGCTGTTGCGGCTGGATGAAGACGTCGCCGCGCTCGCGGTTGCGCCTGTCGTGGAAACCGTTG
Source organism: Carnimonas bestiolae (assembly GCF_051251145.1). NCBI lineage: Bacteria > Pseudomonadati > Pseudomonadota > Gammaproteobacteria > Oceanospirillales > Halomonadaceae > Carnimonas > Carnimonas bestiolae. The sequence goes on along the minus strand of NZ_JBPCZK010000001.1, from coordinate 556,108 downwards.
GCGAGCCGTCCGCTGGCGTGCCAGTGGTGGGTGTGACGGCGCTTGAATCAGCCTTGGCGGGTGACAGGCGTTGCTTTAAACGCGCCATGCGTTTGTCAGCAAGCGCTGCCTTGCGTGCCTCGAGGCGAGCGTTGCGTGCACGGTGGCGGGCTCGGCCGTTAGCGGCGCGCGCGTTGAGGTAGCGCTGGCGGGCGAGTTCATCGTGCGCCGCCTGCCATTGAGGATGCGCAACAATATCGATGCAGTCGACCGGGCAGGGCTCAACGCACAGCTCGCAGCCGGTGCATTCTGCTTCGAGCACGCCATGCATCTGTTTGGCTGCTCCGACGATGGCGTCCACCGGGCACGCCTGAATGCATTTGGTGCAGCCAATGCATTCATCTTCACGAATCACTGCCAGCTGCGGCGCTTCGGCGGGCTGCTCCAATGCTTCGAGCGGCCGCTGTAACAGCTGCGCCAAGGTGTGCAGGGTAGTGTCGCCACCCGGCGGGCATTTGTTGATGGCCTCGCCGTCGGCAATGGCGGCCGCATAGGGCAAGCAGCCGCCGTGCCCGCATTTGCCGCACTGAGTCTGCGGTAATACGGCGTCGATCTGTTCGACCAGAATGGCGTTGGCGCTGCTCATGCGATCAGGTGACTCGCTGGCCCGGCTGTGCGCCGCTGTCGGGCGACAGCAGATAGATGCCGTCATCGTTGCCAGTCGCCAGCACCATGCCTTCTGACACACCAAAGCGCATTTTGCGCGGCGCCAGATTGGCCACCATCACGGTCAGGCGGCCCTCGAGTGCCTCAGGCGCATAGTGCTTGGCGATGCCCGAGAATACGGTGCGGGTTTCGCTGCCAAGGCTCAGCGTCAGCTTGAGCAGCTTGTTGGAACCCTCGACGCGCTCTGCGCTGTCGATGCGGGCGATGCGCAAATCTACCTTGACGAAGTCGTCAATGGTGATGGTGTCCGCGATGGGTTCGATATCGCTCGCTTCTTCGCTGGTCGCGTTAGTCGCCGCTGCGGTGCCGTTTTTCAGCTCCAGCTCTTGTGCCGCCACTTCTTTCGAATCCTCGATCATGGCGTCGATCTGTTTGCTGTCGATGCGCTGAATCAGCGGCTTGAAGGGGTTGATCGCGTGATTGGCGAGTGACTGCTTGCGGCTCTCCCAATGGAGGTCGGGCAAGTTGAGGAACTGCCGCGCACCTTCGGCCAGTTGGGGCGTGATTGGAGCCAAGTAGGTGATGATTTGGCGGAACAGGTTGATGCCGAGCGAGCACACGTCGCGCACGCGCTCTTCGTTGCCTTCCTGCTTGGCCAGCGCCCACGGCGCTCGCTCGGCGATGTAGGCGTTGGCTTCGTCGGCGAGCTCCATAATGCGGCGTACCGCACGCGAATATTCACGCGCCTCGAAGTCGGCGGCAATATCTTCGCCGGCGGCAATGGCGCGATCGAGCAGCGGTTGTTCACTCAGCGTCGCGGCCAGCGTGCCGCCACCTTTCTTGATGAAGCCAGCGCAGCGACTGGCGATATTGACCACCTTGCCGACCAGATCCGAGTTTACCCGGGTGGTGAAGTCATCGAGGCTGAGATCGATATCATCGAGCCGCGATGACAGCTTGGCGGCGAAGTAATAGCGCAGGTACTCAGGATTAAGATGGCGCGCGTAGGTATCGGCCTTGATAAAGGTGCCGCGCGACTTCGACATCTTGGCACCGTTGACGGTTAAAAAGCCGTGACAGTGCACGCTGGTGGGCTTGCGCAAATTGGCACCTTCCAGCATCGCGGGCCAGAACAGCGCGTGGAAGTAAACGATGTCCTTACCGATGAAATGGTGCATTTCGGTATCGGTGTCGGGCCGCAGATATTCGTTGATATCAATGCCTTCACGGTCGCACAGCTGTTTGAAGCTTGCGAAGTAGCCAATCGGCGCATCCACCCACACGTAGAAGTATTTACCGGGCGCATCGGGAATCTCAAAACCGAAATAGGGCGCATCGCGTGAGATGTCCCACTCGTTCAGACCTGCCGAGAACCATTCGCCAAGCTTGTTGGCGATTTGCGGCTGCACGGTACCGGAAGCGAGCCACTGCTCAAGGAAGTGCTGAAAGTCAGGCAGCTTGAAAAAATAGTGAGTCGAGCTGCGAATTTCAGGCCGCGCACCGGAAATGGCCGATACCGGATCGATGAGATCAGCCGGGGTGTAGGTAGCACCGCACGCTTCGCAGTTGTCGCCATACTGATCTTCGGCGTTGCAGTTGGGACAAGTGCCTTTGATGAAGCGATCGGCCAGGAACATGCCTTTTTCCGGATCGTACATCTGCTGAATATCGCGGGTGGCGATATGGCCGTTGTCTTTAAGAACGTTATAGATTTGCTCTACGTAAGCGCGGTTTTCCGGCGAATGGGTGCTGTAGTAATTGTCGTAACCGATGCCGAAACGCGCGAAGTCAGCCTGATGGGCGCGATTGCTCTTGTCGACCAGGGCTTCCGGGGTAATGCCTTCCTGTTCGGCGCGCAGCATGATGGGTGTGCCGTGGGCGTCGTCAGCGCACACGTAGTAGCAGGTATTGCCGCGACTTTTTTGGAAGCGCACCCAGATATCGGTCTGGACGTGTTCCATCATGTGCCCGAGATGAATATCCCCGTTAGCATAAGGAAGGGCACTGGTAACAAGAATCTTGCGTGTGGACATGACGCCTCGGAAGCTTTAGCTGTCGGAAACAATCAAGGAGCGCGCTACGCGTGGCTCTGGTTGTATCGGAAAGAGAGAAAGGCACAAGTTTAACGCGAGACGGCGGCCGAGGGTAGGCGCGTGGCAACGATTGCTCGCGTGCGGAGTGCGCACGCTGAGGCTTGAGAGGAAGGCGGGGCGGCGCGTTATACTGCGCCCATTGCGCTCGCGATATTAGCCGAGCGATGCGTTGTTTTCGGGAGCAGTCGATGATTGAAGGTGTGAAGAAGATAGTCGCGGTAGCGTCGGGCAAGGGCGGGGTAGGTAAATCGACCGTCACTGCCAATCTGGCGCTGGCGTTGGCTTCTGGTGGACAGCGGGTGGGCGTGCTCGATGCTGATATTTACGGCCCCAGTCAGGCGCAGATGCTGGGGGTCGAACCCGGCACTCGCCCGCGTGCCAAGGACGAGAAAACCATGCTGCCGCTCGAGGCCCATGGTCTGAAGGTAATGTCGATGGCGTTTCTGACCGATATCGAAACCGCGATGGTATGGCGTGGGCCAATGGTGGCGGGCGCCTTCATGCAGTTGCTGAACCAGACTGACTGGGGCGAGCTTGATTATCTGCTGATCGATATGCCGCCCGGCACCGGCGATATTCAGCTCAGCCTGGCGCAGAAGGTGTCGGTGGCCGGAGCGGTGATCGTGACCACCCCGCAGGATATTGCGTTGCTGGATGCGCGGCGCGGCATCGAGATGTTTCGTAAGGTTAACGTGCCGGTACTGGGGGTGATCGAGAACATGAGTACCCACGTCTGTTCAGAGTGTGGGCACGTCGATGCGCTATTTGGTGAAGGCGGCGGCGATCAGATTGCCGAGAGCTACGACACACGGGTGATCGGGCGGCTGCCGCTGCTGCGTTCGATTCGTGAACACGCCGACGGCGGCACGCCCAGCGTAGTTGCTGAGCCAGACGGCGAAGCCGCCCGTGAGTATCAAAGCGCCGCCGATGCCATCAAGGATGCGCTAGCAGGTTCTTCGCAGCAGGGCCCGACCATCGGTTTCAGCTAGTCGATAGCACCGCTTGGGCCAAAGCAGTGCCTAATCTAGAGTGCGGCGTTTGCGTTCTGAAGGCGCTGGGACACCGACTGATCTGGCACTGTTTTCACTCCTGGGCGGCCCTGCCCTAGGCAACAGCAAGCACCACGGCGGCGGCGGCTTTAGCTGGGCCGCAGTGACGAAAACCGCTTACGCAAGCCGCCTAATGGCAGGGTAAACGGGCGTCAGCGCAGCGGCAGATAAAAATTGTCGGGTGAGGGCGACACACGTAGGGCTAGCCGCTATTATGTGGGGCCACACATATTTCGTTATTTGCTTCACGAAGGTAGCCAGCGCGATGAGCATCAAAGCCGATAAATGGATCCGCCGCATGTCTGAACAGCACGGCATGATTGAGCCGTACGAAGCGGGGCAGGTGCGTGAATCTGACGACGGCGCTCGGTTGATCTCCTACGGCACGTCGAGCTACGGCTACGATGTGCGCTGCGCCGACGAGTTCAAGGTCTTCACCAACATTCACTCGGCGACGGTCGATCCCAAGCATTTTGATGAGAAAAGCTTCGTCGATATCAAAGGAGACGTGTGCGTCATTCCGCCCAACTCCTTCGCACTGGCGCGCACCGTGGAATACTTCCGGATTCCGCGTAACGTGCTGACGGTGTGTCTGGGCAAATCGACCTACGCGCGCTGCGGTATCATTGTGAACGTCACGCCGCTGGAGCCGGAGTGGGAAGGGCACGTGACCCTCGAATTCTCGAATACCACCAATCTGCCTGCCAAGATTTACGCCAACGAAGGCGTGGCGCAGATGCTGTTCTTCGAATCCGATGAAGTGTGCGAAGTGTCCTACGGCGATCGCGCTGGCAAATATCAGGGCCAGCGTGGCGTCACCCTACCGCGCACCTGATTTTCGCCTTCTTCGCTCCAACAAAAAGCCCCGCCGGGATTAACTCGGCGGGGCTTTTTCATATGCTTGATGCTGGCAACCTTCAGGCCTCGTCGATATCGCTCAGCGCGTCGGCGTGGCTCAGGCGCATGCCGCCTTCTTTAAGCGCGATGCCGTCGAAGCTGGCCTTGTCGCCATCAAGGCGCAGCCGGCCTTCGAGTATCCAGCGCACCGCAATGGGATAGATCAGGTGCTCGCGCTGCTGCACCTTGGCCGCTAGCGTTTGCTCGGTATCGGCGCTGTCGACGTCGACCTCGGCCTGCATAATGATCGGGCCACCGTCGAGCTCGTCGCTGACGAAGTGCACGCTGACGCCATGGGTGGCAACGCCGTCTTCCAGCACGCGGCGATGAGTGTGCAGGCCCTTGTAAGCGGGCAGCAGTGACGGATGAATGTTGACCAAACGGCCGTAAAAGCGGTGCACGAACAGCGGGCTAAGAATGCGCATGAAGCCTGCCAGCACAATCAGGCTGGGCTCGTGGCGCTCAATCACCTTGATCAGCGCGCCATCGTAGGCTTCGCGGCTATCGTATTCGTCCTGCGGCAGCACCACGGCCGGTATGCCTGCTGCGCGGGCGCGTTCAAGGCCGTAGGCATCGCTGCGGTTGGAGATGACCGCGGCAATTTCGCCGCCCAGCTCATCGTGATTCTGGGCGTCGATCATCGCTTGCAGGTTGCTACCGTTGCCGGAAATCAGTACCACCACGCGGGGCGCTTCAGCGGGGGCGGCCTCGAAACCGGTATGCTCTTCGCTCATCAGAGGTTCTCCAGCGCTACCTGCTCTTCATCACCCTGGCGAGCGCGCACTTCACCGATGCGATAGACCGTTTCGCCCTGCGCCTTGAGATGCTCGATGGCCTTATCGGCGTCGGCGGCGGCCACTACCACTACCATGCCAATGCCGCAGTTGAGGGTACGGTACATTTCGCGCGCTTCAATGTTGCCTTGCTGCTGCAGCCAATCGAATACGGCAGGACGCTGCCAGCGCGACACGTCGATGCTGGCGGTGGCGTTGTCGGGCAGCACGCGCGGCAGGTTTTCGAGCAATCCACCGCCGGTAATGTGCGAAAGCGCGTGTACCGAGACGCCGCTCTCCTTGATCAGCGACAGCAGCGGCTTAACGTAGATGCGGGTAGGTGCCATCAGCGCATCGCTGAGCGGCGTGCCGTCGATGTCGGTGGCGAGATCGCCGCCAGCGCGTTCGACGATTTTGCGAATCAGCGAGTAGCCGTTGGAGTGCGGCCCCGAAGAGGCTAGCCCGAGCACCACGTCGCCCGTCCCTACCTGGCTACCGTCGATGACCTCATCCTTCTCGACCACGCCCACGCAGAAGCCGGCCAGATCGTAATCGCTGCCTTCGTACATGCCCGGCATTTCTGCGGTTTCACCGCCCACCAGCGCACAGCCCGCCTGCTCGCAGCCGCTGCCAATGCCCTTGACTACGTCAGTGGCCATATCGACATCGAGCTTGCCGGTGGCGTAGTAGTCGAGGAAGAACAGCGGCTCAGCACCGGCCACCACCAGATCGTTGACGCACATGGCCACCAGATCGATGCCGATGGTGTCGTGGCGTTCCAGCATCATCGCAACGCGCAGCTTGGTACCTACGCCATCGGTGCCTGATACCAGCACCGGCTTGCGGTAGCCGCTGGGCAGTTCACACAGCGCGCCGAACCCTCCCAGACCGCCCAGTACCTCGGGGCGAGTGGTGCGTTTGACGGTTTCCTTGATGCGGTCAACCAGCGCGTTACCGGCGTCGATGTTGACACCAGCATCCTTGTAGCTGATGGAAGCCTGAGATGAAGGATTGGAAGTAGTCATGGCGCTCTCGAAAATGGCTGCGGTCAATGGTGGATAGCAAACTGAAAACAACGCTCCACTGCCAGCGCTGGTCGCACAAGGCAGGCTGCGCGGAGTATATCATCGTCGCTTCCGCATTGGCATGGTGCTAGCGGGGGAATCGGCTGAGACGCAGAGAGCACGCGGTAAGCGAAGCCCGGCGGCCTTCGCCGTGAGCTTTCCTTATCGCTGAATACGCGCTCGAGTAGCGGTGTTTATCGAAGCGGCTGGGAGTTGGATAAGCGATCACTGACCCAGCCCTTACCGAGCATGCAGTCATGGAACGCTTGCTGGTTAGGATTTTCGCCATCCTGCTGGGGATCGCTGCCCGTTTGGGTGCGACAGTGGTGGTAGTCATCGTTGTAGTTAGTAGCGATGGATTCGCAGCCGCTGACGGCAACTGCGATGATCAATAGCGATAGATATTTATTCATTTCTCACCCGTACATTTATTGTAAAAGTTGTTCGCCGCACGAGAGGCAAGGGCCACTGGGGGCATTATCCAGAGGTTATTATGCTTATAGCACATCGCTGATGCGGCGGTGGATATTTATAGGGCTGGCGCTGGCCACGTCATCCAACATCACATCTCGCGTCGCTGAGCGCGCTTGGGTACTATGTTGGGGTTGTGTGCTTGTTTACTGGCAAGAGCGCGACGTTCACGCTGCCGCGAGGATGCGATGACGCTATATCACCTGGCCTTGTGCCGACTGCTCAACGACTGCCCAACGGACGAAGCCGTACCGACTGATGCGGTGCGGGCGGCGTGCGGCTGTGCGTTGTTCGAGCCGCACCGGCGGAGCCTGTCATGAGTTCACCCTGGCAGCTGCCGTTGGGCATTGGACCGCGGGATGACGCCACCTTTGCCAACTTCTATCCTGGCAGCAACGTGGCGGCATTGGCGGCGCTCAAGGCGCAAGCCGCAGGCGCTGCGGAGCCGCTGGTGTTTGTGTGGGGCGCAGCCGAGGCGGGGCGCAGTCATCTGCTGCAGGCGGCCTGTCACGAAGCCGACGATCACGGCCTGCGCACCCTGTATTTGCCGCTCAAGGAGCTAGGGCACTTTCCGCCGTTAATGCTTGAAGACCTCGAACGTCTGGATTTGCTGGCCATCGACGATGTCGATGTCGTGGTAGGTCGCAAGCGTTGGGAGGAGGGCCTGTTTCACTGCTTTAATCGCATGCGCGACGCATCAAAGCGGTTGGTTGTGTCGGCCAACGCCGCACCGCGCCAGCTTGATATCAAACTGCCCGATCTCGCCTCACGGCTAGGCTGGGGCGCTACCTTCCATCTTCAGCAGCTTAACGATGAAGAACGCACCGAAGCGCTGAAGCTGCGTGCCCAGCAGCGCGGTATGGAGCTTCCCGATGAAGTTGCCCGCTATATCATGCATCGCGGACCGCGGCGTCTTCCCGCGCTGTTTGCCGAGCTCGAACGCCTCGATACTGCGTCACTCTCGGCGCACCGGCGGCTGACCATTCCGTTCGTCAAACAGGCGCTGGAGTGGTAGCGGGGCTACCTGCCAGCCGTTGCAACGGGTAGCACGCGGCCCTTGGTAAGCATCTTTTCGATGTAAACCGCTGTGACCTGAAAGGCGCTTTCCCACCGCACCGCGAGCACTCTCGCCCTGGTGGTGCTCGAAGGCTGAAATTATCCCAAATGGCTGGCGATTCGCTCAGCCACCGTGCTGCCGCGGCGCTACTTCTCAACGTAATAGCGCCGCGTAGCTACTCGCCAAACAGCGTAACCAACAGTCGACGACTGCCGCCATGGTCGCGGTGCTCGCCCAGCCAGATACCCTGCCAGGTGCCGGTCGCCAGCCGACCATTTTCCACCGCTAGCGTGAGCTGAGTGCCCAACAGGCTGGCCTTGATGTGCGCGGGCATGTCGTCGTCGCCTTCCAGGGTGTGGCGGAAGTAGGGCAGATTGCCCGGCACGCGATCATTTAAAAACGCCGCCATATCGTGGCGAACATCAGGGTCGGCGTTCTCATTCAGGGTCAGTGACGCCGAGGTATGCAGTATCTGCACATGCATCAGACCGGTCGATATATTCCGTATTTCCGGCACTTCATCGATAATTTCCCGGGTAATCAGGTGAAATCCGCGACGTTTCGGGGCAAGTGTCAGCTGCTTGCGGAACCACATGGCATGCTCCTGATGAGGTGTAGGCGAAAAAGACGCCTCATCTTGAGCCATTTGCCGTCGTTAGCAAAGTCGAGCGTGGCGGTTACGCTGAAATAGCCGCATGGACTATCCCCCTTGATAGGCCAAATGTGGTACAACTGCGCCCGCAAAAAAGGGTCGGAGCCTACCGGTTGCCGTCCTAGCGTGCTTGGTGCCGCCCCGCACTTCCGACTGTCTGCATGGTGTTTATGCTGGCAGCGTGCGGCGCTCACATGCCTTGAAACGTTTTCGCATGTGCTGCGCGAGCACTTCATCTGGCTCGCCGACGTTTTTGACAGCGCCCAGCGTACCGGCCATCCGTCCATCTGCAGCGATCCACCATGACTGACAGCTCTACTCCTTCCGCTCATTCCTTCCAACGTCGCCTTAAAAATCGACACATTCAGTTGATCGCACTGGGCGGGTCGGTCGGCACCGGATTGTTTCTGGGCACGGCGCATACCATCGCATTGGCAGGCCCGTCGATTCTATTGGGATACGCCATCGCTGGCGTGATCGCGTTTTTGATCATGCGGCAGTTGGCCGAGATGGTGGTTGAACAGCCGGTGGCCGGTTCATTCAGCCATTTCGCCCATCGCTATTGGGGGCCTTTCGCTGGTTTTGCCGCCGGCTGGAATTACTGGGTGCTCTACATTCTGGTCAGCATGGCCGAGCTAACTGCAGTGGGCCAGTACATGCAGTACTGGTGGCCCACGCTGCCGTCGTGGATATCGGTGACGGCGTGCTTCCTTATCATCAACGCGATCAATTTTCGTCACGTCAAACTGTTCGGCGAGATGGAGTTTTTCTTCTCGCTGATCAAAATTATCGCCATTGTTGCCATGATCGCGTTTGGTCTTTACCTGCTGATCAGCGGCAGCGGTGGTCCACAGGCGTCGCTGTCGAACCTGTGGGCAATAGGAGGATTCTTCCCGCATGGTGTCAGCGGGATGCTGCTGGGGCTGGCGATTATCATGTTTTCGTTTGGCGGGCTCGAGCTGGTGGGTATCGCGGCGGCGGAAGCCGACGATCCGGCGCGCACCATTCCGCGCGCAACCAATCAGGTGATCATTCGTATTCTGATTTTCTTCATTGGTTCACAAGCGGTACTGCTGGCGCTGTTTCCGTGGAATCAGATCGCTCAGGGCGGTAGTCCGTTCGTGATGATTTTTGCCGCACTGCATTCGCCGTGGATCGCCACCGCGCTCAACGTTGTGGTGCTGATCGCAGCGCTATCGGTTTATAACAGCGCCACCTATTCGACCAGTCGCATGCTGACCGGGCTTGCGCGTCAGGGCGATGCGCCGCGGGTGCTGGGGCACTTGAATGCCAAGGGCGTGCCGGTCAATTCGCTGTGGGTATCGGCGCTGGCAAGCGCCGTTTGCGTGCTGATCAACTACCTGATGCCTGAACGCGCCTTCGACATTTTGCTGATGCTGGTGACGGCATCGCTGACGCTCAATTGGCTGTTTATTACCATCACTCATCTGAAGTTTCACCGTGCCATGCGCCAGCAGCACACCCATTTTCCCAGCCCGCTACAGCCGTGGAGCAACTACCTGTGCCTTGCGTTTCTATGCGGCATCCTGGTGATCATGGCGTGCAGCGACGAGATGCGCTTGGCGGTGTGGCTGCTGCCGCCTTGGCTGGTGGTGCTCGGCGTTGCGTATCGCTTGCGCCAGCGCGGAAGCTCAGACAGCAATGGCGAGTCTCGCTGAGACTGCGCCAACACGAAGGTGTTGGAAGAGCGCAATAGGGAATGCTTCGCACGGATAGGGCGACTGGGCAAGAAGGACAGCATGGCGTTAGTGCTATAGGACGGCTCCACTGCGGCGGTAGGGCGCGGCTACCCTCACAGGGTTGGCGGGTAACGCTGGGCCTGTGGGGAAGGTTTGGCGCAGTGTCATGACTCGAACGCAGCACTGAACATAACATAACAGCGCACGGGCGGTGATCATCATCGCCCGTGTGCTAATGCGTCGGTATTACTGCTCTTTCAATTGACTGTCCTGCGACCACAGCGCCGAGCGAACGTCGACCTTGCCCGGCAGCAAATGCGCGGCGGTGAAGGTATCGGCAAGCTGCTGCTGCTCGTCGTAGACCTTATTGCTCATCCGTTCGATACCGAAGGGTGCACGTCCCAATACCTTCTGCCAGATGCCTTGTTCCAGACCGGTGGTGTTGGTTAACAGCTTGGCAACGTCACCTTGGTGGTGATTCGCCCAGTCGCTGAGCGATTGCAGCTCGCTGATAAACGCCTTCGCGGTATCCGGCGAACCGTCGGCAAATGTGCGGCTGGCCAGATAGAAGGTGTAGTGCGGCGCCAGGCCTTTGGCATTGGTTAACTCACGCGCGCCGGCATTCTGTTCGGCTTCGCTAAGGAAAGGATCCCAGATCGCCCAGGCATCGATGGCACCGCTTTGGAACGCCGCGCGTGCGCTGTCGGGGGTGAGATACACCGGTTGAATATCGCTGTAGCTTAGCCCGGCCTTTTGCAGCGCTTTCACCAGCAGATAGTTAACGTCAGAGCCTTTGTTAAGCGCTACGCGCTTGCCTTTCAAATCCTTCACTGCGCGGATATCAGAATCCTTGGGCACCACAATGGCCTCGGTTTCAGGATTAGCCGGTGAATGCCCTAGGTAAACCAGGTCAGCCTGCGCCGCCTGCGCAAAGGCGGGAGGCGCATCGCCGGTGGCCGCCACATCGATACTGCCCAGATTAAGCGCTTCGAGCATCTGCGGGCCTGCCGCAAACTGCACCCACTTGACCTGAGTACCCTGTTTTTTGAAGGCCTCGTCCAGCGTACCGCGTGACTTCAGCAGTTGGAAGATATTGGCTTTCTGATAGCCGACCGTCAGCGTGTCGGGCTGAGCAGCCAGGGCTGTACTGCTGACGACCCCCATGGCAACAGCAATGAGTCCGGCAAGGAGCGGGGTTTGGCGTTTGATGCTGGCGTTCATAAGCGACCTCTTGATGATTTGCTATAGCTTGGTAGAGGTCGCTTATGGCGGGAAATATAAAAATTCGCTGCTGTTATTCCACTGCTGAATATAAGTCCTGCTGACGAATGCCTGCTGCGGCAGTCGTCAACCGAGGAAGCTGCCTAACTGGATGCCTGCCAGTTGCTCGGGCAGCCGCAGCGTAAACACTTCGAAGGGCAGCTTGGGCTGATAGTGGCCGCCATTCATGCCTGCGGTGTACTCCACTTGGCCGCAAGGGATATAGAGCGTGCGGCGGCGATCAATGAACAGCGCATCCGGTGAGATCAAGCGCGGGTGTTTTATCAGCGTGGCGCGCTTGCCCTGGGGCGAAACCACGTCGATTTGATGGTGCTCAGCATCGCAGATATAGAAGTTGCCGCGGTCGTCCATGGCGGTGCCGTTGGTGCTGGCGATATCAAATGGATAGCTGACGCGCTTATTCAGTTCGCTGTCGCTCAGGTTGCGATCCCATAAGTCGCGAATGCGCACCTTCCGCATCGGGCCTATCAGCGGTGCGAAGTAGAGCCAGGTACCGCTAGGGTCGATTTCCAGCTGGTTGGAGTACGTCGTGGGCTTTTCGCCAGCGGCGTTTTTCAGCAGTCGCCCGCCGCTACCGCGCAGCGGATGCTGGGCATCGTTTTGTACGCTCGGCTGACCGTGCAGGCGGCGGAGGGTGTCGCCGCTGTCCAAGTCGTGGAGCACGATACCGCCCGCGCCGCTGTCGGTCAGAATCATGGTAGTGCCATGAATGCGCAGATCGTTGATGGCTGCACCCTTGGGCAGCACCTGCTCGTCGAAGCGCAGCACCTTCAGCACTTCACCGCTGCGGTTATCGAGCTGGATCACCTTCTGCGCGCCGGGAACGGGCGTTTCATCGGATGTCGCGCCCTGATCGACCACCCACAGCGTATCGTCAGCAAAAATGTGCACGGCGTTCACCGCCACGAACGCATTGCGCGCATTTTGGCCGGGCCGATAGCGATTCCACTCATCATCGGGGAAGGGAACCACCTTGCCCTCTTTGGTGAGCCTGGCCACCGAGTAGCTTGGCTGATGAGGTTCTCCAAACCGTGGAAATCCAAGGAAGATCTGCTGCTGCGAATCAACGGCGATGGCGTTGCAGTTATTATTGCCTGATACCAGCGTTGTTAGCGCAGGGGCGGGCGCGGCGCGTAAAGCGCTCGGCAGCAGTAGCGTGGCAGCGCTGAATTGGCAAAAACGGCGGCGATTGATAGCCATTGGATGGCGACTCCTTTGGCAACTTACGTTGGTCATTGGATGTGCCTGCACTAAGGCATGGTGCGGTCAACCAGCGTGCCATCTATCCGTCGCCGACATCAAGCGGCGGCGGTAGCGCAGCGCGCTTTGGGGCCGGTTGGCAGAGAATACGCGCATGCCATGGGGCCCGTTTCCTTCCAGCCTCTCTACTAATGTCGCTATCGATGTATAGACAGAGAGGGCAGCACGTTGATGTCGCAAGGTGTACCATAATCATATTGTCTGAGCAGCCGTGGCCTGGCTCGGTCGTGTCGCAGGGGCAGCGCGAGCGGCCGGCCGGCCAATAACTAGCGCCGCCAGCAAGCATGTTGGAATATCGATTACCACTGAAAATACCTTGGTTAGGGGGATAAGATGAGCAACACCCGCATTGAGAAGGACAGCATGGGCGAACTGGAGGTGCCAGCGAATGCGCTTTATGGCGCCCAAACGCAGCGCGCGGTCGACAACTTTCCCATCAGCGGCCAACCGCTACCAGCTGAACTGATCAAGGCAGTGGCGCGTATCAAGCTGACCGCCGCGCAGGTCAATCTTGATCTGCAACTGCTCGATAAAGGGCGTGCGGAAGCAATCACCAAAGCGGCGCAGGAAATTATCGACGGTCAATACGCCGACCAGTTTCCGATCGATATTTTCCAGACCGGCTCCGGTACGTCTACCAACATGAACGTCAACGAGGTGATTGCTCATCTCGCCTCCACCGACGATCTGCCTATCGCCCCCAATGACCACGTTAATATGGGGCAGAGCAGTAACGACACTATTCCCAGTGCGATTCACATTTCTGCGGCATTGGCGGTAGAACATCAGCTGCTGCCGGCACTTGAAACGCTGCACGCGGCCATCGAGAAAAAAGCCGCCAGCGTCGAACATGTGGTCAAAACCGGCCGTACCCACCTGATGGATGCCATGCCGATTCGCATGAGCCAGGAACTGCTGGGCTGGGCCGATCAGATTGCGCAATCGATCAACCGTATCAAGGACGGCCAGCAGCGCCTGCTGCGTCTGGCGCAGGGCGGCACCGCGGTAGGTACCGGTATCAATGCGCATCCTGAATTTGCCGAGCGTTTTGCCCGTCGCCTGAGCGAAACCACCAAGCTGTCGTTTGTGCCTAGCGATAGCTTCTTCTCGGCGCTGTCGTCGCAGGACGCCGTGGTAGAAACCTCGGGACACCTGAAAACGCTGGCGTGCGCGGTGCTGAAAATTTCCAACGATCTGCGCTGGATGAACTCTGGCCCGCTGGCCGGTCTGGGCGAAATCGAGCTCAAGGCGCTGCAGCCGGGCAGCTCGATCATGCCGGGCAAGGTTAATCCGGTTATTCCTGAAGCAGCGGCACAGGTAGCGGCGCAGGTTATCGGCAACGATGCTGCCATTACCATTGGCGGTCAGTCAGGCAACTTCCAGCTCAATGTAATGCTACCGATGATCGCGCATAACCTGCTGTCGTCGATTACCCTGCTATCCAATACGCTGCCGTTGCTGGGCGAGGCGATTAGCGAGTTCACCGTGCGTGAAGACAACATTGAAGCGCCGCTGGCGAAAAACCCGATTCTGGTGACCGCGCTGAACCCGGTAATCGGCTACCTGAAGGCGGCCGAGATTGCCAAGAAAGCTTATAAGGAAGGGCGTCCAATCCTTGAGGTAGCGAAAGCTAACTGCGACGTATCGGAAGACGACCTGCGCCGCCACCTTGATCCTTCCCAACTGACCAAAGGCGGCATTCAGGAATAACGAAAGCTGCTGCGAGGCCAACATCCCGTCTCTGGTGTCAGAGGCGGGATTTTTTATGGGCTACTGCTGGCCTAATGCGGTAAACGTCTAAAACAGAGCGCTGCCTAATGCGTTGCTGCGACGATATGATAATGGCGGCAAGCCACTGATTGGCTTAGATTTCAGCCTCCTTGAACAGCTGGGTTGAGTCTCCTCATGATAGGTCTTCTTGCGCCCGCCGCGGCGCGTCCCTCCCTGCCCGATGCCAAAATCGATCCGGTGTATCGCCGACTGCGCTGGCAGATATTCCTCGGCATCTTTATCGGTTATGCGGGCTACTACCTGGTAAGAAAAAACTTCTCCTTGGCCATGCCAGCGCTGATTGAGGAAGGTTTCTCGCGCGGCCAGCTCGGCATCGCGATGTCTGGGGTGGCGGTGGCATACGGTATCTCCAAGTTTGTGATGGGCACCGTGTCCGATCGCTCTAATCCGCGCTATTTCCTGCCGCTGGGGCTGTTGATTTCGGCGGCGGTGATGCTGCTGTTCGGGTTTGCCGATTGGGCGGTATCCAGCGTCGGCATCATGTTCACGCTGTTGTTTATCAACGGCTGGGCGCAAGGCATGGGCTGGCCGCCCTGTGGTCGCACCATGGTGCATTGGTGGTCACGCAGTGAGCGTGGCGGCGTGGTGTCGTTGTGGAACGTGGCGCATAACGTTGGCGGCGGGGCCATCGGGCCGCTGTTCATTCTTGGCATGGCGTGGTTCGATGACTGGCATTCGGCATTTTACCTACCGGCGCTGGTGGCCTGTGCGGTAGCGCTGTTTGCCTGGGCGACCATGCGCGATACGCCTCAATCCTGCGGCCTGCCTGCCATAGAAGCGTGGCGTAACGAGTATCCCGAGGGCTATCAGCAGCAGCATGAGCAAGAGCTGAGCACCCGTGAAATTCTGTTCAATCACGTGCTGAACAATCGGCTGCTGTGGTGCATTGCGCTGGCCAACGTGTTCGTTTACTTCCTGCGCTACGGTGTGCTGGATTGGGCACCGGTGTTCCTGCAGGAAAATAAGGGCTTCGCGGTGAACAGCTCGTCGTGGGCCTACTTCCTGTATGAGTGGGCCGGTATTCCCGGCACGCTACTGTGCGGTTGGCTCTCCGATAAGGTGTTTCGCGGTAACCGCGGCATTACCGGTATTGTCTTCATGCTGCTGGTAACGGTGTTTACGCTGCTCTACTGGCTGAATCCGCCCGGACATCCCGCCATCGACATGACGGCGCTGATCGCCATCGGTTTCTTTATCTATGGGCCGGTGATGCTGATCGGTTTGCAGGCGCTCGAATTAGTGCCGAAGAAGGCAGCGGGTACGGCGGCGGGGCTAACCGGCCTGTTCGGTTATCTGGGCGGTTCGGTGGCGGCCAGCGCATTGCTGGGCTTCAGCGTTGACTGGCTTGGCTGGAACGGCGGCTTCGCGCTGTTGATCGGTGCCTGTGTGCTAGCGACGCTTATGCTGTTGCCAACGGTAAAAGGCGCGCGCACCGTCTAGTTGCGGGCTGCCGAAAGGAGGCTGGCTGAGTACGCCAGCCTCTTTCCATGAGCAAACGCGGCACGCGGTCTTGCTGTTGTCCTTAACGTATCGTCAACGTGCGGCGGCGTCATACGTACGCTTTTTGGGCAGCATAAGAGAAAGAAAAATGAACTGACCCCCAAAAGTTGGACAGTTGGTTAAGCAGGGCTTCCCAAGGGCTGGGTTCGGTATTGCACCGGGCTCAGCCCTTTTAGTGTGCCTTTGATACGCTCGTGGTTGTAATAGTGGATGTAGCGATCTATCGCAGCCTTGAGTTCGTCAATAGTGTTGAAGGTTTGTTGTCTATAACACTCTTCCTTGAGTGTTCCGAAGAAGCTTTCGATGCAGGCATTATCCAAGCAGTTACCTTTGCGTGACATGCTTTGGGTAATGCCCTGATCCGAGTGCAGCAATGGCGTATCGTTTGGCTTTAAGCGCTTTTTCAGCTTCTTCAGCATGTGTCCAACCAGCGGCAAGGTGGGCTGTGTCGCTGAATTCCAGGCAATAATTTCGCCGTTGAACATATCGATAACGGGCGACAGATACAGCTTTTGTCCCGTCACCTTGAACTCGGTGACATCGGTTGCCAGCTTTTGACTCGGGCGATCAGCCCGAAATTTGCGCTTGAGAATATTCTCCGAGGCTTTCCCGACATCGCCCATGTAAGCGTTATACCTTTTCCTGCGGCGGATCACGGCCCCCATATTCATCGACTTCATCAGTCGATGAACCAGCTTGTGATTCACGTGACAGCCTTCATTGCACAGCGCCTGGGTCATACGTCGATAGCCGTAACAGCCCCTGTGCAAAGTATAAAGCGCCCGGATGCGGGTTTTGAGTTCTTCATATTTATCGGCGGCTTTCAGGCGGCTTGTCTGGTAGTACCAGGTGCTGCGAGCCATGCCTGAGACCCGAAGCAATCGAGCCAGAGAGAAGCGGTGGCGCAGCTCTTGAATGATTAACGCCGTTTCCCTTTGTTGAGCTCCTCCTTGCGAAGGAGTTCGTCGAGCTTTTTTAAGTAGGCGATCTCCGCTTTCAGGTCTTCGTTTTCTTCGATGAGTTCTTCACGAGAACGCTGATCACCGGTTTTGGCTGGTTGCTGTGCTCTCTTTCTAGACATGGCGGAAAATCGTCCTCTGGATTTAGGATTAAGCGCATCGAAGCCTCCATCATGATAGAGCGAGAGCCATTTACCAATGTGCCCGTGGCTGCGGATATTGAATTCGATAGCTGTCTGTCGATGTGACCAACCTTCCTGCCGCATTCGACGGATAACCTGCCGTTTAAATTCCGCGGTATAGCTGGCTCCCTTGTGAATCAGACCATCTATGCCATGGCGTTCGTAGAGTTTGACCCACAACCGGAGTTTGGCCGGATCCAAACCTAACGGACCGGAAATTGATTGAATTCCACCGCCTTGTCTCAGTACCTGCTGTACGGCTTTCAGTTTGAACTCTTTATCGTATTTCATACAAAACACCCCGAAGGTTGGATGAGTATCCAACTTTCGGGGTGCAGCTCAACACCGGTGAGGCTTTTTTTTTGGCCGTAGTCGGTTGGCGGAAGCGCTCTGTCGATAACCCCACCCACAGAGCGTCGCCGCCATTTTTGCTCGGCTGAAGTTGCGGGCTGAGGTTTGTGAGTGCCGATTTTCTGCTTGAGATAGTCAGCCACGCGCTGCTGGGCCTGCTGGTGGCGGTGGAGTTGAAGACCGACGAGTTCAAAGTGGCCTAGAAGGGGCAGATGGAGATTTATCTGCGCTGGCTGGATAAGCACGAGCGCGAGCCGGAGGAAGCCTCGTTCCTGAGAATTATTCTCTGCACCGGCAAGAAATGCGAACAGATCGAGTTACTAGAACTGGACAAGCCGAGCATCCACGTTGGCGAGTATCTGACCAGCTTTTCGCCGCGTGCGGTGCTGGGAGAACGGTTGTAGCAGGCGGCTGAACACGTACGCTTGCAGATCGAGCAGCGGCAATCCGACAAAAAAACCTTACCGCAATATTCGGGTGTTCCGGCGTGTCGCCGTTCGGTTCGCGGGCAAGCACCCCTAACGTATTCGATTTTTCGAGTCTCTATTTATAACTGCGCGTGGAAATCATGGCTTGCAATGACGTCAAAGTGCCGTGCCTATATTTTATTCATCCATCGAGTGCCATAGGTTCACCACTGACGCTCTAGCGAGAGCAAATAAGAATATGGGTTGTTATTTCTTATCTGGCGTCTTTGATTCGCCAGTAGCACCGCAGATGCGGTAAGAGAAATTCCTGCTCCGGCCAGCAAAGCGACGGAACTAGGTACTCCAGAGAGCATTGCAACAGATGTCGGGGCAGCGGAAAAAAATGAAACCTTTAATAGACCATTAATACCTGTTTCCCAGTTTTGAGCTTTGAGTGAATCCCGAAGGCTGCGAATTGCCGGTGCGACATTGGCCCGATATTGGTCTGACACAGCTTGTCTTAAAGCTTCTACAGGGACATCTCTCGGCAAGTCGCCAGCAAGTCTAGCTACTTCATTGCGAAATATGGCTAATTCTTCTTTATGACTATTCTTGAATCTTAAAATTTCTGCTGCCGAAAGATGATCGGGCAATGATATCCCTTGGACCATCAGGTCAATAAGCAAGCTTGGCGCCACATCTTCAGGCAATGACCTTCTCGGCCCCAATGCATCGAAATGCCGTCCTCTTCTGCCCGTGTTGATCGTGCCGAGCGGTTTCCCTTTGCGAACAGTAATTGCCAAATGATCCGCTGCTGATGACTCTGTAATCAGGCCGACTCCTAGCCGTTTGGACAATTGAGAGGCAAGTAGTGTCATGTAGAAGTTGGCAAAACCAGTGGGCACATGAAGCCATCCGTCATCGTTTAAGCCGCGGTCAAGCTCTGATCGGATCGTGTATGACAATTTTTCTGGATGTATATGTGCAAGTTCGTGTAACTCACGCGACATTCTGTCTGGATGAATTTGGCGACTTGGATTTCCTTCGGTATCGAACATTACAGCCGCCGATGCTGGATCTGTCAGGAAATCAAGGACCTGCTCAGTAAGCTCCTCAACTTCTTCCATGTCAGACGAAACCCGAACAGGTAGAATCACCCCTTCATCACACAAAGCCCGAGCGAGATCGTTTGAGTAGGGGGCACGATGCGAAACTGGGACGATAGTTCTAATGGAATCCCAAAACAATGCAGCACTCCGCAACCATCGTTCATTTTTTATGTCGATGTAGGGATAGTAGAGTGCTGATGAGAATGCGATCGACATCTTAAGTTCTCCAACATTTATTTGTGCCAATCGTTACTTAACTTAAATTCGATGAGATGACGGATGCTGAAATGTGTTTCTTGTAATCATTAGATGCGTGCCATAGGTCCATAACAAATATCACCAATGAATGGGCCGAATTCACTGCCAGCCGTGCCTCTGCCACCGTAATTTTTGGCGGATTTAAGCCTCGGCCATGAGCCGATCCTATGTGCGTACGATATGCGCCCACACCATCAACTATTGATGCCAATCCTTGCAATATTCGCTTTTGGTCTTCTCTTAGCATTGAGTTAATATTAAGTCCGAGATGCGCTTGAACTACGCGCCAGACAGGCATAACCGACTGATTTGTAGGCATCTTAAGATCGAACCTCTCGATATATGTTTTGCAAAGCGCCTCGATAATTGAGCTGGCCGCCGTTATCGCCGCATGTGGATCTCTATCGAGCTGTTGAATTGTCCTATCAAACTCAGACTCAACGGACGCATAATCCCCTGCATTCAAGTAATCAGTGAGGGTCTTCGCTGCAAGAGATGCTCCTGCAAGAGTGATGACACCATTAAATTGGTAAGTTAGCTGATTTCTAGAAAGGCTTTCACGAATACGTTGCTGCCCCTTTGCGATTTCTGGTCGCCAATCCGAGGATTCTTCTTCCATGAATTTTTGAATAACCAATCCAAGCACTGCAAGCGGGTTGATTGACGGATCTTCATTACAACGACGCAGCCATATTACGCACTTTGTTTCACAGTTTCCAGGCGGTGCATCACCTGGCGCACCACTTTCCATGAACAAAGAGTTGAGCTTGGAGTGGCTGTAATAATGGGCAGCGATGACGGACGCCACAGCTCCGATTACAGAAGTTGGAATTTTGTTAGCCACAATTAAGCCCCCGGAGCCTTAAAACTTACCATACTTAATCTGGATAGAGGCATTGTAATGCCAGGGTAGAAAATATTCTCACAGTATTAGGTTAATCTATCAGAAATGTATAACAAAATAAGCATAGCTTCGCATTCCCGCTGCGCTTCGACCGCAGCCGGTGCGGCCAGCCCATACCCTGCCGGACGGATTACAGCAAGGACGCACTGGCGCGACCTTGTTTAACCCGAAAGGGGAGATCGCAATGGCTAACATCGGCACCTTCACCGCATACGAAGACGGCTACACTGGCACGCTGCGCACCCTGACGCTCAACGCCATGCTGGTTCCCAACGATAAGGGCGACAACGAGAGTGCCCCCGATTTCCGCCTGCAAGCGGCTAGTTACGGCATAGGCGCGGGGTGGCGGAAGACCAGCGAAGCTGGGCGTCCCTATGTGTCCGTAACTCTGGACGATCCTTCGTTCCCGGCCAACGTCTATACCCGCCTGATCGAAGGCGAGAACGGCACGCATGTCCTGATCTGGGCATGCAACAAGCCCAAGGCAGCCTGACGACCGCTCACTGCGGCGGGGCCCTTTCAGGGGAACCTACAAACGGAGCATACGAGTGCCGTGCTTGACGCCGCTATGGGATGGCGGCCATAAGGTCGTCGAAGGTCATGAACTGAACGCCATAGGTTGCCGTCAGCCATGCTCGGTTTGTGGGGGCAAGGATGGAATTTGTTGCATTGCTGTTGCCAATGTCCTCCGAGCAGAAAATATCTAGGCCATATGCGATGTGCGCGGCAATAGCATCTCCATCGGCCCATTCGCTGAAAGCACGTTGGACTGCGTGTTTTTGATGAGTGTCTTTGGCGTTATCGAGAGCACGAAACCACTCTTCCGTTGGATCGGAGGCCATTTTTTGGCCAAGTGCCTTTACTTGAGCAGCACCTAATCCGCGGTCTTCAATGGCTCTGGTCACTTCATGAATCTTGTCGATCCAGGCATCCCCCTCCCCATTAGCAAGATAGAAATCGCCATTTTGATCATTGATTTTGAATGCGCCAATTCGCGGGACATCTTTAAGAACACGAACCCCCAGTATCTTTGCTGCTTTTATTCTGGCGATGACCTCTGGATGTAGCGGATTTCGAGGCTGATCGACGATATACTTAGCCTCAACTGTATCGATATCGGAAGTTCCAACCTCTGCTAGGATCGTTTCGGGAAGGTCTTCATTCTTGGTGATCGAGATTTTCTCTGGTTCTGACTTGAGCTTAGTATTTGAAAAAACCTCTGCCCGGTCCTTGCGCATGATTCCTTCTATAGTCAGCATAGTTGCTGAATAGAAGCCTTGAATTCTCTTGGCGGCGAGAGCGTCATGCACCTTCTGTAGCCGAGGTTGTCGATGGTCCTTGGGGAATCGCTCTGGCCGACAAGCCAAATCCAGGACATTGGTGTCGAACGTCACATGCATAGTCACAATGCGTTTCCTTTAAGTTTGTTGAAAGCAAGCCGGCAGCAAGTGTCTGCTTTTCAGGGCAAGTGCGTTCACTTTCCCGCGTTTTAGAGGGTGGTCATGAGTTCCTATCGTACTCGTGCCAGAGGCTGGTCCGTCTTGTGTTCATCATCGCCAACACAGGCTAGCGTCAGCAGCGTGAGCGGGTGGACTTCCATCACTTCGCACAACTCTGCCAGTTTGCTGGTGGTCGGGTTTTCCAGGTCGCGCCCCAGCGCGTAACTCATGTAGGTACGGCTCGGCACGTCGGAGAATGCTTCTTGGCTCAAGTCACGCGCTTTCTTGGCCGTCTTCAACGCCTTCGCCAACGAGTACCCTGCCGCCATCTTGGTTTCCTTGCAAAAACAAAGATGGCAGCTTATTGCGCCCTATAGGGCTACAATATACGCCCGCTTTTTGGGCAGCATAAGAGATAAGAAAAAGCCTCACTGGTCGGTACGCCGGTAAGGCTTTTTTTATTGGCCGTAGGTGGTTGGCGGAAGCGCTCTGTCGGTAACTCTACCCACAGAGCGTCGCCGCTGATGTTATTCGGCTGAGGTCGCGGGCTGCGGTTCGTGAGCGCCGATTTTCTGCTTGAGATAGTCGGCCACACGCTGCTGCGCCTGCTGATCCAGATGCACCTTGAGTTTGGTGCGTCGCCACAGCACATCGTCCACCTCACGGGCCCATTCGTGCTCAATCAGATAATCGATTTCGGCTGCCGTGAGCCCCGCACCAAAGTGTTCGCCCATCGCCGCTTGATCGTCGCTCAGGAAGATTTCGCACAGGCGACCGTAGCTGGCGGCATAACGCTCAGTGGTGGAGGTTTCCAGCCACGGGAAGCGACGCTGCAACTCACGCGCATAGTCGAGGCGATTGCCGATATCGCCGCCTGGCATCGTGGCTTCAGCGGTCCACGGCTGCCCCATGTTGGGGAAGAAGGGCGCCAGTTTTTCCAGCGCCGATTCTGCTAGTTTGCGATAGGTGGTGATTTTGCCGCCATATACTGCCAGCAAGGGCGCGTGGCTTTTATCGCCGTCGAGATCCAGCGTGTAGTCTCGCGTCATCGCTGACGGATCAGAGGATTCGTCGTCGCACAGCGGGCGCACCCCAGCGTAGCTCGACACCACTTGATCACGGGTGAAGTCCGCCTTGAAGTGTTCGTTCAGCACCTTGATCAGGTAATCGGTTTCTTCATCGCTGATAGTAATCGACGACGGGTCATCGTGATAATCGACGTCGGTGGTGCCGACAATGCTGTACTCCTGCTGCCACGGCAGCACAAACACGATGCGGTTATCGCTGTTCTGCAAAATGTAGGCGCGCTCATCGGTATTGATACGCGGCATGATCAGGTGGCTGCCCTTGATCATCTTGATGCCAAGGTTCGGTTTGCGAGTAGAGTGCTCGCGAATGAACGAGGTGACCCAGGCGCCGGCGGCATTGGCGATGGCGCGAGCGCGACGCTCGAAGCGCTCGCCAGTAACGGTGTTTTCAAGCGTCAGGTGCCACACGCCATCCTGCTCCTTGGCATCTATGCAGCGGCTGCGCGCAAGAATTTCTGCGCCTTTCTGCTGTGCCTGAAGCACGTTCAGTACCACTAGGCGCGCATCGTCGACCCAGCAGTCGGAGTATTCGAAGCCTTTGGTAATCGAATCGACCAGCGGGCTTTGGCCGCCGAATTCGCGCTTGAAGTTAAGTGTTTTGCTCGCGGGCAGGGTAGCGCGGGGGCTCAGGTGGTCGTACAGGAACAGCCCCGCACGCAGCATCCAGGCCGGGCGCAAGTGCTTCTGATGCGGCAGTATAAAGCGCAGCGGCCAGACGATATGAGGCGCTTTTTTCAGCAGCACTTCACGCTCGCGCAGCGCTTCGCGCACCAAACGAAATTCCTTGTACTCGAGGTAGCGAAGACCGCCGTGAATCAGCTTGCTCGACGCCGACGACGTATGGGCAGCGAAGTCGTCCTGCTCGCACAGCGCGACACTCAGGCCACGGCCCGCGGCATCATTGGCAATGCCGGCACCGTTGATGCCACCGCCAATGACAAAAAGATCAATGAGTTGACTGTCTGACATAAGAGCTTCTCCACACGGGATGTAGCAGGCGGCGGTCTGGCAAAGCGGTCGCGTTAAAGACCCTGGAAGCGCCTGGTCGCAAAAGTGAGAGCGGCGTTAACGAAGGATGGGTGTTCGTTTTCGAACCGCTTCGGTTTCGAAAGTGAACATAAACCAAGGCGGGGGCGTTATCAACCCTCTATTAGATGAAGACGTTGGGGGTTACTCCGCAATGTTTAGTTCGACTTCGTTCGCGCTAAGCACTTGCAGCAGTGAATCAGGCGGCATCGCGTTGGTGAACAGTGCATCGATCTGTCCAATGTTGGCCTGCCTGACCAACGCGCGGCGGCCAAACTTGGAATCGTCGGCCACCAATAGCCGCCGCCGCGAGTTGTTGATGATTGCCTGGGCGACGCGCACTTCGCGGTAATCGTATTCGAGCAGCGAGCCGTCTTCGTTATCGATGCCGCTGATCCCGATAATGCCGAAGTCCACCTTGAATTGATTGATGAAATCGATGGTGGCTTCGCCAATAATGCCGCCGTCATAGCTGCGCACCGTGCCGCCAGCAATAATCACGTTGAAGTCGTCCTTGGGCTGCAAAATCGATGCGACGTTGAGGTTATTGGTAATAATCTCCAAACCACGATGGTTGAGCAGCGCGCGCGCCACCATCTCGGTGCTGGTCCCAATGTTAATAAAAAGCGAGGCGTTATCGGGGATGGCGGCCGCCACTAACTCGGCAATCCGCTGCTTGGCATCGCTATTCTGGCGCTGGCGTGATAGATAAGGCGCGTTGGTGGTGCTCGATTCGTCTCTGCCTGCGCCGCCGTGCACGCGGCGAATGCGGCCATCGCTGGAAAGGTGGTTGAGGTCGCGGCGGATAGTTTGCGGCGTGACTGAAAAGTGCGACGCAAGCTGTTCGATGGTGGCGTAGCCGCGGTCATTGACGATGGCGATAATTTGCTCGTGGCGTGCTTCCTGGCCTGAGCCGCGTTCGTGCATGGTGTCTCCTCAAGTGGTACTGAAATGCGCGGCGCTAACACGCTGCCCGGTCAGTCAGCGGGTGCCAATGGTTAGGTGGAACACCGAGCATGGCTTGTCGTGTCGCCTCTATTCGTGCGCTTTTATATGACAGAGCTTATCGCTATTTCGGAAAACAACAAATGTTACCCGCAAGGCGTGGCGCTATTCGCCCCAGGAATTCCGTGGTCGGTCGCTTGGGCAGCTTTTTGGATGGTATTTAAGTCGCTGTTTTATCGATAGTTGTCGTTTTTTATTGCAGGGTTAAGACCAAAGTATGCCGGCAAATTGGCGTTTATTACTGTGCTGTGTAGCTTGGTTGAGGTAATTTCGTATTCGAAAAAATAAACGGCTTCATGTTGCGGTAATGAACATATGGGCGGCACTCTTTTGCCACATCGCGCGTTGCTGGTAGCGCACCTCGGAATACCGCTGCCAGCGACCAGGATAACGCCAAAAGCAAGTACGTTTCGTTGTTTGTTCCGCTGCGTCGAGCCATGGAACGCGGTCTCGAGATTCATCTGCACGGGCGCCACAGGGCGCGGCAGTGAGGAGCAGTAATGAACAAGCAATTTCTGGGTGAATTGATCTCTGAAGCAGTCGCCGTATTTATCATCATTTCGTTTGGTGGATCGGTTGCCGCCATGCTACTGCTTTATGATCCTAGCCCCTACGTTAACGCCTACTGGGGCGTAGCCATGTGCTGGGGGCTGGCGGTGACCATGGCCATCTACGCGACCGGCTCGGTAACCGGCACCCATGCCAACCCGGCGGTCACTCTGGCGCTGGCGCTATACCGCAATTTCTCGTGGGGCAAGGTGTTGCCTTACTGGGTGGCTCAGGTTATCGGCGGCATCATCGGCGCTGCGTTGGTGTACGCGCTTTACTTCACCGTGATTGATACCTTCAACGAAACGCACCAGCTAACGCGTGAAGCGGGCGGTGCGGCGGGAGTATTCTTTACCGCGCCCGGTCCGTCCATTACGCCAATGCATGCCTTCGTCAACGAGATATTGCTGACCGGCTTCCTGGTCTGCGGTATTTTCGCCATTACCGAACGTTTTAATGAAGTCGCCCCCTCTGCCAACACCGGTGCGCTAATGATCGGCCTGCTGGTGGCATTGATCGGCGCCTCGATGGGTTATCTGGAAGGCTGGGCAATCAACCCCGCGCGTGATCTTGGTCCACGTATTTTTGCGTGGCTGGCGGGCTGGGGTCCTTCGGCCTTCCCGGCGGCTGGCAACTATTGGTGGGCACCCATTGCCGGGCCATTGATTGGCGGCGTGCTGGGCGGTCTTGCCTATCAAGTGCTCATTTATCCTTTCTTGCCTGCGCGTCAGCGCGATCTACTGCACAGCGGTTCTGCACCCACTGCCGGTAACGCCACCGACCTTGGAGACCAATAATGAATAAGCGTTATATTCTTGCCATCGATCAGGGCACTACTAGCTCACGCGCCATTCTGTTCGATCATGCGGGTACGCCAGTGGGGTCTGCACAGCGTGAGTTCTCGCAGCTGTTTCCGCAGCCGGGCTGGGTAGAGCACAACCCGCGTGAGATTATTACTAGCGTATACACCACCATCACAGAAGTGCTCAATAACTACGATGTACGTCCTGGCGAACTGGCCGGGGTGGGTATCACCAATCAACGCGAAACTACTGTGGTGTGGGATCGCAAGACCGGTCAGCCGATTCACAACGCTATCGTGTGGCAGTCGCGTCAGACCAGCGGCGTGTGTGACGAGTTGAAAGATCAGGGCTACGAAGATCTGGTGCGCTCCAAAACGGGGCTGCTGATCGATGCCTACTTCTCAGGCACCAAGGTCAAGTGGATTCTCGATAATGTTGACGGTGCGCGTGAACGTGCGCGGCGCGGCGAGCTGCTGTTCGGCACCATTGACACCTGGGTTATCTGGAACCTGACCCACGGTAAGGTGCATGTCACTGATTATTCGAATGCCTGCCGTACCATGATGTTTAACATCCACACCCTCGAGTGGGATGACGAACTGCTGGCGATGCTTGATGTACCCCGCGAGATGCTGCCGGAAGTACGCAATTCCAGCGAAGTTTATGGTGATACGCGCGGCGAGTACTTCTTCGGTGAAGAGATCCCGATCGCCGGTATTGCTGGCGACCAGCACGCGGCACTGTTTGGGCAAGCGTGTTATGACGCTGGCATGGTCAAGAACACTTATGGCACCGGTTGCTTCATGATGATGAACACCGGCCATGAGCCCGTCGAGTCGAGCAATGGGCTGCTAACGTCAATCGCCTGGGGCCTCGATGGCAAGGTCGAGTATGTGTTGGAAGGATCGATCTTTGTTGCCGGCTCTGTGATCCAATGGATGCGTGACGGCATGCGTATGCTGGGGCGCGCCAGCGATAGTGAAGAATATGCACTGCGCGCTGGCGACAACGGCGGCGTATACATGGTGCCTGCCTTCGTCGGGCTGGGAGCACCGCACTGGCGTAGCGATATTCGCGGGGCGATGTTCGGTATTACTCGTGGCACCAGCAAGGAGCAGTTCATTCGCGCGGGGCTCGAGTCGATGGCCTATCAAACGCGCGACGTGCTGAATGCGATGCTGGCCGATTCCGGCTTGTCGCTGAAAGAGCTGCGCGTTGACGGCGGGGCGATCAACAATGATTTTCTCGGCCAATTCCAAAGCGACATTCTCGATGTGTCGGTGGTGCGCCCCAAAGTAACCGAAACTACCGCGCTGGGTGCCGCGTATCTGGCGGGGCTGGCGACTGGATTCTGGAAGAACCGCGACGAGATCAAGGCGCAGTGGGCGGCGGATAAGGTGTTCGAACCGGAAATCACCGAACAGCAGCGCGACAAGCTCTACAAGGGCTGGCAGCGTGCGGTAGAAGCCACCAAGCTGTTCACCGTTGAGAACTGAGCCGGCCATAAAGGGCGCTGTCGCGGGTGCGGCAGCGCCGTTGGTATTGTTACGCAGGTCATTGCATTTCAACGGAAAACCAGTAGAATAGCGCAGCGCTTAGGCAGCCCCAATAGTGTCGCCAGCGGCATTCAGGGTAGCCAGGCAGCCATAGGACCATAGCTCAGTTGGTTAGAGCGCCACGTTGACATCGTGGAGGTCAGCGGTTCAAATCCGCTTGGTCCTACCAAATGCGCCCAATGGTTTATCCATCGCGCGCCATAGGACCGTAGCTCAGTTGGTTAGAGCGCTACGTTGACATCGTAGAGGTCAGCGGTTCGAATCCGCTCGGTCCTACCAGTTTTCAGCCCCTTGCAGCCTCACGGTTGCAAGGGGTTTTGTTTTGCCTGCAAGGCGAACATGGTTTAGCCGCCGAACCGCCGAACCGCCGAACCGCCGAACCGCCGAACCGCCGAACCGCCGAACCGCCGAACCGCCGAACCGCCGAACCGCCGAACCGCCGAACCGCCCAGCCGCCCAGCCGCCCAGCCGCCAATCAGCCAATTCGATATGCCGCGAGTGAGTATGGAAGGCCTAGCGCTCGCCTGCGCATTCGGCGATAAACTGCTCGCGGAACTCGCGCACCCATTGGCAGCGCGCAGCGGCGATGGTTTTGGCGGTGTTGGTATGCAGAAGACTGGGCAGCGTCAGTAGCTTGGTCTCGATGTGATCGAGGGTGTAGCGGCTGTCGTCGAGCGGGCGCTGCTCGGCCAGCGGGTCGGTGGGGTGGCTAATGGTACGCTGCAATGCGCCGCTAACGTAGAGCATACGAGCGATGCCAATCGCGCCTAACGCATCGAGCCGATCAGCATCCTGAACGATTTTGGCATCGATGGTTTGAGGGGTAATGCCCGCCGAGAAGCTATGCGCCTCGATGGCGTGAGCAACGTCATCGAGCTGCTGAGCAGGAAAATCGTGCTCCTTGAGCGTCTGCACTGCGCACTGGGCAGAACGCCGAGACGCTTCGGCGCGCTGAGGGTGATTCTTGGGCAGGTTGACTAGATCGTGCAGGTAGCAGGCCGCCATCACCACTTGCGGCTGCGCCTCGGGATGGGCAGGCAGTATCTGTTTGGCGGTGGCCCACACGCGCTCAAAATGGCTTATATCGTGAGCGGCATCACCGTCGCTCTGCGCCCCGGCCAGCGCGCGCAAGATGGCCTGCCAGCGTGCTTCTAGTGTCGCGATATCCTGCATGGCGTTGTCCTATGGGTGTCGAGAGAAGCCGAGCGCTGCGAGCGAGAGCGCCGAGCATCAGGCGACGAACGACGGCAGCCGAGTAGCCTTGAGGAACACCTCGCACAAGGCTTCAATACCGGCCTGATCCTGCTCACTGAAGCGCTCTGGCAGCGGACTGTCGATGTCGAGCACGCCCCATAGCTGACCGTCGCTAACCAGTGGTACCACCAGTTCCGAGCGCGATGCCGCATCGCAGGCGATATGCCCGGGGAAGGCGTGTACATCGTCTACGCGCTGAGTGCGCCGCTGGGTGGCCGCCGCGCCGCATACTCCTTTGCTGAAGGGGATCGGGTTGCAGGCCGGGTTACCCTGGAAGGGCCCCAGCGTAAGTAGCTGTGGAGAGCGCTGTAGATAGAAGCCTACCCAATTGAGCGAGGCGATGTTGGTATTAATGAAAGCGGCGGTTTGGGCGCTATTGGTGAGCCAGTCATCGCTATCAAGCAGTGCTTCAAGCTGACGTGCAAGAAGATCGTAGTCCATTGCGTACCTCATGAGACAAACGCTGCGCGCGTGGTAATAAATTTGCGGATCAATAAACAGCAAAGGCCGCCCAATGGCGGCCTTGTCGCGCTGGCAAGCGGGCCGCTTGAGCGCGGCCCGTTATGCCAGATTACTTCCAGCCGGGAATAGCGCCATCGCCAAACAGGTCGTGGGCTTTTTTGGCGACATCGTCAGACTGGTAGGCATCGACCAGGTGGCGAATTTTTTCGCTGTTCTCATCGCCCTTGCGCACCGCAAACAGATTCACGTAGGGCGAGTGGGCATCTTCCTTCAGCAGCGCATCGCTAAGGTGCAGCCCGGCAGGTTCGGCGAAATTGTTATTGATGAAGGCGAGATCCACATCTTCAAGCGAACGCGGCATCTGCGCCGTATCCAGCTCGTCGAACTTGAAGTGATGGGGATTGTCGGTAATGTCGTCGACCGACGAGGTGGGGTCATTGGCATTTTTCAGCTTGATCAGCCCCGCCTTTTCCAGAATCAGCAGCGCGCGTGCGCCGTTGGACGGATCGTTGGAAATCGCGATGGTGGCACCGTCGGGCAGTTCGCTGATCGACTTGTACTTGGACGAGTAGCCACCAATCGGGAAGATAAAGGTGTTGCCGTTAGGCAGCGGCACCAGGTCCAGTCCACGGTCCTTGACCATCGCATCCAGATACGGCTTGTGCTGATAGGCGTTGGTGTCGATGCTGCCGTCGGCCAGCGACGAATTCGGCGCGACATAGTCGTTGAATTCAACAATCTTCACGTTGAGATCGTAGCGCTGTTTGGCAATCTGCTTGGCCATCTCCATCAGCTCTTCTTCCGGGCCTGCCATAACGCCCACGCTAACGGTGTTGGGGTCTTCCTTGTGACCGCCGCAGCCGCTCAAGAAGGCGCTGAGGGCGAGTGCGCCTGCGCCTAGTGCGATTCCCTTGATAGCCCTGTGCATGTGGTGTTCTCCGTTTGATTGTGAAGCGTTGTTAAGCGTGCCCAGCGAATGATGCTGTGCGAATAAGTGCTCATCAGTGGCGCGTACGACGCACCAGCCAATCACCCAGCATTTGGATTGCCTGCACCAGAATCACAATAATGACGACGGTTGCCAGCATTACCACGCTATTGTAGCGATTGTAGCCGTAGTTAATCCCAATTGCGCCGAGTCCGCCAGAGCCCACTGCGCCGGCCATCGCTGAATAGCCGATCAGCGTAATCAGGGTAATGGTCACGGCGGTAATCAGCCCGCCGCGTGCTTCAGGCAGCAGCACCTTGAAAATGATTTGGGAAGGCGTCGCGCCCATCGACTGTGCAGTTTCGATAAGGCCCGGCGATACCTCATTCAGCGAGCCTTCGACCAGGCGTGCCACAAAAGGTATAGCGGCGATGGTCAGCGGCACAATCGCAGCGTTCATGCCGATTGAGGAGCCGACCAGCAAGCGCGTGAAAGGTACGATCGCTACCATCAGAATAATAAAGGGCACCGAACGACCAATATTCACCACCACGCCAAGGATGGCGTGCAGCAGCGGCTGTCTTAGAAAGCGGTCGGGGCGCGTCACGTACAGCGCAATGCCCAGTAAAATGCCGGCCACAATCGAAATGACGCCGCTGATCGCGACCATGATAAGGGTATCGAGGGTCGCCTGGCCCAGGCGGCTCCACATCGCTTCACTCAGTCCCAGCCACATGACCAATGACCTCCAGCGTAATATCCAGGGAAGACAAGTGATCAATCACTTGCTGTGTAGTGGCAGCGTCACCGATCAATTCGGCAATCATCAGGCCTAGCGTCCAGCGCTGAATCGATTCGATGCGTGCTTCGATGATGCTGATATCAATATCGAAGGTGCGCGAAATGTGCGAAATCAGCGGCTTGCTGACCTTGTCGTTGGAGAAGGTCAGGCGCACTACCGGATGGCTGCCCTGTGGGCCAGCAATATCGGGCAGCAGGCGTTCCTTCAGTGATGCGGGAATCTCCAGCGATAGCTGGTCACCGATGAAGTGACGCGCCGCCGCGCTGTCGGGTGCGGTGAAAAACTTGCCTACCGAGGCGGTTTCTACCAGCTTGCCGCCTTCAATCAGTGACACCTGGTCGCAGATGGCTTTGACCACTTCCATCTCGTGAGTAATCAGCAGGATGGTCAGGCCCAGTCGCTGATTGATCTCCTTGAGCAGCTCAAGAATCGAGGTAGTGGTATGCGGGTCGAGCGCTGAGGTGGCTTCGTCGCACAGCAGCACCTGCGGCTCGCTGGCCAGCGCACGGGCAATCGCGACGCGCTGCTTCTGTCCGCCGGACAGCTGGCTGGGATAGCGCTCGCCCATCTGCTCAAGGCCGGTGAGCGCAAGCAGCTCGCTAACGCGCGCCTTGATGGTGTGCTTGGGCGTTTTGGTCAGCTCCAGCGGCAGCGCAATATTGGCGGCCACGGTACGCGATTCGAGCAGATTGAAGTGCTGGAAGATCATGCCGATGCGATGACGCGCTTGGCGCAGTTCGGCGGCGCTTAGCGAGGTCAGCTCTTGGCCGTTGACCACCACACTGCCAGACGTAGGGCGCTCAAGTAGATTGACGCAGCGCACCAGGGTGCTTTTACCGGCACCCGAAAGACCGATAACGCCGCTGATGCTGCCGGCAGGAACTTCCAGATCGATGCCCTGTAACGCGTTGACGGTGTGCGCGCCGCGTCCGTAGCTTTTTACAACGTTGGATAGGGTAATCATGGGCCGTGATGAGAGGGATACATAAGTAGGTGGCGCAATGCCACGACTGACAGGGCCGAGAGTGCGGTGCAGGGCGGGGCGCGCCAAGGGTGACGATACGTCACTGCGCGGAACGGAAAGCCATTCCCCGTTTAGCGGTATTTGCTGCGGCGCCCGCAAGCTGGGAACAAATCAGCGCCTGTCTTGATTGGCTAGCGATTGTAAGTTTCCGTATACGGGGCGTCAATCTGGCCGCAGCGGGTTGCCGCGGCTAGACGCTAATTATCAATGAAAGGGCAACTGACACGATGCCCGCAAGTCGTGCCACAATAAGGGCATTAGCCCCGCTATGGGGCAACATCGAACTCTCAAGGAGGCACCATGTTTACTGGCATTGTGCAGGGAATTGGCGAAGTGGTCGCGATCGATAAGCGCGATGGTTTGCATCACCTCACCGTTGCGTTTCCCGATGGGCTGGAGCAGGGCATCGAACTGGGCGCGTCGGTGGCGCACAATGGCTGCTGCCTGACCGTAGTAGAGGTTAACGATAACCGCGTTGGCTTCGATGCGATGATCCAAACCCTTACGCTGACTAACCTGGGCGACCTGGAAGTGGGCAGTCGAGTCAATCTTGAGCGCGCCGCGCGTATTGGCGACGAAATCGGCGGCCACCTGACCTCTGGGCATATCGCGGGCACTGTTACGCTGAAGGATATCGTCGAGCGTCCGAACAACCGTCGCCTGTGGTTCTCTCTACCTGCTGAGTTTGCGCCCTATGTGCTTGATAAAGGCTTCATCAGCATTGACGGTGCCAGCCTGACCATCAGCGAGGTGGACGGCGAGCGCTTCAGCGTCGATCTGATTCCGGAAACCCTCGAGCGCACGACGCTTCGTGATCGCCAGCCAGGGGATCGCGTTAATATCGAAATCGATCCGCAAACGCAGGCGATTGTGGCGACCGTTGAACGCGTGCTGGCAGGTCGCGCAGGCTAACCCCTGCTGGGTGTGCTGGCGCCGCGCAGGGAATCCTCATGAGGTGCTTAAGCCTGGCGGCGTTTTCGCGTAAACTTACCGCCATTGCGGGGTCTTGCGAAGATCGCGTTCACCCATCAGCCACTGAACGGGTGGTGGCAACCATTATCCGATGTCGAAGGCACGTCGCACGGTGCGTCGCTCCACTGTGCGTGCAGGAGAATTCTGTTGGAAGATACAAAAAGCGTCTACGGCGATTACATCAAGTCGGTGATTCGCACCGTGCGGGATTGGCCGGAGCCGGGCGTCAACTTTCGCGACATTACGCCAGTGCTGCAAAACAGCGCCGCATTTCGCAAACTGATCGATGGCTTCGTTCATCGCTATCAGCAAATGGACATCGATGCGATTGCGGCGATCGATGCGCGCGGCTTTATTATTGGTGCGCCGCTGGCCTACGAATTGGGCTGCAGCTTCGTGCCGGTGCGCAAGAAGGGCAAGCTACCGTTCAAGACCATCAGCGAAACCTACAAGCTCGAATACGGTGAAGCGACCGTCGAGCTGCACTCTGATGCCTTCCGCCCCAACGACCGCATTCTGGTCATGGACGATTTGATTGCTACCGGCGGTACCATGCTGGCCGCTGCCAGTCTGATCGAGCGCACTGGCGGCGTGGTGGTCGAAACCGCCGGGATTATCGATTTGCCCGAGTTGGGTGGCTCAGACGCTATTCGTGCGGCAGGCCACAGCGTTTTCGCTGTGTGCAGCTTCACCGAAACGGAGTAACTGGCATGGCGAAAAGCGATCGTTACCAGCGCTATTTCACGGTCTCGTGGGACCAATTGCATCGTGATGTGCGCGAACTATGTGAGCCGCTATTGCATCACCAGTTCAAAGGCATTGTCGCCATCGCACGGGGCGGCCTGATTCCTGCGGGCCTGATTGCACGCGAACTGGATATCCGACTGGTCGATTCCCTGTGCGTCAAAAGCTACGACAACATGGAACAGCGCAACGACGTTGAGGTGTTGAAGGGCGTTGATCACGATGGCGAAGGTTGGCTATTGGTAGATGATCTGGTCGACACCGGCAAAACCGCTGCGGCGGTGCGACGGATGTTGCCGAAGGCTCATTTCATTACGATTTACGCCAAGCCCGAGGGCCGAGCGCTGGTCGATCAATACCACACTGAAGTGGGCCAGAATTGCTGGATTCAGTTTCCTTGGGATACCGGTTTCTCTTACGTCGAGCCGCTGGTCGAGCGCCACCGCCGTACCGGTGCGGGCGACAGCGACGCCTAGGAGTGTCTATGTCCGTGCCAATGAGCGCCGATTGGGAAGCCGCGCTGCAAACCGAGTTCGATGCGCCCTACATGGCGCAGTTGCGAGCCTTTCTGAAGGCGCAGAAAGAGCAGCACAAGGTGATCTTTCCTCACTCCAGTGACTGGTTTCGCGCGTTCGAGCTAACGCCGCTGAGTAACGTCAAGGTGGTTATCCTCGGTCAGGACCCTTACCACGGGCCGGGGCAGGCGCATGGCCTATGTTTTTCGGTGCGCCCCGAGGTGGCTATCCCGCCGTCGCTGGTGAATATCTACAAGGAGCTGGCGGCCGACGAGGTTAACTTCACGCCGGTAAAGCACGGCTTCCTGGAAAGCTGGGCGCGCCAGGGTGTGATGATGCTCAACAGCGTGCTAACGGTCGAGCAGGGGCAGGCCGGGTCGCACCGCAATCGCGGCTGGGAAACCTTTACCGATCGCGCTATCGAACAGATCAATCGCGAGTGTGACCACGTGGTGTTTCTGCTGTGGGGCAGCTACGCGCAGAAGAAAGCCGCCTTCGTTGATCGCGAGCGCCATTTGGTGCTGCACTCACCGCATCCGTCGCCGCTGTCGGCGCATCGCGGTTTCTTTGGCAATCAGCATTTTTCCAAGGCCAACGCATTTTTGGTGCAGCACGGTATTTCGCCCATTGAGTGGCAGCTCCCCGCTGAGGTGAGCGCCGCTCATTAACACCGTTGGTCCAGCAGGCAGTCGGGACATGGGCAAAAGGCGCGCTGTCGCCTTGTTTCATTAACCGATGCCGCACGATTTCGGTGATTCGGCAGCATGCAGGTTGGAAAGCTTCAGGCGGCCACTGCATGCTGCTTCTTACATCCACGGATAGACCGCTCGTTGGTCGCGTCTACTCGCTCTTTTCAGGACATCCTCATGAGTGTTCACGATATTCAGCACCCGCTGATCAAACACAAAATCGGCTTGATGCGTGCCGAAGGCATCAGCACCAAGCATTTCCGCGAGCTTGCCAGCGAGGTCGCTACGCTGCTGACCTACGAAGCCACCAAGCACCTTGAGCTTGAAGCTCGCAGTATTACCGGCTGGACTGGCGAGGCGCTGTCGGTCGATAAGATCAAGGGCAAGAAGGTTACCGTTGTACCAATCCTGCGCGCAGGCATTGGCATGCTGGAAGGCGTTACCACGCTGATTCCCAGCGCGCGCATCAGCGTAGTGGGGCTTTACCGGAACGAGGACACCCTCGAGCCGGTGCCGTACTTCGAGAAGTTTGTCTCCGACCTGCACGAGCGTACTGCGCTGGTGATCGATCCGATGCTGGCCACCGGTGGTTCGGTTATCGCCACGCTCGATATGCTGAAAGAACGCAACTGCCGCGATATCAAGATTATCGTGCTGGTCGCTGCGCCCGAGGGCATCAAGCGCGTGCTCGAAGCACATCCTGATGTCGAGATATTCACCGCGTCGGTCGACGACCATCTCGACGAACACGGCTACATCGTGCCGGGGCTGGGTGATGCCGGCGACAAGATTTTCGGCACCCATTAATAGCAGCGGGCCGCGAGTAGCGGTCACCACTTCAGGGCCATTGCTCGAGCGCCTTCGTTGCAGCGCCACCGCTTCAGGGCCATTGCTCTAGCGGATGCCTACCAAGGCGCGGCGACTCGCGGCGCGGCCCTCAGCGGTCTCGGTAGGGCTGCCGCGCTCTTGGCTGCGAAGCGTTGAACGGGGCCGCTCAGCGGTTTCCAGAAATGCGCATCAGCGGTCTGGACAGAACCTGCCACCGAGTCGTGCGTTAAGCCGTTGCTCGGATGGTGCATACTCTTGCCGTTGATCTGCTGCAGCAGCAGGATCAGGTGTCCGTTCGTACTATCCTCCAGCGGCCGCCGTTAGCGGCTGTTGTCGTTTATGGGCGGCGCGATCGGCAAGGATCGATAGGTGCGAGCAGTGCTCCTTCAGCGCAGCCTCGTATCGATGCCGAGCGATGTCTTTTCAGCATGAGGAACCCGCGATGTGCGCTCAATCGTTTTCTTCATCGCCGCGTGCCAGCGTGGCAGCCATTGTGCTGGCGGGAGGAGAAGGGCGTCGCTTGGCGCGCGGTGAAAAAGCGCTGGTCGAGCTGGCCGGCCGCACTTTGCTGGAGCACGTGATTGCGCGGGTGGCGCCTCAGGTTCAGGCGCTGGCGATTAGCGCCAATCGTGCTTTCGAGCGCTATCGCCAGCTAACGCAACTTCCGCTGCTGGCCGATGCCGCAGATGAGCAATGTCAGGGTCCACTGGCGGGCATTGCGCAGGCGCTCGATTTCTTCCCGCAGACTGACTGGGTGTTAACGGTCCCCTGCGATACACCGTTGCTGCCGCTTGATCTGGTCGATACGCTGGTGGCGCACGCAGCACCTGATAGCGACGTGATATACGCCTGCGACGCTGAGCGCGCGCACTACACCATAGCGCTGTGGCGCCCGAATCTGGCACCGCGGGTGCATCGGGCGTTGGGCAGCGGCGAGCGGCGCGTGCGGGGCGTTATCGAGCAGTGTCGTGCTACTGCGGTGCGTTTCGAACACAGCGCAGAGTTTATCAACGTTAACGGTGATGCCGAGCTAGACGCAGTGGCCGCACGTTTGGCGCTTGCCCAGAGGTAACCATGTCACCAACCAACTCCCCTTCATCCCGCCCCCTATTACTAGGGGTTGTAGGTTTCAGCGGAGCGGGAAAGACTACCCTGTTGGAAAAACTGCTGCCGTTGCTGCGCGAAGCTGGCGAGCGCTGCGCCGTGATCAAGCATGCTCACCACGACGTTGATGTCGACACGCCCGGCAAGGATAGCTACCGCTTGCGCAAGGCGGGAGCGGTGCCGATGCTGCTGGCGTCGGCGCAGCGCTACGCCATCATGGTGGAAACGCCAGGAGCAGATGAGCCCGGTCTCGATGAGCTGGTCGAGCAATTGTTGCCCCATGCGCCATCGCTGATTTTAGTCGAGGGCTTCAAGCATGCCGCTATTCCCCGCGTGGAAGTGTTTCGTGCAGCGCTCGGCAAACCGCTGCTGGCCCGTGACGATGCCCAGATCATTGCCATCGCGGCACCGACGGTGGAAGAAGTAGTTGGGCAAGGTGCAGCACCGGTTAGGGCGGGGGCGGATTCCATCGGCGAGCCCGAGCTACTGCCGCTTGATCACCCCGCACACATTGCTCAGTGGATAGCGCACTGGGCAAGTCAGCAAAGGGAACAGCGCTGATGACACAGCCACGTATCAGTGTCGCCGAGGCGCGCCAGATGCTGCTGGCAGCGATGGGCGACGCGCTGCCGCCGGCCACTCAGCGAGTGGCGCTGGCGCAGGCGCAGGCCGTCGGGCGCTGTCTCGCCAGCGACATCAAGGCACCGCTGGATATACCGGAAGCAGATATCTCAGCAATGGACGGTGTAGCTTTCACCGCACAGCAGGCGGGCACTAAGCAGCCGTTACGTATCGTTGGGAAAAGTCTTGCTGGGCATCCTTGTAAAACGCCAGTGGCTACCGGAGAAGCCGTCGAGATCGCCACCGGCGCTTGGCTGCCAGAGGGCTGCGATAGCGTGATGCCGATTGAAGCGTGCCGCTTCGACCATCAGCAGGTGTGGCTCGAGCAACTGCCTCAGGTGGGCCGCAACGTGCGGCGTCGCGCTGAGGTAGTGGCGCGCGGGGCGGTGGTGATCAGCGCTGGAGAATGCCTCGATTTTCGCCACATCGCGATGCTGGCTGCGCTGGGCATCGAACAAGTCGAAGTGACGCGGCCGCTGCGGATAGCGCTATTTTCCAGCGGCGACGAGCTCAGCGGGAGCTCCGCCAGCGGTTCGCAGCAAGCACGCTTTGACGCTAACTCCCCGATGCTGGCGGCCCTGCTGCAATGCTGGGGGGGAGAGGTCAGCGTGTGCGGTGTGCTTGAAGATAGCCCCGCAGCAATTGCCGAGCGTCTCGATGCCGCCGCGCAGCACGCAGATATGCTCATTACCAGCGGCGGCATTTCGCGCGGCCCGCATGACTACGTGCGCGATGTGCTCGCCGAGCATGGCATTGTGCCGCAGCGAATGGCCCATAAGCCCGGGCAGGCGCTGGCGTTTGGACGTTGGCAACAGGTGCCGCTGATAGCCTTACCGGGGAATCCTTTGGCGGCGCTGGGCTGCTGTGTTCAACTGGTAAGACCCGCGCTGACGCACCTCAGCGGCACGGCTGATCCGATGCCCACGCTGGCAGCCACGCTAGCCGCTCCTGTTAGTGGTCGCGCTGGACGCAGTGAGCTGCTGCTTGCGCGCTATTGGGCCAACGAAGAGGGGCGGCTGTACGCGCTTCCGCTGGCGAAACAGAATTCCCATCAGCTTGATGCATTGCTGCAGGCAAGCTGTCTGATTGAACTCGACGAGCACACCAGCCGGTTAAGCGAAGGTGAGCGGGTAGTGATTCACCCGCTGGTGGCGCTGTCTGGAGGTAACCATGGCCAATGAATCTCTCTCGCATCTTGATCAGCGCGGCCACGCGCATATGGTCGACGTGGGTGAAAAGGCCGTTAGCCAGCGTACTGCGATTGCTTCCGGCCATGTGCGCATGGCGCCGAACACCTTGGCGTTGCTGGCCGATGATGCGATGCCCAAGGGCGATGTGCTGGCGACCGCTCGGATTGCGGGAATTCAGGCGGCCA
Source organism: Carnimonas bestiolae (assembly GCF_051251145.1). NCBI lineage: Bacteria > Pseudomonadati > Pseudomonadota > Gammaproteobacteria > Oceanospirillales > Halomonadaceae > Carnimonas > Carnimonas bestiolae. Next base: position 516,921 of record NZ_JBPCZK010000001.1, on the reverse strand, counting down.
AGCGCACTTCCGAGCTGATTCCGCTGTGTCATTTGCTAGCGCTGTCATCGGTGAAGATCGACTTCGTGCTCGATAGCGAGCTGCCGGGCGTGCGTATTCAGGCACGCTGTAAAATGGAAGGACGCACCGGTGTCGAGATGGAAGCGCTGACCGCGGTATCGGTGGCGGCGTTAACGCTGTATGACATGTGCAAGGCGGTCGACAAGGCGATGGTGATTGGCGCTGTCCAGCTCGAACATAAAGAGGGCGGCAAATCCGGTGATTGGCACCGTAAGACCGCCGACGATGCTCAGCCAGCGCCAGATCAGCCGATTCCGCCGGCCAGCAGCGCTACATCAAGCGAGCCGAGCGCGCCTGCCCGCCACGCGGCGCATATCACCGTGCTGCTGTTTGCAGCGCTGCGCGAAGCGCTGGGAGAGCAACGCCTCGAGCTTCCCTTCAGTGAATTGACGTCGCCCACCCTGGACGGCCTGAAACAAGCCCTCGTCGCGCGCGATCCGCGCTTCTCAGCGCTGTACGACCAACAGGTGTTGAGCGCCGTCAATCAGCGTATATGCAAGGGCGATACGCCGCTCAGCCCGGGTGACGAAGTGGGTTTCTTTCCACCGGTGACGGGCGGATGATCTATATCGCCGTACAGCCCGAGCCGTTCGACGCGGCCCAGATTGAGCAGCAGTTGCTGGCAGAGCGACGCGATATCGGTGCGGTGGTATCGTTTAGCGGGCGCGTACGCGATTTCAGCGAAGTATCCAACGTGACTGCGCTGACGCTTGAGCATTACCCCGGCATGACCGAACAGGCGCTCGCCGAGCTGGCCGAGCAGGCCCGCCAACGCTGGTCGCTGAGCGGCGTGGCCTTGGTACATCGGGTGGGGCGGCTGGCCGCGGGCGATCAGATTGTGCTGGTGATGACGCTCGCTGCACATCGCCGCGATGCCTTCGCTGGTTGTGAATTTCTGATTGACCGCCTGAAGACCGCCGCGCCATTCTGGAAAAAAGAGCATCTGGGCGATAGCGAGCGCTGGGTCGCAGAACGTCATGGCGACATCGACGCCAGCCGCCGCTGGGAGGAGTAACCATGGAGACCGAAGCGAGCGAGCAGACAAGCAGCGAACTGGTCGATAGCTTTGGCCGCAGGATTCGCTATTTGCGGCTATCGATTACCGATCGCTGTGATTTTCGCTGCGTCTATTGCATGAGTGAGGAAATGACCTTCCTGCCGCGTCAGCAGCTGCTGTCGATTGAAGAGCTTCTGATGGTTGCGCAGCGGTTTGTGGCGCTGGGTGTCGAGAAGATTCGTATTACCGGCGGCGAACCGTTGGTCAGGCAAGGGCTCGAGACGCTGATGCGTGGGCTGGGCGCGCTCAAGCAGCACGGCCTAAAGGAGCTGGCAATTACGACCAACGGCTCGCAACTGCCGCGTCATGCCGCCATGCTCAGGCAAGCGGGCGTTGACCGCCTGAACATCAGTCTCGACTCGCTCGATCCTGCGCGCTTCAAGCAACTGACCCGTACCGGCAAGCTTGAGCAGGTGATTGGCGGTATCGAGGCCGCACAGGCGGCGGGCTTTAGCGATATCAAGCTAAATGCGGTGGTGCTAAAGGGGCGTAACGAAGATGAAGTGCTCGATCTGGTCGAGTTCGCTCGCGAGCGCAAGCTCGATATCAGCTTTATCGAAGAAATGCCGCTGGGCGAGGTGTCGGATCACGGACGCGGGGAAACCTACTTCTCTAGCGATGATGTGCAGGCCGCCATCGAAACCCGCTATCCGCTGTGGCCCACCGCGCAGTCAACGCTGGGGCCATCGCGCTACTTCCGTATGCCTGGCAGCAGCACTCGTGTGGGTTTTATTTCGCCCCATAGCCATAATTTCTGCGCTTCCTGCAATCGCGTCAGAGTGACGGCGGAAGGGCGCTTGCTATTGTGCCTTGGCAACGAGCATTCGAAGGACCTGCGCGCGGTACTCAGACGCCACCCCGGCGATGAGCAGCGGCTGGAGAAAAGCATTATCGACGCCATGCAGCTAAAACCGTGGCGGCATCACTTCACCACCGACGGCGATGTGCAGGTGGTACGCTTCATGAACATGACCGGCGGCTAGCGAGTGTCACAATGACCTGGCCTTGGCCGGCAGTCGGCTGGCTAAGCCGACACATCCACCACGTCCAGATAGAGGCGGCCTGCGCGCTGGCGGCGATTGGCGAGCCAGTGAGTCAGCTGATCGCTCAGCAATGTACGCAGTTCTCGCAGCGATACCGCCCCTAGCGCCGGCAATTGGTCGTCGAGCCAGTCGCTCAGCGCTTCTTCATCGATTGCCACGCCGGGCGGTGGGTCGACAATGGTGCGTCCGACCCGCGACCAGCCGCTTTGATCACCCAGCACTGAAATGACCACCCGCAGTCCATGCCGCGTATCGCGGCGCACGTCGCGCTGTTGGTTGATCAGGCGTGGTGAGAGCGTCAGGCGATCCGCTTGCTCAAGGGTGTCGCCGGTCCAGCGCAGCCAATCGCCATCGCTCGGGGTGTGCTCGCCATCAATGCCGAGCTGCTGTGCCAGCGCCAGATGCGCACACTGGTGAGCCTCGGTGCCGTGCACTGGCAGCAGGTGGCGGGGCTTTATCCAATGATAGAAGGTGCGCAGCTCGTCCTGCGCCGGATGCCCCGACGCATGCAGATCAGGATGGTTGTGTTCATCCATCACGGTGATGTTGCGCTGCTTCAGCGCATTGACCAACGCCGCAATCGGCTGTTCGTTGCCGGGAATCACGCGCGAAGAGAAAATTACCGTGTCGCCTTCTTCCAGCTCCAGATCACGCATACGGTTATGAGCCAGACGCGCTAGCGCAGCACCAGGCTCGCCCTGACTGCCGGTCGCCATCAGCAGCACTTCGTTGGCCGGCAGATAGCCCGCATCCTTGAGCGGTACAATGGTGGGTAGCTCCTCCAGATAGCCGCAGCTTTTGGCGATGTGCACCATCCGCTGCATGGCGCGCCCGGCCAGCACCAGCCGACGACCGGTGGCGCGCGCAATCAGACCGGCCGAGTGAATGCGGGCCAGGTTACTGGCAAAACTGCTGATCACCACGCGCCCGGTCAGCGGCGCAATGGCTTCCTGCAGTGCGCTAAGCACCTCGGCCTCGCTGGCCGAGTGGCCCGGCTGCATGGCATTGGTAGAGTCTCCCACCACTAGGTCAATCGCGCCCAGCGCTCGAAACTGCGCTTCATTGATGGGCGGCCCCAGCAGCGGGGCAGGGTCGAGCTTCCAGTCGCCGGTATGCAGTATGCGGTGACGCCCAGCGCTAATAAGTAACGCTGCGCTTTCAGGAATCGAGTGGGTGACCGGCAGCGGGCGAATGTCGAATTCCCCCTGCTCGAAGGCCTCGCCCGGCTCGAACACGCGAATCGCACTGGTATCCAGCCCATGCTGGGCGAAGCGATGAGTCAGCAGACCTGCCGCCAGCGGCGATGCCCAAATTGGACAGCCCCAGCGTGGCCACAGCCACACCACCGCCCCAAGATGATCCTCGTGACCATGGGTGATGATCAGCGCTTCGGGAGTGATATTACGATCCTTCAGGGCTTGACCATCCGGGACCTGCAGCGGTGAATCCGGCAAATCCTGATGAATCATCATGCCGCAGTCGACCGCTATCCAACGACCGTTATGGCCGTATAGCGTAAGGTTCATGCCGATTTCGCCGCATCCCCCCATCAACAGGATGTCGAGGGGTGGGCGTTTGCGAGGACGGATGGATACCTGATGGTCGCTCATGGAATGCCTTATTACTGTGCGGATGCCGGGTGACAGCACGGTGGTGAGTGCTGCCTGCCCCAAGGCGTTACCTTTACTATACGCAACAGCAACCGTAGCAGGAAAGGCGTGCGGCCAAGGAGTGACACGCAAATAGCAACAAGAGGGTGCCAGCAGCGGCCAGTCGTTGGTGTTAGCGCGCAGTAGGGCATCTGCTCATTATCGCATCAGCAGCGACCAGCAATGCCATATCGCAACCTATCAGCAGCGGAGAATGAACAGCGCCCGAACGGTAGCGCCACCGTGGTGAGCGATGCTCGCCTAAGCGGAGGGCGCATAGGGCGTGGCGTCTGGGTGTGATCGTCTGGATGGGGCTGCTCGGGGGCCAGCTACTGGTACTCTGGTACAGAAGAGGCTTCGTCGGGGGCGGTGCTGAACAGCCCTAGCTGGCGGCTGTCCTCGGAATCGCGCAGCCTGATCCCAACCCCCACCAGCCTGACCGGCCGCTGGCCGCGCTGCCAGGCGCGTTCGAACAGCTCGGCAAAATTGGCGATCGAGGGCAGCATCGCACTGCTTTCCAAGGTAGTGGTAGTGAAATCGTTAAACCGTAGCTTGACGAAAATCTTGCTGGAAGCGGGGTTACCATGGCGATCAATGCGCGCGGTCAGTTTGTCGACCATGGTCGACAGTTCCTGCTCGATCACCTGCGCCGGGGTGAGATCACGATCGAAAGTATTCTCGGCGCTGATCGATTTGCGCTCGCGATGCACCTTGATCTCGCGGTGATCGATACCACGGCTCAGCTCATACAGGCGCTGGCCGAATTTGCCGAAGCGATCAAGCAGCATCGGAAGGGCGCAGCGGCTCAGTTCGGTACAGGTGGTGATATCCAGCTGTTTGAGGCGCTGTGCCGTGGCCGGCCCCACGCCAGGCAATTTGTCGACGCCCAGTTCGGCAACAAAGGCATCGACCTGCTCGGGTGTAATCACGAATAGCCCGTCGGGCTTGCGCCAGTCGCTGGCAATTTTGGCAAGAAACTTGTTAGGCGCCACGCCGGTCGAGACTGTAATACCGGTTCTGCGCAGCACCTCCTTCTTTAGCCACTGTGCCATCCAGGTGCCGCTGCCCTTGAAACGCTCGACGTCGCTGATATCAAGATAGGCTTCGTCGAGCGATAGCGGCTCGACCTGCTCGGTAAGCTCCTTGAAAATGGCCATGATCTGCGCAGAGACCTCGCGATAGCGATCGAAGTCGGGCTTGATCAAGGTGAGCTGCGGGCACAGGCGCAGTGCCTGAGCACTCGACATGGCTGAGTGAATGCCGAAAGTGCGTGCGGGGTAGTTGCAGGTGGCGATGACGCCCCTGCCTTCCGGACGGCCGCCGACAGCAATAGGGATATCGCGCAGCTCAGGGCGGTCGCGCATCTCTACCGCAGCGTAAAAACAGTCACAGTCGGCGTGAAGGATTTTCTTCATAGCGCTATGATCGCGCTTATATGGATGGATGTCCAGTAAGGAGGGCTGGCGTTTCCTCATTCAAGAGGGGGCGATGTGGTGTGCTATATGCAAAATGTATGAATGTGATAGCACATGCTAATTATTTAGCATTCAGAAAGTTTATCTTGTTGCTTTGAGATTCAATATCGTTATAAAAACGCTTCTCTCATTTGATGTAAGGGATGTATACTCTTTATTGGTAATGCATAGTGCTCGTTAAACGCGTAACGCTCTTGCGTTCCACTGCCCACATACGTTGCATGTGTTATGCAATCCGGTTGGAGTTATAAAAATGTCGTTATTGAGTGACTATCTTCTCAAGGAACAGCAGGTCAAGGCGCTACGCGAAGAATTGCAGCGTCTTGAACGCGATGAGCGTTTGCAGTCCGAGCTTGAATTCAAGAAAAAACTTGAAAGCTTGATGGAAGAATTTGGCAAGAATATTTCGGATGTGATTGCTATTGTTGATCCAAAGGGCGATCTCAGTAGTTCGGTAAAAGCCGCTCCCACCAAAACCGGTGGTACTCGCCGCAAGCGCAAGCTGAAGATCTATCGTAACCCGCACAGCGGTGAGGTGATCGAAACACGTGGGGGCAATCATAAGGTCCTCAAGGCCTGGAAAGAGCAGTATGGCGGCGATACGGTTGAAGGATGGGTAGAAGACACCCAGGTTTGATCGATGCGTTAATGGCGTCGGTGCAAGTTATAAACAGCGCCCATTCGTAGCCTTTGTTCTGTGTCAAATAGATAACCGTCAGCGATAGTCGCTGGCGGTTTTTTCGTTATACGCAGGCATGAGTGTGTGTATGCATAGATTATTCGATAGAAAATTGCGTTTTGAATCATGCTAAACGCAGCCATATAATTTCAATGCTAACAATATGACGGTCACAATAAATGCGCCGCTACATAGAGGCGATGTTGTTACTTAGATAGTCGCGACTAGGCTTCCGACAACCGGCGTATTTAAGGAATAATGGCGGAACATGACTCTAATTTCTGATCAATTGCTTAAGGAATGGCAGTCGTTATTAATCGATATTGCCTGTCAGGCAGGCGATGCAATATTGGCCATTTATCGAAATGGTCACTCGATATCGGTTAGTCATAAAGAAGATCACTCGCCCGTTACCGAGGCTGATAAAGCAGCGCATCAGATTATCGTTAATCGCCTGGCCCAGTTGTCTCCGGCGCTGCCGGTGCTTTCGGAGGAATCTTCGCCGCTCGACATCGACAACCGCCTGCAGTGGCAGCAGTTCTGGTTGGTCGATCCGCTCGATGGTACGCGTGATTTTCTGCGTCGCAACGATGAGTTCACGGTGAATATCGCGTTGATTGATGCAGGGAAGGTGGTGCTGTCGGTGGTGGTAGCTCCCGCGCTGAACGACGGCTACACCGCATGTCGTGGAGAATCCGCATGGCGCTTTCATCCTCCGCACTATCGTGCCACCCGCACCGACATCACCGCACGTCCTTGGCGTAACGCAAACACCTTGAGAGTCGTTGAAAGCCGCTCGCACGGGCGCGGTATTCCTGAGCCATGGCAGGCCCGGCTACCGCCGTATCAGCGCGTAGCAATGGGGAGTTCGCTGAAATTCTGTGCGATTGCGCGCGGCGACGCTGATCTCTACGTCAGGAGCGGGCCAACCAGTGAGTGGGATACGGCAGCTGCTCAATTTGTGCTCGAGCAGGCGGGCGGAGCAGTGAGGTCGTTGCAGGGGATGCGGGTGGAAGGAGCGCTTTCTTACAATCAGCGTGATACGTTGATTAACCCTTCTTTTGTGGCGCTTGCGCCGGGCCTCGAGGCGCTGTTTGAATCCTGGCAGTAGCCGCTCTATCGTGCGGTGTTTTGCCTTGTTTGTAATGACCGGCCCGCGAGGGCGGAGCGCACAGCCCGCAGCGGAAGCTTTGCTGCGGAGCATTGGCGTAATCAACAAACAACCGCCCGCAGCGTGTGCAGCGCGTCATTTGCAGCAAGTGGCTTTCCAGAAAGCGCAGCAGTGTCCAGGCTCGCGTCATCGATAGCAGCGCCTCTGCCGGAGGCGCTTCCTGCCAGTTAAGGTAGTGGCGATAGCTGCTTAGCAGTAGTTCGGTACTGCATTGCATCGACAGGCTCTCGAGACGGCGGTGATAGTTGAGAAACACCGATGAATGGATATTGGCGCGCCACTGCAGAAACCAATCCGTGGCAAAGGGCAGGGTGCCCTTGGGTAACGGTTTGCCGGTCATTTCGCGGTAAAGGCGGGCGACGCGTGCGTAGGGAATATTCAGGCTTTGCAGGATTACCGAAGGTCGCGCCCCCAGCTTGATCATCTCGATGGCGAGGGTCTGTTCACGCGTTTGATCGATCAGAGACGCATTGGGCCCTTGGTTGGGATCGCTGTCGTGCGTTCTGCCCGGAAGACTGCAGCGGTTGTCGGTCATGTGCAGGGTACGCTGGGCGTGATAAATCTCCTGGTGCCTAGGGGTTTTATCGCGCCACTCCAACAACCGCGTCTCGTCGAGAGCGAGCGCGCAGATCAGTCGGTTGGTGCGACTGATAGCGACGATTTGCTCGATGGGCATGTCGGCAACCAGATCGGCCAGCGGCTCGTCCATCCCTAGCTGCAGCATCGCCAGCGGCTTGTTTTTGATAATCAGCTCGCGCGCCAGCATCAAGTAAGCAATATTGTGGTTGTGGATGGCGCTTAGTTGATCGTCGTCAGCGGAGTGTGAAGTCATGTCTGAAGTGCCAAAGGGGTATCTCAACCATACGTCGGAGTGCGCGATCGCTGTCAGCGACGCGATAGGCGCTAAGGTGATGCTGCTCCGGTGATACCGGTTATCGGTGAGTGGTGAGCGCAGTACGGGCATGAGCCGGCACGATTGCGCAAAATGCACATTATGCGGTGTATTGGGAGTCCGAACAGTCCTATCGGCACGATCGTCGCGAACTGTTCCTATTACTGTAGTCTTTTCTTAAGGATTCTATCAGCTTTTGCGCGATGGTCTTGCTGGACAGCTTGTTCCCGGTGTTAAGGTGGCACTTCGCTTAAGCAATGCCTGGATCGCTGCCAATGAAACTGAAGAGAGTGAGAAATGGAACTGGTCGAAAAGCCGTTCTTGTTTATCCGCCACGGCGAAACCTACCACAACCGCGCGCGTGTTATTGCCGGTAGTCGGGATGTGCGGTTGACGTCGAAGGGGCAGCTGCAGGCGATCGCTGCGCGTGCGGCGTTGCTGCGTTGGGAAGGTGAGATCGTCGCGGCCAGTTCGCTGCGGCGTGCCGTGCAAACGGCTGAATTAGCGCTACCAGGGCATCGCGTAGCCACCTTTGAGGGCTTGCGCGAACGTAATTGGGGGCCGCTCGAGCTTGGGCCCGTGCTGGATAGCATGCCCTATCTTGATCCGCCCGCCGGGGCCGAGCCGTGGGATGCCTTCGTTGAGCGAGTTGGCGTGACGCTCAATCAACTGCTTGAGCGCTATCACCATCCCATCGTGGTAGCGCATTCGGGGGTGTTCAGGGCCATTCGCCAGCTAACGCATGGCTCGCATCGCGGCGAGAGCGCGCCTAACGCGTTGCCCATCGAGGTGCTTCCTGCTGATGCTCACCATCCACAATGGCGCTTTGAAACACCCTCATAGGCGACGAAAAGCGGGTGGCGCTCGCGCCAATGTCGGTTATGCTTGCCAGGGAAATACAGCGAAGGGTTGATGACAGCAGCTATCGTCCCCATTGCTTTATAGGTAGCCCATCCACGTAACGTACTGGAGAAATCATGACGATTAAAAAAGCAGGTTCAGCACATTGGAGTGGCTCTATCAAGGAAGGCAAAGGCACTGTCTCCACCGAGAGCGGCGCTTTGAAAGAGAACCCCTACGGCTTTAATACCCGCTTCGAGGGTCAACCCGGTACTAACCCTGAAGAGCTGCTGGGTGCAGCGCACGCCGCTTGCTTCTCGATGGCATTCTCGCTAATGCTGGGCAACGCAGGCTACACCGCTGATAGCATTGATACCAAGGCAGTGGTATCGCTCGATCAGGACGGCGATGGCTTTACCGTATCCGGCGTTCATCTGGTCACCGAAGCGGCAATTCCCGGCATCGCGCAGGATGAGTTCGACTCCATCATCAACTCTGCCAAGGAAGGCTGTCCGGTATCGAAACTGTATGACACCGAAATTACCCTCAGCGCCACGCTGAAAGGCTAATTTGGCAGGGCGGGTGAGCGTTACGCTGCAATGCTGTAACGCACCCGATAAAAGAGAGCGAAGGCTGATACCTTCGCTCTCTTTTTTATGCCATCAGGTCTGCCGCCAATCAGGCCATACCGCCTCACAACGCCACGCTTGCGGCAATGCCGTTGTGGCCGTAGCGAGGCTGCTCGAATAGCGCTAGTCGCGCGTCATGGCGTCGCCAATCTTCTGCATGAGCGCATCGGCCTTATCGAGCTGCGCTATGTCGAGGTATTCGTCTGGCTTGTGGGCCACCGCGATATCGCCTGGGCCGCAAATAACGGCGCTGAATCCGGCACGCTGAAACTGTCCCGCCTCGGTGGCAAAGGCCACAGCACCGGTAGTGCGATTATCCAGCATCGGCAGCAAAAATTTGAGCGCTGGAGCATCGTCCAGACTGTTCAGGCCCGGCACCGTTTCCACCACCGGCGATGTGTCGATCGATACCGAAGGCGCGCGCTCGCGCAGCTCGGCTTCCAACGCGGCGGCATAGTGCTGGAAACGTTCGAATACGGTGTCGAAGCCATACTCAGGCAAATCACGTATTTCCCACTCGAAGCTGCAGTGTCCGGCCATGATGTTCACCGCCGTACCGCCCTTGATAGTGCCTACGTGAAGGGTCGAATAGGGCACATTATAGGCGGGGTTAACGGCATCGCCGCCGCTTAGTTCTTCCATGATGGCATCGATTTTGCTGATTAGCTTGCCCGCTACGTGAATCGCCGATACGCCGTCAGGAATTTGACTGGAGTGCGCCTCTAGTCCGGTGATGCGCGTCATTAGATCGGTGATGCCTTTCTGGCGGTTAATCGCCTGAAGCATGGTGGGCTCGCCGATAATCGCAACCGCGGGGCGGTCACTGCGCGTTGCCAATCGCTCAATCATGCGTGGTGCTCCCACGCAGCCGATTTCCTCATCGTAGGAAAGCGCCAGCAGCAGTGGGCGTTTCAAGGGGAGTTGGCGCCAGTGGGGGACGTTGGCCAAACAGCTGGCAATAAAGCCCTTCATGTCGGTGGTGCCGCGGCCGTAGAGCCGGCCTTCGCGTTCCACCACGGTAAAGGGATCGCTGCTCCATTGCTGTCCCTCCACCGGCACGACATCGGTGTGTCCCGACAGCACAACGCCGCCTTCTACATCGGGGCCAATGCGCACCAACAAGTTGGTTTTGCTGCCGTCATCGTTGGGAATGCGCTCAGTAGTAATCGGCTGTCCGGGGGTGTTAGCAAGGTCGGCAAGCGCTGCCTCGATGTAATCGATGAGTGCCAGATTGCTGTTGCTCGACACGGTGTTAAAGCTCACCAGTTGCTCAAGCCATGCACGACTGGAAGAAGGGTAGCTCGCGACGCTGCTGGACATGAAAATTCCTTCTGACGAATGGAGGGCACGACCAGCATAACCGATCTGGTCGATGCGATGTATTGCGCTAATTTGCTTAAAAGAACTATTTCTTTTTTATTATTTTGGTATGCTTAGCAGTTCCTGCTTGAGTGCGCGACCCGCACTCGAGCTCGGGCGCTGGCTTCACCAAGTCCACAGTGTACCCAATTACCTTGATATGGCATCGGGTGATCCCCGCTAAGTGTCAGTATATCGAGGTTTATGTGCGTTACGACCTGCTATGCAAGCCTTATGGGTAGCAGGGTCAAATACGTGATTTGTGTCCTTGGTGTGCCGTGAGCCCTTACATGTCAGAGTTAACCGTTAGCCCCCCTTATTCCTCCTCCGTGAATGATCGTCAGCGCTGCTCGCTGGGTTTCTCGGATATTCGTATTCTGGCGCTGTCAGCACTGGGCGGTGCGTTGGAATTCTACGATTTCGTGATCTTCGTATTTTTCGCTGCCGTGATGGGCGCGCTGTTTTTCCCCGCTGAAGTACCTGAGTGGATGCGGTTGGTGCAAACCTTCGGCATTTTTGCTGCCGGCTATCTGGCGCGTCCCCTTGGCGGCATTGTGATGGCGCACTTTGGTGACCTGCTCGGGCGTAAGCGGATGTTCATGTTCAGCATTTTGCTGATGGCGCTACCAACGCTGGTGATTGGGCTGCTGCCCACTTACGCCACCATCGGTGTTGCCGCTCCGCTGCTGTTATTGCTGATGCGCCTTTGCCAGGGCGCGGCGATTGGTGGTGAAGCGCCGGGGGCGTGGGTGTTTGTGACCGAACATGTGCCGTCGCGCCACACCGGTATTGCCTGCGCGTCGCTGACCATGGGCCTGATTGTGGGCATTTTGCTGGGATCGCTAGTGGCATCGGCGCTGACTCATGCCTACAGCGATGAACAACTGATGGCGTGGGCGTGGCGTATTCCGTTCCTGCTGGGCGGGGTATTGGGGCTCGTTACGCTCTATTTGCGTCGCTACCTGCACGAAACACCGGTCTTCGCTGAGATGAAGCAACAGCAGTCGGCGTCAGCTGCGCAGGAAATGCCGGTCAAACAGGTGTTCAGACGGCATCGCGGCAGCGTCGTTCTGTCGATGTTAGTCACCTGGATACTCACCGGCGCGGTGGTGGTGGGGCTTCTGATGATGCCCACGCTGTTACAGATGTCGTTCGGCATTGCGCGCAGCGCCAGCTTGGCCGCCAACAGCATCGCCATTGGCCTTTCTGCGCTTGGCTGTATGCTGTCCGGTTGGCTTGCGGACCGGATTGGTTTCGGTAAGGCGCTGCTTTTGTGCGGGCTTGGTTTTATCGCGGGCTTCGGGGCCATGGGGATCGCACTGCATCTTGATACCGGCTGGCTTTATCCCAGCTACGCGGTGGCAGGGTTCTTCGGTGGCATCGTGGGCATAGTGCCGGGCGTAATGGTGCGCGCCTTCCCGCCGCAAGTGCGCTTCTCTGGCGTGTCGTTCTCCTACAATCTGGCCTATGCGGTATTCGGTGGCTTAACGCCACTGATTATTTCACTGCTCGCGGCTCGGTGGGACTATATGCCCACCGTTTACCTTATCCTGCTGGGCTTAATGGCGTGTGCGATTGGTGGGTGGCTGCTGGTGCGTGAGTCCCCACCAGCTCGTTAATCAACCAACGTTCCCAACAGCGGGCAGCACCATGGCATGGGCTGCCCGCGCTGCGTTGGCCCCTCGGCGCGCTTGCCGTTCTATCGCTGACGTACCCCTGCGCGTTTGCGCCTGCTCAGGTAGACTGTGGCAATTACTCCCTGCAGCCGGTAGGTGCTCATGTTCAGTGTCATTCATGCCAATCACATCGAGGATCTGCGCGACCTGGCGCTGTCATTGGCTGAACGTCATCCGCTGCCTCCGCTTAGCGCGGAAACCTTTCTGGTGCAGTCGGCGGGCATGGGGCAGTGGCTCAAGCTCGAAATAGCCGAGCGCTCCGGTGTTGCGGCCGCACTTGAGTTCGAATTGCCTTCAAGCTTTATCTGGAAGGCCTACCGCGCGGTGCTGGGTGATGCCATTCCCCAGCGTTCGCCGTTTGAGCGCAAGGCGCTGGTGTGGCGTTTGATGGCGCTGCTGCCTGAAGTTCTTGATGAGCCTGAGTTCGCGCCGCTGGCCGACTATCTGCACGACGAGCGGTTAGCGCCGAGCGGCGATTCATCCGCTGCACCTACCACACCCGCCGACGATACCCCGCCGGATGCGCGCCATCTTTATCAATTGGCCGAGTGTTTGGCGGCGCTGTACGACCAGTATCTGGTCTACCGTCCCGATTGGATGGCTCGCTGGAGTGCGGGGGAAAGCGCACCTCAGCTTGAGCTGCCGAGCACTCAGTCATGGCAGCCAGCGCTGTGGCAGCGGCTGCTGGCGGCAGCCGACGCAAACGAGCAACCCTTGCAGCGTGCCGCCTTGCAGCAGCGCTTTCTGGCGCGGCTCGAGCAGCTCGAACAGGCACCGGCAGGGCTGCCGCCACGGTTGTTCGTGTTTGGCATTTCATCGCTGCCGCTGGCGGTTATCGAGGCATTGCACGGGCTGTCGCGCCACATCGACGTGATCCTGCTGCTGACCAACCCTTGCCGGTTTTACTGGGGCGATGTGGTCAGCGAGCGTGAAGCCTTGCGCCAGCAGGCGCGGGCCGCGCGCCGCCATCCAGAGCGTCCCGAGCTGAGCGGCCTCGATCCTACCGAGCTGCATCTGCGCGCCAATCCGCTGCTATCGGGGTGGGGGGCGCAAGGGCGCGACTTCATTCAGGCGCTGTACGATATCGAGCAGCATAGTCCTCAGGATAGCGAAGCCGATATCTTTCGCGACTGGATTACCCCCAACGAGACACCTTCGCTATTGCAGCAGCTTCAGCAGGATGTGCTCGACCTGCGCCATCCGCTAGAGCACGTCGAGGACGAAGGCAAGCGCTGTGTGGCGCAGGATGACCACTCGGTGCAGCTAGTAACGGCCTATTCGGCGCTGCGTGAGGTCGAGATGCTCAACGATAAGCTGTTGGCCGCCTTCACCGAAGATCCCGAGCTGAAACCGCGCGACGTTATCGTGCAGGTGCCGGATATCGATCGCTATGCGCCCTTTATAGAATCAGTGTTCGGACGTTACGACAGCAGCGATCCCCGCTATATTCCTTTCACTATTACCGATCGTCGCGCCAGCCGTACCGATCCACTGCTGGCCACGCTGCTGGAACTGCTTGATTTGCCCGAGCGCCGCGTGACCATTGGTGAAATGCTCGATTGGCTGGATATTCCGGCGCTGCGTCGACGCTTTGGCATCGCCACCAGTGATCTGGCGCTGCTGACGCGCTGGGTCGAGCAGAGCGGCATCCGCTGGGGCTTGTCGGAGGCGCACCGCGCCCAGCTCAAGCTACCCGCGTTGGCGGCCAACAGCTGGCGTTTCGGCGCGCGGCGTATGCTGCTGGGCTACGCGATGGGGAACGAACTGCCTGCGTCGGGCGCTGGTTTTGATGATGTCGAGCCTTACGACGAAGTCAGTGGCCTTGATGCGGCGCTGGCGGGGCGTCTGTTACAGCTGGTCGATACGCTCGAGCAGGCCGCACGTGAGCTGATTGAGCCGCGCACGGTATCGCAGTGGAGCGAGCGTATTGAGGCGCTGGTCGGCCAGTTGGTGCTAGCCGATAGCGATGCTGAACACGATAGCGTTGGGCGCTTGCTCGATGCCGTTGCGCGCTGGAGCGACAGCTGCGATGCAGCGGCCTTTGCGGGTCAGCTGCCGCTTTCGGTGGTGCGTGAAGCGATTGCCGCGCAGCTCGATGAAAGCGGGCTGTCGCCGCGCTTTCTGGCGGGCCGGGTAAACTTCGCCACGCTGATGCCAATGCGCGCAATTCCGTTTAGCCACATCTATCTGCTCGGCATGAACGACGGCGAATATCCGCGTCCGCGCGTCGATCTCGATTTCGACCTGATGGCCGCCTATCCGCGCGGCGGCGATCGCTCGCGGCGTGATGATGATCGCTATCTGATGCTCGACGCGCTATTAGCAGCGCGCAACAAGCTGGTGATCAGCTACGTTGGTCACGATCAGCGCAGCAACTTGTCACGGCCGCCCTCGGTGCTGGTCAGCGAACTGCTCGACTGCATCGCCCAAGGCTGGTGTCTGACCGGCGACGAGCAGTGCGACGAACAAACCCAGCGCCAGCGGCTGGAGGCGCATCTGTACGAACAGCATCCGCTGCAGCCGTTCTCGCTAAAATACTTCACGGACGCACAGTGCCCAGCGCTCTTCAGCTACGACGATCAGTGGCAGCAGCAGCCTCACCATACTGCGGCTGAAGCGCCATCAGGGATGGCGCCACCGCCCGTTGAAATAGCGCTGCCATCACTGAAAACGCTGCTGCGCGAGCCGTTTTCGGTGTGCCTGAAGGAGCGCTTGGGCGCACGCGCCGTCGCCCCCGAAGAGCTCGCGCCTGATGCCGAACCGTTCGGCTTTGATGGGCTGACCCAGCATTATTTCAAGCGCGACCTGCTCGATGCGCTATTGGCGGGGCAGCCGTTGGCGGCAAGTGCTGCACGCTTGCAGCACGCCGGACGTTTGCCGGCGTTGGGGTTTGGCGAGGCGCTGCTAACCCACCAGCTTCCCGCCATTGAGCAGCAGTGGCAGCGGTGGAGTGAGGCGATTGCGGCGCTGCCTGAATTCGTCACGCTAAGTCTCGACTTCAGCGATGGCACTACCCGCATCAGTGGGCGGCTCGATAACGTGGTCGACCATGGTGATCACCTTGAGCTTTGGCGGCTCGAGGCGGGGGTTTACGGCACCTTGAAGGCTGATCGTAACGGTCGGCCCACTCATCTGGGCAAGCCGCATCGACTTTATCTGCTGCATCTCGAGCAACTGCTGGCCGCCGCGGGTTCAGACAAGCCCGTAGTCGCCCATGGGCTGTTTGAGGATCGCTGGCTAAGCTTGCCCGCCATGTCGGCTCAGCAAGCGCGCGCAGTGCTGAGTCACTATCTCGCGTGCTACCGCAACGCCTGGGCCGAGCCACTTCCGGCACTGGCTGAGCTGTCGCTTGAGTGGCTAGCAGGCCAGGGCGACGACAATGTGCGCGAAACGCTGCGCCAGCGCTATGAAGAAGGCGAAGCATTCAGTGTTGCGCTGCGTGAGCGTTATCCGCAGCTGGGCGATCGTTGGCCGCAGTTTGCCGCGCTGGAAGAGGCCGGCTTCGATGCCGCCAGCCAGCACCTTTATCAGCCGCTGTTTGAGCTGCTCTGCGCGCTCTTGCCTGGTGGCGACACGCAATCCCAAAGGAGTCATCAATGAGTACAGCTTACCCGGGCAGCGCGCGTGCCACGCGACTGATAGTGGGTATTTCCGGGGCTTCGGGCGCCATCTACGGGATTCGTTTGCTAATGCTTCTGCGTGACAGCGACATCGAAACGCATCTGGTGATGTCGCCGTCCGCACGCCTGACGATTGGGCTCGAGACCGATTATTCGGTGAAGCAGGTCGAGGCGCTGGCGAATGTGGTCTATCCCAGCGCTGATATTGGTGCCGCCATCTCAAGCGGCTCATTCCGCACGCTAGGGATGATTGTGGCACCGTGTTCGATTCGCTCGATGTCGGAAATCGCCGCGGGCACTACCACGTCGCTACTGACCCGTGCCGCCGATGTGGTACTCAAGGAACGCCGGCGGCTGGTGCTGATGGTACGCGAAACACCGCTGCATCTTAATCACCTGCGGCACATGACCGAGTTAACCGAAATGGGTGCCATCGTTGCGCCGCCGGTGCCGGCTTTCTATGCCCGGCCTGAATCCATCGAACAGCTGGTCGATCACTCGCTGGGACGCGTGCTCGACCTGTTTGATATCGAGGTGGGTGCCGTCAAACGCTGGCGCGAAAGCGCTGCGCAGGAATCACGCAACGATGACTGAGCAACGCCTCGATATTGCCACGCTACCGCTGGCAGGGCGGCGGTTAATCGAAGCCAGCGCCGGGACCGGCAAAACCTTCACCATTGCCGCTCTGTACGTGCGCCTGGTGTTAGGGCTAGGCGAACTGGCAGCACTTACGCCGGAGCAGATTCTGGTGGTGACCTTCACCCGCGCTGCCACTGAGGAACTGCGCGAGCGTATTCGTCGCCGCCTGCGCGAGGCGCGCGATATGCTGCTGGGACACGCCGAAGGCGACGCCATCCTTAACGATCTGCTTGGCGATAACGACGAAGAGCAGCGTCGCCGCATGGCGCTTCAGCTCGATAGCGCGGTGCGGATGATGGACGACGCTGCGATTTTTACCATCCATGGTTTCTGCCAGCGCATGCTCAAGCGTCACGCCTTCGATAGCGGGGCGCGTTTCAACGTCGAGCTCACCTCCAACGGCGACGCGCTGCTGCAGCAAGCGGTGGAGGACTACTGGCGGCGCCACTATTACCCGCTTGAGGGTGATGCGCAGCGCCTGATTGCCAACAAGTTCGATGGTCCCGCAGCGCTTTACGATCGCGTACGCGTTGCATTGAACGCTGATGTCGAAGGGCGTTTGCTGGAAGGCGATATGCTGCTCGAGTCGCCCGCTAGCGTCGAGCAGGCGCTGGCCCCCACACGGGAGGCGCTGGCTCAGCTCGAGGTGTTGGCGAGCGCCGTACGGGATAGTGTCGACGAGACCGCCATAGTGGCGTTGAACGAAGCGGCCGAGGCCAAGGCGTTCAATGCTGCGCGGATCAAGCCGGATGCGTTGCAAGAGCGCATCGCATTGTTGCAGCAGTGGTGTGACAGCGATGCGATCACGCTTCCTTCACTGCTGTTGGACAGTAAAGGTGCGGCGTGGCTAGGCCAACAGCGCCTTGCGGGATCGGTGAAGAAGGGCTTCGATGCACCCAGTCATCGCCTGTTTGAAGCATTGGATGCACTGGCCGATGCACAGCAGCAGGTGCCTGATCCCACCCCCGCGCTGGTGAGTCACGCGCTGCGGCTGATCAGTGACGATATAAGGGCGACCAAAAAGCGCGCCGGTACTCTCGATTTCGGCGATCTGCTCAGTGAGCTCGATAATGCTTTGCAGGGTTCGCAAGGAGCGCGCTTGGCAGCAAGCATTCGCTGCGAGTTGCCGATTGCGCTGATTGACGAATTTCAGGATACCGATGCCCGCCAGTACCGCATTTTCAATACCATCTACGCGCGCACCGACGAGATTAGCGCGCGCACCGGACTGCTGCTGATTGGCGACCCCAAGCAGGCCATCTATGCTTTCCGTAATGCTGATCTGGCAACTTATCTCAACGCACGCGACAGCGCCGATTCAGGCTATACGCTGGATCGCAATTTTCGCTCCACCAGTGGCATGGTGTCGGCCGTTAATACGCTATTTCAGCACAATCCCAACGCCTTTCTGGAAGAGAAACTGCACTTCACGCCGAGTGATGCGCAAGGGCGTAGCCAGCAGCTATGGGTAGAGGGGCAGCCTGAAGCGGCACTGAGCTGGTGGCTGCCCGAAAGCGATGAAAGCCTGAGCAAGAGCGACTACCAGCACATCATGAGCGCCGCGGTGCGGGCGGATATTCAGCGATTGCTGGAAGGAGGCGTCGCAGGCCATACCGGTTTCGGTGATGAAAGCGGCATCGAGCAGCCGTTAATGGCTCACCATATCGCGGTGCTGGTGCGTACGGGGCGTGAAGCGCAGCTGGTGCGCGATGCGCTCGAAGCGGGCAACATCAAAAGCGTTTACCTCAGCCAGCGGCAGTCGGTATTCGATAGCCACGAAGCCTGGTGGCTGCTGCAGCTACTCGAAGCCGTCGGTCAGCCGCGCCGCGACAGTAGCTTGCGAGCGACCTTGGCGAGCCGATTGCTCAGTGACGATCTTGGCGAAGTTGAACAGTTGGTTGCCGATGAGCGCCGCTGGGAAGCCATGGTCGAACGCTTCGAGGGCTATCAGCGCGATTGGCGCTATGTCGGCGTGCTGGCGATGGTGCGGCGGGTGATGCAGGATTTCTCGGTGGGAGCACGGCTGCTGGCGAGCGCTAGCGGTGAGCGCAGCCTGACCAACCTGCTGCATTTGGCCGAGCTTGCGCAAACCGCCAGCCATTTGCTCGATGGCGAACAAGCGCTGCTGCGCTGGCTGCACCGTGCGCTGGATGGGCGGTTCGATGAAGGGATGGACCCTGATAGCCTGACCCAGCGCTTGGAGAGCGACGAACAGCTGGTGCGCGTGGTCACCATTCACGGTTCCAAGGGCCTCGAATACCCAGTGGTTTATGTGCCGTTCGCCTGCGACTATCGAGAAGTCGATCGACGTTCGCCGGTGCAGGTGGTGCAGCATCCACGCTACGGTCGCGCGGTCAGTCTGGCGCTGAATACAGAACAGCGAGAGTGGGCCGAGGTGGCGCGCCATGCTGAAGATGTGCGGCTACTCTATGTGGCGCTAACGCGTGCCAGCTATGCCTGCCGGGTAGGCGTGGGGCCGCTCTATAAGGGCCGTAAGCGCAAGGACGATGCCTTCGACGCGACCACCATCGGCCACAGTGCCTTGGGGTGGCTGCTGCAATCGGGGCCCGACGACGAACTCGGCGGCAGCCGTCTGCGCGAGGTGCTAACTACGCTCTCTGCACATAGCGACATGCGCGTAGTGCCGCCGCCCGAGGCGCCCGCAGCGCCTTTGGCTCATCAGGATGAAGTACTCCCTGAGCGCCGCGCGCGCCCCTTCACGGGCACTATCGATCGTCGTTGGTGGATTGCGTCCTATTCGGCGCTGACCAGCGATACCCAAACGCCCGGTGCTGAAGCGCCCACGGCTGAAGAGGCCGCGCTCGATCTCGAAGTAGCGGACGAGCGTACCCCCATTCCAGCGCCGCCGCTGGGTAAGATCAACGACTTCCCACGCGGGCCGCGAGCGGGAACCTTCCTGCACGGCATTTTGGGCGCGATTGACTTCAGTCGTATTGGTGAAGCGGATTATCCCGCTGAGCTGGATGCGTTGATCGAACGACGCTTGTCTCGCTCCAGCGTTGATGACGGCTGGCGGGCTCCCTTGGGGGAATGGCTGGCGCAGTTGCTGGCGGCACCCCTGATCGAGGCCGAAGACGGTGCGTTGCGCCTGACCGCGCTTGGCGAACAACAGCCCGAAAGCGGCCCTGCGCCGTGGTCGATTGAGCTGGAGTTCTGGCTGCCAGTGGCCGATGTGTCGGCGCAGGCGGTCGATCAACTGATTCGCCACCATCAGCCGCTCGCGCGCAGTGAAAACTATCCTGCGCTCGTGCCGCGCCAACTACACGGCATGCTGCGTGGCTTCATCGATCTGGTGTTTGGCTGGCAGGGGCGCTGGTATGTCGTCGACTGGAAGTCCAATTATCTGGGTGAGCGCGGCGAGGACTACGCCCAAGCGCAGTTAGCCGGCGCAATGCTCGATCATCGTTACGATGTGCAGTACGTGCTTTACGTGCTGGCGCTGCATCGCCATTTGGCCCAGCGTCTTCCCGATTACGACTATCAGCGAGATATGGGCGGGGTGTTCTATCTGTTCTTGCGCGGTGTCGATATGGCGCGCCCTGGGCAGGGCATCTTCCACGCGCGACCACCGCTGGCATTGATCGAAGCACTCGACAGCATGCTAAAGGGCGAGGCGGTTGATCTGCCTCAGCAGGAGGCTCCATGAACGAGCACACATCGCAACTCTCGCTGCTGGATGACGCGTCAGCGCCCGCCGCCAGCCAAGCGCCTTCGCTCGATAATGAAGGCGATCTGGGCCAGGTGTTCGATGCCTGGCTCGAACTCGGCTGGCTGAGACCGCTCGATGTTTACTTCGCGCAGTTTATCGTCGGCGAGCAGACCGCTAAGCAACCGGCCCTTGCGCTGGCCGCTGCGTTGGTCAGCCATCAGTTGGGCCGTGGACACGTCTGCCTTGATCTAGGCCGTGCGCTGGCTGATCCCGCCAGCGTGCTATCGCTGCCGCCGCAGGATGGCAGATGGCTGGACGGGCACGCGATCGACGCGCGGGCGCTGCTGCGCTCAATGGGGCTGGCGTCGGTAGGGCAATGGTTGGATATTCTTGGCGCCGCACCGCAGGTTGTACAGGCCAGCGTGCTTGATGGCGGCGATGTAGCACCCGCGCCGATGGTGGTGGATGGTCAGCGCTTGTATCTTTATCGCAGCTGGCGCGCAGAGGGCGACGTAGCAGCTGCGCTGGTCGCACGAATGAGCCCCTTGCCGCCGCTTGATGAGCAACTGGGCGAGCTGTTGGCGCGTTATTTTCCGCAGACTGAAGGGCAGCACGAAGGCGAGCCGGACTGGCAGAAAGTAGCGGTGGCGCTGGCTGCAACGCAGCGACTCGCGGTTATTTCCGGTGGCCCCGGTACCGGCAAAACCACCACGGTTATTAAGCTACTTGCGGTGCTGCAGCGCCAGGCGCTTGGTCAGCAAGGGCAGCCGCTGCGCATTCGGCTGGCTGCGCCTACTGGCAAGGCGGCGGCTCGCCTAAGTGATTCGATTGCGGGTGCATTGCATCGCATTGTGAGCGAAGACGATTTGAAAGCCGCGATTCCCAGCGAGGCCACCACGCTGCATCGGCTCTTGGGGGCGCTGCCTGATACGCGCCGCTTTCGACACAACGAGCAGCATCCGCTGCCGCTTGACGTGCTGGTGGTGGATGAGGCGTCGATGATCGATCTCGACATGATGCGTTCTTTGCTCGCTGCGCTCTCAAGCGACGCTCGCCTGGTGCTGCTGGGAGACCGCGATCAGTTGGCCTCCGTGGAAGCCGGAGCGGTGCTGGGCGAGTTGTGTAGCGAGTCAGCGGGCTTTTCGCCTGCCATGCACGAGCGGTTGGAGCAGCTCTGCGGGGCAGTGCTGCCGCCACGTTCCCTTCATTCGCCGTTGGCCGACAACGTGACCATGCTGGAGCGTAGCTACCGTTTTGACCGCGATAGCGGTATCGGCGCGCTGGCAAGGGCGGTCAATGCTGGTGATTCCGCAGCGGTTACTGCATGTTGGGAGGCTGGCTACGCCGATATCGCACGGGTTGATTTGCAGCAGCAGGGCGACGCGCAACTTACGGCGCTGGCGGTAGACGGCTATCGCCACTATCTTGAGCCACTCGTGCAGCTTGATCCACTGGAAGCGCTGCAGCGATTAGGCGAATTCCAGCTGCTGTGCGCGCTGCGACGCGGAAAATGGGGCGTTGAGGGGCTCAACGACACCATCGCGCAGGCGCTCAAGCGACGTCACCTGATCAGCCACACCCGCGGTTGGTTTGCCGGACGCCCGGTGATGGTTACCCGCAATGATCCGCGCCTGGGCCTATATAACGGCGATATCGGACTAACGCTTCAGGATCCCGACGACCCTACCCGTTTACGGGTATTTTTCGCTGCCCCCGATCGTGCAGAAGGGGTGCGCAGCCTCGCCCCCGCACGCCTGACCTATGTAGAAACCTGCTTCGCAATGACCGTGCACAAATCGCAAGGCTCCGAATTCAGCCGCGTGATGCTGGTGCTGCCCGAGCAACCCAACCCAATACTGACGCGTGAACTCCTGTATACCGGCATCACCCGCGCCCGCACCCACTGCACAATTGCCACCGCCGCCCCCACGCTAATTGAAAGCGCTACCCAGCAGCGCATCTGGCGCGACGCCAACCTGCGCGAAAGGATTTCACGTTTGCAGGGGGAGTAGGGAATTTAGAGCGGCTTCAGAGGCTGTGGCTTAACCGAGTGGCTTATTCTTAATCCTACGCAGCCTTTCACTGTTAGCGTCTTTACCGGTAACTCATTTTTGAGCCTGCGCAGTTTTTCACTGTCGGCACCTTTTCAAACCTAACCTTTATTCTGAATGCGAGAGGAACCTTGTCCCTCTCGCGCTCGTGGAAGAGCCCCGAATATGATGTCGCTGCGCACGCACAGCGCACACATTCAATGGGCTGTCACGCCTTGGCAAACAGAACGTTCAGCATGACTAGCTACCGACATACGCAAACTTCGTAAGGAAGGCGCGGAATCATCCGCTTGCAGCGCATTTTTGCAAGCGGATGGTCTGACGCGCCTGACGACAGCGGGGGGGGAGGGGGCCTGCAAGGTCCCCTTCAGATATCAATAAGTAACGTTTGAAAAGACACTAACAGTGACAGGCTGCGCAGGTTCCGGAATCAGTCAGCAGGTAAAGCCACCAATACTGCAATCTTGCGCAGCCCCTGAATAAGCCTCCAAACAAAATCGCCACCAGTGAAATCCTGCGCAGTTTCTTAAATCAGCCATCTAGATAAAACGACAGCAGTGAAATCCTGCTAATAACGCTGCAGTTTGAATAATCATTATGTAAATTTTGAATTTCATTTAATGAAAGTATGACTTTTTTAGTCGTCTCTACCATTGTAATTATTTGTTACAGTCGCGCTGTCGCGGGCTTCGAACAAGTTTTAGATTGCCATAGTACGTGTTGCTCGAAGATATTTTTTCACACTAAGAAACAGTCTATTTCACTGAGGGTGTTTATAAATAATTGAGGTTGTCTTCTAATATGATTTTTGATGATATAAGTAATACAAGCTCCAAGCAGTTCAATTGCAAGGGCATGAAAAAGTGGCCGGTCACCCACTAACATCCTGCTTTACCCATCAATAAATCAACATAGGCGTTAACCAATATGGCGACATATCAAGATATAAAGCAAAGAGCCGATGATATTCGTGCCGATGTCCAGCAGAATGGACCCGGCGGCACTTATGATGAATGGAAGGCAGGCTTGGATCAGTTCAAAGATCTGGTTGGTGATATCAAGACACTGGATGAAGATGACCAGGCTCGCGCGATCAAGTATGTTGATGGTCGACTTGATAGTCTCCGAAACACAGCTCCATATCCAACCGGGAAGGAGTCAGATCCCTCCAGGGACGAAACCGACGCGTACATTGATAGCGTCAAGGATTACATCGATCACTACGGCTGCTTTACCGAAGGCACGTTGATCAGTACTCCGAATGGTGAAGTTGCTATTGAAACCCTTCGACAAGGGGATCTAGTCAATACGCTGTCAGGGCCTAAAGCACTCAAGTGGGTAGGCTTCCGCTCACTCACCAATATGGAGAAGTGGAACAACCGCGAGAAAGCCAACAATTATCCTGTCCACATTTTGGCTAATGCACTGGCGGAGGGCGTTCCCGCTCGCGATATTACTGTATCCGCGTGGCACCATTTGTACGTGAACAACGTCCTTGTTCGCGCAATGGATTTGATCAATGGCAAAACCATTTATCAGGAAGAGAGCGTCAAGGCGGTAAAATACTTCCACCTTGAATTGGACAGCTTCGATGTCATTTTGGCACACGGAGTCTACTCTGAATCTTACTCCGACAACGGCGCTAACCGCGGATTCTACGATAATGCGGTCACCGCTATTCGTCCGCAGTCTAATCAGCGTGGAGGCATGGCTCCACGTCCGGGATTCAGTGTAATTCGCCCGAATCGAAACGCCGATGTGTTGGCCGCCATCAAGCAATCAGTTGATGCACGTGCCGAAAAACTACAGACTCGCCTGAAAAAAGCCCTCAGTGCTTAAGGCGGAGTTGCAGTAATAATAACTGCGAATGAAATTGCCCGTCTCGGGCAGTTTCATTCGATAGTCACTGAGCATTAATTGTAATAAAATGTAATCTTCTGTAATTGCATTAATCGTTTCAAATTATAAAAAACATAATTAACAAATAGCCTATCGTCATCTTCGGCAATATATATATATAGTGGCGTCCGAAGTCCCCTTGGAAGGTCCTTCAAAGATAGAGCTGCATCTGCTCTATCAATATTGCGACCATCCAGCATTGCAAGTTAAGTAAGCATTTTCATAACCGACTTTCCGAGAGAAAAACGCTAATGAAAGCACTGACCGAAAACGAAGTAGCAATGGTTGTTGGTGGAGCAGACTCCATGCCGCACTCATCCGGACTTATCGATTCCATCGCAGGTGGCATCGTTGACGGTATTGTGGGCGCATCATTTGGTGGTCTGACAGGTGGCGCCAATGCTGGCGCAGCTGGTTCCGGTGGCGTGATTGGTGTTGGCGCTATCGCTCAGGGCGTAGGTGCTATTGCAGGCATCATCCTGGGCGGCATTCAGGGTGGTATCTATGGTGCTGTAGCAGGTTATTCGAACTCGGACGACTACGTCTACGACACTCTGGGTTCCATGTGGAATGGCGACGAGCTGCCTAAGAAAGGCTTGGCATAAGTTTCACTCTAGCTCCCATCATTCATTAGATAACTACTCTTACGAGAATATAGAAAAATGAAAGAACTTTCTGCGAACGAAACTCTCTTGGTAGCTGGTGGCCTGCCTGTTGCAAAAGGGCTGGTTGACTCAATTGAAGGCGCACTGGTTGATGGCTCGCTGGGCCTCTTTTACGGCGCTTTGGTGGGTGGTGCTAACGCAGGTGCTGCAGGTTCCGGCGGCGTGATCGGTGTTGGTGCTATCGCTCAGGGCGTAGGTGCAATTGCAGGCGGTATTTTCGGAGGCCTGACTGGTCTCGCGCTTGGTGCCACTGCCGGTTACTCAAACTCCGGTACATATATCAACGGCACGCTAGAATCCTGGCAGAGCGGCGGTGGCTTGCCGAAGAAAGGGCTGGCGTAAGTCAAGCTTGAATTAGACGCATGAGGGTGCCCGGCCTATCGCCGAGCAGCCTTGAGCACCTCAGGGCTGAGAGTGGTGATACACGCCTTCTCAGCCCTTTTTCGTATTCGCCTTCAGCATTGTAGTAATAATGATTGTGAGCGAAGCTGCTCCCTCCAGATAGTTTCATTGGATGGTTGATGAGCGCGAAGCGTCATTTACAGTAATACCACTAATTGTTTCAAATTATAAAAAATATAATTAACAAAAGCGTCGCCGTCATTTTTGTCAGGTTATCTATAGTTACGTTCGCAGTACCCTTGAAAGGTCTATCACAACGGACCCTTCAGCATTGCAGTTTCCCCCGGCATTTTAATAACCGACTTTCCAAGAGAACACGTTAATGAAAGCATTGACTGAAAACGAAGTAGCAATGGTTGTTGGTGCAGCAGACTCCGTGCCGCACTCCTCTGGATTCCTTGACTCCATCGCAGGTGGCATTGTTGATGGTATCGTAGGTGCATCCTTTGGTGGTTTGACGGGTGGCGCTAATGCTGGTGCAGCAAGCTCCGGTGGCGTGGTTGGTGTTGGTGCTATCGCGCAGGGCGTAGGTGCAATTGCAGGTATCGTTTTAGGGGGCATCCAGGGAGTCGTATACGGCGCCGTAGCGGGTTATTCAAACTCGGATGACTACGTTTATAACACTCTGAAGTCCATGTGGGACGGCGAAGAACTGCCCACGAAAGGCTTGGCATAAGTTCCAGTTCAGCACTCATTATTCATTTAATTATTACTTCTAAGAGAATATAGAAAATGAAAGAACTTTCTGCGAACGAAACTCTAGCGGTGGCTGGTGGCTTGCCTGTTGCAGGCGGTCTGATTGACGCGGTCGAAGGCGCATTGGTCGACGGCTCCCTCGGCCTTTTCTATGGTGCTTTAGTAGGTGGTGCAAACGCGGGGGCTGCTGGTTCAGGCGGCGTAATTGGCGTTGGCGCTATTGCTCAGGGTGTAGGTGCGATTGCCGGTGGTATTTTTGGTGGTTTGACTGGGTTTGTGCTCGGTGCCACTGCCGGTTATTCGAATTCAGGTGAATACATTGATGGTACTCTGGATTCCTGGCAGAAAGGCGGCGGTTTGCCCAAGAAAGGGCTGGCATAAGGCAAAGCCTGTGTTAATTGCATGATGCAGCTCTAGCTATACCGAGCAGTCTTATGCAACTTGGGGCTGAGAGTGGCGATACACGCCTTCTCAGCCCTTTTGGTTTCCTCTACTCGTGCTTCTGACCGATCGACGGCGATCCGCTTATTTCCCGCCTCGCATTTTGGCTGCTAGTCAACGCTTGTCTGGCGAATACGAAGCATCTCGCGGGCAGGCTGAATCGATATCCCTCAGTACGGTGCTCATCCTCTCTCGGTATGTAAGCGGGCCCCGCTGTTTCTTACCTTCCTCAAAGGTGCACCCATACCACCTCGCACTTATCGAGCTCCTTGTTTCAGATCTGCGTAATGGTGGGGTAGCTGGTGGGCGATTGGGGGCCGGGGTGGTTTGCATTGTTGGTGGCTTTATCGGATGGCTAATTCTAATTCCTACGCAGTTCTTCACTGTTAGCGTCTTTTCAAACCAAACCTTTCCCTTGAATGCGAGAGGAACCTTGTCCCTCTCGCGCTCTCCCGCTCGTGGAAGCGCCCCGAATGTGATGACGCTGTGCAAAAGCAGCACAGCGCACACATTCAATGGGCTGTCGGACCTCGATAACCATCACAGTTTCCTTTTCAGAACATCATCGTAAGCAAACTACTTTAAGGAAGGCGCGGAATCATCCGCTTGCAGCGCGGTTTTGCAAGCGGATGGTCTGACGCGCCTGACACAGGCGGGGGTGAAGGGGGCCTGCAAGGTCCCCTTCAGATATTAATCAATAAAGTTTGAAAAAACGCTAACAGTGAAATGCTGCGCAGGTTCCAGAATAAGCCAGCAGATAAAGACGCCAACGTACAAAACTGCGCTACGAGCGGATGAACCCGCGCCTTCCTTACGAAGTTTGCGGCGTCAGTTCCTATTTCGGCCCTATGTAATGGGGCGTCTTACGCCTTCTAGATGCTGTTTCGGTGGCGCGCCAAACAGCTGCTTATATTCCCGACTGAATTGTGAGGGGCTCTCGTAACCTACCCGATAGGATGCGGTGGCTGCATCCAGGTGCTCGTTGATCATCAACCGTCTGGCCGCATTAATGCGTAGCCTTTTCTGATATTGCAGTGGGCTTATGCCGGTTAGCTGGCGAAACCGATGATGGAGGCTCGACGCACTCATCTGCACCGCCGTGGCGAGTTGTTCAACACTAATACGCTCGGCGTAGTGCAACTTTAACCAGCCGATGGCTTCGCCAATGCGATGACTCGCGCTACCCACTGAGGCGAGTTGCCAAAGGCAGGGCGCAACACCGCTCATCAATAATCGGTAGTGGATTTCCTTGATAATCAATGGTGCCAGATGAGGAATACTGCTTGGCTCCTGAGTCAGTGCCAACAGGCGTAACAAGGGCTCTAGCAGCACATTCGATAGGTTGCCTGTTGATACACTCGTGCCAGCCTTAAGGCCATCTCGCGGCACCCCAATGTGGGCAATCAACTCGGTACACGGTGGTGAAGCGCAGTTTCTCGTCGATTATCACGATTACTACATGACGCCGCGAGGCTACCATTCGCGTGCGGTCAACTCGGGTAATGCGTGGACGATTACAACGCCGTTATCGTTCATGAATATGCCAATTCTGACGTATATCAACGAGATTTCCCCGCGACCGACTCTTTTTATTCACGGTGAAAAAGCGCATTCACGCTACTTCAGTGAAACAGCCTATGCGGCTGCACAAGAGCCGAAGGAGCTCATGATTATCCCAGGAGCCGTTCATACGGATCTGTATGCTCGTGTTGATGTCATTCCGTTCGAGAAGTTAACCGAGTTCTTCACAACGCACCTGGCCTGAAGCTTCCAACCATCGAAACATGGAATTACTCGGTGCTGCGCTGAGTGCGTAGCACTGACCTGACGACAATCTGCCCGTTACCTCATAGGCGTGGCCCGCGAAGGCCCCTCTCGATAAAACCGCCAACAATGCCATACTGCACAGAGGCTAGAGTGATCTTTCTCTCATTACCGTTGTCATAAGGAACCATTATGTACTTACTGCTCATCCCTATTGTGATTCTGGTGGCTATCTATCTGGGAATGACGACATTGCAGGAAAAAGTGCATAAAGAAGAAGCACAGCAGCACGAACAGCATATTGATAATGGGGCCGGCTCCGATTCCAGCAGGAACTCTCGCTGATGGCGTTCTTGTTGGGGGTCTTATTCTAGAGCCTGTGCAGCTTTCACTGTTAGCGTCCTTCTTGGGAGTCTTATTCTGAATCCTGCGCAGCCTTTTACTGTTTGAGTCTTTTCAAACGTTATTTATTGATATCTGAAGGGGACCTTGCAGGCCCCCTTCACCCCCGCTGTCGTCAGGCACGTCAGACCATCCGCTTGCAAAAATGCGTTGCAAGCGGATGATTCCGCGCCTTCCTCATACGAAGTTTGCGTATGTCAGTAGTTAGCTACGCTAAGCGTTCTATTTGCCAAGGCATGACAGCCCATTGAATGTGTGCGCTGTGCGTGCACAGCGTCATCACATTCGGGGCGCATCCACGAGCGGGAGAGCGCGAGAGGGACAAGGTTCCTCTCGCATTCAAAGGAAAGGTTAGGTTTGAAAAGACGCTAACAGTAAAAGGCTGCGCAGGCTCCAGAATGAGTTGAGTACTGATAAAGACATCAACAGTGAAAGACTGCGCAGGATTCAGAATCAGCCTAACGAAAAGGACGCCAACAACGAACGCCCGCGCTGGCCCAAGAGTCCGTCACCGGCTAACCCACCCACACAGCAAACTTCTTAATAAGGAAGGCGCGGAATCATCCGCTTGCAGCGCGTTTTTGCAAGCGGATGGTCTGACGCGCCTGACGCAGGCGGGGGTGAAGGGGGCCTGCAAGGTCCTCTTCGGATATCAATCAATAACGTTTGCTAAGACATCAACAGTGAAAGACTGCGCAGGATTCAGAATCAGCCTAACGAAAAGGACGCCAACAACGAACGTCCGCGCTGGCCCAAGAATCAACCACCGACTAAACCACCCACACAGCAAACTTCTTAATAAGGAAGGCGCGGAATCATCCGCTTGCAGCGCGTTTTTGCAAGCGGATGGTCTGACGCGCCTGACGACAGCGGGGGTGAAGGGGCCTGCAAGGTCCCCTTCAAATACCAATAAATAACGTTTGCTGAGACGCTACCAGTGAAAAGCTGCGCAGGATTTAGAATCAATCATCCAGATAAAGACGCCGACAATGCAAACTCGCGCAAACTCTCGAATCAGCCACCGGCTAACCCACCAACTAACCCACCAACACTCCTACCCACTTACCCACTCAAGCGCGGCGTCGTAAACCTCAATCCCTGCGTCGGGCAGGTGGGCATGCTGGGAGAGATAGCGGCGGAAGGCGCGGCCGCCGTGTTGGCCTGCACAGAGCCCGAGGATGTGGCGGGTGATGTGGTTGAGCCTGACGCCTTCTGCCAGTCGCTGTTTGACATAGGGGCGGAAGGCCTTGAGCGCATCGAGGCGGCTCGAGACTAAAGCGGGGCGGCCGAACAGCTGCTCATCAACAGAGGCGAGTAACCACGGGTCGTGGTAAGCGGCACGTCCCAGCATAACGCCGTCGAGGTGTTGCAGGTGCGGACGCGCATCGTTCAGAGTGGCAAGACCGCCATTGAGCGAGATATGCAGCTCAGGGCGGCGAGTTTTCAGGCGTTGTACGCGTGCATAGTCGAGGGGCGGCACTTCGCGGTTCTGCTTGGGAGAGAGCCCTGCTAGCCAGGCCTTGCGAGCATGCACGATAAATACGCGGCAGCCGCCTTCATCGGCCACTTGGTCAATAAAACGATCGAGGTCGGCTTCGCTGTCCTGGTCATCAATGCCAATTCGGCACTTGACCGTTACCGGAATCGAGACCGCTTCCTGCATTGCTCTGACAGCACGAGCGACCTTGTCAGGAGAGGCCATCAGGCACGCGCCGATCTCGTTATTCTGCACCCGATCACTGGGGCAGCCGACGTTAAGATTAACTTCGTCGAACCCCCACTGCTCCGCGATGGCCGCACATTCCGCCAGTTCGCCCGCGTCACTACCGCCCAGTTGCAGGGCCAGCGGGTGTTCGACGTCGCTATGGCCCACAAAGCGCTCACGCGGCGTGCCGTGCAGCAGCGCGCCGGTGGTGACCATCTCGGTATATAGCAACGCTTCACGGGTTAGACAGCGTGCGAATGCGCGGTAGTCGCGTGTAGTCCAGTCCATCATTGGGGCCACGGAAAAGCGTCGCGCATGGTCAGCAGTAGCAGTAGGGAGCGGTGGGGTCATGATATACACGGTGGTAGCAGGCTGCGCAGTGGGCAGACGATCAACGAATCAAAGGCGGAAGGGTACCACGTGAGGGCGGCGAGAGGGCAGTTTGGGACACTGTCTTTGCTAGGATCCCCTCGATCGCGATGAAGACAGCTCACACAGCAGCGCCAGCCTGGGGTAAGTAATATACCGAGGCTGGCGCTGTAAGTAATGCAGGTGATGCGAGAAGCCGCTTAGATAAACAGCCCTGCAATAGTGGCTGATAGCAAGCTCACTAGCATGGCGCCATACAGAAGCTTAAGGCCCGAGCGTGCAACTTCTACGGCCTGTTTGTCGCTAAGGGCCTTGATAGCCCCGGCAATAATACCCACCGACGAGAAATTGGCGAACGACACCAAAAATACCGAAGTGATGCCGATACTGCGCGGGCTTAGCTCGTTAAGGTTCTGCAGTTGCAGCATCGCAACGAATTCATTGCTGAGCGTTTTGACCGCCATGATCCCGCCAACCTGAATCGCATCGCTGAAGGGGACGCCCATCAGTAGTGCCAGCGGCGAGAACGCATAGCCCGCCAGATGCTCGAAGCTTACCCCAAACAGGCCATCGAACAGCCCGTTAATCATGGCGATCAGGGCCACATAGCCCATCACCATCACCGCCACAATCACCGCGATTTTGAAGCCATCCAGCAGATATTCGCCGAGCATGTCGAAGAAATGCTGCTTGCGCGGATTCTCAAGCTCGAGCAGGTCCTCGTCCTCAGGCACCGTGTAGGGATTGATGATCGAGGCGATCATGAACCCACCGAACATGTTCAGCGCTACCGCCGTCACTACGTAGCGTGGGTCGATGATCTGCATGTACGAGCCGACAATCGACATCGATACCGTCGAGATGGCCGACGCGTTCAAAGTGTAAAGGCGCTGTGGCGTAAGGTAGTCGAGCTGCTTCTTCATTGAAATGAAGACCTCGGACTGACCTAGAATCAGCGACGCGATGCCGTTATAGGATTCTAGCTTGCCCATGCCGGTAATCTTGCTTAATAGCCAGCCCACAATGCGCATGAACCATTGCAGTACGCTGATGTACTGAAGAATACCGATCAGCGCCGACACGAAGACGATGGGCATCAGCACGTTGAAGAAAAACACGAAGGTACCCGGCTTGACGATGCCGCCAAACACGAAGTTAACGCCGTCGGCGGCATAGCTTAGAAGCTTGGCGAAGGCATTGGCGAAACCGCCAATAAACACCGCGCCGGCGCCGGTATTAAGCAGCGCGAAGGCCAGTACAAGCTGCACGACCAGCATGACCGCCAGCGGCCGAAAGCGAATGCCGGAGCGGTTGCTGGATGCCAACAGCGCCAGCAGGAAGATAACCACAACGCTCAGCAGAGCGACCGTATAGTGCATGAATGAGGTTCCCGGACTTTTTAGGTTTTAGGGTGGCGCTGGCCGCAAGGGGTGATCTTGTTAAGGTGTCATATCGCGTGCAGCGAAGGCACCTGGCAGCAGTTCATTGATGGTGCATTCGCGCACTTCACCACTTAGATTGGCGAGCAAAATGGCCGTATCAGCATCGCAAAACTCTGCCAGCACCTGGCGGCAAGCGCCGCACGGCGACACCGGCTCGCTGGTATCAGCCGCGACGGCAACCGCTGCAAACTGCCGCTGGCCTTGAGCAACGGCGCTGAATATCGCTGTGCGCTCGGCGCAGTTGCACAATCCATAAGACGCATTTTCAACGTTACAACCGCGAATGGTATTGCCGTCACGCGTTAACACTGCGGCGCCTACCGCAAAGGATGAGTAGGGGATATATGCATGGTGGCGTGCCTCGATGGCGGCATCGATAAGCTGCTGAATCTGCTGCTCGCTGAGCATGTTGGTTCCTTCCGGTGTGTCGTTGCGGTGCAGTTTACCGGCATTGCCGCGCTTCGGCATCCGTTCAGGCAAAAACCTTTGGTCGGATTAAACGAGGGGGCAGGCGTTGTGTGCCAATGGTTAAAGCAACATCCATGCCGTTTCCTGCTTACGTAGGCACTGAGCATTTTAGCGTCGCTGGCGCGCACGGGAAGGCGTAAGCAACCGTCTACGATAAGCAGTGAAAACGCGGCCGTCGCCCAATCGCGCCATGCCTTGCACACATGTTGTGGTGTGAACGTTCGAGCGCATCACAGCAAAGGATGAGGTCGCATAATGACGCACCGGTGCATCGAATGCCTTACAACAGTGCACGTAGCAAATGGCTGGGATAAGGAGAATAGCGTCGCTGAGGAGACGGCCATGAGGTTGGGAAGGAGGCTTTTTAGCAAAGAGGCTGCTTTGGAAGGGGGCTTTGAAGGAGGCATTTCTCCCAAGTCTGCCATTTTAGCGTGAAGCAGTTCGAGGAGGCGGTAAAGCAAGCTTTGTGTGACGGGCATAAAAAACGCGCGGCTTAAAAGCCGCGCGTTTTGCATCATGCCAAAAAGGCGTGATTAGAACTGCACACCAATAGAACCTTTGGTGGAGTCGATTTTGAAATCGCTGTTGACCGGAACGCGATCGTACTCGAGACGAGCGAATACGGGCCATTCTTCGATCGGCAGCTGGTATTTAATACCTGCACCGTAAGAAGGAGCCCAGTTACGAGCGCCTTTGCCGCTAGCGTCAACATAGTTGAAGCCACCGCGAGCGAATACGCTGAAGCCACCGCCGATGGGCAGTTCAGGCAGAACGCTCAGGCCAGTAGTACGTACGCTGTTGCCGTAGTCGTCGTAGCTCAGTTCGGTAGAAACCCAAGGAGCATATTTGAAGCCGATGAATGCACCGCCGCCCCATTTGTTATGCTTCTTGAAGTCGCCGCCACCATTGAAGTTGGTGTTGGTGCCGTCGATACCGGAGTAGATGCCAGTTTCAGCATTGGCAACGTTAACCGCTACCAGTGAAGTAGCGAGAACTACGGGTGCTGCAATAAGAGTGGCAAATTTCATGACCTTGCTCCTGTCAAAAAAGTCGTTGCAAGCTTTATGAGTCTATGTTGCCCGATACGTTGTCGAACAGTGTTTTTTAATATGATCGTTATGGCGGAAAAAATCAAGAAAAATTTTTCTTAATGGAACTTTTTCCTAATCACTCACCATAGTACATCATATTTCTTTACAGGGCTCTTTTATATAGTTTGAAAACGGTGTTCGCAACCTGAAAACGTCGAAAACTGGCAAGTTCTGCCTTTTTCCTTTTTTCGCTTCACTCATGCAAAGAGCCCTCGCACGCCTCTAAGAAAGACGTGGAGGGCTCGCCAGCGTTACGCTTCTTCCAGAGGAATGGTCGCCGCTGCCTTCTGATACTCGGCGATTTCGTGGAAGTTCATATAGCGATAGATATCGCCCGCCATGGCATCGAATTCGCCCATGTAGCCTTGATATTCCTCAACGCTGGGGAGGCGTCCCAATACCGCAGAAATTGCTGCCAGCTCCGCCGATCCCAGGTAAACGTTAGCGCCGTCACCCAAGCGGTTGGGGAAGTTACGCGTCGATGTTGATACCACCGTGGCGTGGTCCTCGACGCGTGCCTGGTTGCCCATGCACAGCGAGCAGCCCGGCATTTCCATACGGGCACCGGCGTGCTCGTAAATGTTGTAGTAGCCTTCTTCCTCGAGCTGGTGCTTATCCATCTTGGTGGGCGGTGCCAGCCACATGCGGGTTTTCAGCGATCCCGGCGGCTGTTTTTCCAGCAGCTTGCCTGCCGCGCGGAAGTGGCCAATGTTGGTCATGCACGAGCCAATGAACACTTCGTCGATTTTCTCACCGGCTACCTCTGACAGCAGGCGTGCGTCGTCGGGGTCGTTGGGGGCACAGAGGATAGGCTGGTCCACTTTGTCGAGATCGATCTCGATCACCTCAGCGTATTCAGCATCGGCATCGGCGCGCATCAGGGTCGGGTTCTCGAGCCACTCTTCCATGCCTTTGATACGTCGCTCGATGGTGCGCACATCCCCGTAGCCGTTGCTCAGCATCCATTTCAGCAGAGTAATGTTCGACTTCAGGTACTCGGTGACGCTCTCTTCGGACAGCGTGATGGTGCAACCGGCAGCGCTACGTTCCGCAGACGCATCGGAAAGCTCGAAGGCTTGCTCGACAGTAAGATCCTCGAGTCCTTCGATTTCCAGAATGCGGCCAGAGAAGGCGTTTTTCTTGCCCGACTTCTCGACGGTAAGCAGACCTTGCTGAATGGCGTAGTAGGGGATGGCGTGCACCAGGTCGCGCAAGGTAACGCCAGCGCGACGCTTGCCTTTGAAGCGCACCAGAATCGATTCAGGCATGTCGAGCGGCATCACGCCGGTAGCGGCGGCGAAGGCCACTAGCCCAGAGCCCGCCGGGAACGAAATGCCCATCGGGAAGCGCGTGTGAGAATCGCCACCGGTACCGACGGTATCGGGTAGCAGCATGCGGTTTAGCCACGAGTGAATGATGCCGTCGCCGGGACGCAGCGATACACCGCCGCGGTTCATGATGAAGTCGGGCAGGGTGTGCTGCATTTCGACATCGACGGGCTTCGGATAGGCGGCAGTGTGGCAGAACGACTGCATCACCAGATCGGCCTGGAAGCCGAGGCACGCCAGATCTTTTAGCTCATCACGGGTCATCGGGCCGGTAGTGTCCTGAGAGCCCACCGTGGTCATGCGCGGCTCGCAGTACATGCCGGGGCGTACGCCTTCCATATGGCACGCCTTGCCGACCATTTTCTGCGCCAGCGTATAGCCTGCATTGGTGCTTTTGGGCTGCTCCGGCTTGGCGAATACGTCGCTTGGCGGCAAGCCAAGGAATTCACGCGCATTGTGGGTCAGGCCGCGACCGATAATCATTGGAATACGGCCGCCTGCGCGCACTTCATCAAGCAGCACGCGGGTTTTTAGCGAGAAGGTCGAGATCACTTCGTCGGAATCGTGACGCGTCACCTCTCCTTTATAGGGATAGACATCGATAACGTCGCCCATCGCCATTTTCTCAACGTCCATCTCGATGGGCAGAGCGCCGGCATCTTCCATGGTGTTGAAGAAAATGGGTGCGATCTTGCCGCCGAAGCAGAAGCCGCCGCTGCGCTTGTTGGGCACGTTGGGAATATCGTGACCGAAGAACCACAGTACCGAGTTGGTAGCAGATTTACGCGAGGAGCCGGTGCCTACTACGTCGCCTACGTAAACTACCGGGAAGCCTTTGCTGCGCACTTCTTCGATCTGATTAAGCGGGCCACGCTTGCCGGGTTCGACCGGCTCGATGCCATCACGCGGGTTTTTCAGCATCGCGTTGGCGTGCAGCGGAATATCCGGACGCGACCACGCATCGGGCGCGGGGGAGAGGTCGTCGGTATTGGTTTCGCCGGGCACCTTGAATACGGTCAGGGTGATCTTTTCGGCCAGCTTGGGCTTTTGCGTAAACCACTCTGCTGCGGCCCACGACTCGATGGTGGCCTGTGCATGTGCATTGCCGTTGCGCGCACGTTCAGCGACATCGTGGAAAGCATCAAACATCAGCAGCGTGCGTTTAAGCTGTTCAGAGGCTTCAGCCGCCAACTCCTGATCATCAAGCAGCTCAACCAGCGTAGCGATGTTATAGCCGCCCTGCATGGTACCGAGCAGTTTCACGGCGTGAATCTTGTCGATCAAAGGCGATTGCGCTTCGCCCTTGGCAATGGCCGCGAGGAAACCCGCCTTGACGTAGGCAGCTTCATCAACGCCTGGGTTGATGCGATTGGTCAGAAGCTCAAGCAGGAACTCCTCTTCGCCCTGGGGCGGATTTTTCAACAGTTCGATCAGTTGAGCGGTCATTTCTGCGTCGAGTGCTTTCGGGGGTATTCCCTCTTTTGCACGCTCTTCGACCTGCTGGCGATAGGCTTCTAACACGGTGATCTCCTCGCGAGATATAAAAGTAGCGTTATGTTAGCGCTGAATGTCGACAATGTTAAGCGCTGGGTACTAGGCCTTTCGCCGATAGGGTGCCCATTGCGCTGGTGCTCACGTATGATTCGCGCAGCGTCGATGCCCGATGATGTACTGTCGTTGAAGAGGAAAATGCAATGGAAACGCCTGCTTACCTGACGTTGCTGCCGCAGCAGCTGCTCGATTTTCTGCCGTGTTTAACGCCGCCTGAATGGATTGAAGCGGCGCTGGGCAATGAGCGTTTACTGATGATTGACCATGCTCAGTGTGAGAAAAAGGCGGCTTCGACGGCAATGAATCTGATGTTTCGCTACGTTGATCGGGCCGAATTGTTGACAAAGATGTCGCAATTGGCCCGTGAAGAGCTGCTTCACTTCGAGCAAGTGGTGGAGCTAATGCGCGAGCGCGACATTACCTATGAACATCTCAGTGCTTCCCGCTATGCAGAAGGATTACGCGCCCACGTACGTGCTAACGAGCCGGGACGATTGATTGATATTCTGATCGTGGGTGGGCTGATCGAAGCGCGCTCATGCGAGCGCTTTGCAGCGCTAATTCCCCATCTCGATGAGGGATTGGCGAAATTCTATCGCACGTTGGTGCGCTCGGAAGGGCGGCACTTCGAAGACTATATAGCGCTGGCCGAGCAGTACGCCGAGGAGCACGGGCTTGGCAGTATCGCCGAACGCATCGCATTTTTCTGCGCGCGTGAGCGTGAGTTGATTGAAGGCCCTGACGACGAGTTTCGCTTCCATAGCGGCATACCGCGCAGCGCCTAATACGCCATTCATCGCAGCGGGAAGTCTACGCCATTACTCTATGGAAAAAGTCTGAGTGGCGCTTGGTACGGCCAACGCCTTGGCGATTGCTTCGATAGCGTCAGAGGCGGAGTAAGACGGGGAAGGCGTGGCGATTCGGCGAGCGAGCGGTTAAGGGGCTCCACCGCGGCGCAGTCTTCGTTGACCTCGAGATATCGGCTGAGGGCTAAGGCATCACCGCGCCTGCTGGCGCGGCTGACGAGCGCTATTCGCCCACCGACACCTTGGGGAGTTCCGCCGCGCGGCGGCTCACCTTCTCGCTGGGGGCAATCACCAGCGCCTCGCCACGCAGTACCTCAACACCGTCCTGATTGTGCGCGCTGCATTTCAGCGTTACCCGCCCGCGACGTCCTTTCTCCAGCACTTCTACCGTGGCCGTAATGGTATCGCCTGGCTTTACCGGCTTACGAAATTGTAGGCTCTGCTCAAGATACACCGCGCCCGGCCCCGGCAGTTGGGTGCCCAGTACCGCGGATACCAGCCCAGCGGTCCACATGCCATGCACGATCACGCCACCGAAGGGAGTGCTCTCAGCATATTCAGCATCGACGTGTGCGGGGTTGATGTCACCGGAAAGGTGTGCGAACAGGGCAATATCATCGTGACTGACGGTGCGCGACAGCGAAGCGCTTTGACCGAGCTGAAGTTCGTCGTAGCAGTGGTTTTCGAGGGTGTCTGTAGAAGACATGGGAATTCCTGAACAGTAGCAATAGAACGGAGCCTGCCCCGATGGCGGGGTGCATCCAATAAAAGGGCGGCACCCATGGGTACCGCCGCTCAGTTAAAGCGCGTGTGCTAACGACTAGCGTTCGCTTGAACGTTGCGCACGTGCGAGGGTTAGTTGTAGGCCAGCTCGCTCAGGCTGAACTCCTCTAGCGTGAGGGTCAGGCCATCGTGACGAACCTCCCAGGCAACATCGATATCGTTGGCGTGATCGAGACGCCAGTCGCCCACCACGTAGCGGCGCATCAGTTCGCCGTTGACCTCGAACTCGTGCACATCAGGGCGGTGCGTGTGGCCATGGATCAGGGTGCGTACCTGATATTCACCCATCAGCTCGACGACCGCCTGCTGGTTAACGTCCATGATGTTTTGCGGCTTGTTAGCGTTGGCATCGCTTGAGTCAGCGCGAAACTGCTCGGCAATTGCCTGACGTGCTTCAATCGGCATTTCCAGTGCTTGCTGCTGCCACTGCGGGTTACGCATCATGGCGCGGAATTCCATGTACTGCTCGTCGTCCGTGCACATCGAATCGCCGTGAGCGATCAGTACCGGTACATCGCCCAGCATAATCAGCGATGGGTCATCCAGAAGCGTCAGATGGGCCTCTTCAGCAAAGGCTTTGCCGATCAGGAAGTCGCGGTTGCCATGGATAAAGAACACATCTGTGCCAGTGTCGGCATAGGCAGCAATTTTGGCCGCTACTTCGTGCTCGAAGTCGCCCATGGCATCGTCGCCTATCCAGTAATCGAACAGGTCGCCAATAATGTAGAGGGTGTCTGCTTCTGCCGCGCGATACTCAAGGTAATCGTAGAACGCCCGCGTTAAATCGGGGTTCGATGGCGACAAATGCAGGTCGGCAATGAAAAGCGTGGTCATAGCGCCTCTATTAATTGGGAATATGAGCTAAGCATACCTGTTGCCATCGTGAGTGCAATGCTGCACTTGGCGGGTGCGGTGCCGCAGCGCGTGGCCCGGAGTCGCCGCTGCAATTAACGCGGCAGGGCGCGTCGCTGACGGACATCATCAGAGCCGCCGTTCATTGCGCGCGTTGATCTCTGTCACATGGTGCCTGACGGTGGTAGAGCAACGCGCGCTACACTTACTCTTCTTCGATGGTGGCACTCTCGAGTACCACGTCTTCCTGCGGTACGTCGGCGTGCATGCCACGACGGCCGGTTTTAACGCCTTCAATTGCCTCAACAACGTCCATGCCTTCGGCCACTTCACCGAATACGCAGTAGCCGAAGCCTTGCGGGGTAGGGGCGCTGTGGTTCAGGAAATCGTTGTCAGCCACGTTGATAAAAAACTGCGCGCTGGCAGAGTGCGGGTCAGGCGTGCGCGCCATGGCCAGCGTGCCGCGCTTGTTGGCAACGCCATTGGTGGCTTCGTTCTTGATCGGTGCTTCGGTAGGCTTCTGCTCGAAGCTGGCATCGAAACCGCCACCCTGCACCATGAATCCGGGAATCACGCGGTGAAACAAGGTGCCGTCGTAATGGCCCGAGCGCACGTAGTTTTCGAAGTTCTTAACGGTTTCAGGTGCCTTGTCGGCGAAAAGGCGCAGTTTGATTTTGCCTTTCGATGTATTCAGTACAATCATGCGGGTGTCCTTGTTGGCCACGAAGAGCGCTTCAGTAGAGATAGCTATCTGCTGAAGGGGAGACAGGCAAGGTGCGTACAGGCAGCTCGCGGATCGTTATAATAGCGGTTTATGTCGATAGCGGGAAAGTCGCGTCAAAGGTCGGTACAATGGCGCAATGCGTATGTCATTGCGGGTTAGTGCCAGTTAAGCACTCGCGCAGGTTTTTATTTGCAGGCTTTTAGCAAACGTTAAGAGCCCCGCTACTCTTATTTCCAGGCAAGGCTTGGCTTTGCCGTTCGATCACGAGGTTCAGCATCGCCCCATGAGTGTTGAAAGCAGCAACGCCCCGAATTTTCTCAGCAATCAGATTCGCGAAGAGATCAGTAGCGGTCAAACCCAGCACATCGTGACGCGCTTTCCGCCTGAACCCAACGGCTTTCTGCACATTGGTCACGCCAAATCCATTTGGGTGAACTTCAGCCTTGCCGAGCAGTTTGGTGGGCGCTGTCATCTGCGTTTCGATGACACCAACCCGGCCAAGGAAGAAGACCAGTTCGTACAGTCGATCCAACAGGATATCCAATGGCTTGGCTATCGCTGGTCCGGCGAAGTGCGTTACGCCTCTCAATACTTCGACCAGCTCTACGAGTGGGCCATCTATCTGGTGAAGCAGGGGCTGGCTTACGTGGACGATCTGAGTGCTGAGCAGATGCGTGAATATCGCGGCACCTTGACCGAACCCGGTCGTGCTAGCCCGTTCCGTGATCGCTCGGTCGAGGAGAACCTTGATCTTCTCGAGCGCATGGCAACCGGTGAGTTCGGCGAAGGCGAAAAAGTGCTGCGCGCCAAAATCGATATGGCGTCGCCCAATATCAACCTGCGCGATCCGGTGCTCTATCGTATTCGCCACGCCCATCACCACCAGACCGGCGACAAGTGGAAGATTTATCCTTCCTACGATTTTGCGCATGGTCAGTCCGATGCGATCGAAGGCATTACGCATTCGATCTGC
Source organism: Carnimonas bestiolae (assembly GCF_051251145.1). NCBI lineage: Bacteria > Pseudomonadati > Pseudomonadota > Gammaproteobacteria > Oceanospirillales > Halomonadaceae > Carnimonas > Carnimonas bestiolae. The sequence continues at coordinate 476,050 of NZ_JBPCZK010000001.1, read as the reverse complement.
ACGCTGGAGTTCGAAGACCATCGTCCGCTGTACAACTGGATGCTCGAGCAGCTACCGGTGCCGGCCAAACCGCGCCAGATCGAATTTGCGCGCATGAATGTCAATTATACCGTTACCTCAAAACGCAAGCTGAGGCTGCTGGTAGAGAAGGGCATCGTGAATGGCTGGGACGATCCGCGCATGCCGACCATCTCAGGGCTACGCCGTCGTGGCTATACGCCCGCATCGCTGCGGCGTTTCTGCGAAATGACCGGGGTGGCGCGTTCGGCCAACGTGGTTGATATCGCGATGCTCTATTCGGCGATTCGCTCCGATCTCGAAGAAAATGCGCCACGCGCCATGTGCGTGCTGAAGCCGCTCAAGGTGGTGTTGACCAACGTGGGCGAAGATCACGAAGAGCGCATCGAGGCGGCTGGGCATCCGGCCCGTGAGGACATGGGCACACGCGTGCTGCCGCTAACTCGCGAGCTCTACATCGATGCCGACGACTTCATGGAAGAGCCGCCGAAGAAGTTTTTCCGTCTTGCGCCGGGCAAGGAAGTGCGCCTGCGCAACGCCTATGTCATCAAGTGTGACGAGGTGGTGAAAAACGACGATGGCTCGATCAAGGAGCTGCGCTGCAGTGTCGATTTCGACACCCTGGGGGCCAACCCCGAGGGGCGTAAGGTCAAGGGCGTGATTCACTGGGTCAGTGCCAAACATGGTGTGCCGGTCGAAGTGCGTAACTACGACAACCTCTTCACCGTCGAAGCACCGGACAAGTTTAAGGACGAGCAGGAGTTTCTCGCCAACCTCAATCCCGATTCACTGTCGGTGGTCGAAGGTATTGGCGAGCCTTCTCTGAAAGAGGCTAGTGCAGAGCAGCACTTCCAGTTTGAGCGGGTCGGCTACTTCTGTGCTGACCGCGTCGATCATGGTCAGGGCGGCAAGCTGGTGTTCAACCGTACCGTTAGTCTCAAGGATGGTTGGGCCAAGGCGCAGAAAAAAGCCGCGCAGCCGGGCCAGCAGGGGTAATCGCATGAGCGTGCAGCTATTTAATACCATGACGCGGCGCAAGCAGCCGCTGGCACCGCTCGAACCCAATACGGTACGTATGTACGTGTGCGGTATTACGGTGTACGACTACTGCCATATTGGCCATGGGCGCGTGATGGTGGCCTTTGACGTGGTGACGCGCTACCTGCGGGCGCGCGGGTACAACGTTAACTACGTGCGCAACATTACCGATGTCGATGACAAGATCATTCGGCGCGCCGCCGAGAACAATGAATCGATCAGTGCGCTGACTGAGCGCATGATCGACGCCATGCACGAAGACGAGCGTCGCATTGGCGTGCTGCCTCCCGATGAGGAGCCGCGTGCCACGGCGCACATGCACGATATCATTGCGATGGTGGAAACCCTGATTGAAAAAGGGCACGCCTACGCGGCTGATAACGGCGACGTTTACTATCGCGTGCGCAGCTTTGCTGATTACGGCAAGCTCTCGAATCGCAATCCCGACGATATGCGTGCCGGTGCTCGCATTGATGTCGAAGAAGCCAAGGAAGATCCGCTCGACTTCGTGTTGTGGAAGAAAGCCAAACCGGGTGAGTCAAGCTGGCCTTCGCCCTGGGGTGACGGGCGCCCCGGCTGGCATATCGAGTGCTCCGCCATGTCGAAGTGCTGCCTGGGCGAAAGCTTCGATATCCACGGCGGCGGTGCCGATTTGGTGTTTCCTCACCACGAAAACGAAATTGCCCAGAGCGAGGGCGCTAGCGACAAGCCCTTCGTAGCCAACTGGATGCATGTGGGGGCGCTGCGCATCGACGGTGAGAAGATGTCCAAGTCGCTGGGCAACTTCTTCTTCCTGCGCGATGTGCTTGAACATAACGATCCTGAAGTAGTGCGTTACCTGCTGTTGGCCAGTCATTACCGCAGCCCAATCAACTACGCCGACGATTCGCTGGAAGATGCGCGCCGTTCGCTGCTGCGCTTCTATACCGCGTTGGATGGTGTGGAAGCGAAGCAGGGCAGCGTAAGCGATGAGTTTTCCACACGCTTCTACGCCGCAATGGACGATGATTTCAACACGCCAGTGGCGCTAGCGGCGCTGTTCGATCTGGCCCGCGAACTCAACCGTGCCCGCAGCGACGATCCGCAGAGCGCGCCTGCGCTGGCCTTCGAATTGAAACGGCTGGCGAACATTCTGGGCCTGTTAGAGCGTGCGCCCAGCGAGTTTCTGCAGGGTGGAAGCCAGCAAGCGCTGCCGCTACCCGCTGCCGAAATCGAAGCGCGTATTGAAGCGCGCGCGGCGGCCAAGCAAGCCAAGCAGTTTGACGAAGCCGACCGCATTCGTGCAGAGCTTGAGGCCTTGGGCATTGTGCTGAAGGACACCCGCGAGGGCACGCACTGGGTCTTCGACAAGCGCTGATCGCCGCGCGAGTCTACTGTGCAGGCCGTGCCGCCGCTGATTGCGCGGCCTGCGATAATTTCATTGATCAAGGAACTTCCGATGGCTCGTCGTGTTCTTTATGGGTTAGCCCTGTTGGCCGTTTCACCGCTGGCGCTGGCTCATGCGCATCTTACCTCCAGCTCGCCGGCTAATGAGGCGGTGCTCAAGCAAGCCCCTACCCAGCTAACGGCCTCCTTCACCGAAGGCGTTGAAACCGCGCTAAGTTCGCTGACGCTCACCGATGATAGCGGTCACACCAGCAAGCTCGATAAGCTGACTGCCAGTGCTGATGGCGACAATACCTATCAGGTGGCGCTGCCCAAGCTGAAAGCGGGGCACTATCGGATCGATCTGCATATCACGTCGGTGGATACCCATCGGGTAGAAGAGCAGCTGCAGTTCACCGTTAAGTAGCGGCTCAGCGAGCAAGTGTGCTTCCAGCAGGTGTGGTGATAGCGTGTTCTCTTTGATCGACGCCGCCTTTAATGGCGGCGCTTTAGTGATGCTGCAAATAGCGGTGCGCGCGCTGGCGATTGGTAGCTCTTCAGTGGCGTTGGGGGCTTTGGTAGTAGGCTGGTGGCTAATTCCCCAGCACAGCGCCAGTCGGCCGTTGATTGGCCGTCTGCAGTGGCTGTCGGGTATTGCCACGCTGCTGGCACTGATCTTTTTCGTTGCGCTGTGGCCGCTGGTCGCTGCCCAAATGTCCGGGGCGACAACGCTTGCCGAGAGCGTTCCCGTGTTGCGGGTGGTGCTCACTGGCACCTCCTTCGGCGGCTTGTTGCGGCTGGTGTGGGGACTGTTGGCGTTGGCAGGCGTGCTGCTGCTTACACTGCTGTCACCGCTGAAGCGTGTTGCCTTGAAGGAGTTGCGCGGCGGGGTAGTGGCGCTGTTAGGCATGGTCGCGTTACTGCAACCGCTGATGGGGCACGGTGCCACGGTGGGCGCTGGTTATCTGCTGCCGATGACTAGCCATGTATTGGCAGCATCGCTGTGGATAGGGGCTATTCCCGCGCTAGCACTGGGCTGTATCGACCAAGCGGTTGATAGCCGACAATTGCTGGCGCGTTTTTCCTGGTTGGGTATTGCCTGCGTGGTGGTGCTAGGGCTGTCGGGTTTGGTGCAAACCATTACGCTGGTGGCCAGCTGGCAAGCGCTATGGCAAACCGTGTACGGGCAGCTGATTGTCGTAAAAGCCGTGCTGCTGGGCGCGCTGCTGGTGCTGGCGTTGATCAACCGCTGCTATTGGACGCCGCGTGCAGCCGCTCGCCAGCGTGGCATGCTGCTGACCATGGGCATTGAGTGGCTGCTGGCGCTGGGCGTGATTGTGATCGCGGTAGGGCTCGCGGCGCAGCCGCCGCCCGGCATTATGGGTGAGATGACCCATTAGCGTGGCAGCAACAGGTTAGACGCAAAAAGGCCAGGTGCGATTCAGCACCTGGCCTTTTTGATGGAATGCCGCGGAGGGCAAGCACTGCCCTCTGCGGCATTCCTTGGCGTTCGCCGTGGTATCAGCCGAGCTGTTCCAGCATCGACGCTACCATCTTCGCTGAGTTGGCGGCTGCGGTGGCGAGGAAGGTCTCGAAATCCACGTTATTGCCGTCCTTCTCGGGAAGATCCGAAATGGCACGGGTAACCACAAAGGGACAGTTGAAGCGCTCGCAGGTTTGCGCAATTGCGGCGGCTTCCATCTCGGCAGCAATCAGCTCAGGGAAACGTCGGCGCAGCGACGCTACCGCATCCTTGCCTGCCACGAATACATCGCCCGAGCCAATCGCACCTTCGTGCGCAGCGATACCCAGGCCATCGATGGCCTTGCGCGCTAGCGCCACCAGATCGTTATCGGCGCTATAGCGCGCCGGCATGCCGGGAATCTGGCCGGGCGCGTAACCAAAGGCCGTGACATCAACGTCATGGTGAAACACCTGTGACGACACCACGATATCACCGATACTCAGGCCTTCGCCCAGCCCGCCTGCGGAGCCGATATTGATAACGGCGTCGGGCGTATAGCGCTGGAAGGTGAGGGCCGTTGCGACCGCAGCGTTGACTTTGCCAATGCCCGATTCCAGCAACACCACCTGCTTGCCCTTGAGGCTGCCGCGGTGAAATACCGAGCCGCCCACTTCGGTTTTAGTGGGCGGGGTATCGAACAACGCCAGCAAGGCGTCAACTTCCTGAGCCATCGCGCCAATCAGTGCTACCTGCACTGATTCGGGGCGAGCATCCTGTGTGCTCATCAAGCGAACACCTGATCCCACTCGCCACGCTTGGCTAGCAGATCACGGGCCAGCTCTTTAGCGCCCTCGAGGCTGTGGCTTGCTGCCCAGCCACATTGAGTGGGGTTGCACGCGGGCACTTCATCGGCCTCGAGAACGTCTTTCAACGTCTTCTCAATGATGTCTAGCACGTCGTCGTAGTCTTCGTGGTTAATCAGTGACCAATAGAAGCCGGTCTGGCAACCCATTGGGCCTATGTCCAGAATCTTGTCTGTGTGGTTGCGCGCCAGCTCAGCAGTCAGGTGCTCAAGTGAATGGAGCGCAGGCATTTCCATGTGCTCTTTATTCGGCTGGCTAATGCGCAGGTCGTATTTGAAAATCTTGTCGCCGTGGATGCCTTCCTTGACGCCAGCCAGGCGAACATAAGGCGCTTTTACCTTGGTGTGATCCAGGTTGAAGCTTTCGACATTCATCTGTTTCTCGCTCATGGGGTCTCCTAAGCGTTGGTCTGGCATCCGCCGCAGCAGATGCGATGAAAGAGTTGTTTGATACCGGCCTGTGCTCGCGGCACGGCATCTGCCACCGGTAACGCTCGTTAACTAGCGTTGAGTATCGTGTAAGGTGGCGGCGGTCAGGGTGTTTTCCAACAGTGACGCCACGGTCATTGGGCCAACACCGCCAGGCACCGGGGTAATCCAGGCCGCTCGTTCGCGGGCTTGGTCAAATTCCACGTCGCCGACCAGATGGCCATCTTCGAGGCGATTAATGCCAACGTCGATAACAATCGCGTCTTCACGAATCCACTCACCCTTGATCAAGTGGGGAATCCCCACGCCAACGATCAGCAGTTCAGCGCGCCGCACGTAGGCTTCGAGATCCTTGGTGAAGCGATGGCACACCGAGATGGAAGCACCGGCCAGCAGTAGCTCCAGTGCCATCGGGCGTCCCACAATATTGCTGGCCCCGACGATGGTGGCATCGATACCCCGTACCGGCAGGTCGTAGTAATCGAGCAGCGTCATGATGCCCTTGGGAGTGCAGGGGCGCAGGTCGGGCTGACGCTGCGCTAAACGCCCAAGGTTGTAGGGATGGAACCCATCGACATCCTTGTCTGCGGCAATTCGCTCCAGAATGGGATTTTCATCGAGATGCGCAGGCAGCGGTAGCTGTACCAGAATGCCATCGATGCGCGCATCACTATTGAGCTCGTCGATCAGGGCCTCAAGCTCGGATTGAGTCGTTGCTGCGGGCAACTGATGCTTGAACGACTCAATGCCCGCTTCCTCGCAGGCACGCTCCTTGTTACGTACATACACTTGCGAGGCGGGATCGTCCCCCACCAGCACCACCGCAAGGCCGGGGGCAGAAAGCCCTTGCTGCTGACGCTTGGCCGTTGCTGCAGCTACTTTGGCACGAACATGATGGGCAACTTTCTTTCCATCAATCAATTGTGCGGCCATCGATGGCAGTTCCTCTAGCAATGTTGAAAATGATCGGTATAACGGCGATTGTCGCACGCCGCGCGTGCCAGTCAAAGCATCGTTAATGTCAGGCGGCCGCTTTCTCCTCTTTGCTCATTACCTCAGGCGCTGCGCTCAGGGAGAGCGGCAAGTAATAAAGCAGGCCCTTGGTTGCACACATCCTGGGGTTATACGCAGGGCCGTATCGCTGCTGTTTTCTTACTGCATCTTCGCGCTTGGCGAATCGTTATATCAGCTGTGCATCTCTCCATCGGTGGTGAAGGCGGGGCGTTAACCGCGCGTGTGGCGCTGGCGTGACGCGCTCAGCGTCGATTTCGTACAAGCCATTGATAATTCTGCTTGACCCGCGCAAGAAAGACGGTAAAATGCGCGTCGCATCGTCAAGCACGACGCTTGGAAACGGGGTATAGCGCAGTCTGGTAGCGCGCCTGCTTTGGGAGCAGGATGTCGGGGGTTCGAATCCCTCTACCCCGACCAACCTATTGATTAGGAAGGATTTTTCCTCGTTCAGGGTTGACGTTGACAGGTCTCGGTCGTACTATGCGCCTATAGCTCAACCGGATAGAGCAACGGCCTTCTAAGCCGTAGGTTGCAGGTTCGAGTCCTGCTGGGCGCGCCACGTGTCGGTCATTCTGGCAGTGAGTGTTCAGTAATCTGCTCGGTTAGGTCAGGGCAGGCTAGCAATTGAATTGAAACATTCGTTATTGCTACTACATGTTTCGGTTATGGTGGGTGTAGCTCAGTGGTAGAGCTCCGGATTGTGGCTCCGGTGGTCGAGGGTTCGATCCCCTTCACTCACCCCATCCCGACAAAATTATTAAAGGCTGAAGCGTCAGTCTTTTGAAAGAGCACCCAACGTCGGGTGCTTTTTTTTATGTCCAAGAAATACGCTTTTCTTCCGCTCAAATGCGGGAAAACTCCAGTAATGTCAGCGCGCTAGCATAATTTTTGCCGACTGGCCTTGAATCGCTGATATCTGGCCCCATGATGACGAGGAGTCAAACGCTTGTCTTAATGCGCGAGTGTTCTTAAAATCTTCGCCTTCGCATTAACCTGCGCACTATATTTTCAGTCGTTGCGGCCTGTCTTCATCACGTTAGCAGGGCGCTGCAACCCAACACGTAACGCCCCGCACGGCGGGTAAAGGATCATCCATGCAAGTGTCTGTCGAAACGACTTCTACAATCGGGCGCCGCCTGACCATTCAGGTACCGGCCGCACAGGTTGACCAAGCAGCAGATGCGCAGCTGAAAAAGTTTCAGGGGCGTCGTATGAATGGCTTCCGCCCGGGTAAGGTGCCTGCCAAGGTGCTGCGCAGTCGTTTCGGTGCAGAAGCACGCAACGAAGCCATCAGCGAAATTATTCGTGAGAACTACGTTAAAGCGCTCTCCGAAGAGTCGCTGAACCCAGCGGGTTTCCCCGAAATCGAGCCGACCGTCAATGAGCCGGGCAAGGATCTCGAATTCGTTGCCAGCATCGAAGTGTATCCGCAGATCGAGCTGAAAGGTATCGAAGGCACTTCCATTGAGCGTCCCAAGGCTTCCATCACCGATGCCGACGTCGACGAAATGATCGAAAGCCTGCGCAAGCAAGCGGCTGACTGGTCTACTGTTGAACGTGCTGCAGCCGATGGCGATCAGCTCAAGATCGACTTCGAAGGCTTCCTCGGTGACGAGCCGTTCGAAGGTGGCAAGGCCGAAGGTCACGAACTGGTGCTGGGTTCCAACAGCTTCATCCCGGGCTTCGAAGACCAACTGGTAGGCGCCAGCGCAGGCGATGAGCCAACCATCAAGGTCACTTTCCCGGAAGATTATCAGGCTGAACACCTGGCCGGTCAGGAAGCAACCTTCAAAACTAAGGTGCACGAAGTCAAGGAACAGGCGCTGCCGGAAATCAACGCTGAGTTCACCAAGCGTTTCGGTGTTGAAAGTGGCGATCTTGAAGAATTCAAGGTGGAAGTGCGCAAGAACATGGAGCGCGAGCTCGACACTGCCGTTGAAAACAGCGTTAAGCAGCAGGTAATCGAAGCGCTGAAAGCGGCTAATCCGATCGACGTACCGAAAAGCCTGGTGCAACAGGAAGTCGATGCGCTCAAGCGTCAGGCGGCGCAGCAGTTTGGTCTGGGCGAAGATTTCGACGTTAGCCAGCTTCCCAACGAGCTGTTCGAAGAGCAGGGCAAGTCTCGCGTGCAGGTTGGTCTGCTGCTGGCGGAAGTTGTCAGCGCCAACAGTCTCGATGCTTCCGACGACGAGCTTCGCAGCTTTGGCGAGCAGATCGCGCAGCAGTACCAGCAGCCCGAGCAGGTTGTTGAGCAGTATCTGAATAATGAGCAGATGAAAAATCAGCTCAAATCAGCGGTGCTCGAAAACAAGGCGGTTGAAAAACTGTCCGAAAGCGCCAATGTCACTGATAAGGAGATGTCTTATCAGGACGCGCTGGCTGCCGCTCAGGCTAACCCGGCTGCCGAAGGTGAAGAAGCCTCCGAAACAGCTGAAGCCAAGGACGAGGAAAACAGCTAAGGCGTTCCTCTCTGCTACGTGGCGCCAAGCGCTGCAGGCAGCCAGAAATGCGGCTCGGCTTCGGTCGGGCCGCAGCTGTTTAAAGAATAGGACACCCCTACTGGCGCGATGAAATGACGCGCGCCTGATATTGTGTTTACATTGACGAATGTCGCCGACGACAGCCGGCTTAAGCCGATTGTCATCGCCGCAGTTTGGTTCTACAGAATTTAAGGGCAGGGTCACGATGCGCAGCGAGTTTGATATTAGTAGTGCCGGTGGACTGGTCCCCATGGTGGTGGAGCAGAGCGCACGAGGCGAACGCTCTTACGACATATACTCCCGACTGCTCAAAGAGCGCGTTATCTTTCTGGTAGGACCGGTCGAGGATTACACGGCTAACCTGGTAGTGGCTCAGATGCTCTTTCTGGAGTCCGAGAATCCTGACAAGGATATCCATCTCTACATCAATTCCCCCGGCGGCTCGGTAACGGCAGGGATGTCCATTTACGACACCATGCAGTTCATCAAGCCCGACGTTTCTACGCTGTGCATCGGTCAGGCGGCAAGCATGGGTGCGCTGCTGCTGACCGGTGGGGCAGAAGGCAAGCGCTTCGCGCTGCCGCACTCGCGGGTGATGATTCACCAGCCGCTGGGCGGCTTCCAGGGGCCTGCCAGTGATATCGAAATCCACACGCAAGAGATCCTCAAGATTCGTGAAGAGCTCAACCGCGTGATGGCCGAACACACTGGGCAGCCGCTCGAAAAGATTGAGCGCGACACCGACCGCGACAACTTCATGAGCGCGCAAAGCGCGGCTGATTACGGCCTGATAGACGCCGTACTTGATCGCCGCCCACAAGCCTGATTCCGTCTTTGAGCGTGCTCCCAGCGCTCAAAGCTTGATTCCGTAAGCGCGGTGGCGTTCGATACCACCGCTTTGAAAAGAGGTACTCGTATGGCAGACGGCAAAGACAAGGACGAAAGTGGCAAGCTTTTGTATTGCTCGTTTTGCGGCAAAAACCAAAACGAAGTACGCAAGCTGATCGCGGGACCGTCCGTCTATATATGTGACGAGTGCGTAGACCTCTGTAACGACATTATTCGTGAGGAAGTGCTCGAAGCCGAATCTCAGGAAGAAGGGCAGGAACGCCTGCCGACGCCGCATGAGATTAGCGGAACGCTAGACGACTACGTCATTGGTCAGGAACGTGCCAAAACGGTGCTGTCGGTAGCGGTGTACAACCACTACAAGCGTCTCAGAATGGGCAACGGTGATGTCGAGCTTGGTAAAAGCAACATCCTGCTGATTGGCCCGACCGGTAGTGGTAAAACGCTGTTGGCACAAACCATGGCGCGCCTCCTCAATGTGCCGTTCACGATTGCCGACGCCACCACCCTGACTGAAGCAGGCTATGTTGGCGAAGATGTCGAAAACATCATTCAGAAGCTGCTGCAATCGTGCGATTACGATGTCGAGAAAGCGCAGCGTGGCATCGTATACATCGATGAAATCGACAAGATTACCCGTAAGTCGGAGAATCCCTCGATCACCCGCGATGTATCCGGTGAAGGCGTGCAGCAGGCGCTGCTGAAAATGATCGAAGGCACCACTGCTTCGGTGCCGCCGCAGGGTGGGCGCAAGCATCCGCAGCAGGAATTCCTGCAGGTAGACACCAGCAACATCCTGTTCATCGTCGGCGGTGCCTTTGCCGGTCTCGATAAGGTAATTCGCGATCGCTCCGAAAAAGGCGGCATTGGCTTCGGTGCTACTGTTAAAAGCAAGGCCGATCAGAAAGGCGTGGGCGAAACCCTGGCCGATGTCGAGCCCGACGATCTGGTCAAGTTCGGCCTGATCCCCGAGTTCGTGGGTCGCTTGCCGGTCATCGCGACGCTGAACGAGCTTGATGAAAGCGCCTTGGTGCAAATTCTTACCGAGCCGAAAAACTCGCTGGTACGTCAGTACGAGCGCCTCTTCGAAATGGAAAATGTCGAACTCGACTTCCGTGAAGAAGCGCTCAAGGCAGTGGCTCACAGGGCCATGGAGCGTCGTACCGGTGCTCGCGGTCTGCGTTCCATTCTCGAAGCAGTGCTGCTCGACACCATGTACGACATTCCGTCGCAGAACAACGTGTCGAAAGTGGTTATCGACGAGAATGTGATTGCCGGTACCAGCGAGCCGATTGTCATCTACTCGCAAGATGACGAATCGCTCAAGCGTACTGCCAACAAGGACGGCTAAGCACCGCTGACCAACCCTCGTGCTGCAGGCGCTGGCGAGAGGCGAGCAGCAGCGGTTATCGCACAAGGGGCCTTCGGGCCCCTTGTTCGTTATGGCCCTCGCAGCACCGGTACGGGGTTGCATTTCGTGATTGTGCCCTCATTAATGTGGGCAACGAAGGTGTTCCTGCAGCTTGCGAACACCCTGATTTCAAGCAAGAGGAAAGTCTGGATGGCAAGTTCCACCGAACAAACGCAACATCTTCCATTGTTGCCATTGCGTGACGTGGTGGTGTACCCCCAGATGGTGATCCCACTGTTTGTCGGGCGTGAAAAGTCGATTAATGCCCTCGAAGCCGCGATGGCCGCCGACAAACGCGTGATGCTGGTCGCCCAGCGTGAGGCAACCGAGAACGAACCGGATCACGACGATCTGTTTCGGGTAGGGACGGTTGCGGAAATCATGCAACTGCTAAAACTGCCTGATGGCACCGTCAAGGTGCTGATAGAAGGGCAGCAGCGCGCCGATCTGGTGGCGCTCGATGAAGACGATCAGATGGTCCGCGCCGAAGTGTCTCCGCGCGCTAGCGAGCCGCTCAAGGAGCGCGAACGCGAAGCGCTGGTGCGGGTATTGCTCGAGCAGTTCGAGCAGTACGTCAAGCTGTCCAAGAAAGTCCCTAACGAAGTGCTCTCGTCACTGAAAGGCATCGACGACCCCAGCAAGCTGGTCGACACCATCAGTGCGCATTTGTCGCTGGCAATCGGTGAAAAACAGCAGCTGCTGGAGCTCGATAAGGTGCGTGAGCGCATCGAGCACATGCTGTCGCTGATCGAGGCTGAAATCGATCTGCTGCAAGTCGAGAAACGCATCCGCTCGCGGGTCAAGGAGCAGATGGAGAAGTCGCAGCGCGAGTACTATCTGAATGAGCAGATGAAGGCCATTCAGAAAGAGATGGGCGAGCTTGACGACGTACCCAATGAAATCGAACAGTACGAGAAAAGCATTGCTGACAGCGGCATGCCCAAGGAAGCCGAAGAGAAGGCACGTCAGGAGCTTAACAAGCTCAAGATGATGGCGCAGAGCTCGGCCGAGGCCACCGTTGTTAGAACCTATCTCGACTGGGTGCTTAGCGTGCCGTGGAAAAAACGCACCCGCGTCAAACACGACATCGAGCGCGCCGCGCGCATTCTCGACGAAGATCACTACGGGCTCGAGGAAGTGAAAGAGCGCATTCTCGAGTACTTGGCGGTGCAGAAGCGCGTCAAGAAGCTCAAGGGGCCGGTACTGTGCCTGGTGGGCCCGCCCGGGGTGGGTAAAACTTCGCTCGGTCAGTCGATTGCGCGCGCTACTAACCGCAACTACACCCGCCTGGCGCTGGGCGGCGTTCGCGATGAATCCGAAATTCGTGGCCATCGCCGCACCTATATTGGCTCGATGCCGGGCAAGCTGGTGCAGCGGATGGCCAAGACGGGTGTCAAAAACCCGCTGTTTTTGCTCGATGAAATCGACAAGCTGGGCCAGGATCACCGCGGTGATCCGTCATCGGCGCTGCTCGAGGTGCTCGATCCCGAGCAAAACAGCGCCTTCAACGATCACTATCTCGAGCTCGACTACGACCTGTCGGACGTGATGTTCATCTGCACCGCCAACTCGATGAACATTCCCGAGCCGCTGCTCGACCGCATGGAGATCATTCGCCTGCCAGGCTATACCGAAGATGAGAAGCTCGGTATCGCCAAGCGCTATCTGGTGCCGAAACAGCTGGCGGCGAATGGACTCAAGAAAGACGAGCTGACGTTCGACGAGCCTGCGCTGCTGGAGCTGATTCGCTATTATTCGCGCGAAGCAGGGGTGCGCGAGCTCGAGCGTCAGATTGCCAAGGTGGCGCGCAAGGTCGTACGCGAGCGCGTTGAGCAAGAGCGCGGTAAGGGTGCCGCAGCCCCGTTGGCGCTGGGTGCCGATGATATCGAGCGTTACGCCGGCGTGCGCCGCTACAGCTTCGGTCTGGCGGATAGCGAAGATCAGGTCGGGCGCGTTACCGGGCTGGCCTGGACGTCGGTGGGCGGCGAACTGCTGTACATCGAATCGGTCACGTCTCCCGGCAAAGGGCGGATTGAAAAAACCGGCTCGCTGGGCGACGTGATGAAAGAATCGGTTAGCGCCGCATATACCGTGGTGCGCTCGCGTGCCGAGGCGCTGCAGATCGATCCTGAACGTTTCGAAAAGCAGGATTTGCATATTCACGTGCCTGAAGGGGCAACGCCTAAGGACGGCCCCAGCGCTGGCATTGGCATGGTCACCGCGATGGTGTCTGCCTATACCGGGCGCGGCGTGCGCGCTGATGTGGCGATGACGGGCGAGGTGAATCTGCGCGGTGAAGTGATGCCAATTGGCGGTTTGAAAGAGAAGCTATTGGCCGCGCGTCGCGGTGGCATCAAGATTGTGCTGATTCCTGAAGAGAACCAGCGCGACCTCAAGGAAGTGCCTGATGCTATCAAGGATGTGCTCGATATTCGGCCCGTTAAATGGATCGATCAGGTGCTCGAAGTGGCCCTGGGCTCGCGCCACGCGGACGATAAAGTAGAGCGCGCGCGCGGTAAATCCACTGCCGCTCGGCCATCTTCAGCAAGTACCCATTGACATGGTTTTCGCGCCATAAAACTCGATTTATTCAGTAATGGCGCGGTTTCAGCACTCAATTTACTTGACCGAATTTGGGCGCGTTGCTATACAATGACGGTCGATGCAATATCATATTGTGCATTGGTCACCGCGCATACGCATGGTACTTATTTGTTAACCCAAGGGGTGAATAGTGAATAAATCTGAACTGATTGAAGCCATCGCGGCTTCTGCCGACATTCCTAAAGCGGCAGCTACTCGTGCTCTCGACGCGTTGATCGATTCTGTCACTGACAGCCTCAAGAAAGGCGACACTGTTGCTCTGGTAGGCTTCGGTACTTTCAGCATCAAGGAACGCGCTGCACGTACTGGTCGCAACCCCCAGACTGGCAAGCCGATCAAGATTGCTGCGGCTAAAGTGCCGAGCTTCAAGGCTGGTAAAGCGCTCAAGGACTCCGTCAACTAAGACACACGTTCTCAGGCGTTGATAAGGGTTAGGTTGGCTAAGTTCAGGTGCGGTGCACCGGTAAGTCACCCCGTTATCGAACATAAAGCGCATCCTTTGATGCGCTTTTTGTTTGCGCGCTGGTCAGGGCGTTGGTGTGGCTATCACTACTTTTCACGTTAAAACACTCCGGTTTTGCGGTACGTGAAGTTCATCGCGCATGGCGTGCCGATGCATGTAAAAGGTATAATGCGGCACCATCCAAGACCGTTTGTGATCAACCGAGGTTTCAATGCTGCAACAAATCAGGGAACATTCTTCCGGCTGGATTTCCAAGGTAGTTATTGGCGTAGTCGTGGTCGTGTTTGCGCTGTTTGGCCTTGAGAATCTAGGCAGCCTGTTTTCTGGTGGCTCGTCGAAAAACGACGTGGCCACCGTCAATGGGGATGGTATCAGCCGGCGCTCCCTTGATGAGCAAGTGATGCGCTTGGCGCAGTCGGGCGACCTGCCTCCAGAGAAGCAGGAGCAGGCACGCGGCCAGATCCTCGATCAGTTGATTCAGCAGAAGCTGCTTGATCAGTATGCTGCCAAGGGTGGTATGGCGGTCTCTGATGCTCAGATTGACCAGTTGATCCTGAACTTGCCGCAGTTCAAGTCGAACGATGGCAAGTTCTCGACCCAGCAGTTTGTCGAGAAGCTGCGCCAGATCGGCTATACCCCGGAAACCTTCCGTGACTATCTAAAGCGTGATCTGACCATCCGTCAGTTGCAAAACGGCCTGATTCTGGGCAGCTTTGCGACCGGTGCCGAGCGCTCCAAGATTACCGCGCTGAGCAATGAAACGCGCGATTTCCGCTATGCCATTCTCGATAGCAGCAACCTCTCTGCGCCGGTGCAGGCCAGCGACGAAGAGCTGCAGCAGTACTACGACCAGCACAAGGAGCAGTATGTACGCCCTGAGCAGGTCAAGCTTGATTATCTGGTGCTCGATAAAAGCGCGCTGGCCAAAAACGTCAGCGTAAGCGACAGCGACCTGCGCGCTGAGTACGACAATCAGGCCAAGGATGCCGCGCGTCAGGTTTCTGACATCGTGATTTCCGACAAGGATGCGCAGAAGGCCAAGGCGCGTATGCAGCAAGTGCAGCAGCAGCTCGATGGCGGCAAGGACTTCGCCAGCGTGGCGCGCCAGTTCTCTGACGACAAGGCATCTGCCAGCAACGGCGGCGATCTCGGTAACGTGACCACCGGCATCTTCGGCGAGCCTTTCGACAGCACTGTTGCCAAGCTGACTAAAGGCCAGGTATCGAAGCCGTTTGAATTCGACGGCGCGCTGCATTTGGTCAAGGTAACCGGTATCGATATGCCTTCCTTCGACGAACTGAAGCCGCAGATCACTGAGCGTTTGCAGCTGCAGAAGGTCAATAGCGAGTTCGATAATGCCGTTGAAGAGCTGGGCGACAAGAGCTTCTCGGCTGATAATCTCGATAGCGTTGCCAAGGACATGAAGCTGCCGCTTCAGCACAGCGATTGGCTGGCTGAAGACAGCGATAACATTGACGGCATACTGGGCGAGCCGGGCGTGCTTGACGCTGCGTTCTCCAGCGATGTGCTAAGCAAAGGCTACAACAGCGATGTGCTCGATCTGGGCAATGATCGCCGCGTAGTGCTGCACGTGAGTGAGCACCGCGATCAGCAGCAGCTTCCGTTCGATCAGGTCAAGGATCGGGTGCGTCAGGCGGTTATCGCCGACAAAACCCGTAGCGCGCTTAACGATCTGGCCAAGCAGCGTGTCGCCTCACTCAAACAGGGTGAGCAGGTGGCGCTTGGCTGGCAGTCGGCGGCCAAGGTTTCCCGTAATGCCGATACCCCCGATGCCAAGATCATTAACCGGGCCTTTGCGCTGCCGCGCCCTGAGCAAGGCAAGCATAGCTTTGGCACCGCCGAGCTTGGCGATAACAAGGTAGCGGTACTCGAGCTCAACGGCGTTGGTACTCGCAGCGATAAAGGGTCCGAAGGCAAGATCGCTAACTCGATTCGCGATGCGCAGGGCAACTCTGTTTCCAAGGGCCTCTTGGATCTGCTCAACGAACGTGCCACTATCGATCGCAAATAACGCGTTTCAGGTTTTGCCACATCATGTAGCCCGGTGCCTGTTAGGTGCCGGGCTTTTTCTTTACAGGTAGGTACGATGACTTCTTCTTCCAGCGTTCAGCCGCTCCCGGCTCCCGATGCCGAGCAGCGTCCCCATACCGTTACGGCTCCCTTTGGGGCGAGTCGTGACGATGTTTATTACTGGCTGCGTGACGATGAGCGCAAGGATCCGGCAATCATCGACTACCTGAACCGTGAAAACAGCTATGCGGATCAGCTGTTGGCGCCGCTCACAGGCTTCCGCGACACTCTTTACGAAGAGCTGATTGCGCGTATTAATCAGGAAGAGTCATCGGTGCCTTACCGTAAACGCGGCTGGTGGTATTACAGCCGCTTTATCAAAGGTCAGGATTATCCATTGATGGCCCGTCGCCGCGATAGCGAAGGGCTGAGCGCAGAAACGCTGATGGCGGCCCATGCCAATAACGATTTCTCGCACGAGCAGATACTTCTCGACCAAAACCAGTTGGCGGAAGGCAAGGAGTTCTTTAGCCTGGGCGCAGCGGCAATTAGCCCTGATACCCGTCTGATTGCGTGGGCCGAGGACGATAGCGGTCGGCGTCAATTCAGGATAAAGGTCAAGGAAATTGGCACTGAGGAGGTGATCGATACCGGTATTACCGGCGTGTCGGGCTATATCGTATGGGCCAACGATAATCGCACCTTCCTGTATATCGAGAACGACCCCGACACGCTGCTGACCAAGCGTGTCAAAAAGCACGTGCTGGGCACCGATGCGGCAGAAGACCAGCTGATCTACGAAGAGCACGACAACAGCTTTTACCTTGGTCTGACCAAAACCCGTGATGATCGCTTTATCACTCTGGTGCACTTCAGCACCGATACCACCGAAATGCGCTATACCTCAGCCGATCAGCCGGCCGAGCTGGTTCCACTGGCACCGCGTGAAGAGGGGCTGCGCTATAACGCGGATCACTATGCGGGGCGTTGGGTCATTTCGACCAACGCCGACGGCGCTGAAAATTTCAAGGTAATGAGCGCGCCATCGACGTCTACATCGCGCAGCGAATGGCAGTCTTTGCTCGATTACGACCCGCAGGTGGTGATCGAAGATGTCGAGCTGTTTGATGGCTTTCTGGCAATCGCAGAGCGTTCCAACGGCCTTGAGCGAATTCGCCTGCTGTTCGATAACGGCGAGCAGCGCTACGTGTCGGCCGATGAGCCGGCCTATTCGATGGGGCTATCGGCCAACCCTGAGGCCGAATCGACGCTGTTGCGTTACGGCTATACCTCACTGACGACTCCCGCAACTGTCTATGAGCTTGATCTCGCCAGCGGCAAGCGAAAGCAGCTCAAACAGCAGCAAGTGGCCGGCTATTCCCCCGATAACTACCACACCGAACGGCTGTGGATCAGCGTCCGCGATGGTACCGAGGTGCCGGTGTCGCTGGTCTATCGCAAGGGATTTGTGAAAGACGGTAGCGCCGCGCTCTATCAGTACGGCTATGGTAGCTACGGCATGTCGATGGACCCCGGCTTCTCATCGACGCGCATCAGCCTGCTGGATCGCGGGGTAGTGTTTGCGATTGCCCATGTGCGTGGCGGCGCGGAGCTGGGGCGTCAGTGGTACGACGCAGGACGGTTGCTGAATAAGCAAAATACCTTCAATGATTTCATCGATATTACCCGTGCACTGGTCGAGCAGGGCTATGCGAGTGCTGAACGCGTGGCAGCCGCCGGGGGAAGCGCTGGCGGTCTGCTGATGGGAACGGTCGCGAACCAGGCACCTGAGCTCTATCGGGTGATGGAGGCGCACGTGCCGTTCGTCGATATTGTTACCACCATGCTCGATCCAACCATTCCGCTCACCACCAATGAGTATCACGAGTGGGGCAACCCTGAGCAGCAAACGTACTACGACTACATGCTGGGTTACTCGCCCTACGACAATGTCAGTGCCCAGGCTTACCCGGCGCTCTATATCAGCACGGGACTGTGGGACTCTCAGGTGCAGTATTGGGAGCCCGCCAAATGGGTCGCGAAGCTACGTGACATGAATACTGGACAGCGCCCGCTGGTGTTCCGAACCAATATGGAAGCGGGGCACGGCGGTAAGTCAGGGCGTTTCAAACGCTATGAAGAGCTGGCAGAGTCGTACGCGTTCGTGCTGGAGCAATTGGGGGCGACCTCGTTGGTCGACGCGTAAGCTTGCGCAGGGCATAGAGCGGCCGCTGGCGCCTGATCGATACGCGTGCGGAGTGTGCATCAGCTCGCGCTCAGCGTCGAGGTGGCGAGTCAACCGCAGCGGGGCGACTGGCGGTAGTCAGCGGCCTTGCTCGCTGCTGGGTTATCGGCTATCGCCGTTGGTGGCGTCGAGGGTATCGTTCTCTCTACCGGTGCGTGCTAATGGAACTACGAACCGGCTGCGCTTGCGCCAATGGATATCAGGCGAACGCTATTGCCCGTGCATAAGCACCCCCTATTGGGGTGCTTTTTTTCGTCTGTCGAAGTGGGCGTGCAGGCTGAGCGTTGGCTGAAGCATAGCAACGCAGAGGCGCATGTTGCGTTGCAAAATAAGCCGGCCACGGGCATATTAACCACACAATTAATATGGAGATTAAAATGACAACCTGGCTGTGGCTTCTTCTCTCGGTGGCAACGCTGTTCGGCGTGATATTGGCAATCGCTGCAGCAATGAATCGCCCACCCTCCAAGTTTTTGAAGGTGGCGCACTTTGGCTTCGTGGTGGCTGGGCTGGCGATACTGGGTAGTATTGCCTGGTCGGGCAAACATGCGCTGTGGGCGGTGCTGTTATTAGCAACGATTGTGATCGCATCTGGTGTGGTGACCAGCATCAAGCGGTCACGGCGGCACGCCTCGGATGTACCGGTGGCAATCCATTCGGTGCTGGCGCTGCTGTGGTACGCGGGGCTGGTTACGCTATTGGCGTTAGAGTAATAGCTACTTGCGGCGTAAAGAAGGCGCGGGAAATAACACTTCAGCGCCTGGCGTCCAGATGATGATGGGCGATAAAAGCTGCAAAGCGCCTATTGTGGAGGGCCGTACTCGGTAAGCTATCGAGTACGGCCTTTTCATGCGTGTGGCCCGCACTGGGAATAGCTGCACTGCTCACCGCTGTGCTATGCGCCCAGTGCTAGCGAGGTAGGTAAGGCGTATAACGATGGGGTGGTCGCTGGGATAGGGGCGTCGGTCAGACGAGATTCGCGCTGAACTGGAGCGAACAGACGCGGTGTATTTTGCAATCAAAAAGGCGAAGCGGTGAGATACGCGCATGAGAATTAAACGGTGAAATAGCGCGCGATTGAAGCCGTTGGCCTTGCCGTTGCCGTTGACGGGGCGATCGCGCCTCCGTGCCCGAGAGAGATCGCTCGAGCCAATAACAGCAGCGTGCTAGCAGGTACTTTGCTCGAGCCAGCGTATGTTCAGCAGTGCGCTGTCACGATGATCACCGCACAGCTCGGCATCATAGTCGAACGCAAGGCATACCTCGGGACGTTCGGGCTTGCCGAACAGCATGCACAGGTTGTTATCGTCCAGTTGGATGCAGCGGACACCCGCAGGCTTACCCTGCGGCATGCCGGGAATCGGCGACGAAATCGAAGGTGCGATACAGCACGCGCCACAGCCTGCTCGGCATGTGCTCACCGCTTGCCCTCGGCGATCGCTCCCTTGCCAATGCCTTCAAAGGCCTGCACGCGAATGCGACCATCTTCTGCCAGCGCAATTTCGTTGGCGAGCCACTGCGCGATCTGCTCTACCGTAGTGGCGGTGGGCATCACGATAACCTTCTCCTTGGGCAGTGTAATGCGAAAATGCCCTTGGCTGGCCTGATATGCGAAGCGCAGCGTGTCGTCGTGCTCACTGCCCACCAGATCCTCGCGATCCGCCAGATAGATATTGGCCAGCCGCTCGCTCCAGTGCTGAATCAGCTCATCGTCCAACTCACCATCGCGCCAGATGCCAAGTCGCGACCGGTGCCCGTGCGCAATGCGCTGGCAGTTGCCCTGATGGCGCTTGAGTCCATGCGAATACCCGTAGCCATAGCCTTCGCGAATAGGTTCTTCGCGCAGCGTGACCTTGATGGCCGTAACGTTGGCCGGTGGCCGCTTCATCAGCTGCTCGCTGATCCACTCGCCGAGTCGGTGCGGTTCGATGGTTGACCACGGTAGCAGGGTGAATGCCTGACGCGGCGCTCGTACTTCCATCCGCCATGGCAGTGAGGCATCGATGCATAGCCCTTCGACGCACTCATTCACGCGCAGCCCCGGCATCTGGGTGGGCACGATCAGGGTGTGGTCAACGGTGGCATCGATATACTGCTTGATCCATGGCTTGATATTGCCGAAGTCGATCAGCATGCCATCTTCGCCAAGCTCGCCTTCAAGCTCGATATCAACCTGCCAACTGGCTCCCATCAGGCCGCGCTCCGCGCACCAGTAAGAGGCGTCCAACGCGGTCAGGGAATGTACAAAAAGACTCATTAATCTATGCCTGCAATTTTGTGCATCTGGATCGAAAGCTGCCAACGGGGATGACGCATGCAGTAGTCAAGCGCCTGCTCCATGGTATTGCCCACGCCGCCGCTAGGGGCGAGGTCCATGCCCTGAAGGTAAAAGTGGTCAAACGCTAGATGTTCGAACTGCGCTGGGCTGTTATCACTCTGCGGATACACCAGTTTCAGCTCATTGCCGCCGTTTACCGCTAACGCCACCGAGCCCTTGGGGCTAACGCACAGCCAATCTACTCCCGCCGGGGGCTCGATAGTGCCATTGGTCTCGACGGCTATCTCGAAGTCGCGCTGGTGCATTGCGTCGATCAGCGCATCATCGAGCTGCAACAGTGGTTCGCCGCCGGTGAATACCACGTACGGCTTGATACCTTCGCCTCGCGTGGGCCATAGCCCATCCAAGTGATCGGCAAGCGCCGCGGCCTCGCGAAAGCGGCCGCCATTTTGCCCGTCGGTGCCAACGAAATCGGTATCGCAGAATCGGCACATCGCGCTGTCGCGGTCACGTGCTCTACCCGACCATAGATTACACCCGGTGAAACGACAAAATACCGCCGCGCGTCCGCTGCGCGCGCCTTCCCCTTGTAGCGTGTAAAACGCTTCCTTGACCGCGTACATTAACGCACCCCATCGACGTAGGGGAGTGGGTCCTGCATCTGATGCGCAGCGAAGGCGGCCAAACGCTCGCGGCAGCTTCCGCATAGGCCGCACGCCTTCTCACCGCCAGAATAGCAGGTCCAGCTATTGGTATAGTCGAGGCCCATCGTCAGCCCGTCGCCCAGAATCTCTGCCTTGCTGGCATGAAGGTAGGGGGCGAGTAGCTCAACCGACTGATAGTTGGCGATAGCAGCCACGCTGTTCATGCGCTCAACAAATTCAGGGCGGCAGTCAGGGTAGATGGCATGGTCGCCACCGTGCGCACCGTAATAGCAGCGTGCTGCGCCAATGTTAACGGCATAGCCAATCGCCAGCGACAGCAGAATCATGTTGCGGTTAGGCACTACGGTAGCGGTCATGTTGCTTTCGTCGTAGTCGCCTTGCGGCATCGGCTGAGAAGCATCGGTAAGGGCCGAGCTATCAATGATCGAGTGAATGGCGCTGATATCCACGATTTTGTGCGGCACGCCAAGCTGTTTACACACGCGTTCGGCGACATCCAGCTCGCAGCGATGGCGCTGGCCATAGTCGAATGACAAGGCATATACCTCGTCTGTTTCGCGCAGCGCGCGGTGTAATACGGTGTAGGAGTCCATTCCGCCGGAGTAGATCACTACGGCGCGTTGGTTGGGCGTAGAAGTGGCGCTGCCGCCACCTTGGGTAGGCGTTGTCATAACGGAGAATTTTCCCGTAGTCGGGCCCGGGTTCCGGTCCGGGACATGAATGGTGTTGGCGAATTGCCAAGAATGAAGGGCGCATATTCTAGCGCGTTGGCGTGTACTTCACTAGGTGCTGGCGATCCCATATTGCTATCGCCTGAGCGCTGGCGCGTCCATTTAGCGGTAGTTGGCGCGTTTGATGGTTTGTGGCCGTGACGCCTTCGTGCCTCAGCGGTCAGCTCTCAACGCGCCTGGCGTGGGCGCCCATCCCGTTCGCTCCGTAGCAGCCCAGGCACAGCGAGCCCACGCTGCGGTGTAGCTAGTTGCGGCGATACCACACCTGGGTACGGCCAAATAGCGAAATACCCAGATAGCCGCGCACTTCCATGGTCTTGCCGTCCTTGGAGGGAATCAGCTTCACGCGATACACGCTGCCGTTACTCGGATCGAGAATGTGTCCGCCGTTCCATTCGTCGCCATCGCGCTTGACTCCCCATAGCAGGGTCATGCCCTTGATTGGTTGGTTGGCGCGTTCGCCGTCACACTTTTCGCACAGCGGATTGGGCGTTTGATCGGGGCGCCGAATCAGTTTGATCGGTTTGCCTTCCAGGGTGTCGCCATGCTGGGTAATTTCAACGATTGCCTTGGGCAGTTTGGTTTTATCGTCGACCATGCGCCAGGTGCCGACGGGTGTCGGTTGTGACGCGGCCTGACGGGCTGACGGCTGATCGGCCGCCGCTGCCAACGACGTTGCCAGCGCCGCGACCACGAGCGCGTTGCGCCAGAGCCTTCGAGTGCGATTCATTTGGGCCATCTCCCTTGAATACCGCTATGGCCATAGCGTAACAGGAAGCATACTGCAGGAGGCGGTTGTTAAGGCTCACCATTGGTCGTAGGGGCATCGCTCGCATCCGCCGACAAGCGTGCTTGAGTGAAAGCGCGACAATAGGAAGGTACGCGGCGACTTGATAGTCGCAAGGCGTATGCGCGCTTGGCTACAGCGAGAAGTAATGCGCTGGCAAGGCGTAACCGGGCCGATAAAAAGGCTGCATAGTGTCAATCGGAGGTCACGTCTTCAGCCTTGACGGGGGTAGGGTGTATCATAGCCATATCTAATCTGAAAAGGTTAGCTAATAACCTAGTTCTCATGAGGAGAGACCATGTCGCTTACACAGATTCGTGATCAATACAGCGAAGCAGCAGGCCGCCCCGCTGAGACCAGCGGTTTTGTGTTCAATCACACCATGCTGCGCGTCAAGGATATCGATAAATCACTGGCGTTCTACAACAAGGTGCTCGGCTACGAACTGGTCGACGTGCGTGATTTCCCGGAAGCTGAGTTCACGCTGTTTTTCCTGGCGATTCTGCCGGAAGGCACGCAGGTGCCTGAGCAGGACGACGAGCGTCGTCGCTGGCTGGCAGGTTTGCCGGGCGTGCTTGAGCTGACCCACAACTACGGCACCGAGAAGGAAGAAGGTGCGGTGTACCATAATGGTAACGACGAGCCGCAAGGGTTCGGCCATTTGTGCGTATCGGTTCCTGATCTTGAGGGCGCATGCCAGCGCTTCGAAGAGCAGGGCGTTACCTTCCAGAAGCGCTTGAACGACGGTCGCATGAAGACGCTTGCCTTCATCCGGGACCCCGACGACTATTGGATTGAAATCATCTCCAATAGCTAATCGGTCAGCAGCGCGCTAACCGATATCGGCATCATCGGTATGGGCACCTCGCACAACGGGGTGCCCATTTTTGTGCGCGCTATTAATAGCCATAGAAGCGCCAAGGCTAGCATGGGCATTAGGCGATAATGCTAACGGCGAGCAATCGTCGCGGTACCTCGCCAAGAAAAGGCCATCACGGTGCGCTGCTTAATCTTCAGTTAAATATATCGGCCGAATACCCGTCGCTCGGACAACGTTTCGTCATATTCCCATGCTTAACTAGCGCGTTTTGATGTCGCCAGCGCAGCCTATCGAACGCGCCAAGGTGCTGCGCTTGGCGTAGCGATGGTTTGCCACAGTGACAAGCGACAGGTGGAACTTTACTCCTGGTGTCGTTCAACAATACTCATCGTCGGCGTGACGCACATACACACGCTGAACAGAGCGCCATCGGCGCATCGTGCTATTCACGGCGGTTATAATAATGGAGAAGTTCAGTGGGTGTTTTTTCACATCAGAAGAATGACGATCGCGGTACTCCCAATGCGCTCGATGCGGCGCTGTTATCCAACTATGCCTATCCTGCCACCGACGCGAGAGTGCCGGTAGCCAGCGAGGTAGAGCAGCGCGGCTGGCGTCAAATTGGTGCTGAGGCGCTCAATTATCAGGGCAGTGTCGATGGCACCGGCGCCTTCAGTGGTGAATTGATTGGTTATCAGACGGCTCATGTACAGGTGCTGGGCAAATACGACGATAATGACAACTTGACCGATATCGCCTTGGCGTTTCGCGGTACTCAATCCCCCTCTAGTAACGGCATCATTAACACGGTCGGCGACGTGTTTAACGATCTGTCAGCGGCGCTGCCCGACGATGTATGGCAGCAGTATGCGCCGCGCGCGTTTGGAGAATTATTCAGTCGCGTGGCCGAGTTTGCACAAGCGAATGGTCTGAGTGGCAGCGATGTGCTGGTCACCGGCCACAGTCTTGGCGGCATGGGGGTGAACAGCATGGCCTCGGTGAGTGACGATACCTGGGGCGGCTTTTACGCCGATTCAGACTACGTCGCGTTTGCATCTCCCACCCAAGACGACAAGGTGTTCAACATCGGATTCGAGAACGATCCCGTTTTCCACGTATTGCCCGACAACGACATCTCACTACCGTACTCGCTGGATCGCAACTCTCCGCTCGCCATGGATTTCACGCTCAACAATGGCACCAACAATCTGATCAATTTCAACGATTACTACGCAAGTGAGCTATCGATGCCGCTTAATGAATCAATCTCTAATCCAAGTGCGTGGGCGGCGCATAACTCGCAACAGTATCAGTCAGGGGTTCGGCATGTGCTTGCGTCGCAGTTTTATCCGCTAACGCAGCAGGACAGCACTATCGTGATGTCTAACCTGTCGGATGAGACGCGCGCTGATACCTGGGTCGAAGATCGCAATATGGGGCACAAAGAGCGTGAAGGCAGCGTGTTTCTATTGGGCAGCGAGGGCGATGATCTGCTGCGTAATAATGGCAGCAATGCCTACATGGAAGGTTTCAGCGGCGACGATACCTTTAGCGTGAGCGGCGGCTATGCGGTGATAGCAGGGGATGGCGGCGACAACACCCTGATGGTGGACGGCAGCCTTAACGATATCCAAACCGTTTTTCACCACGACGTTCTTTATCTAAAGCAGCAAGACGGCGATTTGATTACTGCGAGCGATATCTCGACCGTTTCGGGTCAGGAAGCCAGCGGTTTGTTCGGCCTATCGTCCAACAACGTTAGCTATTCGGTCAGCGACACTCAGTTGGTTGCGCAAAACGACGCTTATGACAATTTATCGTACACGTCGAGCGTGGATGCCGAAGCAAATACCGGCGATCCGGTGCTGCTGGCCGATGATCAATGGGGCTTTGGCAGCGATGGTAGCGATACCATCGTCAGCGCTAGTGACGGCGGCTCGACGATTATTTCGGGTAGCGGTGACGAAGCCTTTTACAGTCAGGGCGGCACCAACACCTTCTTGTTTGATGGTGATTTCGGTCACGACATGATCTATGGCCTCGATGCGTCGGACACGCTGGTGTTCCAGAATATTCCTGGTATCAATGGCGCGAGCTATAGCGACTTCGTCGATGCGCAGGACGACCGCGTGACGCTGACCTTTGACGACAGCAGCGTTGATTTGGTGGGCATTTCTGCTGATAGCCTGAATAGCGATCAGATCGTACTGGTGTAGTGCCTGGCGGCAGTGGCGGTGCCGAGTGCGCGGCTCACGCTGTTAGCAAAGTCATAAGAAAGCCCGGCTGCTGTACAAGCGGCCGGGCTTCCTGCTTTCGGTTATATCCGCAGTGGCTTACTGATCGTGAAAATCGAGGCCGTTAACAGTGGCCTTGATAACACCGGCGCGAATCACGAAATCACCGAAGTGTTCGCCTTCGTTGCGCTCTTCCGCGTAGCGATAGAGCAACGGCGTGAGCTCCTTGAGGATCGTCTCTTCGTCGATGTTCTCGCGGTACATCTTGTTCAGCCGCGTGCCTTCGAAATTACCGCCCAGATAGAGGTTGTAGCGCCCAATGGCCTTGCCGACAAAGCCGATTTCGGCCATGAATGGGCGGCCGCAGCCGTTGGGGCAACCGGTCATGCGCAGCACGATGGGAGTGTCGGCAAGCCCGGCGTCACGCATCACGGCATCGATCTTGTCGAGCAGTGTGGGCAGGTAGCGTTCGCTTTCTGCCATCGCCAGCCCGCAGGTGGGGAAGGCCACGCACGCAATCGAGTGCTGACGCAGCGGCGTGATGTTTTTCTCCATGCGGTACTTGGCCAGCAGCGCATCGATGGTGGCTTTGTGCTGCTCCGGCACATTGCTGATGATGATGTTCTGGTTGCAGCTCATCACGATATCGCCGTCGAAACTTTCAGCAATGGCGCGTAGCCCGCTTTTGATATGCATGCCGGCATGAATTGGGGAGTTGTCGGGGTAATCCTTGATGCGGCCGTTTTCGACAAACAGTCCGTAGTGCCACAGATCATCTTCGCCCTGATACCAGCCCAGGGTGTCGCCGGTATCTTCAAAGTGGTATGGACGTTGCTCTTCCAGCGCATAGCCGAGGTAGCTTTCGAGTGCTTGCTTGAAGCCATCGACGCCCATGGTATCGACGGTGTACTTGAGTCGCGCGTGCTTGCGGTTGTGGCGATCGCCGTTGTCGCGCTGCACCATCAGCACCTTCTCGGCGACATCGATCAGCTTATCCTTACTGACATAGCCAAGCACGGTGGCGATACGCGGGTAGGTTTCCGGCTCGCCGTGGGTCGAGCCCATACCGCCGCCTACTGCCACATTGGCACCGATGATCTCGCCATCTTCGACAATTGCAATAAAGGCGAGGTCGTTAATGTGCACATCGACTTCGTTATGCGGCGGCAGCGCCAGCCCGACCTTGAACTTACGCGGCAGGTAGTGCTGCGTGTAAAGCGGCTCGACCACTTCACCCGGGCCGCCGTGCACGCGCTCTTCACCGAGGAAAATCTCGTGATAGGCGCGGGTACGTGGCAGTAGATGATCACTAATATGCGCCGCCAACTCGTAAAGCTCATGATGCAGGCGTGAGCGATTAGGGTTGGCGGTGGAGGTGACGTTACGGTTGACGTCGCCGCATGCAGCGATAGTGTCGACCATCACCTCGTTGATCGATTTCAGGTGCTGGCGCAGGTTGCGCTTGAACACGCCGTGATACTGCAGGGTTTGGCGCGTGGTAATACGCAGCGTGTTGTTGGCGTAGTGGGTGGCAACGTCATCAATCGTGCGCCACTGCGCTGCGCTCAGGCGACCGCCGGGAATGCGGCAGCGCACCATGAACGAGTAGAGCGGCTCGAGCTTCTGCTGACGACGCTCGCTGCGCACGTCACGGTCGTCCTGCATGTAGAAGCCGTGAAACTTGGTCAGCTGCGTATCGGCTTCGCGCACCGCGCCAGTCACGTTGTCGGCCATGTCTTCTTGCAGGTGGCCACGGAGATAGTCACTGTCTACCTTCAGCTTCTCGTTAGCGGCGTAGGTGGTCAAATCCTCGTCGCGAAGCTTGGTAATGATATCGGTCATTAGTATACGTCCCGCTGGTAGCGTTTGGACTGCTGCAGTTCGCGCAGCCAGGCGGCAGCGGCTTCTTCGTCCATGCCGCCGTGGGTGTGAGCGATCTCCATCAGGGTGGCGTGGACATCGCTTGCCATGCGGTCGCCATCACCGCAGACATAAAAGTGCGCGCCACGCGACAGCCATTCGAAGACCTCCTGGCCGTGCTCGCGCAGACGATCCTGTACATACACCTTGTCGGCTTGATCGCGCGAGAAGGCGACATCGAGGCGCGTCAGCAGCCCTTGTTCGCGCATCTTCAGCCACTCGGACTGATACAGGAAGTCGGTGTTGAAATGCTGGTCGCCAAACAGCAGCCAGTTGTCGCCGGCGGCACCGTCTTCATCGCGCTGTTGCAGGAAGGCGCGGAAGGGGGCAATACCGGTGCCGGGGCCGACCATGATGATGGGAGTATCGCCATCTTCCGGCAGCTTGAAGTTCTTGTTGTGATCGATATAGATCGGAATGCTGTCGCCCGGCTTCACACGATCGGACAGCCAGGTGCTGGTAACGCCTCCGCGTGCGCGGCCGTGAGCTTCATAGCGCACGATTCCCACCGTCAGATGCACTTCGTCGGGGTTGGCATCCAGCGAAGAGGCAATCGAATAGAGCCGCGGCGGCAGCTTGCGCAGTGCGCCAACGAAGTCCTGCGGACTCAGCCCTTTAATGGGATAGTCGCGCAGCACGTCGATGATCTGACGGCCGTACAGCCACTGCTTCAGCTCTTCGCGGTTGTCTTCCTCGAGCAATCGCTTCAGCTCGGCTGAATCGGTCAGCTCAGCCCAGTGCTTGACCAGCGGCCGCGTTAGCGTGGTGACTTCCAGCTCTTGCAGCAGCGCGCTGCGCAGCAGGCGACCGTCGCCAAGATCGTGGTCAGCGCTGAATTCGAGTACGTCGATCATTTCGTCGACATAGCTGGGGTCATTCTGCGGCACGATGCCCAAGGCGTCGCCCGGTTGGTAGCTAAGCCCCGAACCTTCCAGCGACAGCTCGATATGGTGGGTCTCCTTGGCGGAGCCGCGACCGTTAAGCTGAATCGATTCGAGTACTTCTGCCTGGAAAGGATTCTTGCGCGACCAAGCGCTGGCCGGTGCAGCGGCACTACCGGCGGCCGTCAGCGGCGCACTGCCGGCGGCGGGTGCGCTTTCGCCCTTGAGCGTATCGAAGGCATTGAGCGCGGTCTCGATAAACTGCTCGGCAGTGTCGTCGTAATCGACATCGGCATCGACGCGATCATGAATGCGCTGAGCGCCCAGATCAGCAAAACGTTTGTCGGTGCGCTTGCCCATCTCGCAGAAGAATTCGTAGCTGGAATCACCCAGCCCTAGTACCGCGAAGTGGCTGCCATCGAGCTTCGGTGCCTTGCGGCCATCGAGCAGCTCGTAGAAACCTTCGGCGGTATCGGGCGGCTCGCCTTCGCCCTGAGTGCTTACCACAATCAGGTAGTGGCCGGGCTCTTTGAAATCCTTCTTGCTGACATCGGCCATATCCAAAAGCCGCGTAGTGAAGCCACGCGCTTTGGCAGCCTCGGCCGCTTGCTCAGCCACGCGCTCGGCGTTACCGGTTTGCGAGCCAAACAGTACGGTCAGCGTGAAGTCCACCGCAGGGGCTGCAGCACCCGCAGCAGCGCCAGCAGCAGGTGCGCTCGCGACTGCACCACCGGCAGCAAGCGCGCTCAAATAACCTGCCAACCAGGTCATCTGGTGGGCGTCGAGCCCCGCTAGTGCCTGATTCAGCCGTTCGGCCTGCTCAGCGGTTAGCGGACTATTGGTGTCGAGCAGCGGCCCATTCGACATTGGAAATCCTCATCGTGTTCTTCTCTACAGCGCGGGAAGCATGCTAGCGATGCCATCGTAGAAATAAAAGGTATGAAAAAGAATCTGCTTATGCGTTCCGGTGCTTTTAAAAAAGGTGCTTCACCGGTCTTTGCCCGCATGTAGAGGGTTTTCTTAGTCCCTCTATCATAGGCGCCCAAAGGTTCAGTATCTATTCAAGGCTTCTTAGGAAGGGGTTAAATTGTATTTATAGTTGATGAGAACCAATGCGCTAGCGCGATCGATGATAGAAGGGGCGCGGCATGAGACAGCTGATGCATCCTGCTGTCCCCCCTGGCCCCCTGCTCGGTGCTAGTGGTGAAGTTGAGGTTCCGCCAAAGCGAGCGTCTGACGCAAGGTGCATGGCTGGTCGCTGAAGGAGGGGAAAAGGCCGCGGCGGCGCAGTTCGGGCAGCAACCGTTCAGCGAGGTCGCGGGCCCCGCGCTGACTGCTGATTTGGATGATGAAGCCATCGGCGGCACCGCTGCGCTGCCACGCGTGCATTTGCTCGGCAATGTGCGAGGCGCTGCCGGCGAACACCAGTGCCTTGAGGCGGAATAGCTGATGGAGTGCTTCGCCCATGCTAACGCTGCGCTGCTGACAGGCACGCAGCGGTTCGTAAAGCCAGGTGCCTTCATTGGCATGAGCGTTGGCGATATCGGCATCCGAGATGGGACTAAGATCGGCCTCCGGTGCTGCTAGCGAGCGCTGGATGGCTCGTGCAACGCGATCGCGCAGTTCATCGAGCACGCGGTGCTGCGTGGCATAGTCGGTAAAGGCCTGCTCAGGGCTAACATCGTCGCTGGTGATATGCAGGATCAGCTTCATCAACAGCAGCGGTGCTCGGCGTTCAACGCCTGCTTGCTGCTGGTAGTGCGCCAGCGAAGCGCGATAGGCCAGCGCGGCATCGATATCGGTTTGCATGCCAAATACGACATCTGCACTGCGCGCTGCCAACTGCTGACCGTGGGTCGATTGCCCGGCCTGAAAGATGACCGGCTCGCGCTGACAGGAGGGTTCGATATTGAGCGGGCCGGCCACCGTAAAAAAGTCGCCGTGGTGGTTGAGCGCAGTAATTTTCTCTTTATCGATGTAGCGGCCGCTGCGTCGGTCGCGCGGTAAGGCATCCGGCGCATAGCTGTGCCACAGTCCGCGCACGACGCTGACAAACTCTTCTGCCCGGGCGTAGCGAGTGCGATGGTCGCGCTGGCTATCAAGGCCAAAGTTGCGCGCCGCGCGATCCCCCAGCGACGTAACCAGATTCCATCCGCAGCGCCCGCGCGACAGATGATCGAGACTCATCAGTTGGCGAGCCAGATTGTAAGGTTCGTTATAAGAAGTAGAGAAGGTGCCCACTAGTCCAATGCGCCGCGTTTGTGCGGCGAGGAAGCTCAGCAGCGATAGCGGCTCGAAGCGCGACAGGTAGTGGGGCGGGCCGTCTGGGTCGGCGAATACTGCATCAGCAATAAACAGGAAAGAGACACCCGCGCCATCGAGCTGCTGGGCTATCTTGCTATACCACTCAGGATTGATCGACGCATCCACCGGTTCCTGGTCGTCAAGCCATGCACGTTCATCGTCTGGCGCGCCCGAACCGGTCAACATGGCGCCCAGTATTATCGGAGAGGGTGATGCGTGGTGCATAAGAGGTAAGACTTCCAGTGAAACAAAAGGCGTAGGGGCTTGGCGCGATAGTATGGCGAGAATAGCTGACAGCAACCACGGTTGCCTAGCCGTTGCAACGCCGCGCTGCTGTGTCACCAGCGCTGCCGCGATACCCGTCACGAACCGCCGCCCTCGGTAGCGGCAGGCGCGCGGTCACCTTGGGGGCTACGCCAGCGCCAAACAGTGGGTGGTGGCAGCGCTAGTCTCGCCAGCGGCAGCTGCGCAGAGAGGTAGGCGTGCTGAAGCCAAAAGGGCTGTTAGCTTGAGCTCACCTTGCAACCGCTAAGCGCGTGTCGCGACATCGATGCATTCTGCAGTAACGTCGCCCAGCAGTGCGATTTCCGGCTCACTAATCACATAAGGTGGCATCCAGTAGATCACGTTGGCGAGCGGACGCAGCAGCACGCCGCGCTGATAGGCGTGCTGATACACCTTGGTATTGAGGCGCTGTTGCCATGGATAGGGCGTAAGCGGCTGCTTGTTAGCCACCAGCTCGATGGCAACGACCATGCCGGTCTGGCGCACATCGCCGACATGCGGATGATCGCGCAGCGGCTCGGCGGCGCGGGCCATGGCGGCACTCTTGGCGTGGTTGCGTTCGATAATCTGCTGATCACGGAACACGTCCAGCGTGGCCAGCGCGGCACTGCAGGCGAGCGCATTACCGGTATAGCTATGCGAATGCAAAAACGCCTTGAGGCTTTGGTAATCATCGTAGAAAGCGGCGTACACCTGGTCGGTGGTCAGTACCACTGACAGCGGCAGATAGCCGCCGGTCAAGGCTTTCGACAGGCACAGGAAGTCGGGACTAACGCCTGCCTGCTCGGCGGCAAAGAGGGTTCCGGTGCGACCAAAGCCAACGGCAATTTCATCGAATATCAGCTGCACGTTGTGGCGATTGCAGGCATCACGCAGCTTCTTCAGGTAGCTGGGCGGGTACATGCGCATCCCGCCAGCGCACTGAATCAGCGGCTCGAGAATGACCGCCGCCAACTCATCGGCGTGCTGCTCAAGCGCGCGCTCCATATGCTCAAACATCGCATCGGCGTGAGCGTCCCACTCATCGCGGGGCAGCCCGAAGCAATCGGGGGCGGGCACCTTGATCACATCCAGCATCAGCGCACGGTAGGTGTCGGTATAAAGCCCCACGTCGCTGACCGACAGCGCGCCGAGGGTTTCTCCGTGATAACCGTTGGTCAGGGTAAGGAAACGCTTCTTCTCGGGGCGGCCAATGTTCTTCCAGTAGTGGAAGCTCATTTTCAGTGCAATCTCAATCGCCGCCGATCCGCTATCGGCATAGAAGCAGTGGCCCAGGCCCGCCGGCGTCAGCTCGATCAAGCGTTCCGATAGCTCAATCACCGGCTGATGGGTGAAGCCCGATAGAATGACGTGCTCAAGTTGGTCGAGCTGTTCCTTCATACGCTGATTGATGGTCGGGTTCGCGTGACCGAGCACGTTGACCCACCACGAGCTCACCGCATCGAGATAGCGCTGACCGTCGAAGTCTTCCAGCCATACTCCCTGACCGCGCTTGACCGGAATCATCGGTAGCGTCTCGTGATCCTTCATTTGGGTGCAGGGGTGCCATACCGCGCGAAGATCGCGCTGCTTCCAGTGTTCGTTGAGCGAGGCGTTAGTCATCGGCAGCACTCCTTGCCAGTAGCGGGGTGAGATCAAGATAGGTAGCGGCAGCAGCGGCGCTGGCGCAGCTGAGATGTGGCACCACGCCAAGGCAGGGGGCTGGCAACCACTGGCGTAGGGTGTCGAGGTTTTCGTTCAGGCGGTTGTCTTGGGCAGCCTGCGCGGTTTTGGCATCGACCAGGTTGGCCACCCAGCCGGCTACCTTCAGACCATCGCGCTCAATCGCTTCCAGCGTTAGCCGGGCATGGTTGATGGCCCCCAGCTTCACACCCACCACTAGCACCACTTCTAGCTGTAAGGTGCGCGCAAGATCGGCAAGTGTTTCGCGCTCGTTCAGTGGAACGCGCCAGCCGCCGGCCCCTTCGATCAAGGTGAAGTCGGCGGGTGCGTCATCGAGCAATTGGCGCATTGGGGCCGCTAGTGCTGCCACGCTGAGGGCAATGCCTGCTTCAGCGGCGGCAATATGGGGGGCGATAGCAGGAGACAGCGCGATGGGATTGATGCGCGAATAGGCTAACGTGGGCTGGCACTCGGCTTGCAGCGCCAAAGCGTCGCTGTTGCGCAGCCCTTCGGCAGTTGAATGTGAGCCGGAGGCGACCGGCTTGCCGGCTGCGGTGGTGAGTCCGCGCTGTCGGGCTGCATGCAGCAGGGCACAGCTGATCAGGGTTTTGCCGGCATCGGTATCGGTGCCGGTGATAAAGAAACGCTGCTGGGTCATGGTCAGTTAACGTGTTGAAGAATAATCAGCCAAGTGTCGTAGCGCGCAGGAACACCGTTGGGAAAGCTCTGTGCGGCAAGCGCCTCGAGGTGCTTTAGCGGCATCCGCTGGGGCGTGGCTTGGCGCGGGTGATAGTGCGCGCCCAACGTTTTGAGGTTACGCAGTAGGGTTAACGCATCGGGGTAGTAATAGCGGAAATCGCGGCGCTGACAGCTACGCACGGCGAAGCCGCTGCGAATAATCGCATCACGCAAGGTCGATCGATCGGTAAAGCGATTGACCGGCGAATCAAGGCCCGCTGCACGGCACAGGCGTGTGAATTCGCTGAAGGTGTCATCGCCGAGGGTCGTAAATGCCAGCCAGCCGTCGGGGCGTAGCACGCGCTTGGCTTCGGCGAGAAAACCGTCGAGCCGTGCCAGCCACTGAACCGCGAGATTGGAGACACATAGCTCCAAGCGTTGGGAGGCGAGCGGTAGTTGTTCAGCATCGCCGCACAGCCAATGGGCCGCGGGCAGCCGTCGACGTGCGCTAGCAAGCATGCGCGGGGCAAGGTCGATGCCGAACAACTGAGATTCGGCAATGCCTGCGCGCGCTAGCTGCTCCAGCATAAAGCCGGTGCCGCAGCCAATGTCGCCGCAGCGCGCCTGGTCATTAAAGGCGTGCGGCGCTACTTCGTGCAGATTGTCCAATAACGCCTGGCCGGTCTGACGCTGTAGCACGGCAGCGGCGTCGTAGCTGTCGGCGGCACTGCCAAAACAGTCGGCAATCCGCGCTTTATCTAGAGGGTAAGCGGGCGAACTCATGAGTGCCTCTTGGGGTGCTGTATGAAGGCAGCGATCCGCGCCGCCAGCGGCTCGGGTGCTTCGATGGGGAAGGCGTGGCTGCCTGCGAGGATCTCGGTATCGAGGCGGGTATTACCGAGGCCACCAAACGCCGCTGCGGCGCTGACCGGCACCAGCGCGTCGCGCTCGGCAAAAAGATGCAATTGCGGCCGTACCAGCGTCGCCAGCACGGCGCGATTATCGAGCTGCGCCAGCAATTGCAGGCCAGCTTCTCCCACCGCATCTGACTCGTCGCTAAGATGAGTGCGCAGCGTGCTGATGAGCGAACGCTGCTCCGAGCCCTGGCTGCACAGTAGTGCGAACCGTTGGCGGGTAGCCTTCGGCTTGTGCTGAAAGCGCGCACAAAAATCGTCGAATATCGGCGCGTCCAGCGCCTGCGGCCACTCGTTACAGGCGCTGAAGCGGGCGTTGCTGGCGAGGGTGATGAGCCCCGCAAAACGCTGCGGCATGCGCTCGACCAAGCGGCTTGCCAGCATGCCGCCCAGCGACCAGCCGGCGATCCACAGCGGTCGGCCCTGTGCATCGTCATTTTCATCAATGCGCTGCTCCAGCGCCTCACACCAGTCATCAACGTTGTTAGTGGTGAGTGCGGGAAGTGCTTCCAGCTGCGCGTCGAGTTCGGGCCACCGCTGTACCAGGCAGGCTTTCAAGGGTGCCAGCGCTGTTGCGCGAAAGCCCCAGCCGGTGATCAATATCAGACGGGGAGCGGTCATGACAGGGAAAATCCGCTCACACGAGCGCTGTCGCAATGCCGCGCCAAGCGCTCCACCAAACGCTGAATATCAGCGGGGCGGTGACGTGCGGATAGCGTAATGCGCAGCCGGCTGCTGCCGGTTGGTACCGTCGGCGGGCGAATCGCGCCCACTCGCAGGCC
This sequence comes from Carnimonas bestiolae, assembly GCF_051251145.1. Lineage (NCBI taxonomy): Bacteria > Pseudomonadati > Pseudomonadota > Gammaproteobacteria > Oceanospirillales > Halomonadaceae > Carnimonas > Carnimonas bestiolae. The sequence continues at coordinate 440,835 of NZ_JBPCZK010000001.1, read as the reverse complement.
GTCTTCAAGCAGCTGCTGTCCCAACGCCATGGTCGAGGGTTCGTTCCCCATCACCAGCCCCTGGATGGGCGTTACGCTGGGTAATAGCGTAAGCCCGGCAGCGCGCGCCAAGCGCTGAAACAGCGCGATATGGTGATGCAGGCGCTCACGGTGCTCGGGGGCCTTTATCGCAAGCTGTACGGCCTGATCGGCGGCCGCGGCGGCCATCGGTGCTAGCCCGGTCGAATAGATATAGGGCCGTGCCAACTGAATCAGCCCTTCGATCAATGTCTCGCTTCCTGCCACGAAGGCCCCTTGGCTACCTAACGCCTTGCTGAAGGTGCCGATCACCACTTCGGCTTGTTGGCGGCTCGTTCCTTCGCAAACGCCAGCGCCGCTGCTGCCCATTACACCGACGCCGTGAGCGTCATCGACAATCAGCGTGGCGTCGTATTGGGCGGCCAGCGCACTAAGCTGTCCAAGCGGCGCAATATCGCCATCCATGCTGAAAATGCCGTCGCTGACGATAAAACGCCGCCCCCGCTCGGCATCCAGACGCTGCAGATGCTGCTCAAGGTCTTCGCTGTCAAGATGCGCATAGCGCCTGAGTCGAGCGCCGCTTAAGCGCGTGCCATCCAACAGCGACGCATGGTTGAGGCGGTCGTGCAGGCAGTAATCGCTGCGCGTGCAAAGCGCATCAAGCACCGCCAGATTGGCCTGAAAGCCACTGGGAAACAGCAGCGCTCGTTCGCGCCCCAGCCACGCCGCCACGCGTTCTTCGAGACGTTGATGGATGGCGCAGTAGCCTCCCACCAGCGGCGATGCCGCAGCACTGCTACCAAACTGCTCAAGCGCCTGTGAGGCCGCGCGTGTAACGGCAGGGTGCTGACTGAAGCCAAGGTAATCGTTGCCGGCAAAGTCGACTACGCCAGGCTGATGCTGCCAGCGCTGGCGGTAGCGCTGCTGTAGCTTTCTCTCGGTAAGCTTCGGCGTAAGCCAGTGTTCCAGCGCTGTCATCGGTTAGTGGGCCGCTGCATCGACCGCTAGCTCACTTACGCGCTGGCTATGCAGGTTTTCATGAATGGCCGCATCGAGGGTGCTGTCATCAAATTCTTCACGCTGCTCGGGGTGCATGCCCAGCCGCTTGAACAGAAGATGGTCGTGATCGGACTCAGGGTTAGGCGTGGTGAGCAGGCGCTGACCATAGAAGATCGAATTGGCGCCGGCGAAGAAGGTCATCGCCTGCAATTCATCGCTCATCTGCTCGCGACCGGCGGCCAGCCTAACGCGCGAATGCGGCATCAGGATGCGGGCAGTAGCAACGGTGCGAACGAATTCCAACGGGTCGAGGTCATCGACGTTTTCAAGCGGCGTGCCTTTGACTCTGACCAGCATATTGATCGGCACGCTTTCCGGGTGAACCGGAAGATTGGCGAGCTGTTGAAGCAAACCAGCGCGGTCGTTGACCGATTCGCCCATGCCCAAAATGCCCCCGGCGCAGATTTTCATGCCGGCATCGCGCACGTGCCCCAGCGTTTCGAGGCGCTCGGCGTAGGTGCGGGTGGTAATGATGCTGGAGTAGTACTCCGGCGAGGTGTCGAGATTATGGTTGTAGTAATCCAGCCCCGCCTCGGCAAGGTCGTTGGCCTGCTGCGGATTGAGACGTCCTAGCGTCATGCAGGTTTCCAGCCCCATGGCGCGCACCCCTTTGACCATTTCGATCACGTAGGGCATGTCCTTGGCGCTGGGATGTTTCCAGGCCGCGCCCATGCAAAAGCGGGTCGCGCCGATCGCTTTGGCAGCGCGTGCTTCTTCCAGCACCTTCTCGACCTGTAACAACTTTTGGCGTTCCAGCGAGGTGTTGTAGTGGCCCGACTGCGGACAGTACTTGCAGTCTTCAGGGCAGGCGCCGGTCTTGATCGATAGCAGCGTCGATACCTGGATGGCGTTGGGGTCGAAATGAGCGCGATGCACGGATTGCGCTTCATATAAAAGATCGTGGAAGGGGCGGGTCAGCAGCGCTTCTATTTCGCCGCGGTGCCAGTCGTGGCGTATCTCGGTCATCAGCAGGTCGCCTTTGTTACGGGGCGTTATGGGAATGGCTAGCGAAGCAGTGAGGCGGCCAGCCAATAGCGACTGGGCGGCCTGCTTCTGATGCGATCCATCACGGGACGGCGCCATTTTTTCGGGCGCTAGTGTCGCGATAGGGGTGTTATCCTGTCAACTCAAAGTTAATTTATTGGTTTACATTACCAAAATGCAACGGATTTTACGCGTTTGCTATGTTGGTTACTGGCGAAAAAAGATAATCTGCTCAGTATTCGTGACCTGTGCAGCTGGTGATTAAGGAGCGCACTTGAGCAGCAGCATTCGATTGATTCTTAACGGTAAGTCGTCGGACCAGCCGCGCTTGCGCAAAATGGTGAATCGCCTTCGTAAGCAGGGGATTGGCGTCGATGTGCGCGTTACCTGGGAAGGTAGCGACATCGAAGATTTCATTTATCAGGCCAGCGCCAACGGCGTTGAGCGCGTGATCGTGGGCGGCGGCGACGGCACCGTGCACGGTGCGGCCAATGCCCTGATGAAGCTTCCAGAAGAGTATCGCCCGTCGCTTGGCATTATCCCGCTGGGCACGGCCAACGACTTCGCGCGCGCTGCCGGTATTCCTCCTTCTCCCACCGACGCCTTTGCCTTTGCGGTGCGTGAAGAAGCCATTCCGATTGATCTGGGCAAGATTGGCGATACCTGGTTTATCAACGTGGTATCAGGCGGTTTCGGTGCCTCGGTAACCGCCAGTACGCCGCCGATGCTGAAGCGCATGCTGGGCGGCGGTGCCTATTCGCTGGTGGGGGCGGCGCGAATTCTCAGCTTTTCGCCCTACTCGGGGCGGCTGCGCATGCCCGATTTCGAAGACAGCGCCGATATGGTGGTGATCGCGATTGGTAACGGTCGCCAGGCGGGCGGTGCGCAGGAGCTTACCGCCAAAGCCTACATCGATGACGGCCTGCTTGACGTACTGGTAATCAACGATTTCAGGATTCGTGATGTACCGCGGCTGCTGCGACAGCTTGAGCATCTGTCCCCCGACAACGATCTGGTGCGCTACTTCCGCACACCGTGGATCGAGCTGGAGTGTGAAACGGCGCTGCCGGTCACGCTCGACGGCGAGATGCGTGAAGTGAAGCAAGGGCGCTTCGAAATAGCCCAAGGGGCCATTGATGTCGTCGTGCCCGCTGACAGCAAAATGCTGAAAAATCGCGTCGAAACGTCGGTTGCCTCAGACGACGCTGAGGAAGAGTAGCGCTGAACCAAGCGGCGCTTTAGGCGTTAGTGCTGCATTAGTTCAGTTGAATTGAAGTATTTCTTAAGATTTGATCGTGGCGGTCGCTTTACACATCGTGGTATCAAAATAGAGCGTCGCTGCCACTGAACTGCAAGCGCGTCGCGGTGTCTCAAAATAACGCAGTAGCGCAATTGTTGATCGCAGGGCCAGCAAGCCCTCGACAGCTTTCCAAGCCGGGAGAATATAGAGTGAAACGTATCAGCTTAATGGTAATGGCGGCGGCGTCGATGGTGGCATTGCTGGGTGCGGCAGGCTGCAGCCAGTCGGACGACGATACGCCCCCCGATACCGGTGCCAATAATGCTGCCTCGTCTCAGCAGCAGGCTGATTCGCCAGCGACTGGCGACGACAGCAGTCAGGCCGATATGCAGGACAGCGACGATGGCGATAGCGATTCCCACGATGACCTGTCGAGCCAGGGCCTGCCTCCTGATGAATCAAGCCGCGATATCGATCACTCGCCTGAAAGTGACCCGCAGTCGGGCACGCTGGAAGGCGGACAGACCGATCAGCCTCAGCAGTAAGCGCTGTGCGGTAGCGGGGTCATTACCCCGCATACGGAACACCCCGAAGATTGGATATCTCCAGCCTTCGGGGTGTTCTGGTTTTGAGGCGTGTGCGCCAAACCTGACTGCTCACTGGGTTAGCCGTTGTACACCGCAAGCAAGCTGCGCTCGGACTTCAGTAGATAAGCTTCGAGCCGCGCCACGGCCTGTTGATTGTTGCCCTGCCTGAGCAACGCAACAATGTCGCTGTTGCTCTCAATGTAAGGGGCGTGAATGCGGGCAGGATCATTGACCAGCCCAAATGCCAGCCGCAGTTCTGCACTCAGGTCGGCGTACATGGCTTCAATGCGTGGACTGTCTGTCAGGCTGACCAGCGCGCGATGGAAGTCGATGTTGGCACTGCCCACCGCAAGCCAATCATGCGCGTCGCGTGCGTAACGCGCTTGCCCCACCGCCTGCTCCATGCGCTCGATGGCGGGGTGATGAGGGGAGGCCTCCGCTACTGCCTGGCGCTCGATAAGCCGCCTGACCCGATAGATGTCGATGATCGCCGCCAGATCAGGTCGCGCCACCATAACGCCCGCGTAGGGAATGTGAGTGAGCAGGCTCTGCTGGGTAAGCAGGCGAAATGCTTCTCGCAGGGTATTACGTGATATCTCCAGCTGCTCGGCCAGCTGTTTTTCCGACAAATGCTGGCCGGGCAGCAGGCGGCCTTCCACGATCCATTGACGAAGCGTGGCGGCAGTCGTGTTGCCAAGACTGGCAGCGGGATCGCGCATGGTTATCACACCTTATTGTTGGTCAGCACGACGCCGGGGTAATTACCTTGGCGGGCTAAAGCGTTGAGCCTATGGATGCAGCGTAGCAGCTTATCCTGACGATCAGGGCAATGCGCGATAGAGGTGCGCCATCTCCTTCATCCTGCATCATGTTGATGCAATTGATCAAAGATCCTATGTCATTGTTGAACAATAATTCGATATAAACCTACAACAGCACGCGATTTATTCATCACTGGCATACCCCTTGCGTAGTGATTGCCTATCAGGCTGCCACGCGTTTGGTAGCAATCTTCAAGCCACGTTATGGGAAGCCAGCGGTGCCCTCATCTCCTGCAACCTTTGCCAAAGAGCGGCGCTCGTCGCTGGTGGCCGCCATTTTTTTGATGGCGACCTCAGCGATAGGCCCGGGATTTATCACCCAAACCGCCACCTTCACTGCCACTCTGGGCGCTACCTTTGCGTTTGGCATTCTGGCCTGCATTGTCATCGACTTCGTGGTGCAGCTGAATGTCTGGCGTATCGTTACGCTGACCGGTATGCGTGCTTCCGAAGTCGCCAATCTCGCGATTCCGGGCAGTGGCTACGTATTGGCGCTGCTGGTGATCTTCGGCGGGGTAGTGTTCAACGTCGGCAACATTGCCGGCGCGGGGCTGGGGCTGAATGCGCTACTTGGGCTACCGCCGCTGGTAGGGGGCGCGATCAGCGCGCTGATCGCGATCGGCATTTTCCTGTCGCGTCGTGCTGGGGTGGCCGTTGACCGGATCATGATCGTGCTGGGAACGCTGATGATTGCGCTAACGCTGATTGTCGCCTTCGCGTCGCACCCGCTGGTGGGCGATGCTCTGCGCCAAACGGTGCTGCCCGATGCGCTCGACTTCACCTCGATTACTACTATCGTGGGCGGCTCGGTCGGCGGCTATATCACCTATGCGGGCGCGCATCGCTTGCTTGACCACGGCACCGTTGGCAAGGCCCATATCGGTGAAGTGTCCAAGGCGGCATTCAATGGCGTATTGGTGACCGGCATCATGCGCTACATCCTGTTCCTGGCGATTCTTGGCGTGGTCGCCAGCGGAGTGACCATCGATGTGTCGGGGCAGGGAGCGAATCCTGCCGCACAAGCGTTTCAGGTGGCGCTGGGCGAGTTCGGGTTGCGCGGTTTCGGATTGATCATGTGGGCCGCAGGTATTACCAGCGTGATGGGGGCTGCCTATACCTCGATCAGTTTCGTCACGGTATTCGCCAAGGGCATTACCGAGCGCCGCCGCAACATGGCAACGGTGGGCTTTATTGTGATTAGTCTGGCGGTGTTTCTACTGTTGGGTAAGCCTCCCGCTGCGCTACTGATATTTGCCGGGGGCTTCAACGGGCTGATTCTGCCGTTAGGGCTGACGCTGTTTTTATATGTGGGATGGCGGCGTGCTGATCTGATGCACGGTTATCGCTATCCGCAGTGGCTGCTGATAGCGGGCGCATTGGTGTGTGCGCTGTCGTGGTACATGGCGATTGACTCGGTAGGGCCTATTTTTGCGCTCCTGAGTAACGCGTAGCGCAGGGTTGCCGGTCAATCCGGTTTCTCTGTGGTCACTTGAGCAACACAAGGCAATTCGGTATGGCAACCATCGATCAAATAGCGCTTGCGCAGCAAGCTCGGCAGCGTATTCGGGCGGGGTGGCGGCAGCCCACTGCGGGCATTGCGCCAGGCTTCGCGCAGGCCAATCTGATTGCGCTTCCTTATGACTGGGCCTACGACTTCTTGCTCTATGCCCAGCGTAACTCGCAAGCCTGCCCGCTGCTCGATGTAACCGAGCCGGGTGTCTTCACCACTGCGCTGGCCGAAGGCGCTGATATTCGCAGCGACCTTCCTGCTTATCATGTGTGGCGCAACGGTGAGCGCGTGGCCGAGGTAAGCGATGCGCGCGATGCTTATGCAGAGTATCCCGACATGGTGAGCTTTCTGATTGGCTGTAGTTTTACCTTCGAAACTGCGCTGCTCGAGGAGGGCATCGATGTTCGCCATATCTCGGCGGGCAGCAATGTGCCCATGTACCGCACCCAGCGGGCGTGTCGCGGTGGCGGGCGCTTGCAGGGCGAGATGGTGGTATCGATGCGCCCGATGGCGCCGCAGCGAATTGCCGACGCGGTCAGAATTACCGCTCGCTATCCCTCCGTTCACGGTGCTCCGGTGCACATTGGTGCACCCGATGAGTTGGGCATCAGCGATCTTTTGCAGCCCGACTTTGGTGACGCGGTTACTATCAATGAAGGTGAAATTCCGGTGTTTTGGGCGTGTGGTGTCACGCCTCAAGCGGCGCTGATGGCCTCGAAGGTACCCTTTGCCATTACTCATGCTCCCGGCCATATGTTTATCACCGATGTACCGGATAGCCATTATCATGTGTGACGCCTTGCGTCGCACGGTAACGCGCCTTGCCGGCGTTAGCAGTGCCGCTTCCACAGGCGCTGCGTATTGGCTTATCCCACATGCTTTCACTGACAAGGAATTCCGCTATGGCGCGACTACTGCTTAATTGCGATATGGGCGAGAGCTTTGGTAACTGGTCGCTGGGCGACCCTGCTGCCGTGCTTCCGCTGATCGATCAAGCCAACCTGGCCTGCGGCTTTCACGCCGGTGATTTCAGTGTGATGTCCCAAGTGACGGCGCAAGCGGCACGAGCGGGCGTTAGCATTGGTGCACATCCTTCCTACCCCGATCTGCAAGGCTTTGGCCGACGTGCGATGGCGTTGTCGGAAGCAGAAGTGACCGATCTGATGCTGTATCAGATCGGTGCGCTGGATGCCTTCTGTCGTGCCAACGGCACTCAAGTGAGCTACGTGAAGCCGCACGGGGCGCTCTATCACGCGGTATACAGCGAGCCGAGCATGTTCCGCGCCGCGCTTGAGGCCTGCCGTCGCTATCGTGAGGGATTGGCGCTGATGACGCTGGCGGTCAAGGAGCGTAGTGCGGTGCAGCAGGCTGCGGATGCGGCGGGGGTGCCGCTGCTGTTCGAAGCCTTCGCTGATCGCGCCTATCTGAGCGATGGCACGCTGTCACCGCGAACGCGGTCAGCGTCGGTGCATCATGAGCCGCAGCGCATCATCGATCAGGCGCTGGCGATTGCACGCGGTGAGGCGTTTCCTGACATCGACGGCCAGCCGCTGCAATTGGCCGCCGACACGCTCTGCGTACATGGCGACAATCCGCAATCCCTGCAGGTGTTAAGCGAATTGCGCAGTGCGCTGGAGGCCGTGTGACTCAGGCAATGCCAGTGCGCATCGAGGCGGCGGGCGTTGATGCGCTGCTGATCTCGTTCGAAGCTGCCTCCGGGGCTTCGTTGAGTGCCCGAATAGTGGCGTGTGCCCATCGGATTGAGGCATCGCTGGGCGACCTGGTGCTGGATATGGTGCCGAGCTGGGATACCTTGCTGATTCACTATGATGCATATCGTGCCGACTTTCGTCAGCTGATGGCGCGTTTGTCTCCGCTGATCGAGCAGTGGCAGCTCGACGCTGAAGCGGGCGAGGCACCATGTGGCGCTAGCCGCCATCATCTGATGCCGGTGTGGTACTGCGGTGAGGATTTGGCGATGCTGGCCAACGTTAGCGGGCTAAGCGTTGCCGAAGTGATCGAAGCGCACGCCAGCGCTGAGTACTTTGTTGGCGCGGTCGGTTTCGCTCCTGGATTTGCCTATATGGGCGGGCTTGATGAGCGGTTGATGCTGCCGCGTCGGGAAACGCCACGCACCGAGGTGCCATGGGGGAGCGTAGCGATCACCGAAGGCCAGACCTGCATCTATCCCAACGCTTCACCGGCTGGCTGGCATCTGCTGGGGCGCTGTCCGCTGAAGCTGTATGACGTGGCGCGCACACCGCCGGGGCGTTTCAGGGTGGGCGATAGCGTCGGTTTCGTGCCTATTGATGAGCAGCAATTTATCGCGCTGTCAGGCCATTGGCAGTGGCTCCCCGAGCATGCTCATGCAGCGGACGACGGCTTAGAGGGAGCGAGTCATGAGTAGTGATACCTCGGGAGTGGCAGCAGAGGGCACTACGCTGGGACAGCTGGAAATTCTCAAGCCCGGCATGCTTTCGCAGCTACAGGATTTCGGGCGCATCGGTACGCTGCGCTATGGTGTGTCGCGCAGCGGCGTGATGGACCCCTATGCAGCGGCCTGGGCTAATCGACTGGTGCGCAATCGCATGGGCACTCCGTTAATCGAGGTCGCACTGGGGGGCCTACAGCTGAGGGCGGCTCAGGATACCTGGCTGGCAATCGCCGGAGCGGCCATTCCCGCCTACCTTGATGGTCGTGACGTCGGCGGCTGGTCGCGCTTTCTAATGCGGGCAGGTCAGGTACTCAGCCTGGGCTTCGCCGCCAGCGGTCAGCGTGCTTATATTGCGGTGCAGGGCGGCTTCGTGATCGATCCTGTGTTGGGCGCAGTTGCTACCCACCAACGCAACGGTGTCGGCGGGCTGCATGGCGATGGGCGCTCGCTACAGCGCGGTGATCTGCTGCCCTGTGTTGCAGATGCCAGCGCCTTTGTCTGCGGCGCCTGTGCGCCGTGGCAGCAACGCACCGATTACTCAGTCACGCCGACCCTGCGCGTGCTGCTCGGCGGTGATGCCGAGCGCTTCGATGAAGCCGAGCGAGCAAAGTTCTTCGACGCCTGCTGGCAGGTTTCCCCCGACACCGATCGCATGGGCGTAAGGCTGAGCCACACAGCTCCGCTACAGCGTATCCCTACGCGCACGCTATCGCTGGGGATTACCCCCGGCGCGATCCAGATTCCTCCCAGCGGTCATCCCATCGTACTGATGTCCGACTGCCAAACCATGGGCGGCTATCCGCTGCTGGGCTGGCTACACCCGCTCGATCGCGGCCGCTTGGCACAGGTGCCCGCACGTCAGACAGTGCGCTTTATCGAATCATCTATCGAAACGCTACAAGCCGATATGCAGCGCTTCGCTGATTTCTTCGAAGTGGTGCCTTAGGTGTTTGACAATGTAACCCCGCGGCCCGACGCTCGGCGTATCATTTTGCAAATAGTGACGTCGGGTGCTAACGGAGGGCGTGAAATAAGCTATCTTGAGCAACGCGGATAATGTTCAAGGTGGAAGAAACGCTGCGTTGTTTGGGCGTGTTTTGCCACGGTCGATATTGGCGGTGAACATACCAGCAGGGTGACGAAAGAGTAGACGGTGGCTGCTGGGCTGGAGTGCTAGGCTATAAGGCGGCAATTGGGAACGATACCAGATTTGGGTTAGCCTTGCCGGTTCGAGAATAGCATCATGAGTTATCGGAAGTTCTGGCTACCCAATCACGTTGTTTTCTCAACTCCTTGATTGCAAGGACCAAAACTATCCGGAAATTATCATCGCCGGTGGCGTGGGAGTATACATAATGACACAGCATGACACTGCTGGGCCGGTGCCTGAGATGGCGAACAACACCTTCGGCGATCCCCGTAAGCCCGGACGCACGCATGTGCGCTGGACCGTTTTCCTGATCATGCTGTTGCTGGGGACGATCAATTATTTTGACCGAGTTTCACTCTCGATTGCGCTGCCGGATATTGCCCGTGAATTTCAGATCAATGAAGCTCAGGTGATCGGAGTCATTCAAAGCGGGTTCTTCTGGGCTTATGCATTAATGCAGATTCCCTCAGGCATACTGGCAGACCGTTTCAGGGAGCGTACCATTATCGCCTGCGCGACCGTCGGTTGGGGAATTGCTCAGGCGTCTGTCGCCCTTTGTACGGGAACATACTCGCTGTTCGCCGCGCGTGTTGCGTTGGGGATTACCGAGTCGCCGATCATGCCGGCAGGCGCAAAACTGATGGGGGTCTGGCTTCATCCCAACGAGCGTGCTCGTGGGTCCATGTTGCTGGATGGCGGAGCGCCCTTGGGTACCGCATTTGGTGCCGCGGGGATTTCCGCCTTGATTGCGTTGTTTGGGGACTGGCGCATGGCCTTCGTGATAGCGGGGGCATTGACGGTTTTGGTCGGCGGGCTTGCTTGGTGGTATATCCGTAATGATCCTAGCGAGCACTCGGGGGTAAATGACGAAGAGCGAGAATTCATTGCTTCTTCTCAGGAGCCAGAAACAGCAAAACCGCATTTCAGAATTCGTAATGGTTTTGGCTATTTGCGTCAGCGCAATGTTACCGCCTTGATTCTCGGATGGTGTTCCTACAGTACCGTCTTCTATGGACTGATGACTTGGTTGCCTTTTTACCTGACCAAACAGCGTCACATGGATATTTCGAGTATGGGGTCAGCGATGGCGATCATCTTCCTGCTGTGTTTCCTCGGCCAGATTAGCGGTGGCTACATGATTGATTGGTTGCGTGGGCGAGGGTACAGCAACAATCGCGTTTTCCATCTGTTCCTCGCGGTGTCAGCGATTACGGCTGGGGTGGGTATTTATCTTGCGGCCAATGTGGAAAGCTCCACTGCAGTGATTATCCTATTGGGTATCGCCATCTTCCCGTTGCGCTGGTGCAGTGTGTATTGGTCCGTTCCATCACTGTTAGGGGCTCAGCGTGTTGCTGGGACCATCCTTGGCACCATGAACTTTGCCAGTAACATGACCTCAGCGATCGTTCCTATTGTGATTGGTTATCTGGTAGCCGCTACAGACAGTTACTATGCCGCCATGATGATCTTCGTGGTTGCTGCTGCGCTGTATTTGGTAAGTTCTCTAATGATCAATTTCAACAAGCCTATTAAGGTATTCGATTGATGTATTGGAATTTTTGTCCCTATTTTCCAGGCGAGATTTATTGTGCAGCGATCACTCTATAACGGTAGTCATCTTGATAGGGTGCTCAGTGTTGATGAAATGCGTTCAGCAGCCAAGCGTCGTGTACCCAACTTCTGTTTTGAGTTTCTCGATGGCGGAGCAGAGGATGAGATAACGCTTAAACGTAATCGCAGTGTCTTTTCTGATATTGGATTCAAGCCCAGATCGTTGGTCGATATATCACAACGCCACATAGGCACGACCATTTTAGGGCAGAAAAGTGCTTCACCATTCCTTATTGGGCCTACAGGGTTCAGCGGGCTGTTATCGCATCAGGGCGACCTTGCCATAGCCAAGGCAGCAAGCCAGGCAGGTATTCCATTTGTGCTCAGTAACGTCTCGACTGTGTCTATCGAGGATATTTGTGCCAATACTGATGCTCGGGTATGGATGCAGGTGTATCTGTATCGCAATCGTGAATTTGTGGAAGCTCTGGTGGAGCGTCTGTTAAAGACACGGGTAGATACCTTAGTGTTTACCGTCGACAACCCGGTACACGGCAAGCGCGAATGGGACGTGCGCTGCTACCGCGAACCAATGAAGTTGACCCTGCCCAATATGCTGGATGCAGTTCTTCATCCACGCTGGATAAAGGACGTATTGTGGCCCAATGGTGTTCCACGCTTTGCTAATCTGGGCGACTTGCTGCCTCCAGGCAAGGATGATGTCAGGGGGGCAGCTCAGGCTTTGGCCTCTCAGCTCGACCCCACTCTGTCATGGCATGATGTCGCCTGGTTGCGTGAGAGGTGGTCGCACAAACTGATCATCAAAGGATTGATGAACAAGGATGACGTGCTGATGGCGGCCGATCATGGTGTTGATGGCGTAATCCTGTCCAACCACGGTGGGCGACAGCTGGATGGCACTTTATCTCCCATTGAGGTTTTGCCTGATATTGTGAAGGCATTGAATGGTCGTATTCCTCTGTTAGTTGACGGTGGCTTTCGGCGCGGTAGCGATATTGTGAAAGCCATAGCGCTAGGAGCGCACGCTGTTGCACTGGGTCGCGCGACTTCTTATGGAGTTGCTGCTGGCGGTCAGGCCGGCGTCCAGCGAGTAATCGATATCCTGAATGACGAGATAGATCGAGTGTTGGGTCTGTTGGGGCTCAACTCTTTGGAGGAATTGAACTCTGACTGCCTAGAATTTTTTCGATGACCATTGAACCTCGCCAGCGCTGTTGAATCAGCCAGAAAGTGATGAAGCCTTTGGTGCTGGCGCGGGTTTTCAAGATGGAAGGCACGCTGGGGGACGCCCGAGACCGTCTCAAAGAAGTCGAAATCGACGTTAAACATATCAAAACAAATATGGTGACGAAGGGCCAGGTAGCAGGCTGGGCGTTGGTGGGTTTGCTTTCACTGCTGGGTAGCGTGGTGGGAGGGCTGTGGTGGGTCATTCAGCAGTACCTGGCACCGATGCTACACGCGATGCCGCACCTTTAATGCTTATAGCGTCAAGCTAAGTAAACAACCGTTGCCATCAACAAAAACGCCGGACTTAGCAATCGCTGAGTCCGGCGTTTGTTTTTTATTGTGGCTTAAGGAATCTGGTATCTGGCTGAAGCTATGCAGGGAAATTGAGGGGGAACGCGCTATTTTTGTAAAGGGAGGCTAATATTGATCGCTTGCAGGCCCTTTTTTCCCTGCGTAGGGTCGTAACTGACCTTTTGTCCTTCTCGCAGCGATTTGAAGCCTTCTTTCTGGATGTCCGAGTAATGGGCGAACAGGTCTTCGCCGCCGTCGTCCGGGGCGATAAACCCGTAGCCTTTGCTGGTGTTAAACCATTTGACTGTTCCGGTTGCCATCAGTGATCTGTCCTTTGTGCTGGTAATGGGCATCGAGCGCTCATGGCTCAATCTCGTCGAGGTCTCCCAAGGGGCAATGGTTGGGGTGCATGACATGTTCGCCACCACCCGGTTGGGATCTCTCGTAGATTCCATTTCGGCCGTACGCAGCGTATCTTGACCTCACCGGATAATAGGGAAGGCGGCCCGTGTGGGGCGGTAGGCATGATCAAGCTACGGTATGCCGCCGACCAGAGCCGTGGCCGGCGTGGCATGGTGAATAAATAGCGATGCGCAGGTATCGCTCTCTCGTTCGGATAACAACAGCTAGGCAGGGTGATGCAACCAACGCATGTGGCCAAATTCGACGCCTCGTTACGTGGCCATTCTCTGCCGCCAGAGTGGCGTGGAGCCAATGGCGACGAGGATGCCGTATACGCGCGTCAGCTCGTGGAGCACACCATGACGCCTTACTGGGCGCGGCGGCAGATGCGCTTCAGCGGGGCGATGTTTGCTAGCTATTGGCGTGACTACGAAGCACTGATACTCGAGCATGCCGGGCGGCGCAGCGGTATCATCGCGTGGCAAACGGATGAGGTGTACGCCAATCTGCGTGAGTTGCATCTCGACGAGCAGGTGCGTGGCCAAGGGCGTGGGGCCGCTATACTCAATGCGTGGCTATCGTTCTCGCGCAGTGTGGGAGCCCGACGCGCACGTTTGCGAGTATTCGCCGAAAACCCGGCGCGTCACCTGTATCAGCGAGCCGGATTTGACGTCACCGGCAGCGATGCACGTGTTCAGGGGCTGTTAACCATGGAGCGGCGTCTGTAGCCCATCGAGGGAACCTGGGCATCGTGTTAATGGTCCATGGTTCAGGTGCTCTGCTGACCAAGTAAGCCAGCCAATTTTTTCAAACAGATAACAGGAATGACAATGGTGCAACGCGCAGCGCTTAACCCCACCCACAGCGTTTTGATGGGCTATCTGCTGTGGATTTTCGGGTTTACTGGATCCCACCGTTTCTACTACGGAAAGCCGGTTACCGGCACGCTGTGGTTTTTTACCTTCGGGTTGTTTCTGGTGGGGTGGATTATCGATATCTTCCTGATCCCACGCATGAACAAGCGCGCCGATATTCGCTTTAGACCCGGTCGTACCAATTACTCCGCTGCTTGGCTGTTGCTTACCTTCACTGGAGTATTCGGCCTGCACCGTATGTATATGGGGAAATGGATCAGCGGTATTATTTACCTGCTAACGGGCGGCGTATTTTTGCTTGGCGTGCTGTTCGATTACTGGACCCTCAACGACCAGATTTCGATGCAGAACGTGCGCAATCGCTATGGCAAGTCTGCAAGCTAGCACCGCCCAATGCTGCACAAGGCAGCATTAGCGCCACATTGAGCGAAAAGAAGAAGCCCGCCGATGCTGTAAACGCATCGGCGGGCTTCTTTTTATACGCCAGCAAGAAGGTAAGGGCGCAGCCGCGACTCAAGGCAGCGGCTGCGCAAGATGGCTTAGCGAGTAAGCATACCGGGCCCGTAAGTGCCGTTGCGCTCGGCAGGTGACAGCATGCTAACGCCGTCGCTGGAGCCTTTGGCGATGCTTTCGAACACCGCCCGGTAGTTCAGCACCGCAATCACATAGTTGCGTGTTTCGCGGAACGGAATGCTTTCGACAAACAGATCAAACGGCTGATTGCTGTCGGCCAGCCACCGATCCACGCGTCCCGGGCCTGCATTATAGGCAGCGGCGGCGGCGATTCGATTGCCGCCATAGCGCTCAAGCATAGAGGTGATGTAGCTGGCGCCAAAACGAATATTGGTGCTTGGATCCTCAAGGCTAGTAACGCCCGCATAGGGGATTCCATCGACGCGACTGACGTGGCGAGCAGTGCCCGGCATCAGCTGCATCAGACCGCGCGCACCGGCGGGCGACTGCGCGCCTGGATTGAAGGCGCTTTCGCGCCGCGCGATGCCCATCAGCAGGTAGGGGTCGGTGCCATTGGCTTTGCCCCAGCGCTGGAACTGACTCAGGTAGGCCGCGGGGAAACGCCATGCCAGCGAATCCAGTGCCTTGGCGGTAATCGACCCCTGCACGGCCAGACCATACCAGTGCTGCTTGATGGCATAAGCGGCCATTGCTTCACGCTTGGCGTGGTCGGCACGCTGCAGCGTGTAGACCCACTCGCTGTAGGCAAGCCCCGGCTCGTCGATACGGTAAAGCGCCGCGACGCGCTGCACCGCTGGCAGTGCTGCGATCTGGTTAATACGGGCAGGCGACACCGGATGAGAGTTGTCATTCATCGAATACGACGCATGAATGTGATCCGCGGCAGCAAAGCCCCAGAAATCACGTTCCTTGGCCGCAGCGCGGTAAGCGTTGGTGGCAGTGGCACGCTCACCGATCTGCTCTGCAGCACGCCCCAACCAATACTGCCAACGCGGATTACGGCGTACTTCAGCCGGCATCTGCGGCACCATCCGGTAAACACCGCGCCAATCTCGCTCGGCCAGCGCGGTGCGAATGCGCAGCTCGTAGAGCGTGTCGTCGTTCAACTGCGGCAGCGTTTGATCTACCCAGCTACGGTTGTCGCTCACCTCTTTAAGCATCGAGTTGAAGGCGATGTCGTGCTGGATGGTGAGGCGCTGCTCGTTATCGAGCGCTTGGCTGTTCGATAACTGGCGCCACGCGCTCAGCGCTACGCGCGGATTGCTGCGACTGAGCGAGTGGAAGGCGGCGGTAATCAAGCGGCCAGCGGCATGAGGGTCGGGCCCCAAGCGTGCAGGCACAGTGGTGACCGCCGCAGGATCGGCGTACACCCGGTCAAAGGTGGCCAGCGCGCTCTGCCAGCTCGGCTCGTCAATCAGCTTGCGTACATAGCTAACCAGGGCGCCGTTGCCACTTTGCCAGGCCAGCGTTAGGCGCGCCCAATCGTTGCTGGGGGTAATCTCGCCGCGGCTGCGCAGTGCCTCGAACAGTGGGTCGCAGGCGTTGGGCTGGGATTTTCCGACTTGCCACAGCTCGCGACCGCCGGCGGCGGCGCGCTGCGGGTCACGGGGCAACAGGGCACGATAGTAGTAACACTGGTTTTCGGTGGCATTGGGTACGCCATCGCTGATCGCCAATAAGGCGTCGTCGTTACCCGCCTTGCCGTAGGCACGCTGGGCGAAATTGCGTAGCCATTCAGACAGCGGTGAATCGCTGTTGGCGTTGATAAACCGTTTGATCGAAGCGGCCGGGGTGTCAGGAAGCTGATTGCGCAGTTGGTGATACTGGATATAACTGCCAAGTACGTGATTCGACACCGCCGAATTGGCATTCACCCAATTGCCCTGACGAGCGCTATTGAGCGCTTGCTCGATGGCAGCATCGCCGGTATCTGCGTGAGCCAGCTGTGGACTGCCGAGCGGGGCAAGCAGCGCGACTGAAATGGCGGCAGCCAGCAAGGTGCGGCGAGGCCTGCGCGCGGTGTTAACGAAGGCGGATGGGCTGACAACTGATGCGGATACTGTCACAGGTACTCCTTTTAGCGAGCCGACCATCTCGACTTGAATTTTTTAGCGACCGTCCACACTTTAAAGGCTTCATGTGTGATATGGACGTGTAGTTCTCGATGCAAGGTTCTGGGCCGGTGAGCGCCCGCGACGGAGACAGTCGATGAAACGTAAAAAATTCAATCTGTTTGGTCTTGTTACTGGACGTGGCAATGTTCTCTTGCGAATTGCTAAATCGCTGCGAACGCTTGTCCCGATGATGCACGACTATATTCGTGGTGACTACCGCCCTTTTCCCAAGAAAGCGGCGCTACTGCTAATAGTAGCGGTTGTCTATATCTTCTTCCCGTTTGATATCGTGCCCGATTTCATTCCGTTCTGGGGACAGCTCGACGATCTGTTCATTACCGGCTGGGTACTCGCGAAACTCGACGAAGAGCTCGATGGGTACCGGGCCTGGAAGCGCGCTCACAGCTAATAAGCGTGCGACGATTTCTCACCCGCCAGGGTGATTCCTAGACCTTCACTGTTATTCAGGAAAGAAAGCAATGACGCAACAAGAGTCCCAAGCCACTTCGGCGCACAAGGAAACGCTTGGATTCAAGACGGAAGTCAAACAGCTTCTGCATTTGATGATCCATTCGCTGTATTCGAACCGTGAAATCTTTCTGCGCGAGCTGATTTCAAACGCTGCTGACGCCTGCGACAAGCTGCGCTATCGGGCGCTGGAAGACGACGGTTTGTACGAAGGCGATAGCGAGCTGAAGGTACAGATCGAGTTCGACGATACGGCGAATACGGTGATTGTTCGCGACAACGGCATCGGCATGAGCCGTGACGACGTTATCAATAACCTCGGCACCATTGCCAAGTCGGGCACGGCGGAATTCCTGCAGCAGCTGTCGGGCGAGCAGCAGAAGGATGCCAACCTGATTGGGCAGTTCGGTGTGGGTTTCTACTCTGCCTTTATTGTTGCGGACAACGTGCGGGTGCGTACGCGCATGGCGGGTACCCCTGCCTCCGAGGGCATCGAGTGGGTGTCGCAGGGCGAGGGCGATTTCACTATCGAGCCCATCGAGCTTGAGCGTCACGGCACCGAGATCACCCTGTCGCTGCGCCAGGATGCCGAGGAATTTGCCAACGAGCATCGCCTGCGTTCGCTGATTCGCACCTACTCGGATCATATAGATCTGCCGGTACAGATGAAGAAGGTCGAAGAAGCCGAAGACGAGCAGGGCGAGAAGACCACCACCGAAACGTGGGAAACCGTTAACCAGGCGCAAGCGCTGTGGACCCGCTCCAAGAGCGAGGTTTCTGACGACGAGTACAACGAGTTCTACAAGCACATCGCTAGCGACTTCTCCGATCCGCTGATCTGGAGCCACAACAAGGTGGAAGGCAAGCTGGAATACACCAGCCTGCTGTACGTGCCCGGTCGTGCACCGTTCGATCTGTACCAGCGCGAAGGCGTGCGTGGCCTCAAGCTGTATGTGCAGCGTGTGTTTATCATGGACGACGCCGAACAGTTCTTGCCGCTCTACCTGCGCTTCATTAAAGGGGTTGTCGACACCAATGCGCTGTCGCTCAACGTATCGCGTGAGCTGCTGCAGAAGGATCCGCAGGTCGATAAGCTTAAGAGTGCGCTGACCAAGCGCGTGCTCGATATGCTCAAGAAGCTGGCGAAGGACAGCGACAAGTATCAGACGTTCTGGAACGAGTTCGGCTCGGTACTCAAGGAAGGTCCGGCGGAAGATGCCAGCAACCGCGAGAAAATTGCGGCGCTGCTGCGCTTCTCTTCAACGCATACCGATAGCGCCGTGCAAAACGTGGCGCTGTCTGACTACGTTGAGCGCATGAAGGAAGGCCAGGACAAGATTTACTACCTGGTGTCCGAAAGCTTTAACGCGGCGCGCAACAGCCCGCATCTCGAAATCTTCCGCAAGAAAGGCATCGAGGTGCTACTGCTGAGCGACCGCATCGACGAGTGGCTGACAACGCACCTCAACGAGTTCGACGGTAAATCGCTGGTCGATGTCGCCAAGGGCGATCTTGATCTTGGCGCGGTGGAAGACGAAGAAGAGAAAAAAGCGCAGGAAGAGAGCGCCAAGGCTAGAGAAGGGCTGGTCGGTCGTCTTAAGGAAGGTTTGGGCGAGCGGGTCAGTGATGTGCGCGTTACCCATCGCCTGACGGATTCTCCCGCCTGCGTGGTGCTCGACGCCAATGACATGGGCCAACAGCTGCGCAAGCTGATGGAAGCGGCAGGGCAGGCAGTGCCTGAAAGCAAGCCGATTCTCGAGATCAACCCCGAGCATCCGCTGATCAATCGCCTCGACTCGCTGCAAGACGACGAGTTCGAGGGCTTCGCTAGCGTACTGCTCGATCAAGCAATTATCGCTGAAGGCGGGCATCTGGATGATCCGGCTGCGTACGTCAAAAAGCTGAACGCCTTGCTGATGCGCTAAGCGTTCCGCACTCGTTCGGCTGTTGTAGCAACGCCCCCGCGGGTAACCCGGCGGGGGCGTTGTTTTATTTGAAAGAAGAGTGACGCAATAGTCTTTTGCCAACCGCCAACCGCCAACCGCCAACCGCCAACCGCCAACCGCCAACCGCCAACCGCCAACCGCCAACCGTGTAGAGCCGCCTAAAACCTGACCGCTTGCGTGGGTAAGTGCGCTGCCGCTATTGCGGTTTAGTGGTTAGCCAGGTAACGCGTGCTTCGAGGCCGCCCTCGGGACGATTTTTGAGGCTGAGTTCAGCGTGCTGGCGTTTCAGCAGTGCTTCAACAATTGACAGGCCCAGGCCGCTGCCCGAGTCGCGTGGCGAGGCACCGCGCCGGAAGCGCTCCGTCACCTTGTCGATCAGCTGTGGATCGATGCCTTCACCGTTGTCCAATACCGCCACCGTAGGACGCTGCTGGTCGTCGTAGGCAAGATGCACTTCCACCGTGCTGCCGGAGCAGGTGTAGCGAAGCGCATTGTCGATCAGGTTTCTCAACAGTACGCCCACTTCGGTAGGATCAGCGTAGATATCGAGCCGATCAAGCCCGGTAACGCTCAATTCGTGCTGATGACGCTCGGCCAGTGGCAGCATTTCACCCGCCATTTGTGCCGCCACCGTGTAGAGGTTGATGCGCGTCAGCTGTTGCACGGGCTGGCTATCAACACGTGCCAGCGTTAGCAACTGGGCGATCACGCGCTGCAAGCGATCGATCCCCTGATTGACCTTCTCCAACGAATGGCTCGCGCTTTCACGATCTCCCGAGCGAATATTGTCGAGATGAATCTTGAGCGCCGCGAGCGGCGTGCGCAGCTCGTGCGCTGCGTCACCGGTAAAACGGCGCTCGCGCTGCAGTGCATTGTCGAGACGCGCCATGAAGTCGTTGATCGAGCTCTTCAACTCATGCAGCTCTTCCGGAATCTCACCGTTAACCGGCGTCAGGTCCTGATCATCACGGCGTGACAGCTGCGTCGATAGCTCATCGATGGGCTGCATGGCGCGTTGGATAATGCCGAATACGAAAAGCCCCGCGATAATCACCGCAATGGCGTCAAGCAGCCAGTTAATCAGCACCGTATTGCGCGACAGCGCTTCTTGAACGCTGCCTCTGATACCCACCGCAATCCACAGTTGACTGTCGTGGTCATAATGGCTGTAGACGCGCCAGCTCTTGTTATTGTGGGTAAGGTCAGTGAAGCCCTCGCGGCGCGGCTTCTCGAAGGCTGGGCTGCCTTCCCATACCGGACTGAAAATGCCGATCTTGCCGTCGTTGCTCCAGAAGCCCACCGCGAGCGCGGATTCACGATAGCGTGCGGCGGGCGAGAGCGGCATGTTGTGCTTATGGCGTGGCAGCAGTTCCTCTTCGATATACTGCGCCAGTGACGCACTGCTGCTATTGAGCGGCATGAGCTGGTGCGCCACCTTGCCAAGCTGCTGACGCGACGTGCCTGAATCCACCACACCAGTAACCACGGCGCTTACCATGCGCAGTTCGTCATCGTGAACCTGCTTCACCTCCGCGCGAAACAGCACATAGGCAACCAGTAGCGATACCGCCGAGGTCGCCAGCAGAATCAGCAGCACGGTGCGCGTCAGATAGCGTCGGATCGAGCGTATCGTTGGCACCGTGGTGGTGCTGTTCGACTGGCGCCTAGGCACTAGCCAAGGTCCTCTTTATCCTCGAGACGGTAACCAATGCCGCGCAGGGTTACGATCAGCTCTGGCGACAGCTTTTTACGCAGGTGGTGGATATGCACTTCGAGGGCGTTGGATTCGACTTCTTCGTCGCAGCCATACAGCAGATTTTCGAGGTGCGGGCGGGTGAGTACGTCGCCTGCGTGGTTGGCAAGCTCCAACAGCAAGGCGTATTCGCGGCGTCCCAATTTAACCAGCTCGTTGTCCCAGCGCACTTCGTGACGCGATTCGTCGATGGTCAGTTTGTTGATGGCGAGCACTTGTGAGGCCCGGCCGATCGAACGTCGAATCACCATGCGTAGGCGGGCCAGCATTTCATCGAGCTCAAACGGCTTGAGAATGTAGTCATCAGCGCCAGCATCGAGCCCTGCCACGCGATCGTTCACCGCGTCTCGGGCGGTCAGAATGACCACCGGCATC
This sequence comes from Carnimonas bestiolae, assembly GCF_051251145.1. Classification (NCBI taxonomy): domain Bacteria; kingdom Pseudomonadati; phylum Pseudomonadota; class Gammaproteobacteria; order Oceanospirillales; family Halomonadaceae; genus Carnimonas; species Carnimonas bestiolae. Next base: position 419,535 of record NZ_JBPCZK010000001.1, on the reverse strand, counting down.
GACTCATTCTCACGAATGTGTGCCAACACCGTCATGCCATCGATGCCAGGCAGCGTTAAATCAAGCAGCACCGCCGAAAACGCATTGCCGTCGAGCGCTTGCAGGGCACTTTCGCCATCTTGTACCCAATCAACCTGGTAGCCGTTGTTTTTCAGCGCTGTTTCAACGCCGTCGCCCAGCAGCGGATCATCTTCTACCAGTAGTATTCTCATGGCGTATGGGCCCTCATTGGTGAAATCAATTAAACAGCGTGCGAGCAGGGCAGTGGCGATGCTGTCGACGATCGCTCTGCAAGGTGGCTGGTAATGGTGAGACGCTTTGCCTAGAAAGCGCTGCTCACGCTACTCCTATATAGGAGCCAAATGCCTTGCTTGCCTCTCCCTCGGTCACGTCTTAAGGTGACCGCTGCGCGTGATGCACGGTATATCTAAGCTATTGTTAAGCTTAAAGTTAGTAGCGAAGCTTAATACTATCGATTATCAACGTTTACTTCTGCGCTGAAAAGGTAGTTGTGCTCGATTATGGAGAGAATGGCATGGCCGCGACGCCTGATAGCCCCCAAACGCCCACCGAGCCCGCCTCGACCAATCGCTTCGACAACCGCTTCGCACGGCTGCCGCAGCACTTCTTCAGCCTGCTCGAACCCACCGCGCAGCCCGGTACCCAATTATTGGATGTTAGCCCCGAGTGCCGACGCCTTCTAACTATGTCAGAGCAAGAAATCAGCGACGCTCAACTGCGCGCGCTGTTGGGCGGCGAGACGCTATGGCCTGGCATGCAGCCGTTGGCGCAAAAGTACACTGGCCATCAGTTTGGCATCTATAACCCCGAGCTGGGCGATGGACGTGGCCTGCTGCTGGGCGAATGGCGCGCTGATAGCGGAGCCTCGTTCGACTTGCACCTGAAAGGCGCCGGGCGCACGCCGTACTCACGGCACGGCGATGGCAACGCGGTACTGCGCTCGAGCGTACGCGAGTATCTGGTCAGTGAAGCCTTCGCCGGACTAGGGCTGCCTTCAACTCGGGCGCTTGCGGTAGCGGTCAATCAGCAGCAAGTACCGCGCGAACGCTGGGAGCCGGGAGCAACGCTGCTGAGAGTGGCCCCCAGCCACGTGCGTTTCGGGCACTTCGAATGGCTAGCGCTTTCTGAACACGATAGCGACGTGGCGCTGCTGGTCGATCATGTGCTCTCGCAGCACTGGCCCGATCTGCTGGAAGCGCCGTCGCCCACGCTGGCAATGTTCGAGCGCTGTGCCGAACGCACCGCCGAGATGATTGCTGGCTGGCAGGCGATGGGGTTTGTGCATGGGGTGATGAATACCGATAACATGTCGATTTTAGGCATTGCCTTGGACTTCGGCCCGTTTGCCTTCCAGGAGCAGTTTGATCCTGCCTTCACGCCCAATCTCACCGATGCCGAAGGGCGCTATGCCTACTCAGAGCAGCCATCGATAGGGATGTGGAATCTGTCGCGGCTGGCGTTTGCGCTGCTGCAGCAGATTGCGCAGGAACTGGGCAGCGAAGATGCAGCGCAGGCGGCTGTGCAGCAAGTCCTGGAAAACTACGGCGAGCGCATTAATCACGCCTTCGGTGAGCGGATGCGCGCGCGCCTTGGACTGATCGAGGAGCTGCCCGAAGACACGCAATTACTGGGCGATTTTCTTTCACTACTGTACCACCAGCGGCTGGATTATCACTGCGCCTTTCGCTCGCTCGCGCAGCTGAGTGATCCGTCCGACGAAAAATTGCCGCTCGCACTGGGGCAAAGCGCAGCCGCGCTGGCATGGGCTGAGCGCTATCGGGCGCGGCTGGCACACGAGCCGCGCTCGGCCCAACAGCGGCAGCAGGCGATGAATCAGGTCAACCCCCTTTATGTGCTGCGCACGCATCTGGCTCAGCGCGCCATCGAAGCGATTGAGCAGCACAACGACGCCAGCGAGCTAAAACGCCTGCGTGAGCTATTGGCTGACCCTTATAACGCGCGCGCCGGAATGGACGAATATGCCATGCCCGCCCGCAACAGCGCGCCGGTTCGGTTATCCTGCTCTTCGTAAGCGCATAGGCGCGGCGGATTCCCCGGGTGATGACGCAGTTTGCTTAGGAGTAACGGAATGCAAGAGACACCGGCCAAGGTGGCGGTTATCGGAGGCGGTAGTTTCGGCACGGCGCTTGCCAGCATAGCCGCTAGCGGTGGTGCTCAGGTACGCCAGTGGCTGCGCGACGCGGCGCTGGCTGAGCGCATAAATCGCAACCACGTAAACGATCTTTACCTGCCTGACTTCGCGATTCATTCACAGGTTGCGGCGTCTACTGACATGGCATGGGTGCTGGAAGAGGCCACGCTGGTGCTGGTGGCGATTCCCTCCAAGGCGTTCCGCGAGGTGGTGCGTCAGGCGGCGCCTTTCATTCCCGACGAAGCGGTGCTGATCAGTACTACCAAGGGCATCGAAGCGGGCCATCTGTGCCTGATGAGCGATGTGCTAATGGAGGAGACCTCCAGCGCTCATGTGGGGGTGCTGTCTGGCCCTAACCTGGCCGCCGAAGTCGCGCAATATCAACTCACCGCCAGTGTGATTGCCAGCGAAGATGAGCACGCCCGCGCGCTTACCCAGCACGTGTTGAGCTGCGACCATTTCCGCGTTTATGCCAACAGCGATCGCCATGGCGTAGAGCTGGCCGGCACCCTCAAGAATATCTACGCCATCGCGGCCGGTATGGCGCAGGCGATGGGGCTGGGGGAAAACACCAAGGCGATGTTAATGACCCGCGCGCTGGCCGAGATGAGCCGCTTTGCGGTCGATCGAGGAGCCAATCCGTTGACCTTCCTGGGGCTGGCGGGGGTGGGTGATCTGATCGTTACCTGCTCATCGCCGCTGTCGCGCAATTTCCGGGTTGGGCGAGCGCTGGGCGAAGGGCTGTCGCTCGAGCAGGCGGTGGCATCACTGGGGCAGGTGGCGGAAGGTGTTAACACAGTGCGCCTGATATACGCCGAAGCACAGCAGCGCGGTGTCTATATGCCGTTGCTCGAAGGCTTGTATCGGGTGATGTTTGAGCAAGTGCCCGCCGCGCAAATGGCGCAGTCATTGATGCGCAATGATCACGCCAGTGATGTTGAATTTACCCTTTCGCGTGAAGACACGCGTCAGGCTCACCAGCACCTGCACGATAGCACCGACTCGTGATGCGGCTATGGATTATGCGTCATGGCGAAGCGGCCAGCGGCGTTATCGACGCTGAGCGACCGCTGACCGCGGCAGGTGAGGAGCAGGTGCGCGACAGCGCTCGCTGGCTGTGCGATCAGCGCCAGCCGGGAGAGCCGCTGACAATCATTCACAGCCCCTTCAGGCGCGCCAGACAGTCTGCCATTCAAGTGCTAAAAACGCTGACGCAGTGTGACGGTGGCGATGCGCCGCCGCAGCTTCGGGAGAATGAGCAGCTTACCCCTGAGCACAGTGTCGATGCGTTAATCGACTGGCTGACCTTGCAGCAGTGGCATGGTGACTGGCTGCTGGTCAGCCATATGCCGCTGGTGGCGTCACTGAGCGGAGCGCTGGTAGAAGGGCGCGGCCACCTTGGCAGCCCGTTTACTACCGCGCAGCTGGTGGGGCTCGATGCCGACGTATGGGCCAGCGGTTGCGCCAGTCAGGTAGCCTTGTTTACGCCTACCCGCCATCGCTAGCCGGGTAGCAGTGTCAGAATAGAGAGCCCGATGCTCACCGTTAGCATGGCACCAAGGGTAGTGAAGGCAATAATGCTGGCCGCCAGTTCGCCGTTGCCGCCCATTGCTTTCGCCATCACGAACCCTGCGGTGGCAGAAGGCGCGGCGAAATAGAGAAACAGCATGCCCAGCTCAGCATGACGAAAGCCGTATAGCCAGCCGCCGAAGGTAAGCAGCAGCGGCAGAATGACAATCTTCAGCAGCGTGGCTTCAATGGTTTCTCTACCGCTGTTACGCAGTTCGGCCAGCGACAGCGAACCCCCGATGCACAGCAGCGCCAAGGGCAGCGTCAGGTCGCCCAGCGTGTTGCCGGCACTGGCGATCCAGCGCGGCATGCCAATGCCCGCCAAGCGCCATAGCAGTGCGGCCAGTACCCCGATAATCAGCGGATTTCTCAGCACCTTGCCGGCAATGCGCAGCACATTGAGGCGCTGGCCGCTGTATATGGACAACACCACCACAGACAGCCCGTTATACAGGGGAATCAGCACCGCGATTAAAAGCGCACCAAGACTCACCCCATAATGGCCATACATGCCGGTGGCGAAGGCCAGTCCTAACACGGCACCGTTGCCGCGGAAGGCTCCCTGAATGAAGGTGGCGCGATTCGCCGCGGTGGCGCGCCAACAGCCCCACAGCCACACCAGCGCCAGGGATGCCAAGGTTCCTACCGCGAAGTAAATCAACAGCGCTGGATTGACAGCATCTGGGTGGATTGCCAGCACGTCGAAGAAGATCATCACCGGCATGCTAAGGGTGAATACCAGCCTCGAGGCGGTGGCAATAAAGGCGGCATCAATCAAGGCGCGCCAGCGCAGCACCGCGCCCAGCGCAATCAGCAGGCATACCGGCAGCGTGACATCAAGCGCTTGCCCCATGCTTGCCCACAGTGACGGTGAATTCATCGTACCCATCGGGGGCGTTAGCGCATGACGAACGCAGCAATCAGTGCAATCACCACCACTAGTATGAAGATTGGGGCTCGGGTTCTACGGCCAACAGAGCGGGAGGAAGGGGCGTCGTCTTGACGTTGATCGGCCATGGCAGGTATCCGTTTTGGGTAAGCGCTCGCCGACGCGAACGGCTAAAATGGGGCCTTTCATCATAGATAACTGCGCAGCAAGGGAAAAGGAGATCACCGTTATGGATTCGTCTAAGCCAGCGCAAGGCGCACCGCAGCAGTTGGTGCAGGGCCGGCTGGCGGCACTGCGCTGGGGGCGGCGCGACGCGCCGGTGTGGGTGTGTTTGCACGGCTGGCTGGATAACGCGGCAACGTTTTCGCGACTGGCACCGCTTTTGTGCGAGCAGCTTGACGTGCAGCTGGTGGCGGTAGAATTGAGCGGCCACGGTCATTCGCGCTGGCGCGAAGCGGGGCGCTATCTGCTGTGGGATTACCTGGAAGACGTGGTGGCCGCGCTTGATGATCTTGGGCTTGAGCGCGCGGTTATCCTGGGCCATTCGCTGGGAGCCATTGTTGCCACGCTGCTCTCTGCTACGCTGCCCGAACGTGTCGAACGGCTGTTGCTGATCGATGGCTTAGTCAGCCAGACCACGCCCTCCGATCATGTGGTTACCCAACTGCGCGAGGCGCTGCTGACTAAACGACGCGACGCCTCGTCACGGCGGCCTTATCGCTCCTTCGAGCAGGCCGTCGATGCGCGGGTGTTGGGTGCGGTAACGCCAGTCGATGCCGATACCATCGCGCCGGTGGTGGCACGCAACCTGCGTGAAGAAGCGGCAGGATTGGTGTTGCGTAGCGACGTTGCGCTGCATCGTCCGTCGCCGCTGCGCTTCACTCACGAGCAGAACCTGGCGGTGCTGCGCGCGCTGCGCTGTCCGGTGAGCGTGCTGGCGGCGCGTCACGGAATTCTTGGCGAACAGGCCCGAGAGGCAGCGTCTGTTGTGCCATCGCTCAACTGGATAGCGCTGGGAGGCGGTCACCATCTGCATCTGGAAAAAGCACAGGTAGCGGCAGTGGCCGCCGCGATTATCGGTGAGGTATCAGAGTAAGCGATTAACGTGCTTTCTTGAGCAAGACGTACACAGCGCCGGTGCCGCCGTCGCTGGAAGTTGCCGAGCTGAACGCCAGCACCTGCGGCCACTCGCGCAGCCACGCATTCACATGGCTTTTGATAATCGGATAGCCCGCCTGCGCCGACCATGCTTTACCGTGCACAATCAGCACGCAGCGCAGCCGCTTGGCGTCGGCATCGTGCAGGAATTCCTCTACTTGGTGGCGCGCTTCTTCCAGCGTATAGCCGTGCAGATCAAGGCCCGCCTGCCACTCGATCTCGCCGCGTTTCAGTCGCCCAATCAAGCGCTGATCGATATCGCCAAGGGCGAACAGCAGCGACTGCGATGGCGATACCGGTTCGACACGGCCGTCGCTGGTGCGTGACCGGGCGTGCAACTGCTGCTCGTTGATCTCTGCGGCGCGGCGGCGTGCGGTGGCGGCGCTGTTGTCGAGCGAGGCAGTGTTGCGCTTCAGCTCGGCTCGATTACGGTGACGTTTACTGATGCGCTCAACGCCAGCGTCATGCAGCGCCTGACGAAACAGCGATACCTCATCATCGTCGCGATCATTGTCGTTGTGCGTGGCATGTGAGTGGGGCGGGGCCGAATCATCCTTCGCCATCGTCGATCTCCTTGTGCAGCACGCCCAGTATAACGGGTTGATAGACGACGAAAAGGTGAAGGCATCACTCTATAGCGGGATAGGGCCAGCCCCGCTGGCCTTGCGATCACGGCTGTTGTCGAGCACGGCGGCAGGGTACAATTTGCGCATTATCTATTTTTTACGTTGAATGTTATGTCGTCTAGCAGCGCTACCGTCTATCCGCTACTTCCTCCTCTCGACCCGCTCGCCGCGCCCGATAGTGAGCTGATCGCCACGCTAACGCGGCTGCGCGATATGTTGCGCTGGTGCGCCAGCGCACTTGAGCACGGCTGCAACGGACGGCCTCTCTATTTTGGCCACGGCACCGACAGCGCCTGGGACGAGGCAGTGGCGCTGGTGCTGGGCGCGCTGCATTTGCCCGCCAGCAGCGGCTCTGAGGTGCTCGACAGCCAACTGCTTGAAAGCGAGCGCGCGCGCATTGTCGCGCTAACCCGCACGCGGATTGAGCAGCGTGTGCCGCTGCCTTATCTGTTAGGGGAAGCCTGGTTTGCAGGGCTGTTGTTCAAGGTCGATGAGCGAGTGCTGATTCCGCGTTCGCCGATAGCTGAATTAATCGAAAGCGGCTTCGAACACTGGTTCCCCGAGCGAGATCCCGCCACGGTGCTGGATTTATGCAGCGGATCGGGCTGTATCGGAATCGCCACGGCGTTGGCGCTGCCTACAGCGTCGGTAATGCTCGCGGATATCAGCGAAGATGCACTGGCCGTGGCGCGTGAGAACATCACCCGTTTCGACGTAGGCAACCGCGTCAAGGCGGTGCGCTCCGATATCTTTGATGGCCTGGAAGGACAGCGCTTCGAGCTGATTGTCTGCAACCCGCCCTATGTCGATCGTCGCGATCTTGCCAACATGCCGGCCGAGTTTCGTCATGAGCCAGCGCTGGCGTTGGGCTCCGGCGACGATGGCCTCGACTTTACCCGCCAGCTTTTGGAGCAGGCCGCACAGCACCTCAGTGAGGATGGCGTGCTGATCGTTGAAGTGGGCAACTCTGAGCGCCAACTGATCGACGCCTTCCCCGAGCTGCCCTTTATGTGGCTCGACTTCGAACACGGTGGTCACGGGGTGTTTGCCCTGTCGGCCGAGGATTTGCGCAGCGCTTTCTAAAGAGCGGTACTGCGCCTGAACGTTTCAGGAATTCACTATGTCAGGCAATACCTTCGGCAAGCTGTTCAGCGTGACTACGGCCGGTGAAAGCCACGGCGCTGGGCTGGTCGCGATTGTGGATGGCTGTCCTCCCGGGCTGGCGCTCAGCGAAGCCGATTTGCAGCACGATCTTGATCGCCGGCGTCCGGGCACTTCTCGCTATACCACGCAGCGGCGCGAAGGCGATCAGGTGCGTATCCTGTCGGGCGTGTTCGAGGGCGAAACCACCGGTACCCCGATTGCGCTGCTGATCGAAAATACCGATCAGCGCTCCAAGGATTACTCGGCGATCAAGGATCTGTTCCGCCCCGCGCACGCTGATTACACCTATCACCATAAGTATGGACGCCGTGACTACCGCGGCGGCGGTCGCTCCAGCGCCCGCGAGACGGCTATGCGCGTGGCAGCGGGGGCGATCGCCAAAAAGCTGCTGGCGCAGCAGGGTATCGAAGTGCGTGGCTACATGAGCCGGATGGGGCCGATCGAGCTGCCTTTCGTCAGCTGGGACGGTGTTAACGACAACCCGTTCTTCTGTGCCGATGACTCGCGCATCGAAGAACTGGAAGCCTTCATGGATCAGCTGCGTCGCGACCAGAACTCGATCGGCGCAGAAATCACGGTCGTTGCCGAAGGCGTACCGCCGGGTTGGGGCGAACCCGTGTTCGATCGCCTGGACGCTGATTTGGCTCATGCGCTGATGGGTATCAACGCGGTGAAAGGCATCGAAATCGGCGACGGCTTCAAAGCGGTTGCCCAGCATGGCACCGAGCATCGCGATGAGCTAACGCCACAAGGCTTCGCCAGCAACCATGCCGGTGGGGTGCTGGGCGGCATTTCCAGCGGCCAGCCGATCGTAGCGCGACTGGCGCTGAAGCCAACCTCATCGATTACCACTCCCGGCCATTCGATCAATACCTCAGGCGAGGCCGTTGAGGTGGTCACCAAAGGGCGCCACGACCCCTGCGTAGGTATCCGCGCGACGCCTATCGCTGAAGCAATGATGGCGCTTACGCTGGTTGACCATTGGCTGCGTCAGCGTGGCCAGAATGGCGACGTGCAGGTAGACACCCCAGTGCTGCGCTGACGGCGTAGCCCTCTGAGGCTATCTGAACGCCAAACAAAGACGGCGGCCATCAAGGCCGCCGTCTTTGTTTGCGTGAAGCGTGCTGGGGACAACGCTTGGTGCAGCGCTGTTCATGGGTGCTCCATAGCCGTTAACAATCAGGCAAAACCTCTCTGGCGGGGGCACCGAGTAAAAATCGGGCCAGCTAGATAAAGCGGGCCAACCGGTAAGGGTGCAGGTCAATAGGGCGGGAACTCCCTGCGCGGTAATGCATCGCTGTAGCGGAACCATCCGTTATCAGGCTGCTGAGGATATCTGCCGTGAGTGCCGCTTGGGTCAGGCCCAGGTGCTGGTGGCCGAACGCCAGTAACAAGCGCCCTTCGGCCAGACGGTTAATCACTGGCAGGGCATCGGGCAGCGATGGGCGAAATCCCATCCAGGGCTCGGCATCACGTGTGTCCAGAGGAGTATCGAAAAGGGCATTCCCCTGTGTTGCCAGGCCCCAGGCACGAGCCATGCGTGGCGGTCGCTTGAGGCCAGCAAATTCCACGGTTCCAGCAAGGCGCAACCCCTCCGCCATAGGGGTCATGATAAAGCTGCGTTCAAGGGAATTGACGGGCATCCGCAGCCGTCCCACTTCATGGGGAAGCATCAGATGATACCCTCGTTCGGTATCCAACGGGGGGCGTTGCCCGCTCAGTTTTTGGACCAATTCCGCTGAATGGGCTCCACATGCGATCAACACGCGCCTTGCCTTGATAGGGCCCGTGGTCGTGACAAGCTCGACGCCCTCTGCGTTCAAGCTGGCATCGGTTACCCTGCACTGGGTAAAGCGCGCTCCCAGATATTGGGCTGCCCTGGCCAGTGCCATGACGATTCGGTAGGGGTCTACCACATGAGCAGTATTCTTGAATTCAAGGCCTCCCATCAGGCGTTGGGTCAAGTGTGGTTCTCGCTCGAATAGCTCGGCTCGCGATAAGTGTTCCACTGCCACGCCCTGTTCGGCCATTCGGTTGCGTAGCGCGTCGGCCGATTTCCTGCTTTGCGGTTGTTCATACACACTTAGGTTGCCACGGCATTCCAGCAGTGCCTGTTCGCCGATGCTCGAAAGGAGTCCTTGCCAGGCTGCCAGACTATGCTCGTTAAGGGCTCTGAGAGCCCGGGTACTGTGTTGGAAAGGGCCCGGGCGCATATTGGCCAGCAGCTTGCAAAGCCACGGCGTAATACGTGGCAGATAGCGCCAGTCCAGCCGCAGTGGGCCTTTGGGGTTAACCAGCATAGCGGGAAGCTTGCGCAGAATGGCAGGGTCAGCCGGAGGGAACACCTGTTCGGTGGCAATGTGCCCTGCGTTGCCATAGGAGGCGCCCATGCCGATGGGGGCAGCATCCACCAGCTGTACCTTGAGCCCCTGTTGGGCGAAGCGCAGGGCCGCCGCACAGCCAATCACACCCGCACCCACTACCGCGATATCTGCATCCTGATGAGTGCTACCAGTGGGGGCAGCCCATGTTGGATCGCATTGGCCTAGCGTAGATGTGACCGCGGGACCCGGCATGAATCATCCCTCATCCTGTGAGTGAGGAATCGTCAGCACGCTGGCGATGCTTTCAAAGGCTTCATCGATATGGCGCTTTAATAGCGCGCAGGCAGCGTCAATGTCGCCTTTACGTACCAGCGCCAACAGCTCGTGGTGTTCTGCCACGGCCTTTTCGATCTTGCGGCTGTATAGAAGCTGCATGCGTATATAGCGGTCGGCCTGCTGGTTCAGCTGCATGATCAGGGCCAGGGTTTCGGGCTGGTTGGCGGGGGCATAAATCGAGCGGTGAAACTCCAGGTTATAGTCGCTCCAGTTGTCTATTTCGCCGCCGGAATTCAGCGCGCGGTCATAGTTGGCCAGCACCCGTTCGGACTCATTCAGGCTTTCCTCGCTGGCACGTGGGATGGCCTTGCGCAGGATGAAGCATTCAAGCAGCGAGCGCAGGGTGAAGATCTCGCGTATATGGGGCAGCGAAAGCTCTGTCACGAAGGCGCCGCGATGGGCATGGAACACCACCAGACCCTCGGCCTCGAGTGCCAGTAGCGCCTCACGTACAGGAATCCGACTGACATCGTAATCAGATGCCAGGCCATCCTGACGCAGCTGTGACCCTCCCGGGAACTCGCCGGCCAGAATACGCCTGCGTACATCGTCGGCCACGGCCTGGGCACGCGTCTTGAAGGTTGCCATGGGCATTTCCTTTACTGATGGTGGTCAGGCGTTACCGTTGGCCAGCGCCAACAATTCATCGTACAGCGGTTTGGCGACACGCAGGCCATTGGCCAGGCTGCGTTTTCGTGCCTGGTAGCGGCGTTGCGAGGGTAGGCGTGCGCCTTGCGCTGCCATTCGCTCGAAAAGGCCTTCGGCTCGCTGCATCGAGGCCTGGTAGCCGTCGCCCAGCCAGCGTTTGGGATCGAAGGCCAAAATGATTTCGCCGTGGTAGGGCAGCCCTCCAGCGCCGTCATCAAAGGCCATCGATTCATGGCTGGTCAGGTCGCCAATCAGGGGGCCCGCCAGCAGTTCTACCATGGTCGCAAGTGCCGATCCCTTGTGTCCGCCAAAGGGTTGCATGGCCCCTCCATCCAGAATAGTGGCCGGGTCGGACGTCGGGTTACCTTCTCCGTCAATGCCCCATTCTTCAGGCACGGCACGGCCTTCGCGACGGGCAAGTTCAATATCGCCACGGGCTATTGCACTGGTGGCGAAGTCAAACAAGTAAGGCGGCGTATCATCTCCGCGCGGCCAGCCAAATGCCATGGGGTTGGTGCCCAACAAGGGGGAGGTCCCACCGGCCGGGGCGACCCAGGCATGGCTCGGGGTGCAGGCAAAGGCCACCAGACCGGCCTGGGTAAGGGCCTCGATTTCTATCCAAAGTGCCGAGAAATGGACACAATGATTGATGGCCAATCCGGCAATGCCCTGGCTGCGCGCCTTTTCAACAAGAACCGGGCGACCCAGTTCATAGGCCAACTGGGAAAAGGCGCCGCCGGCATCCACGCGCACAATGGCCGGACTTTGATCGTGCAGATCGGGCTGCGCTGAGGGGCTGACCTTGCCTGCCTTCAGTGTGTGGACACAGCCCAGCAGGCGATACAGCCCATGCGAGAAACATTCATCGCGCTGACCGGCCACCACCGTGCGCGCAATGGCCTGGGCATGAGGTTCAGCGAAACCCTGACGCTTGAGCAGCCGTTCTGCCAGGGCTTGCGCCTCATCAATCGGCAGGGTAATAGCAGCATTCATGTTGCTTCCTTATGCGAGTTCCTTTGACCATCCAGCATACCAGTCACGGAACAGCTGATATTGCTGGCGGGCATAGTGACGCTGGGCCTCCGTCAGGCTGTCGGTTGCATTGAAGTGCAACCTGTATTCAGTGTCTCCATTCAGTTCCATGAGGTACTTGTAGTAAAGCACCAGGTCAGCTCCTTCATCGAAAATCGACAGCATTTTAAGTGCTTCATCCAGCTCTTTGGCCTGACGACGAGCGGTTACATCGCCACTGGCGGCCTTGAGGCACAACTCGCCCAGTTGCAAGACTTCACGCGGCAGTGCATTGCCGATACCCGTAATAGCGCCGGTCGCGCCACAGTTCACAAAGCCGTGGAAGACATTGGTGTCTACACCGACCATCAGGGTGACATCATCGTCCTGTGAGGTGATGTTCTGGGCCGCATACAACAGGTCATCGGCGCCGCCGAACTCCTTGAAACCGATCAGGTTTGGGTAGTGTTCACGCAATTCAAAGAAAAGATCCGCACGAGTCGCGAAACCATAATGGGGGCTATTGTAGATCACCGCAGGGAGGTCAGGAGCGGCCTCCAGGATGGCGGAAAAATGAGCTCGCTGAGCAGCCACCGAGGTCCCACGGGAGAGTACCCGTGGAATGACCATCAGACCGGCGGCGCCTACGGATGCTGCGTGCGCTGCATGGGAGACGGCTTCGCGGGAGTTGACTGCACCAGTGCCCACAATGGTGGGAATGCCGGCTTCCACCAGACGCGCGACCCCTTGTTGGCGCTGGGCTTCGCTTAGCAGCGGCCAGTCACCCATCGAACCGCAATAGACGACACCACTCATGCCGAGTTCCACCAACTCGCGAGCCTTTTTCACCAATGCATCGAAGTCGGGGCTACGGTCTTCCTTGCAAGGGGTCATCAATGCAGGAATGCACCCTGTAAAGATTTTCTTGTTCATTGTGTGTCCTGTTCAGTGGTTAGTAGCAGTGAGTGAAAAACGGGCAAGTCCTGTGCTTGCCTCAAGGCAGGGATATGGCCGAGGCCATCGAGTCACTGGACATGACCCAAGGCTGCTCAATGCCGAAGTCGAATGGATCACTTTCATCAATCAACAGCTCGGAATCGGCGGTCAACCAGGCACGGCCCTTGATATAGGGGGTGATACAGCCATCCTGCTGGATGAAATGCCCCTCGAAGACGCTGCCGGTAATGCTTGCCTGGTGCCAGCATTGCCCCTCCTTGAGCTTGCCATCGGCGGCCAGGCACGCCAGTTTGGCGCTGGTGCCGGTACCACAGGGAGAGCGGTCGTAAGCGCCGCCCGGGCATAGCACGAAGTTGCGGCTATCAGCGCCATCGGTGGGGGCAAAAAGTTCGATATGGTCGATAGTGCCGCCGTTTTCCCCGCTCAGCCCGCTGGCATCAATAGCGAAGCGAATGGCGGTGCAGAAGGTGGTCAGTTGGGCCACGTTATCGAAAGCAATCCGTTGGCCATGGTCACCGGTCAGGAAAAACCAGTTGCCGCCCCAGGCAATATCCCCCTTGAGCGGGCCATACCCAGGCACCTCCAGGTTAACGCCTGTGCGATAGCGGTAGGCCGGTATGTTGCACAGGGTGACCGAGCCATCGTCGTGCAATTGGCAACGGACCTGGCCTACGGGAGTATCAATCCGGTGCAGGCCCGGTTCGATAAGGCCAAGGTAGTGAAGGGTGGTAACCAGGCCGATGGTGCCGTGACCACACATTCCCAGATAACCGGTATTGTTGAAGAAAATAACCCCGCAGGTGGCATCTGCGGATTCCGGGGGGCAGTAGAGCGCGCCTACCAGCACATCGTGACCGCGCGGCTCGAGTATCACGGCACGTCGCCACTCATCCTGCTGGCGCAGCGATTCTCGCTTTTCGGCCATGGTGTGGCCTGCCAGTAGAGGAAAGCCCGACATGATGACGCGGGTGGGTTCGCCCCCGGTATGCGAATCTACGACTTTGACTTTTTTCACTACTCACGGCTCCCAGTGATGATTGTTGTGACGGGATGATTAGCAGTAGCAATGCTGGAGTTGGCTCCTGTAAGTACAGAATTTCACGGTTTTATATTTTATACAATCTTCATTTTTCAACGTGTCGCAATCGGATCGGTGACTGGCGATCAGGCATGCCTAACCTGCGGCCATTGCCGACGCTGCAGCCGTCACTCCTCCAGCGCGATCCTTGCAGGGGGTATCCCGAACACAGCGCGGCAGCAGTGGGAAGAGCATGAGCTGTATTCGACCCTGCACATCATGGCGATTTCCGTAATGGGAAGGTGACTGCTGCGAATGATGTCACGCGCATGGGCGATGCGAATCTTCAGGTAGAAACGCGCTGGTGAACATGTACGTGACGGATGAATATGCGCTCCAATTGACGCTTGGAAAGGTCTACCTAGCTGGCGATATCCTGCAGTGATAAAGGCGCTACGATGGTGGCTTATATCAGTTTAATTGCCATTGCTACGGCGCTTGGATAGCCCTGAGGCCGGTGAGCTCTCAAGGGCTGTGGGGAGGGGCGGGTATTGGCAGTCTGCTGCGGATGGTCATCCAGATGATACGACCTAAGCTGCTCGATAGGGCGAGCAACCTGTTCAGGTACTGACGATGGAGAATGACCATCTACGCCAGGCCCGCTGCATATCACCATATGGTGAAGGTGTGGGCCGTTCTTTAGCGCGTGTACCGGGCTTGTGTTAGCGAGTAACAGTGATTTTCCCCGACATGCCGCTGTTTGGGTGCCAGCGGCATCTTCGTCTGTATATCCTTCCCAGAGCGGCCGTTAGAAGCTGTACGTCACGATAAAGTATTCGCCCCAGCCGGTCGACTTGGCATCGGAGCCACCGAGATCGGCACCGGAGCGGAAGTTGCTGGCGTTATGGAAGTAGCGGCCCACCACGCTAACCGCCCAGTGCGTCCACGACAGCGACAGTACGTTGGTTGATACCCACGCCTCTGAGGTGCGCACCCCGGGATTATCCTTGTCGAGGTTGGAGCCGAAGTCGTAGTTGGTAAAGCCCACCCAGGTCAGGTCACCGTTGGCCACCTGCGTTAGCGGCACAATGTATTTCACCTGCGCACGATAGCCGTCCCAACTGTTCTCGTTACTGGCGCGATAGTTCTCGAACTGACGTCGCCCGTACAGATTGAATGACAGGTTAACCCGGCTGTGGGTGTCTATATCGGTGCCAAGCCCGATATAGAGCGTGTGCTGACGGCCGTCGCGATTATGACCGAGATCGAAGATGTCATCCGCCGCGAGGTAAAACTCCTTGAACGGGCCAATGCTCAGATCCTTGCCGGTCAGATGGTTGATCGACAGCCGCGGCTCAAGCTCCCAGAACAGCGGTGAGCCGTCATTCCAGGCGCCTTTGTCTGCGCTATTGCCAATGCCCAGAAACCTCGGCATGTCGACGTAGCCATACAAATCAAACGGCCCCTTGCGGCCCATGAATTCGTACTCGAGATAGATATCGTCGACCGGCTGAGGCCCAAAGCGGGTGTTGTGGCTGCCAATAACGTTGATATGTTGAGTGAGCCAATCCGACATGTACGGACTGGCTTCGCCTTGTGCTGGCACGCTGGCCAGTTTGTTGGTGTCGACATCCTGTTGTGCGCAGGCGAGGGATGGCAGTAGCGCGCTCAGCGATACTGCAGCAAGCAGTGATTTCATTGTCTCGATGGTCCTATTTGTTGTTGTTGGCAGGGCCGCTGTGAATCGGACTTACATAAAGGTGCGCTTGAAGGCACCGGCAGCAAGAGGATATTGCCACGTGTTGCGTTCCCGGTAGATGTGCCAAGAGGCGGTTATTCTAAAAATGCAGTGCGTTATCGCAAAGTATGCCAGCAATACGGCGGTGGTTTCTATCGACGAAGGTCACGGTGTTGATCGAGTAACGCTATCATCGCCCGGGCTGGGCGTGACAAGGTACGCTTTTGATGGTGTAGATAGCCCAGCGGTCGTTCGAGCACAGGGACATTAACCGGTAGCAGATGCAGGTTTGCATCGACCATGCGCTCGGGCAGCAGCCCCCAGCCGAGTCCTACCGTCGCTAGCATTTTCAGCGTTTCGAGGTAATTGGTCGACATCGCCACCTGCAGCGATAAATCCAGCTGAGCAAACTGATCGGCCACCAGCTGTCGCGTGAAGGTGCGGTTGGCGGGCAGCACTGCCTCATGCTCAGCCAGTTGAGCGAGGGTAACTGCAGTGTTCTGGGTCAGCGGATGATCCAATGCACACACATAACGCAGCCGATCGATCCACAGCGGCGCGCTGTTCACCGAGCTATCGGGCTGCGGTGCCAGCGTTACCACCGCTAGCTCGACGCTGCCATCCGCTACTTTCTGGTGGGCCTGTTCTGAATCGAGGAAATCCAGTTCCAAGCGTACCTTCGGATACAAAGACGCGTATTCCTTCAAGACCAGCGGCAAGCGATGCAAGCCAACGTGATGGCTGGTCGCAAGCCTCAGAGTGCCGCTAGGCTCACTCCCGACCTCTGCCACCTCCCGATTCGCCTCTTCGGTCAGCGCAATAATCTGTCGCGCCCTAGGCAGAAGTCGACGACCTGCGTCGGTTAATCGAATGGTGCGGTTAAGACGATCAAACAAGCGCTGGTTCAACAGGCCTTCAAGCACCGCAACACGTTTGCTGACAGCCGGTTGCGTCAGGTGCAGCTGATGTGCTGCTTGCGAGAAGGAGCCGAGCTCTGCAACGGCGACAAAAGCGATAAGGCTTTGGGTATCCATGGTGCTCCCAAGGGCGATATAAATTCCTATAAGGAATGAATTAAATGAAAAATATGAATTGTTTTTATCCGTGGCGCAGCGGTAATCTATGTAAGTTGCTTTAATATGGAAAAAGAAGGCATAAAGTTGCCGCGCACTGGGTAAAGGTTGAAATTAAGTGCTCTTTTTGCTCCAATAGTCGCATTCATAATGTTAAGCAGTATTCGACAGCCCCTAGCATCCGTGACGCTGAGGGCCGTTCATGAGGAGACAGGCTATGGCAGCCCAGACATTGTACGATAAGTTATGGCAAGCGCATTTGGTGAGTACCCGCGACGATGGCACGTCGCTGCTGTACATCGATCGCCAATTGCTTCACGAAGTAACCTCGCCTCAGGCGTTCGAAGGGCTGCGTCTGGCGGGGCGCAAACCATGGCGTCTGGATGCCAATTTGGCTACCGCTGATCACAATGTGCCGACAACGCCGGTGGAGCGTAGCGAAGGGGTCAACGGCATCAAGGATAATGTCTCGCGCATTCAGGTCACCACGCTGGACGATAACTGCCAAAGCTTTGGCATCGAGCTCTACTCGATCAATGACTTGCGTCAAGGCATCGTGCATGTGGTAGGCCCTGAACAAGGTGCCACCTTGCCCGGCATGACAGTTGTGTGTGGCGATTCGCACACCTCTACCCACGGTGCTTTCGCGGCGCTTTCTCACGGCATCGGTACTTCCGAGGTCGAGCACGTGATGGCCACCCAGTGTTTGCTCCAGCGCAAGATGAAAAACATGCAGGTGCGCGTTGAAGGGGAACTGGGGCGCGGCGTCACTGCGAAAGATATCGTATTGGCGGTGATTGGCAAAATCGGCACCGCAGGTGGGACTGGCTACGCCATGGAGTTTGCTGGCTCAACCATTCGCGGCCTGTCGATGGAAGGCCGCATGACCATCTGCAACATGTCGATCGAAGCAGGCGCACGCGTTGGTTTGGTAGCGGCCGACGACACCACCTTCGAGTACATCCGTCATCGTCCCTTCGCGCCCAGTGCCGAGCAGTGGGATGCCGCAGTGGCTCACTGGCGCAATTTAGTTTCCGATGAAGGTGCCCACTTCGACAAGGTAGTCGAGCTTAACGCGGCGGACATCGAACCGCAGGTGACCTGGGGCACCAGCCCCGAGATGGTCGCGGGCGTGCATGATCGCGTGCCCGATCCGGCGCAGGAAAGCGACGACACCAAACGTCGTGGTATTGAGCGCGCGCTGGAGTATATGGGTCTCGCGGCCAATCAGGCTATCACCGACATTAAGCTCGACTGCGTATTCATCGGTTCGTGCACTAACTCGCGTATTGAAGACCTGCGTGAAGCGGCCAAGGTAGCGCAGGGTCGTCGCGTTGCTTCTAGCGTCAAGCTGGCGATGGTAGTGCCGGGGTCGGGGCTGGTGAAAAAACAGGCCGAAAAGGAAGGGCTCGACCGGATTTTCAAAGAGGCAGGCTTCGAGTGGCGCGAGCCGGGCTGCTCCATGTGTTTGGCCATGAACGCCGACAAGCTGGGCGCGGGCGAACACTGTGCTTCTACCTCTAACCGTAATTTCGAAGGGCGTCAGGGCTACGGTGGCCGCACCCATTTGGTTAGCCCCGCGATGGCCGCCGCCGCTGCAATTGCCGGCCATTTCGTTGACGTGCGTGATTTCGAACACGCACCCCGTGAGGCGGTCAGCGCCTAAGCCAATTCGGAGAACGACCATGCAAAAATTTGTACGCAAGGAAGGATTGGTGGCACCGCTGGATCGCTCCAACGTTGATACCGACCTGATTATTCCCAAGCAGTTTTTGAAATCGATCAAACGCTCAGGGTTTGGCCCCAACCTGTTCGACGAACTGCGCTATCTCGACGAAGGTTACCCCGGTCAGGATTGCAGCCAGCGCCCGAAGAACTCTGATTTCGTGCTGAATCAGCCGCGCTATCAGGGGGCCAGCGTACTGCTGGCGCGCAACAACTTCGGCTGCGGTAGCTCGCGTGAGCATGCTCCCTGGGCGCTGGAAGACTTCGGCTTCAAGGTGATTATCGCGCCCAGCTTCGCCGATATTTTCTTCAATAATGCGTTCAAGAACGGCATCTTGCTGATTACCCTCGACGAAGCGACGGTCGACCGGTTATTCCAGGAAGTCGACAGCACCGAAGGCTACTGCCTTGATGTCGACCTCGACGGTCAGCAGATTAATACGCCCAGCGGCGAGCAGATTCCTTTCGAGGTCGATTCGTTTCGCAAGTACTGCCTGCAAAACGGTCTCGATGATATCGGCATCACCCTCGAGCAGGCCGACGCCATTCGCACCTTTGAAGCGCGGCACAAGGCCGAGCAGCCATGGCTGTTTCGTGCTTGATCGCCTTCCCGCTTAGATGAACCAACGAGAATCACGTTAATGAGCAAAATTCTGGTATTGCCCGGTGACGGTATCGGGCCCGAAATTACCCGCGAAGCGGTCAAGGTGATTGAAGCGCTGAAGCCGCACGGCTTCGACGTGACGCTCGAATACGGCAAGGTAGGCGGTGATGCCATCGACGCCACCGGCGAGCCACTGCCCGAGCAAACCATTGCGGCGGCCAAGGCAGCCGATGCGATACTGCTCGGTGCGGTAGGCGGCCCCAAGTGGGACAAGCTCGAAGATATTTCCAAGCGTCCCGAGAAGGGCCTGCTCGGCATTCGTAAGGCGCTTAATCTGTTCGGCAACCTGCGTCCTGCGATTCTGTATCCGCAGCTGGCGTCGGCGTCGGCGCTCAAGCCTGAAGTGGTCTCGGGGCTCGATATCATGATCGTGCGCGAATTGACCGGCGGCATCTATTTCGGGCAGCCGCGCGGTATCGAGACCCGCGATGACGGCACCCGCTACGGCTTTAACACCTACATCTACGACGAGCACGAAGTGCGGCGGATTGGCCGCGTGGCCTTCGAGATGGCGCAGAAGCGCGGCAAGAAAGTGTGTTCGGTCGATAAGGCCAACGTGCTTGAAGCCACCATTTTGTGGCGTGACGTAATGGAAGAATTGGCCGGTGAATATCCCGATGTCGAGCTCTCCCACATGTACGTCGACAACGCTGCCATGCAGCTAGTGCGCGCGCCGAAGCAGTTCGATGTTATCGTTACCGGCAATATGTTCGGTGATATCCTCTCCGACGAAGCTTCGATGCTGACCGGCTCGATTGGTATGCTGCCTTCTGCCTCGCTGAACGATAAGGGGCAGGGCATGTTCGAACCGATTCACGGCAGCGCCCCCGACATTGCCGACAAGGGCATCGCCAATCCGCTGGCGACCATATTGTCGGTGGCCATGATGCTGCGCTATACGCTGGATCAGGCGGCGTTGGCTGAGCGAATCGAATCGGCTGTCGGTAAGGTGCTCGACGCGGGCCTGCGCACTGCGGATATCGCCGCAGCCGGAGAAGCCGTGGTGTCCACCAGCGAGATGGGCGATGCGGTGGTTACCGCGCTAGCTTCGTAGCAACTAGCGGCGCCAGCGGGTGCCGTGGCAAGTATTCAAGCGCGCGTCTCGTGATGGGATGCGCGCTCGTGTATCAAGCGTCATACTGGCTGCCTTGCAGCGACATGATTAGCAGGGAAGCAACCGCTTCCCGAACAGTAGGATCGAGAACATTATGCTCAGGGTAGGATTCGTCGGTTGGCGAGGAATGGTGGGCTCCGTGCTGATGCAGCGGATGCTCGAAGAACAGGATTTTCACGGCATCGAACCGGTGTTTTTCTCCACGTCGCAGGCGGGCCAGGCGGGTCCTGATATTGGCGTAGAGGTGCCGGCACTGCAGGACGCTCACGATATTCAGGCGCTTAAATCCGTCGATGTGATTGTGACCTGCCAGGGCGGCGATTACACCAAAACCATTTATCCGGCGCTGCGCGAAGCAGGCTATAAAGGCTACTGGATTGATGCCGCCAGCACCCTGCGCATGGCAGATGACGCAGTGATTGTGCTCGATCCGGTCAATCGCGGCCTGATCGATCAGCGACTCGACGCCGGTATGACCACGTTTGCCGGTGGTAACTGCACGGTTAGCCTGGCGCTGATGGGGCTGGGTGGTCTGTTTGATGCAGGGCTGGTGGAGTGGGCGACTTCCATGACCTACCAGGCGGCCTCCGGTGCTGGTGCGCAAAACATGCGTGAGCTTTTGGTGCAGATGCGCGCGCTGGGGCAGGCCGCCAACGCTGAGCTCGATCAGCCGGCCAGTGCCATTTTGGATATTGATCGCAAGGTGACCGCCGCAATGCGCGATGGCACGCTGCCTACCGAGCGCTTCGGCGCGCCGCTGGCAGGCTCGTTGCTGCCGTGGATTGATGTCGAACTCGACAACGGTCAAAGCAAGGAAGAGTGGAAGGGCGGCGCTGAAACCAACAAGATTCTGGGTCTCGCCCCCGGCACGCTGCCGATCGACGGTACCTGCGTGCGCATTGGCGCGATGCGCTGCCATGCTCAGGCGTTTACCATCAAGCTCAAGCACGATGTGCCGCTCGATGAAATCGAAAGCCGCATCGCCGAGCACAACCAGTGGGCGCAGGTGGTGCCCAACCACAAACAGCAAACCCTTGAGCAGCTCACGCCAACGGCGGTGACCGGCACCCTCAATGTGCCGGTCGGGCGGCTGCGCAAATTGGCCATGGGCGGCGAGTATCTGTCGGCCTTCTCAGTGGGGGATCAGCTGCTGTGGGGGGCCGCCGAGCCGCTGCGCCGCATGCTGGATATTCTCAAGCAGCGCCAAGGGTAAGTAACAGCTCCCTTCATGCTGATAAAACGCCTTGCAGTGTCTGACGCTGCAAGGCGTTTTTGCGTTTGAGCAAAAGATAAGCGGTGTCCACACCACCTTCCTTTAATTGACATCGCCATGCCGATAGCCGTCTTATTAATAGCGATAATCACTCACATTCAGAGATAGACGTCATCAGCGAGGGAAACATGGCAAGAATAACGGCGGGCGTTGTGGCAGCGATCAGTGCAGTGCTGGTAAGCGGTTCGGTTCAGGCAGAAGAATTTCCGATTGGCGGACCAGTAACGCATCACCATCTACAAATCGCTTCCGCCTATCTGGAAAACATCACCACGTCTCCGATGCCGGTCTCGATGGCGATGGGCGAGAATATTGTCCATCTTGAAACCGACGTGCATGCGTTGAAGGGTAACCCTTGGGGGTATAGCGAAGGCAGCTGGGTACCTTACCTGAGTGTGGATTACGTGATCCGAAAAGAAGGCGATGACCACTATCTTGAGTTTGGTCATCTGCTGCCAATGTCGGCCGCCGATGGTCCGCATTACGCCAACTCCGTTAAGCTGGCCGGAAAAGGGCGCTATACGGTGATCTTCAAGTACAGTGCGCCAGACGACAATGGCTACCAGCGCCATGTCGATAAGGCGACCGGTATCGATCAATGGTTCTCGCCCTTTACTCAGCGCTTTACCTTCGATTATCCGCAAAAGACTCAGTAATCAGCAGACTCACGCTGGCGCGCGACCCTCCCCGCGAACGATAAGCGGATAGCGCTGCCAGTCTGCATGACGGCCGAGAGGGCGGCCAGAGGGTGGTGGGAGCCCTTCTTCCGGCTATCTTGAGCGCCGTGCAAGGCAGACTACCGCTGTTTGCTGGTCTTTTATGTGCCCCTCGCCTTAGCACCAGGAAAACATCGCGCTGGTTTGCGAAGGCTTTGCAGGTCAGCGATAATCCTCGCCTTCTTCAACGCCTTTAACGGGCGTTATGGTTGCTATCCAGTTGCGGAACCCCGATGTCGCTTTTTGCCAAGCTTGATGAACGCACGCCTCTGACCGGACGCATTGCCTTGGGCATTGAATATGAAGGCACCGCCTACTGCGGTTGGCAGCGGCTCAAGCACGCGCCTTCTGTTCAGCAAGCACTGGAAGAAGCATTAGCCAAGGTCGCGCGAGCGCCGGTTGAGCTGTCGGCAAGCGGGCGCACCGATACCGGTGTGCATGCCAGTCGTCAAATTGCTCACTTCGATGCACCGTCAGTGCGCACTCAAAAAGCCTGGGTGATGGGCGTGAATGCCAATTTGCCGCGCGATATAAGAGTGCAATGGGCGGTGCCGGTCAGCAGCGATTTCCACTCGCGTGCCAGCGCCATCGCGCGACGCTACCGCTACGTTATTTACAACGGTGCTCGAGCTCCCGCACTCGGTCGTCAGCTGCTGGCCTGGCACCGCACGCCACTGGATGCAGCGCGTATGCATCAGGCAGCGCAGGTGCTGGTTGGCGAGCACGACTTCTCAGCCTTCCGCGCAGCGCGCTGTCAGTCGAGTACGCCGTGGCGTCATCTTCATTTCATTGAGGTCGATCGCTACGGGCCGCTGGTGGTCATCGACGTTCAGGCCAATGCCTTCCTTCATCATATGATTCGTAATATTGCGGGAACGCTGATTGCCATTGGTGATCAGCGCTATCCCGTGGAATGGTGTGGCGAGCTGCTGGCGGCAGGGGTGCGTGCAGATGCGGGCGCTACCGCGCCTGCCAGCGGCCTGCATTTCGTCGATGCGCGCTACGCTGCCCGTGAAGAACTGCCGGCCATGCCGCTAGGTCCGCTAGCGTTAGCATTTCTCGGCGAATGGAGCGGTGAGCGCGAAGTGCCTATTGGTCACTACCTTGAGCAGCGCCGTGCGCGTATCGCCGAGCAATTGGCGCAAGCGCAGCAGGAGGGGCAGGCGTGAGAACCAGAATAAAATTCTGTGGGCTAACCCGAGAGCAGGATATCGAGGCCGCAGTGGCAGCAGGTGCCGATGCACTGGGCTTCGTACTGTGGTCGGGAAGCAAGCGGGCGGTCGGCCTTGAACGGCTGGCCGAGTTGGTGAAATGCGTGCCGCCCTTTGTGACGCGGGTTGGGCTTTGCGTCGATGCCTCGCCGTCGTTCATCGAACAGGCCGCTCCCCACCTCGATCTATTGCAACTGCATGGCAACGAATCTCCGGAAGCGTGCCAGCAGGTGCCGCTGCCGTGGATCAAAGCGCTGCGCATGGCCAGCGATATCGATCTCGAGCGAGAAAGTCAGCGTTTCCAGAGCGCCCAAGGACTGCTGCTGGATGCCTGGCATCCGGCGCTGCCGGGAGGCACCGGTGAGCGTTTCGACTGGCAGCGAATTCCCGAGTGGTTGGCGCCACGCATTATCCTGGCGGGCGGGCTTGATAGCACTAATGTCGCCAGCGCCATTCAGCAGGTCGCGCCCTATGCGGTCGATGTGTCAGGCGGTATCGAAAGCGCTCCGGGCATCAAGGATGCTCAGCGTATGCGCGACTTCGCGGCGGCGGTTAATGCAGCCGACCAATTATGATAGTGGTTGGGCACTACCACTTTACCCCGTGTCACCGTTACAATGCGTGGCACGCGCTGCGCTCTATTTCCAATCGCAGTGTGGTGCACTGAGCGCTGCTCAACACCATCGCACATTAGCCTTTGCGCGCTATACCAGCGTGCTGGCTACGGGAATAGCAAGGTAAGGCTAGCGCCCATTTTTTGTCAGTGCTTCGCTTGAGCGAAGCCTCAATGTATCAAGGATATCCAGAGTTCATGAGCTGGCTGGACAAAATTGTACCGTCGATGGGCCGCACGCGTCAGGCCGACCGGCGTCAGAGCATTCCCAACGGGCTGTGGACCAAGTGTCCCAAGTGTGAAGCAGTGCTTTACCTTCCCGAACTCAAACACCACCAGAATGTGTGCCCCAAATGCGATCACCATTTGCGCATGGGCGCGCGTGCGCGGTTGGACTGGTTCTTCGACGAAGAGGGCCGCAGCGAGCTGCTGGAAGACTTGAAACCGATCGATCGGCTGAAGTTCAAGGACTCCAAGCGCTACAAGGATCGTCTGGCAGCTGCCCAGAAAAGCACCGGTGAAAACGACGCGCTGATCGCCATGCAGGGCACGCTCAACGGGCTCGACGTAGTGGCAGTGGCGTTTGAGTTCAGCTTTATGGGTGGCTCGATGGGCTCAGTGGTGGGTGAGAAGTTCGCACGTGCCGCCGAGCTTGCGCTAGAGAAACGCATCCCGCTGGTATGTTTCGCGGCCAGCGGTGGCGCACGTATGCAGGAAGCGCTGTTCTCGCTGATGCAAATGGCGAAAACCTCTGCCGCGCTTGAGCGCATGAAAAACGCCGGCGTGCCCTATATTTCAGTGCTGACTGATCCCGTGTTCGGCGGAGTTTCGGCGTCGCTGGCAATGCTCGGCGATCTTAACATCGCAGAACCCAACGCCCTGATTGGCTTTGCCGGACCTCGCGTTATCGAGCAAACCGTACGCGAGAAGCTCCCGGAAGGTTTCCAGCGCAGTGAGTTCCTGCTGGAACACGGCACGGTTGACATGATTGTGCACCGCAACGAATTGCGCGAAACGCTGGGTCGCGTGCTGCGCAAACTGCAGCATCAGCCGGTTGCCCCCGCCATTCAGCCCGCAGAACCTGCGGCTCAGGACTGGCCCGACGCTCCGGATGCGTGATCACACTGACGGTGGTATGGCGATAGGGCAGCAGCATGACAGATAGCAGCGCATCGCTTGATCAATGGCTCGAACGCCTGATGCACCAGCATCATGCGGCTATTGATCTAGGGCTTGAGCGCGTCGCGGAAGTGGCGCGTCGGCTCGGCTTGCTCGATCAACCGCTGGCCCCGCGCGTTATCAGCGTTGCGGGAACCAACGGCAAAGGTTCTACCGTTGCCATGATCGACGCCTGTGCGCAGGCCTGTGGTCTCAGTTCGGTCTGTTATACCTCACCCCATTTGCTGCGCTACAACGAGCGGGTGCGCGTCAATGGCCTCGAAGCCTCCGATGCCGAGCTGGTGGCCGCCTTCGAACGTATTGAGCGTGCGCGGCTGGCCGAACCCGCCGTTAGCCTTAGCTATTTCGAGACAGGCACGCTGGCAGCAGCACTGATTATTCGCCAGCAGTCGCCTGATATCGCGATACTGGAAGTAGGGCTCGGCGGTCGTCTGGATGCGGTGAACATCTTTGATGCCGACGTCGCCGTCGTTACGACCATCGCGCTCGATCATGCCGACTATCTGGGCACCGATATTTCCGTTATTGGCCGCGAGAAGGCCGGTATCATGCGTGCGGGTGGCGCGGCAGTGCTGGGCAGTCGTACGCTGCCCGATAGCGTTGCCGAATACGCCGAGCAGCTTGGTGTGCGGGTAGTTGCGGCGCTCGGCACCACCTTCGATTATCATACAAGCAGCGGCCAATTCGATTGGCACGGGATTGCTGCCAAGGGCCAGCCGCTTCGTCTTGAACAGTTGGCACAACCGCAGTTGCCGCTCGATAATGCCGCCAGTGCCTTGCAGGCGCTGGTGCTTGCGGGCATCGAGCCAGATCAAGCGCAGGTTAGCCAGGCCTTTGAAGCTCTAACGCTGGCAGGCAGAATGCAGCGAATTGGCCGTTGGTGCCTCGATGTCGCGCATAATCCCCATGCCGCTGGCTGGGTGGCGCGCAAGCTTGCCAACGGGCCAGTACCGCAAGGGCGCATCGCGCTGCTGGCAATGCTTGGCGACAAGGACGCGAATTCGGTAGTGTCTGAGCTTGCGCCAGTGATAGATGGCTGGGTCTGTGCCACCATTGAGGGGGATCGCGGGCGTAGCGCGGCAAGTCTGGCCGAGCGAGTGATTGCAGGGGGAGGCCAAGTGATGTTCGAAGCGCACAGCGTTGCGGATGCCTTGGTATGGATTGATAAAAATGAAGCGCTGGCCGACTGGGAAGTGCTGGTGTGTGGCTCCTTCGTGACCGTTGCGGCGGCACTGGAGTGGCTGAACAAGCGCAGTCAAGGAGTAGACGGATGAGAAACGGAATGAAAGAACGGATCATTGGTGGTGCGATTCTCGTCGCCTTGGCGATTATCGTCGTGCCAATGTTTTTCGGTGGCTCCGGTAAGAAGGATAGTTCCGGTCAGGCGCCGAACATGACCATCAATGAAGAACAGATTGATGTGCCGGACGATCAGCAGCAGGCCAACAACGGTGAAGCCAGCGAAGGCGGCGAAGGCCAGCAGCAGGGCGAAGGCTCTGATGTTTCCCAGTACAGCCAGCTGCTGCCCGGCAGTGAAGGTCCCAAAGACATTCATCCCGACGCTCAGGCTTCGGTGAATCAGGCCCAGCAAGGCAGCGACAGCAATAACGCTGCTGGCAGCGACGAACGTAGCGATGAAGGCAGCAATGCCGATCAGCAGTCGCACCAGATGGAGCCGTCCCAGCCGGTCCACGAAAGCACCGCTCAGCAGCACACTCAGCCTGCTCCAGCTCCGCACCGCCCCGAGCATCGCGAGCCTTCCAAGCCGCAGCCCGCTCAGCCTGCACCGTCGAAGCCTGCGCCTTCCAAGCCGGCTCCCAAACCGCAGCAGGCTAGCAGTAATACTGGTCATTCGACTGCCAGCAACAGCCAGCCGAAGAGCGCTCCGCAGAAAAGCAGCAGCGGCTCAATGGCATCTTCCGATCCGATTCTGGCCGCAGCCAATCGTTATGACTCCAACGGCAGCAGCGCCTCTAGCGCGTCGTCCAGCGCCAGCGCTTCAGGTGCTTCCGCCAGCGGTCGCTGGTCGGTACAGGCTGGCAGCTTCGGTAATGCGGCCAATGCCAACAATCTCGTCAAGCGCTTGAAAGGGCTCGGCTTCAACGCTTACCAGATCTCGCGTGGTGCCAATAAAGTGGTATTGGTGGGTCCGTATAACAGCTCAGGTGCTGGTGAGAGCGCGCGTACCCAACTGCAGCAGAAAGCCAACATCAACGGCTTCGTTGTGCACAGCGGTGGTAACGCTGGATGATCTTTACATGGCTTGATTGGGGCTTCGTCGCCATTCTCGCCATGTGCGTACTGATGGGAATCGTACGCGGACTTATTCGCGAAGGCCTCGGGTTAGTAGTGTGGATTGTTGCACTGCTGGTAGCCCGGGCCTTTTGCGTTGAAACCGGCGCGCTATTAACCGACTACATCGAGAATCCATTGCTACGCACGGTAGTGGGTTTTGTGATAGTGGCGTTTGGTGTCATCGTCGCCGGCGGTTTGTGCATGCGCTTTCTCAATGCAGTGGTGTCGTGGGTGGGCATGGGCAGTTTTAACCGCGTGCTGGGCGGCCTGTTTGGTGCTGCCAAAGGAGCGGCGATCGTTGCGTTGATCGGAGTGCTGATTCCGCTGACTCCGGTCGCTGAAACACCTGCCTGGCAGCAGGCGGCGCTCAAACCGACGGTATCGCTCTTGCAGCACGAAATTGCGCTGCGCTATCAACAATTGAAACAAGGTCAGTCCGCTGACCAACCGGGACTACCGGATGAAGTCGAGTCACTCGACAACTTCTCCCAAACAGTGAGGAATTAACGCGATGTGCGGTATTGTAGGCGTGGTGGCTAACTCTCGAGTCAACCAGGTATTGTACGACGCCCTGACAGTGCTCCAGCACCGTGGGCAGGATGCCGCCGGCATGGTGACTCTGGACGAAGGTCACTTTCTACTGCGCAAGGGTAACGGGCTGGTGCGCGACGTTATTCGCACTCGCCACATGAAGCGGTTGAGCGGTAACGTTGGCATTGGTCACGTGCGTTACCCGACCGCAGGGTCGGCTTCGGAAGCCGAATCCCAGCCGTTTTACGTCAACTCGCCGCACGGCATCGCGCTGGTGCATAACGGCAACCTCACTAACTGTGCTGAGTTGAAGGAAGAGCTGTTCCGTACCGATCTGCGCCATATCAACACCACCTCTGATTCAGAAGTGCTGGTCAACATTCTTGCGCACGAGTTGGGCAAGGAGGGGCACGGGCTGTCGGCCGAGAACGTGTTTTCCGCCATCAGTCGGGTTTACCAGCGCTGCCGCGGTGGCTATGCCGGATTAGCCATCATCAACAATATGGGGATGGTGGCGTTCCGCGATCCCAACGGTATTCGTCCGGTGGTGTTTGGCAAGCGCGACACCCCTGATGGCCCCGAGTACATGATCGCCTCTGAGTCCGTGGCGCTAGACGTGGCAGGCTTCGAGCTGATTCGCGATGTAGGGCCGGGCGAAGCGGTGTTCATCGACGAGCAGCGGCAGCTGCACACTCGCCAGTGCATCGAGCTGAAAGCCTTCACGCCGTGTATTTTCGAATACGTATATCTGGCGCGCCCCGACTCCATTATCGATGGCGCCAGCGTGTATCGCACTCGCATGCGTATGGGCACCAAGCTGGCCGAGCGCGTGAAGCACGAGTGGCCCGATCACGATATCGACGTCGTCATTCCGATTCCTGATACCAGCCGTACCGCTGCGCTAGAGATGGCGCAAGCGCTGGGGGTGACCTATCGCGAGGGCTTTATCAAGAATCGCTATATTGGCCGCACCTTCATCATGCCCGGCCAGACCATGCGCAAGAAGTCGGTACGCCAGAAGCTCAACACCGCCGATACCGAATTCGAAGGCAAGAACGTGCTGCTGGTGGACGATTCCATCGTGCGGGGGACTACCTGCAACGAGATTATTCAGATGGCGCGCGAGGCCGGTGCCAAGAAGGTCTATTTTGCGTCGGCCGCGCCTGCGGTGCGTTATCCCAACGTGTACGGCATCGATATGCCGGTAGCCATGGAATTGATTGGTCACGGCCGCACCGAGCAGGAAATTGGTGATCTGATTGGCGCCGATCGTCTTATCTATCAGCAGCTCGATGATCTCAAGGATGCCTGTCGCGAAGTCAATCCTGAGCTCGGTGAGTTCGACTGTTCGGTATTCGACGGTCGCTACGTCACCGGCGATATCAACGCCGAATATCTGGCTGATCTCGAACTCTCGCGCAGCGATTCGGCCAAGCGCCAGCGCAACGACGGCGCGGTGCTTGAGTTGCAAAATGAAAGCGATGAAGAGTAGCGTTAGGCTACTTCTCTCACTCGTTAATCGTGTCGCGTGGTGATGGCGCCAATAGGCCGAGCAGCCGCTTATAAAAACATCATGGCGCGCACGTCGTTTTACTTTCGAGACCGCTTTTCAAGCGGTCTCTTGTCGCAAGGAGATCAGGCATGGGTATTCAGTTTCCAGAGGACGAAGAGTTTTCCTTCGCCACGCTAGGGGTGCGTGGTGGTCAGCGCCGCACCAACGAACAAGAGCACGGCGAGCCGATCTTCACCACCTCCAGCTTTGTCTACGATAGCGCTGCCGAAGCAGCCGCCAAGTTTGCAGGCAATGAAGCGGGCAATGTTTACTCGCGTTTTTCCAATCCCACCATCCAAACCTTCGAACGACGGCTGGCGGCGCTTGAAGGCGGCAAAAGGGCGGTCGCAATGGGCTCTGGCATGGGGGCCATTCTGACCATGGGGTTGGCGCTGTTGAAGCAGGGCGACGAAATCGTTGCGTCGCGCTCCCTGTTTGGCTCTACCGTTAGCCTGTTCAACAAGCATTTTTCCAAAATCGGTATCAAGGTGCGCTACGTCACGCTGTCCGATCTCGACGAATGGGAAAATGCCATTTCGGCGGATACCAAGCTGTTCTTCGCTGAAACACCTTCCAATCCGCTGTCAGAGCTTGTCGATATCGCCAAGCTGGCCGACATCGCTCATCGCCACGGTATCAAGCTGGTAATCGACAACTGCTTCTGCACCCCGGCACTGCAACAGCCGCTGAAGCTTGGCGCTGATTTGGTGGTGCACTCGGCAACCAAGTTCATCGATGGTCAAGGGCGTGCCGTTGGCGGTGCTATCGTCGGCAATGACGATGCCGACATGGATGAAGTGCTCGGCGTCGTACGTACCTGCGGCACCAGCATCAGCCCCTTCAACGCGTGGGTGTTCCTCAAGGGGCTGGAAACGCTCAAACTGCGTATGCGCGCTCATTGTGACAACGCGCTGGCGCTGGCGCGCTGGCTTGAGCAGCAGCCGCAGGTCGAGAAGGTCTACTTCGGTGGTCTTGAAAGCCATCCGCAGCACGAACTGGCCAAGCGTCAGCAGTCAGGCTTTGGCGCCGTGCTGGGGTTCGTGGTGAAGGGCGGGCAGCAGGGCGCCTGGCAAGTGATCGATGCTACTCGCGTAGTATCGATTACCGGCAATTTGGGCGATACCAAAACGACCATTACTCACGTGGCCACCACCACTCATGGCAAGCTGTCGGAAGAAGAGCGCGCTGCGGCCAATATCGCACCGGGCTTGATTCGTGTGGCGGTGGGCCTGGAAGATATCGAGGATCTCAAGCAGGATCTGGCGCGCGGACTCGCTACCTTGTAACAGCGCCTTTGCGCGATATCTGCAATAACAACGACGGCCGTTCCATAACAGAACGGCCGCCGTTGTTGTGTGCTCTTCCCGCTGAGATACCGGCAATATCAGGCGATACTGTGACGCAGGGCCGGAAGGTGGAAGGCCGGTAGCTACAGCGGCGAATGGTCGCCGGGGCTAATCGGCAGATCGAAAACCGAGGGCGCTTGCCCCTCCACAAATCCGTACATATTCTCGAAGCCGGTAATCTTGCGCTCCCACACCGGCGTGTCGCTGCCCACCACCTTCTGCAAGCAGGTAATGAAGCCACGGGTTTTCTGGGCCAGAAACTGGCGATGTGGATACACCATATGGATTGCCGGACGCGCCGTTAGCTTCAGCTGTGGCAGCAGTGGTACCAGACGCCCCGCAGCGATGTCTTCGCCAACGCTGAAGGCGGGCATCAGCGCGAAGCACAGGCCATCGAGCACGGCGCCGAGCAGTAGCTCGGGGTCGTTGGCCCGATAGCGCGAGGTCAGGGTCGCTTTCTCGACCACCCCATGATCATTGAAGTATTCGATGTGGTCTTGGGTAAGCCCTTCACGGCTATAGATAACCGCAGGCATCGCCAGCAGCTCGGTCAGCGTGGAAGGGGTGCCATGGCGCTCAATAAACGTAGGCGCAGCTACCAGCAGGGTGCGGTTACGCGCCAAGGGGCGCGCGATCAGCGTTGAATCACGCGGCTGGGAAATGCGGATGGCGAGATCGTAACCGCCGCCAATCAGATCCACGATGTTGTCTTCAAGGCGCAAATCCACGCGCACCTTCGGATAGAGTTGCAGGTATTCGCGCAGCACCTGCGGCAGTACGTGATGGCCGAAGTTGCTGGGCACGGATAGCTTGAGCGTGCCGCGCGGCTCTTTCTGACTCACCTGTGCGACTTCTTCTACCGCTTCGAGTGCTTCGCGCATTCTGAGCGCGTGCGGATAGATGGATTGCCCAATGCCGGTCAGCGATACGCTACGCGTCGAGCGATTGAACAGCCGCACGCTTAGTTCTTCTTCGAGCTGACCAATTTGTTTTGAGATCACTGAACGGTTGACGTTGCGATGGTCTGCTGCTGCCGTGAAGCTGCCCGCATCGACGACATCGGCAAACAGTAGCAGGCGTGCTGCCTTGTCCATGAAGACTTCCTTGATAAGTCGAGCGAGTTGTTAGCATACCAGTGCGCTGGCTGCATGAGCGAGAATAGCGGTAATTCGCGCCCAATATCCATCAAGTGGCGGCACTTGCCATCGATTGGGCGGTGCCCATTTGTTCGCGACCACGCGTGGAGACACAAAAAGGCCGAGTCCGCTACAGCGCCGAACTCAGCCTTTTCCAAGCATTTGCCTGGTCGCAGTTATTCATTCTGCCCTAACGCCAGCGTAGCGTGATGCTAGCCGCACTGGCATCGCGGTGCCTGTGCCTAGCGGCACACCTCGGCAAACGCCTTGGCAACGTAATCGAGGCAGTCGCTGGACAGACCGGCCACGTTGGCACGTCCTGAACCGACCATGTAAATGCCGAACTCCTTGCGCAGACGCTCGACCTGCTCGGGACTCAAACCGGTGTACGAGAACATGCCGCGCTGTTCACGGATAAACGCGAAGCGTTCCTTGAGGCCGTAAGGTTCGAGGGCATCGACAAAGGCGTTGCGCAGATCGGCAATGCGCTTGCACATTGCTTCAACTTCGCCTTTCCACTGTTCGGTCAGCGAGGCGTCGTTGAGAATTTCAGCGACCACCGCACCGCCGTGCGCGGGCGGGTTGGAGTAGTTTTCGCGTGCCACGATGGCGGCCTGAGAGCGCACATTTTCCATCTGCTCATGATCGCGCGCCACTAGAATAAAGCAGCCGGTGCGCTCGCGGTAAATGCCAAAGTTCTTCGAGCATGAGCTGGTGATGATGACTTCGTCGAGCGATTCCGCCAGCAAGCGCGCACCGTAGGCGTCTTCGTCGAGGCCATCGCCGAAGCCCTGATAGGCGAAGTCGACCAGTGGTAGCAGCTGACGCCGTTTGATCAACTCCAGCACCTGCTGCCACTGCTGTTTGTCGAGATCGAAACCGCTAGGGTTGTGGCAGCAGGCGTGCAGTAGCACAACATCGCCCTGAGGCGCCTTTTCAAGCGCGGCCAGCATGCCGTCGAAATCGAGACGGTTGTTTTTATCAACGTAAGGATAGTGATGGATATCGAGATCAGCGGCGTCGAAGATGCCTAAATGGTTGGGCCAAGTGGGGGTGGATACCCAGATGCCGCGCTTGCCCAGGTTGGTGCGAATGAAGTCGGCTGCCAGACGCAGTGCGCCGGTGCCGCCCGGTGACTGTGTAGCGCTGGCGCGCTGGTTGGCAAGTACTGGCGAAGTCTCGCCGAGCACCAGTTTGAGGACGGCATTGGTATAGCGGGGGTCGCCATGGGAGCCAATGTACGATTTGGTGGTTTCGCTCTCCAAAAGGCGCTTTTCTGCCGCCTTGACGCTATCGAGGATGGGAGTTTGGCCTTGTTTATCGCGGTACACCCCGACGCCCAGGTCAACCTTGTTGGGGTTGGTATCATTATTGAACGCGTCGATAAGACCTAGAATGGCGTCTCCCGGAACTCGTGCGATTCCCTCAAACATGATGTGTGTCGAAACCTCGTGGTGGTGGCCAGCGCATGTCGCGCAAGGACTGCGCGGATGCAAGAAAAAGTACCGCTACTATGCCACCCTGCGCAATTTTGTGCCACTCAGTGCGCCTGTCATCGACCTTATCCGTTGGTCTCGAAACCACCTTCATTTTTTGTTAATCTAATATTTACTTAGCAAAGTAAATATTGGTGACCCATGCTTGATTCCAACTTCTCACCCGATGCGCCTCTCGGGCTCCAATTGGCCAGTGCCTCGCGCCGCTGGCGCAGTAACCTTGACGAACGCATGCAGCCGTTGGGGCTTACTCAGTCGCGCTGGGAAGTGTTGATGCAAATTGAGCGTTTGGGGGAGGGCGTTATTCAGTCGGTGCTGGCATCGGCGCTCGGCATCGAAATGCCTTCGCTGTCGCGCTCGCTGGATCAGTTGGAAGCCAACGGGCTAGTTGAGCGGCGCTGCAGTGAGTCGGATAAACGGGCGCGAGCGGTGCACTTTACCGCCGCCGGCCGCGCGCTTCAGATCAAGGCCGATGCGGTGCGTCAGCAGGTGGTGAAAGAAACGCTAGAAGGCATTACCGAAGCAGAGCTGGCCGAATTCATTCGCGTGCTGCAGAAACTGTCGCACAACCTGATGTGATAAAGATGCGCTGCCCACCATGATGCGACGCATGGGGATCGCATCGTGGTGGGCAAGATAGTGTGCGCCTTGTCGCTCGCATAACCACTGATGCGCATAACAACGAGCAACACAGCGTAGATCGCTTTATTGGCAATCATATCGTTACAGATACCGTGAACTCTCTATAACACCGGAAACCGTGCATGACTCCTGAACAACGCTTTAACCGCTGGGTGCAGGCGGCACTCGTCGTGTTCGCGCTGGCCTTCGTGTATTTCATCATCGCCGATACCCATATGCCGCTCACGCCAGAGGCGCGTTTGCTGCGACTGGTAACGCCGGTGGCGCCGCAAGTGAGCGGACGCGTGACTGAGGTCGCGGTGCATAATAATCAGCACGTTGAGGAAGGGGCGCTGCTATACCGCATCGACGATCGGCCCTACCAATTGGCGCTGGCGCAGGCGCAGCTGAACCTCGAACAAGCGCAGCGTGAAAACCGCATGCTGGATGCCCAGATAGCATCGGCGCGTGCCGATCTGGAGGCGGCCAAAGCCACCGCCGCTAACAGTCTGCACGATTTGCAGCGCTATCGATCGCTGGCTGGGCAGAACAGCATCTCGCGACAGGTACGTGATCAGGCCGATGCCCGCTACCAGAGCGATCGTGCTGCGGTGGCAGCCAAGCAAGCGGCCGTTGAGCAGTTAATGGCGAATCGCGGCGAAGCGGGACGGAATAACCTGCGTTTGCGTCAGGCCGAAAACGCGGTCAGCACGGCGCAGCTCAATCTTAGGTACACCGAGGTACGGGCCGATACCTCAGGGGTGATTAGTAACCTGCAGTTGAGCGCGGGCGATTACGCCGCAACGGGGGCTGCCACGCTGGCGCTGGTCGGTGATATGCCTGACCTGACCGCTGATTTTCGTGAGAAGAGCCTGCGTACCAGCGCTGATGGCACCCGTGCTGCGGTGGTCTTCGATGGCTTGCCCGGGCAGGTGTTCAAGGCGCACCTGAGCGCGCGCGACGCAGGCGTTAAGGATGGTCAGTACATGGCCGACGGCACGCTGGCCGAACCGGTCAAGAGCGATCGCTGGGTGCGTGATGCTCAGCGCATGCGTGTTCATCTGGTGCTCGATCAGCGTCCCGATTCACCGCTCGCTACAGGCGCGCGCGCCACGGTGCAGCTGTATCCCGGCGATAACCCGGTTGCCCATCTTTTTGGCGCGCTGCAAATTCGCTTCGTCAGCTGGGTGCACTATGTCTACTGAGCCGCCGGCGCCTGCTTCGCGTGAAGGGCGCATAGCGCGTATCACGCGCGGTGATATCTTCCCGCTTCGTGATCATCCGCTGTCGGGCAACGATCTGCGCCAGTGCCTGCGTGCCGCCACGGCGTCGACGCTGGGCTTCGTTATCTGCAAGCTGTTTGGCCTCAACTTCGGGGTGTTCTTCTGTGTGTATCCGCTGCTGCTGACGGCATTGGTGCCGGTATTAACGGGCCACGTCGCGCGGCAGTTTTTAATCTCATCGATGATCAACAGCGTTGAAGTGGCGCTGATCGCCGGCTTCTTCAGCCATATGCCGGTGGTCATGACCGTGCTGGTGTTCCTGCTGTTTTACCTGCGTTTTCGCTTGATGAGCCGAGGAATGCTATTTCTGTTTGGCGCCAGCAGCATGGTGTCCTTGAGCGTGTGTTTCCACTTCGCCAGCTATCCAACGACGGACCTGCACGACCTGCTGGCGAGTTCCATGGCGGCCACGTCGCTGTCGGTGGTGTTGGGTTTTTTCGCCGCGTGGCTATTTCCCGATGTCGAACCGCGTCAACCGCCGCCGCCGGTCAACAAACCGCTATCGCGCATTCGTCACGAAACGTTGCTCGGTACCAGCTGCGCTACGCTGTCATTTGTGGTGTTTCAGGTATTCAATCTGCAGGATTCGCTGTCGGCGCAGGTGGCGACCATTCTGATTCTGTTTCCGATGCATTTTGAGGGCTTGAAGGTAGCGGCGCGCTGGCGATTGATCGGCATCATTATTGGCTGCTGCTACGGGCTGGTCGCGCAATTGGTGGTGTACGATGCCTTCAATAAGCTGCTGCTGGTGATCCCGCTATTATGGATAGGGCTGATGCTGACCGCGCGCATGCACGCGACCGAAAAGGTGGGCTCGGGCGTTGGCTTTGGTGCCATGACCACCATTGCCATTTTGTTTGGTCAGTACCTGCAGCCCAATCAGGACCTGATATACAGCGACCTGTACCGTATTACGTCGGTGGCGTTCGCCGTGAGTGTGACCGTGGTGGTGGCGTGGCTGATTCACCATTTTCTGAATCTGTTTCCCGGTACTCGCATGATTGTCGACTAGCGCCACATCTCCTGAGAATACCGAAAACGGCTAAACGCACGAAGGGAGCCATTTGGCTCCCTTCGCTGGTAGACGGCTAGCGTTAACGCGGCGCGTCGTAGCGGCCGGGCCGACGGTTCGAGAACACCACTTGCCATAGCTGAATATCGCGGGCGCGGAAGGCACCGGCGCAGATCAACAGGTAGTAGCGGAACATCCGGTAGGTACGCTCGTTGTAGTTGTGCTTGACCTCAGGCCAGGCGC
This sequence comes from Carnimonas bestiolae, assembly GCF_051251145.1. Classification (NCBI taxonomy): domain Bacteria; kingdom Pseudomonadati; phylum Pseudomonadota; class Gammaproteobacteria; order Oceanospirillales; family Halomonadaceae; genus Carnimonas; species Carnimonas bestiolae. The sequence continues at coordinate 382,841 of NZ_JBPCZK010000001.1, read as the reverse complement.
GTTCAAAGCGCTCGTGCCACGCCATCAGGGTACGGTCGTAGTCGGCGCCGAAGTTTTGCCAGTCTTCCATCACAAAGAGATCTTCGGTGGGGCGAGAAATCTGCGCGATTGACGGTAGCACGCCATTGGGGAAGATGTATTTGTTGATCCAGGGGTCCGCGCCAATGCTGGTGCCGTTGCTGCCAATGGTATGCAGCACAAAAAGGCCATCGGGCTTAAGCAGCTTCTTGGCCGACTCGAAGTAGGTGCGGTAATTCTTGTGACCTACGTGCTCAAACATGCCAATCGAGACAATGCGATCGTACTCACCGGTCAAGTCGCGGTAGTCTTCGAGAATAATCTCGACCGGTAGATCCTTGCAGCGCTCGCGGGCGTATTCGGCCTGTTCCTTGGAAATGGTGATGCCGGTTACTTCACAGCCGTAGTGGGTCGCGGCATGGTAAGCGAAGCTGCCCCAGCCGCAGCCGATGTCCAGCACCTTCATGCCCGGCTCAAGTCCAAGCTTGCGCGCGGCCAGATCCAGTTTGTTCAACTGGGCCTGATGCAGATCGTCGGTGTCCTTCCAGTAAGCGCATGAGTAGCACATCGTCGAATCAAGCATACGCTCGAATAGATCATTACCCAGATCGTAATGCTGCTTGCCAACAATGAAGGCGCGCGTTTTGCTCTGCAGATTGATGAAGTTTGACTGCAACTGATACAGCGCACGCCGCAGCGGGCTTTCGGCGCGATCTCCCAGACCATGGTTGAGCAGGCGCAGAATCATTTCGTCGATCTGCTCGCAATCCCACAGGCCTTCCATATAGCTTTCACCGAGGGCCAGTGATCCGCCGCGCAGCACTTTGCCAAAAAAAGCGGGATCGTGTACCTGAATGTCCCACGGGTTGCTGCCATTGAATGTAATGCCGGAGCCTTCAAGGAGTGATTCTGCGATGCGCTTGCTTTGCGAATCGGGAAGCGGCCCCGACCCGTTGGCTGAGTTGCTTGCCATGTCCCTTTCCTGTTTTGTGGAATGTTCTGCGTGACTTAGCGACTGCTTCTGGCGCGGGGATTCAGGTAGCGATAGGGTGCCACTGCCTGAATGGCGGGAGATTGTTCGCTGTCTAATTGTCTTAAGGATAACAGAATTTGCCCATTCTGGCGGTATCCTAACGAGCGTATGGCTTGCTGCCTGCCTGCGCTGGCGTGCAAGCCCTAAGTAAATGTTAATTGAGTCGGGCGGTGTTAGGAACTCCCTATCGTTTGATCAGTCAAGCATAAGCGTAGATCGTTACGCGGAATTGCCCAGCGCCGTTTCAGCAGAGCCTTGCACCGCTGGCGCAACATTCGCAGCTAAAAACGCTTCGTGACCTAGTCTGACGAGTGGACGCCGTGTGCTGCGTTGGACAGCGCTGCATTGCTGAGCACGGTGCAGGTAAAAGTGAACAAAAGGGGCCAAGTATGAAGGTCATTATTGATATCTGTGTTATCCCGATGGGCGTGGGGCTATCGGTGTCTCCCTATGTAGCGGCCTGCCAGCGAGTGATTGAGGAGGCGGGGCTGAGTCATCGCATGCACGCGTACGGCACCAATGTCGAGGGCGACTGGGATGAGGTGTTCGCAGCGGTGAAGCGCTGTCACGAGGTTGTGCACGAGATGGGCGCGCCGCGCATCAATACTACGCTGAAGGTGGGAACGCGCACCGATCGTGCGCAAAGCATGCAGGACAAGATCGATAGCGTGACGCAAAAGCTTGAGCACTGAAGCCTGCGGACTGCGGGTTCAGGGCTGCAGGTTCAGGACTGCAGAAAAGGTGCGGTGTTACTGGGCATCTAGTGAAGGTGTCGCGCCTGACAGCATGCCAAGGCAAATCGAGGCATTGGGGATAAATGCGGCCTTGAGGTAGAATTTGCGCCGGCGCCAGGATGGATTCACTGTCTACCGCGCTAATGAACGCTGGCGCGACGCCGCTGGGTGGTCGCCTATCATCGGTCGTACGTCGTTAATATTGCACGCGTTGTTCAGCACGGCTGAGCGACCAGCGCGCTGTTTTCCTCTATCCCACAGGCTTTTCGTGAAGGATAACGTTTTCAAATCCATTATTCGCAACGCCTCGTGGCTGTTGTCGAGCAATATCGTGGGCGCGCTGTTTGGGCTGCTGGCACTCACCTGCGCGGGCCACGGCATGTCCAATGCTGCTTTCGGTACCTTGGTGGTGGTGCAGGCCTACGCCAAGGTGGTCAGTGACGTCGCCAAATTCCAGACCTGGCAAATGGTGGTGCGATTTGGTGCCCCGGCGCTGGCAAAAGGAGATTTGCAGCGCTTTTGTAACGTTACCAATTTTTCGTTCGGGCTCGATCTAATGAGCGGCGGTATTGCCACCGTTGCCGGCATGCTGCTGCTGCCGTGGCTGGGCCATGCGATGGGACTGGCGGCGTCGGATACCTGGCTAGCGCTGGGCTTCTGCACGCTGATTCCGTTCATGACCTCGGCTACCAGCACGGGCATTCTGCGTGCCATCGACCGCTTCGATCTGATTGCATTACAGCAGATGGTGAAGCCTGCCTTGCAGGCGGCAGGGAGCGTCGTTGCGTGGTACTTCGAGCTGGGTTTCGCCGGGTTCTTGATTACCTGGTACCTCACCGGGCTGGTAGGGAATCTACTGCTGTGGGGGGGGGCCATCTACGAACTGCGGCGGCAAGATATCAAAGGGGCGCTGCGCCCGCGCCTGTTTTCGGCGGCACGCTCGATTGAAACCTCGTGGAACTTCGTCTGGACCACCAATCTGGCGCATTCGGTGTATTCGCTGCGTAACGCTGGCAGTAACGTGATTGTCGGGGTGGTGTTAGGGCCAGCGGCGGCGGGACTTTTCAAGATCGCGACATCGTTTTTCAGTGCGGCAGGAATGCCTTCTGAACTGCTTGAGAAGAGCTTCTATCCTGAAATCATGCGCCTCGACCCAAGCAGCAAGCGTCCCTGGACATTGGCCATTCGCAGCGGCGCGCTGTCGTTCGGGCTAGGGCTGATAATGATTGTGCTGGTAGAGCTATTCGGCAAGTCGCTGATTTTGCTGGTATTTGGCGAGCGCTATGTTGAAGCCTTTGAATTGCTGCAGATTATGCTGTGGGCAGTGGTCATCTCGATGGCCGCCTTCCCGCTGGAATCCCTGCTGTACATGGCGCACCGTCAGCGCGACGCGCTGATCGCTGAAGGGCTAGGCGCGATCTGCTATATCGTGCTGCTGGTGCTGTGCATGCAAAACTTCGGGGTTGTTGGCGCGGCCTGGGCTTTTTTTGCCGGTCAGTGCATTAACGCGCTGTTCTTCCTGATTCCTGTGGTTCGCGCCTATCGACATCGGCACTCGCTAGTGCATGAATAAGCGCTCAAGCGCTGGCCTTGGTAGGGCGGCCCCACGCTGCGGGTTGGCATGCTGGAGCAGATGGCTCTGCTAATGGGCGCTAATCCAATACCGATACCGCGTGGAGCAGCATCAGTAGTCGATACCGCGTCGAGCCTTGAGGCCCTGGTTAAAGGCGTGGCGTGTCTCTGCCATCTCGGTCACGGTATCGGCCATCTCCACTAACTCGCGATGCGCGTTGCGACCAGTAATAATCACGCTTTGCTCGGCAGGGCGATGGGCCAGCGCACGCTTGACGCGCTGAATATCCAGATAGCCGAATTTGAGCATGTAGGTTAGCTCATCCAGTACCACCAGATAGCGGCTGGCGTCCGCGAGCATCGCTTCGGCCTTGGCCCAGGTGGCCTCGCAGGCCGCGCGATCGCTGTCGCGATTCTGGGTTTCCCAGGTAAAGCCGGTGGCCATGGTGGCAAGCTGAAGATTGGCATCTTCGGCCAGTTGCAGGCGCTCGCCGCACTCCCATTCGCCCTTGATGAACTGCACCACCGCTACGCCATAGCCATAGCCCAGTGCGCGTGCCACGGTGCCCCAGGCCGCAGTGGTCTTGCCCTTGCCGTTGCCGGTAAACACCAGCAGTAGTCCGCGCTCCTGTTGGGCATCGGCAATGCGCTGGTCAACATGGGCCTTGAGTTTCTGCATCGCGTTTTTATGGCGCGTGTTTCTGTCGTCGGTCATGGCGGTTTCTCGCTAAACAATCGGGCGGCTAAAGCTGTCGGTGGGCATCGGTGGCCCTGACAGGCGCGAATGAAGCATAGAGCTTCAGCGCGGTTTTCCTTACAATATCTGATCGGCGCGTCGCGCTGAAATACACTTCTTTGACTCTTTGGAACCAGACCAATGCTCGATCCTAAACTGCTGCGCAGCGACCCGCATGGCGTTGCGGCACGTCTCAAGACTCGTGGTTATCTCTTTGACGCAGAGCAGTTCTCCTCCCTTGAATCGCGCCGTCGCGAGCTTCAGGCAGAAGTTGAATCACTGCAGGGCGAGCGCAAGTCGAGTTCCAAAGCGATCGGTCAGGCCAAGGCGCGCGGGGAAGATGCCAGTGAGCAGATGGCAGCGGTAGAGGCGCTCAAGGAGAAGCTGGCGGCCGCCAGCGAGCAGTACGCTGACGTCCAGGCCGCGCTCGACGACATCGTGCTGGGGCTGCCTAACGTGCCGCACGAGAGCGTGCCGGAAGGCCGCGACGAAAACGACAACGTAGAGGTAGCGCGCTGGGGCACACCGCGCGAGTTCGATTTCGAGGTGCGCGACCACACCGATCTTGGCGAGCTGAACGGCGGTCTCGATTTTGAAACGGCGGCCAAGATTACCGGCGCGCGCTTTGTGGTGATGCGCGGTGAAATTGCCCGTTTGCATCGTGCTCTGGCGCAATTCATGCTCGACAAGCAAACGCTGGAACACGGCTATCTCGAGCACTATGTGCCTTATATCGTTAACACCGACTCCCTGCGCGGCACTGGCCAGCTGCCGAAGTTTGGCGAAGACCTGTTCGCACTCAACGTCGAAAACGATTTTCGCCTGATTCCGACCGCCGAAGTCCCGCTAACCAATCTGGTGCGTGACGAAATTATTCCTAGCGATCAGCTGCCGCTCAAGGTGACTGCGCACACCCCGTGCTTCCGCGCCGAAGCAGGCGCCTACGGCAAGGACACCCGCGGCATGATTCGCCAGCATCAGTTCGACAAGGTCGAAATGGTGCAGGTAGTGGCACCGGAGCACTCTTATGCGGCGCTCGACGAAATGGTCGGGCATGCGGCAGCAGTGCTGGAAGCGCTCAATCTTCCCTATCGCAAGGTGGCGCTATGCACTGGTGATTTGGGCGCCACTGCGGCCAAAACCTTCGATTTGGAAGTGTGGCTGCCCAGCCAGAACACCTATCGTGAAATCTCGTCGATTTCCAACACCGAAGACTATCAGGCACGTCGCATGCAAGCGCGCACGCGCGGCAAGGACGATAAGAAGCCACGGCTGGTGCATACGCTGAACGGCTCAGGACTGGCGGTGGGTCGCTGTCTGGTGGCGGTGCTCGAGAACTACCAGCAGGCCGACGGCTCGATCGATGTTCCTGAAGCGCTGCGCCCCTACATGGGCGGTATCGAGCGCATCAATCTGCCGCGCTAGGCGGCTGCATGGCAGGAAGCTACTGATGGCGCAGAACGTGATTACCTCGCTCGGCATGTTCGACCTCCACCTGTTTGGTGGCGGGCGCGATGCGCTGGCGCTGGCAGAGCGTTTGGAGCCGGTGGCGCTGTGTGTGCATGCCGATTCGCTGTGCGGTGCCATGCAGCGGTTAATGGAGGCACACGGCTGGGCGCGCGATGCGCGTTTTCCAAGCGCGCTGAAAGGGCAGTGCTGGCTGATTGCAACAGGCACTGAGCAGCGTGACAGTGAGCTGGTCGCTCAGGCAGAAGCAGCAGACATCGCATTTTATGCGCCACGATTTGCCGAGCGCAGTACGCTAAGGCTACCGCTTAATGTCACGGTGCCCAGCGCTCGCAGTGACCTTGAGCCAGGCGATTTTAGCCGTGGTCGAGTGAGTCTGGTGGGGGCCGGGCCGGGCGACCCCGAACTGCTGACCCTCAAAGCGTTAACGCGATTGCGCGAGGCCGAAGTGCTCATTCACGACCGCTTGGTCAGCGATGAGGTACTTGCGCTGGCGCCGCCGCAGGTAAAGCGCTTCTATGTTGGCAAGGCGCGGTCGCAGCATAGCGTGCCACAGGAAGGCATTAATCAGGCGCTGGTCGACTGGGCGCGCGCAGGCTATCGGGTGGTGCGGCTGAAGGGCGGCGACCCGTTCATGTTTGGGCGCGGCGGTGAAGAACTCGACGAGTTGGTCGATGCCGGTATCGAGTTTGAGGTGGTGCCCGGCATTACCGCTGCACTGGGGGTGGCGGCCTACGCCGGCATTCCGCTGACGCATCGCGACTACGCGCAGTCGGTGCGCTTTGTGACCGGACATCTCAAGAACGGCAGCGTTGATCTCGATTGGTACACGCTGGCGTCGGCGGGGCAAACGCTGGTGTTCTACATGGGGCTGGGCAGTCTCGCGACCATTGTCGAGCAGTTGGTGGCTCACGGGGCGCAGGGCTCGACGCCCATTGCGCTGGTCGAGCAGGGCACCACGGCTCGTCAGCGTGTGCACTGTGGCACCCTTGATGACATCGTGACATCGGTGGCCGACGTCGATATCGCGCCGCCCACGCTGATTGTGGTGGGTGAGGTGGTGGCGCTGCATTCGACGTTGCGCTGGTTCGATCGCCAGCGGGCCTCAAGTTTGGGCTGGCAGGATGGCAAGCATCCTTCGCCGCTCGAGCAGGTTGATAAGGGCCGTTAACGCTTCGTTGGCAGGGCGCTGATTCGGCGAGCCGATGCTCAGCCTATGTTGAAAAGGGCCTTGAAGCTGCTTTCCGACATAAACACGCCAAGCGCAATTCCTACCGGTACCATAAGCGCCACTGCAATGGTGATATACCACTGCAGCTCTTCCTGGCGCACGATCCGACGATAACGCTGTTGTTTGATACCGGGGCCGTTGCGGAGCAACCGCAGGTGCCGGCGGGTACGCATGTCGAACATCTGGCGCTTGAACACGGGCTATTTCCCTCGCGTAGATACTGACGAACTGGCGCTGCTGCTGTTACTCGGGCGCGTGCTGGTGGGGTGGTACGGCTGGGTGGGTTGAGCCAACTGCTGACGCGTTTGCTGAACGCGCTGATTGGAGCGCTGCAACTGCTGGGTGCGCTGGCTTCGATTGATGGTGCTGTCCGCTGAGTGATAACGCTGAGCGTTGCTCTGATTCATGAAGTGCTGCTGGCGTGCCTGATTGTACTGCAGGCTGCGGCTGCTTTGCTGGGCGCTACGATTTGCCTCGGTGGCGATGTTGTCGCTAGTGCTTTGGGCAAGCGCGCTGCTGCTACCGATAGCAAGCGCGAGGGTTGTGCAAAGCGTTGCGACTCGGGCGCGAGATAAATACATGGTGGTTTCCTTGGCAATGTGTTTGCCGCTATGGGATGTCCTCATGATAACGCGCTGCGGTGAAGGTGTCGTGCTTCCCCGCGTATTGTCTATGTTGAAGCGTGCCAGAGGCACTGCAACGGCATGGATATGCGCAAATAACGTAAAAAAATGTGTTGAGATACGAAACTTTTTGTATCAGCGCGGGTCTACGTAATAGCAAGATTCCTTCTGGGTATGTTGGCCCCTTGGTCTTCAAGGGGCCTCTCTTTTTCCCGCCGTTTCCTTCCTTCGTTTGGCGCTATTGCTAAGCAACGATTCCAGACACCTTCCCTTTCTGTGTATGCTCATAACGCATCACCTTCGCCTCTATCCGCTGTTCGCCTCATGGTGCGTGCTGGTAGAAAAAGCACGTTCAGCAAACGCAAGCATTAACGTCTCTCACTTGGCTAGTCGCCTTTAGGCGAATCTTCAGGTGTGCTAATTCGTAGTAACGTGACCGGTTTGGTAACGCTATCGCCCGCAAAGGGATGCCGTATAACAACGTATAACGCGCTAGAGCCTGATTAATGACTACTCCGACATCATCTGTGAAAGAGCAACACTCCGAAACGCGGACGCTGCGGCGTTCTGTGTCCAACACCCTCAAAGGGTCCGCTGGTAATTTGATCGAGTGGTACGACGTTTACGTCTATTCGGTGTTTGCTGTTTATTTCGAACACCACTTTTTCGCTCCGGGCGAAAAAAACTCAGCGATTTATGTGTGGGCCATCTTCGCCGCCACCTTCCTGATGCGGCCAATCGGCGCGTGGTACTTTGGCCGCTTCGCTGACCGCCATGGGCGGCGCAAAGCGCTAACGTTATCAGTAATGGTGATGGCGGCCTGCTCCTTTGTGATCGCTCTTGCGCCTACCGCGGCGACTATTGGTTCCGGCGCAGCGCTGGTGCTACTGCTGGCACGGCTGGTGCAGGGCTTCGCCACTGGCGGTGAATACGGCACCAGTGCGACCTATATGTCAGAGTCGGCGATCAAAGGCTGGCGCGGTTTTCTTTCCTCCTTCCATTACGTCACGCTGGTCGGTGGACAGGTACTGGCGCAGGTGGTGCTGTTGATCATGCTGCTGTGCTGCGATACCGAGCAGGTATCGAGCTGGGGCTGGCGCGTGGCGTTTGCGATCGGAGGATGCGGCGCGATTGGGGCCTTTATCCTCCGCCGCAGCATGGATGAGTCGCTTTCCTCGAACGCAGAAGAAGGCCAGCAGCGACGCCCGCAAGGCTCGATGCGCGAGCTTCTGGTCAATCAGTGGAAGCCGCTTCTGATCTGCTTTTTGGTAACAGCGGGCGGCACCATTGCCTTCTACACCTATTCGATTACAGGTCCGCGCATCATCCAGAGTAACTTTGCCGGCGGCAGTAAAATCGAAGGTACGGTGATTAACCTGTTGGTGTTGGTACTGCTGATGGTGCTGCAGCCGATCGGCGGTGCGCTGTCCGACAAGGTGGGACGTAAAGCGCTGCTGGTGTTCTTCGGTACCGGCGGCGTGCTTTACACCTGGTATCTGCTAACGGCGCTGCCCGAACAAAATACCTGGCTGTCGGCCTTTGTGACCTTAGGCATCGGCTTCGTGATTTTGACCGGATATACCTCGATCAACGCCTTGGTGAAGGCCGAGCTTTTCCCCGCGCACGTGCGGGCGCTTGGGGTTGGCTTTGGTTACGCAGTGGGTAATTCGGCCTTCGGCGGCACTGCACCGCTCTTGTATCAGGCAGCAATCAGCACCGACCACCTGAACGCCTTTATCACCTACGCGACGGCGATCATGGCGGTATCGTTGGTGGTGTACATCTTCTTTATCAAGGACAGCAAAGAAAGCCTGCTCGATGCACCGCACAGTTCCTCTCACCATTAACTGCGCGGGTATTACTTTCCCGACATAGCAAAAGAAGAAGCGGCGCATCAGCGCCGCTTTTTTTGTGAAACGCGAGGGGCGAGCGAGTGTGCAACGCCGCGGATCACGCGCAGCCGACACCAATTGGCGATGGGTTAAAAAGGAGCGAGTGGCTGGGCGGGTTTGGGAGAAAGGCAGGGGCCTTCAGGCTCAGCGAGGTAGCCGCGTGTACGAGAGGTATGTTGAGGCTGAGCATGACGATGCGAGTAGACGGAGAATTCCGCGCGCAAGCGCGGTAGCGGTGTGCGAGAAGGGATACGCTGCCGGCTGAGCGAGTTGGTGCGTTAGCGCGTAGGAACCGGGCCTTCAGGCTTAAGCGGGTTTCGGTGTGTTCGAAAGGGCAGGCCGGAGGCGGAGCGAGATGAACTGAGGGGACCTTCAGGCGTAAGCGCAGTGATGGTGTGCTGGTGGGGCAGCAGAGGCGGTTAGTGGTGATGGCGTGTGCGATCAGGCAGTGGGACGATGGTCGAACTGATGTGCGAGGCGCTTTACAGCGACGCTCGCTGACGCTCAGGATTTGATCTAGTCGATTGCCGGAATTTTCACTGGAGCGTGACATGACCTCTTTTCTTGATAATACCCACGATGTGGTGGGAGCGGTGCTGGATGGTGTTTTGCTTTCGCCGGAGTTGGTAGAGCTATCGACCGAGGGCGGTGGTCGTGTGGTGCTGCGTAACGATTGGCGCAGTGATAACGGCCAGGTAGCGGTGCTCTCTGGCGGAGGCGCGGGGCACGAGCCTGCGCATGCCCGCTTCGTCGGGCCAGGCATGCTGACCGGTGTGATTGTTGGGGAAGTGTTCGCTTCGCCCAGTGTAGGTGCCATTGAAAGTGCTATCGAAGCCGTTACCGGAACGGCGGGCTGCCTGCTGGTGGTCAAGAACTACACCGGTGATCGGCTTAATTTCGGTTTGGCTGCCGAGCGCTGTCGGGCCAAAGGGCTGAAGGTGGAAGTGGTGCTGGTCGGTGACGACGTGTCGCTTGAGGGGATGCAGCATCCGCGCGGTCTTGCCGGTACCGTGCTGATCCACAAGATTGCTGGGTTTTACGCCAGCAAGGGGGCGTCGTTGGCGAGCGTTGCCGAGCGTGCACGCGACAGTGCACAGCGGCTGCGCACGGTGGGCCTGGCATTGGCTCCCGCGCAGATGCCGGGGCAGTCCGCTCCCAAACAGCAGCCTGCGCTGGGGCTGGGCATCCATAACGAGCCAGGAGCCCATTACACCAACGTGACTTCCGCTCGGGACGCGGTTCAGCAGGTGGTTGCCGCGCTCAAGCTGCCACGCGAGGAAGGCAACTGGATCGTCGCGCTCAATGATTTAGGCGGCTGCTCCCCGCAAGAGAGGGAGGTGTTGGCAGCGGCGCTGGTCGCCGAACTGGGGCATAGCGCTATCGATCTGCTGATCGGTCCAGCGGTGATGATGAGCGCGCTCGGCATGCACGGCTTCTCGGTCACTACGCTTCCCAGCACTCCGGAGTTGATCGAAGCGCTGTCGGCACCGGTCAACGTGAGCGCCTGGCCCGCCGCGATTTCGCCTCAACAGCCGCAGCACCGCCAGGCGCCCGAGTCACACGACAACCCCATCGATCCTGACCAGCCGCGTGATAACGCCATTGAAGCGACACTTTCCAACGTCGCCAAGACGCTGATTGACCATACCGATGACCTGAATGCGCTGGACGGTCACAGCGGTGATGCCGATGCAGGCAGTACCTTCGCCGCAGGTGCCAATGCCCTGCTGAAAGCGCTTGAGCAGGAACAGCTGAGCAGCGGTGATGCCGCGCTTCTGACCGCGCAGCTCGCGCGCCTGCTCGAGCGCAGCATGGGAGGCTCCAGCGGCATTCTGCTATCGATGCTGCTGACCGCCGCCAGCGCGTCACTCAGCGCAGGCAAATCACTGCCCAACGCTTTGGCCAATGGCATCGAGAAAGTCACCTACTATGGCGGAGCACACCAAGGCGACCGCACCATGCTCGACGCGCTTATCCCCGCGGTAGCGCTACTGCAGCAAGGAAAATCGCTTCAGCAAGCAGCGCACGCCGCCCACCAAGGCGCCGAGCATACTGCCCAGATGAAAGCCACCGCAGGCCGAGCCGCCTATGTACCGGAAGATGTCCAGAAAGGGCATATGGACCCCGGCGCCAAAGCGATTGCGCTGATCTTTGCCGCATTAGCGGAGTGATGAGAAGGGGCGCGCATATAAGAGGTACTGCCCCATCAGCCTTCTGAGAAAGACGCTGAAGGGGCAGCAGTCGTTCAGCGGCTAATTCACTATGTAGCCGCGTCCCGTTAGCGGTGCGGGAGCGTCCAGCGGACTGTCTACCGCTTGGAGGGTTTCTATTTCCAACTGTCGCGTCATGGCGTCGATTGGCAGACTGTTGGTGTCGCGGCTAAAGGGCGAAGCGAGTTCTTCTGACAGCGCGTCGAACCCGAAAAACGTATAGGCCACCAGCGCGGCAACGATGGGAGTGGCCATGCCAATTGAGGCCACCAAGCCCCAAGGCAACAGCACGCAGTAGGCATAGGCGGTGCGATGCAGAAGCAGCATATAGGCGAAGGGAATCGGCGTCGTCAGAATGCGCTCGCAGGCACAGTAGTCTTCCGACAGCTGATTGAGGCATCGATTGATATCTCGCAGCGAAACGCTATCAATCAGCCCTTGCCGGTGCCATTTCCCTAGCTCACGCCCCATTATCTGCAAGATAGCAACGGCGTTATTACTGCGTGTTTCCAGCAAGGCACTATCTTCAGCCGTCAGGAAGCGTGCGGCCTCGAACTCGTTATGGTTCGGGCGAAGGCGACGGTTCACGGCATAAATAAAGGCGATGTTAAGGCGAGCAATCCGCGTTCTGCACGCGCGGCTGAGCTCATCTTCGGCGCAGAAAAAGGTGTTCATCTGACGGTGCAGGTTACGGCTGGAGAACATCAGCGATCCCCAAATTTTCCGTCCTTCCCACCATCGTTCGTAGCTGGCGTGGTTCCTGAATCCCAAAAACAGCGAGAGCGATATACCCAGCAACGTAAAGGCTGTCACGCTCGACACGGAAAATAGCTCAGGGTAATAGCGGTGCAGCACGGTGGCGACTATAGCCAGCACCAGAATAGCGACAACCTTGGGTAGCGTTTTGGGGAGAATCGATCCCTGCATAACGAAGAAGAGGCGCCAGAACCCCGGAGTTTCGCGCACAACCATCTGCAATAGCTCCCCAGATAGGCAATGGTATTAATAGAAAGGGCATCGATTATGGCCCTCGCGCTCTGAACAATCCAATGGCGCTTTAGGCGAGTACGGGAAAAACCGGCCGGCTCAAGATTGTCGGTGGCAAAGCTTGGCTTCTTCCGCTGCCAAGCAACTATGCAAACGGCGCTCTGTGAAGATCATTGTCGCGAAGGCTCTAGAGATTTTCGAAAGACCAGTAGCGGTTATCAGCTCTCGATTGGCCCAACGTTTAAAAGCGTCGGTGAGTGCACTGGTGTCGTAGGGGATACGGTCAAGACGTGAGGCGCTGGCTCGAGGGAGTGGTGACAGTGCCTGATAGAGGATTTCACGTCTCTCTCTGCACCTAATGGCTATCTCCGTGTACACAGACTTTTTGTGTACACCACAGTGTACAGGGCGAGTCAGTATAACCACGGATTTCAACGAACAACAGAGAACTACGAAAAGGCAAGGAAGTCAGTACTGGCGGGAGTTTGCGGACGACAACGAACATCCGCGAACTAAAATATGGTGCCGACCGAGAGACTCGAACTCTCACACCATAAGGCACTAGAACCTAAATCTAGCGTGTCTACCAATTCCACCAGGTCGGCGCGCTGCGCATTATGCCTAGCCATATCGCGAATCGCAAGACTGATTTTGCTAACGGCCTAAATTCACGCCAGTTTCTGCCGAATGTCGCCTTCGTGAATGGCGATTAAAAGGCGTACAAAATGGAATTATTCGGGTGGCACGAGCGGCTCTTGCTGCGCTGGCTGCCGGGCTTTTGCCCACTGTGTCGCGGTAGGGCAATGGTGGGGCTGCCGTGGTGTGAACGTTGCTTCAGGGCGTTGCCGCGTAATGATCACGCGTGCTGGTTGTGCGCGGTGCCGATGGCTGAACACGCAGCGGCAGTGGGGCAACGGGAGTGCGAGCGCTGTCAGGTTGCGCCGGGGCTGTTGCACCAGTGTTGGGTGCCATTGGTGCTGCAGCATGAAGTCGAGTGGTTGGTGCGGCGCTATAAAAGCAGCGGCAATTTGCATGCAGGGCGGCTGCTGTTGGAGCTGGCGTTAAGCGTGCTTAGCGCCGCTTCACCAAGCGAGCGTTTGGAGTCGCTGTGGCAGTGCGAGGCGATTGTGGCGGTGCCGCCGGATGTGATCCGCCAGCGTCAGCGTGGTTTCGATCACGTCCAGTGGTTGGCAAAACGTTTGGCGAAGGCGCTGGGGAAACCGCTGCTAGCGGCGAAGCGGCGCTACAGCGTGGGTAGTCAGCGCGGCCTGCGGCGTGAAGAGCGGTGGCGCAATATCAGTGATCTTTTTGCGATTAGCGGGCCGTTGCCAGCCAGGGTGCTGCTGTTCGATGATGTGATGACGACCGGTGCCACCCTGGAGGTGCTGGCCCGCGCTTGTTTCGAGGCAGGGGCCGAGTGGGTCGGGGGGCTAGCGCTGGCGCGTACCCCCGCGGCCAAACACGCTTAGGACGTGCGTCTGCCCCGCTTGCGACGATTGCGCGCATGGCGGGTGGAAGGATGAGGGAATATCCAGAACTTCCCTACAATCAGCATCACTACTACGAAAATGGCTAAGGCTCCGCCAATATAAGGGAGCACCTGCATCAGCCACTCAATCGGCGCTTGAGAATCGGCGACGATCATCAATTACTCCTTGAAACAGCACGTACTCTCCATACGTGTACGTGCGATCTGTGCGAATGCTGCGTTATTGTGCAGAGCGGCTCTCCCATGAATGGCCATTAGCGGCGCATTGGTTGGGGGCTGCTCTTGAAGCTCGCTGAACACTAAACTGAGCCTTTAATCGATCCCGAAGTCTACCGGTAACAAAAAGCGCCGTCGATGCCCAGACGTCTTGTAGGGGTATCTAAAGCGCGAGTAATACGCATAAGTAGAAGCGATTCATGATGATATTAAGACTATGTAAAGAAAACTCAGATGTCGAAAGGTGGCAAGCATCATGCTAACGCTGCCTTCCCTTTTGGGCGTAGTGCTGCTGGTCGTGGCGCTGTTGGTCACTCTGCTGTGCTGGGGGCGCTGGCGTTATCGTAACGGTCGCTGGTGGCCGCTGGCCGATGCGCCATCGCAGCGACTCTCGTTTGCACGTGAAGTGAAGACGGCGGCCTTTATTGCCTTCGCGGTCGCCATCCTCGTCACAATGGTTCTTCATTACCGGCTTGGGGCTGGGCTACACTGAGTCTTTTGCACGTTAAGGGCTTGCTCATGGCTTCTCTCTCCCCGCCGTTCTCCGACTTAAGCCCATCGCGCATGGTGCGCGCCATTGAGGACGCCGGTTTCGGTATTGGCTCAGAACCCTTCGCACTGAATAGCTATGAAAATCGCGTGTATGCCTTCCGCGATGAAGACCTTACGCCGTGGGTCGCCAAGTTTTACCGCCCAGAGCGCTGGAGCGATGCCGCCATCGCAGACGAGCACCGACTGTTGGGGCAATTAGCGTCGGCGGGCGTGCCGGTGGGGGACGTATGGCGCAATGCGGAGGGTGTCAGCCTGTTCCACGTGGAAGGGCAGCGTTTGGCGCTGTTTCCTCAACTGCGCGGTCGTGCGCCTGAGCTGGATGACATGGGGCAGCTATTTGCGCTGGGGCAAACCATTGGCCGGCTGCATGCCAGCAGTGCCTCGCTATCGCTGCCGCACCGGCCGCGCTTTGACGCTGCCAGCCTATGCAAGGAAAGCCGCGATGCGGTGCTGTCCAGCGGACGCTTAAGCGGCACCACCCGCGATGATTACGCTGCTGTATCCGAGGCGATTGTGCGCACGATCGGTCGCATGTCGCTGCCAAACGTGGCCTCTATCGCCGTGCATGGCGATTGCCATCCGGGCAATATCCTCGGTGATGGTGAGCAGTTTGCGTTGGTCGACTTCGACGATTGCGGCTACGCACCTGCGGTGCAGGACCTGTGGATGCTGCTAAGCGAGCATCACGAACAGGACATGCAGGCGCAGTTATCCGAAATTATCGAAGGGTACGAAGAGTACCGTGAGTTTGACCGCCGTGAGTTGGCGTGGATTCCGCTGCTGCGTACCTGCCGCTTGATGCGCCACAGCGCCTGGATTCTCAATCGCTGGCATGATCCCGCTTTCCCGCAAGCATTTCCGTGGATGGAATCGAGTGATTTCTGGCGTGATCACGTGCGCGCGCTGGAAGTACAGCGACTCGGCCTGGAACAGCCGCAATGGCTGGCCTAGCGCATTTTGGCATGCTGCTGTCGGTAGCAAAGGCTGTTGCTGGGCGAGTGTGTCCGAAAAGGGCGAAATCAGCTAGAATGCTGCCATCATTGTGTGCGGCCACCGCTCTCAGCGAGGGTCGCCACCTCTCCGCTTTTTTGTTTGGAAGTATTCATGAGTGACGATTTTCTGGCGGGACATTACCGCGAGATTTTGAGCAATATCGGTGAAGATCCGCAGCGTGAAGGGCTGCTCGACACGCCAGAACGCGCCGCCAAGGCGATGCAGTATCTCACCCGCGGCTATCATCAATCGCTGGATGAAATCGTTAACGGCGCGGTGTTTTCCTCCGCCAGCGACGAACTGGTAGTGGTCAAGGATATCGAGCTCTATTCCCTGTGCGAGCACCATATGCTGCCCTTTATCGGGCGCTGCCATATTGGCTATATTCCGCAGGGCAAGGTGCTGGGACTGTCGAAGTTTGCGCGCATCGTCGATATGTACGCGCGTCGCCTGCAAATTCAGGAAGAGCTGACCCATCAGATTGCCACTGCCATTGAGGCGGTGACCGGTGCCGCGGGGGTAGCGGTAGTGGTGGAAGCTCAGCATATGTGCATGATGATGCGCGGCGTGCAGAAGCAGCACGCCAGCATGAAAAGCTCGGTAATGCTGGGTAGCCTGCGCAGCAACCTGGACATGCGCCGGGAATTTTTAGCCATGGTGGGTAATCGTTAAGCAAGCAGTACTCCTATTAAGCAAAAAGCCGCCGTCCCGTTTTAGGGGCGGCGGCTTTTTTTGCTAGCGCATAGCCAAGCGTGGATGGCTCGCGGGCTCTGCGTATTCGCACGCTACGCAGTGCGGGCGCGCTAGTCTCATCTTATTGATTCGAACGCGCCCGCTGTGCAGTTGCCGTTAGTGGCGGAAGTGGCGCATGCCGGTGAAGACCATCGCGATACCCGCGTCGTCGGCGGCCTGGATGACTTCATCATCGCGAATCGATCCGCCGGGCTGGATCACTGCGCTGATGCCTGCGGCAGCAGCGTTATCAATGCCATCGCGGAAGGGGAAGAAGGCATCGCTGGCCATTACCGAACCCGCAACTTCCAGCCCTGCCTGCTCAGCCTTGATCGCCGCAATACGCGCGGAGTTCACGCGGCTCATCTGGCCCGCGCCAACGCCGATGGTCTGGCGCTCCTTGGCGTACACAATCGCGTTGGATTTAACGAACTTGGCAACCTTCCAGGCGAAGATCAGGTCGTGCAGCTCACGTTCGGTGGGGGCGCGCTGCGTCACTACTTTTAGCTCGTCGGCGTTGATCATACCGATGTCACGGCTCTGCACCAGCAGGCCGCCGTTCACGCGCTTGTAGTCCCAGCCGGCGCTGCGCTCAGCGGGCCATTCTCCACATTCCAGCAAGCGCACGTTTTTCTTCGAGGCAACCGCATCACGCGCTGCTTGGCTAATGCTGGGCGCAATGATCACCTCGACGAACTGCTTGGCCACGATGGCAGCGGCGGTATCGCCGTCCAGCTCGCGGTTGAAGGCGATAATGCCGCCGAAGGCCGATTCGGGATCGGTGGCAAAGGCGCGCTGATAGGCACTGAGAATGCCGCCTTCGCTGTCGGGCACCACCGCAACGCCACAGGGGTTAGCGTGTTTTACGATCACGCAGGCGGGCTTGCTGTAAGCCTTGACGCATTCCAGCGCGGCGTCGGTGTCGGCGACGTTGTTGTAGGAAAGCGCCTTGCCCTGCAGCTGCCGAGCGGTAGCGATGGAGGCTTCCTTGGGCGCTGCTTCAGCATAGAAGGCTGCGCTCTGATGCGGATTTTCGCCGTAGCGCATCTCTTCACGCTTGACGAAACGCTCGCCCCAGGTGCGCGGGAACTGCGTTTCTTCATCCTCTACCTTACGCCCCAGGTAGGCGGCAATGGCTGCATCGTAGCCTGCGGTATGCTCAAACGCCTTCACTGCCAGATCGAAGCGCAGCGCGTGATCGATGCCGCCGTCCTGATCGGCCAGCGCTTGAATGACGCGCGGGTAGTCGCCGCTATCGACCACGATAGTGGTATAGGCGTGGTTCTTGGCGCAGGCGCGCACCATGGTAGGGCCACCGATATCGATGTTTTCGATGGCGTCTTCCAGGCTGCACTCCGGGTTCGCCACGGTGCGCTCGAAGGGGTAAAGATTAACGATCACCATATCAATCGGGCCGATATCGTGAGCCTTCATGACGTCATCGTCCTGACCGCGACGCGCCAGAATTCCGCCATGAATCTTCGGGTGCAGCGTTTTTACTCGACCGTCCATTATCTCGGGGAAGCCGGTGTAATCGGACACTTCGCGCACTGCGATGCCTTCGCTGGCGAGCAGTTTGTAGGTGCCGCCGGTCGATAGCAGCTCTACACCACGCTCGGTGAGCGCGCGTGCCAGATCAACAATGCCGGTTTTATCGGAAACGCTGAGCAGCGCACGACGGATAGGAGTAATGGAAGAACTCATGCAAGACTCTTTGGATGGGTTGGGTAAGTAGTCGCTCCGCCAAGCGGGCGGGTCACGGTAAAACGAAGGAAGGCGAAGCCTGAGCGGGCCTCGCCTTCGAGATGCGTTAGAGCAATCCGTACTGTTTCAGTTTTTTCCTGAGGGTGCCGCGATTGAGCCCCAGCATCTGCGATGCGGCCGTCTGGTTGCCGTTAACATGCTCCATCACACTGGCCAGCAGCGGTGCCTCTACTTCGGTAATCACCATCTGATAAAGATCGCTGACGCTTTCGCCATCCAGATGGGTGAAGTAGCGATCCATAGTCATGGCGACCGTTTCGCGCAGCGTCGTGTGCTCACTCTGTGAGTGATTGGACGGAGCCTGAGTGATGGCCTCGTAGGGCGGGGGAATAGTGATTCGTTCATTCATTGGAGCGTACTTCCGTCGGGCAAGTGCATCGACGCTTGGTCAAAAAAGTGATCGAGAAAGTCGAGCTGATCTTGTTCGTTGTCGAGCGTGTTGAAAGTGGCGCGTGCTTCGCGGCCCTCGGCGAGGGTGCTGAGATACCACCCCACGTGCTTGCGAGCGACCCTCACGCCCATGAAATCACCATAGTGCTCGTGCAGCGCATTGAGGTGATGGCGCATGGTGTTCAATCGCTCTTCATTGCTGGGCGGTGCCAGATGCTCGCCATAGCTCAGATAGTGCTGTATCTCACGGAAAATCCACGGATTGCCTTGCGCAGCACGGCCAATCATTACGCCATCGGCGCCGGTATAGGCCAGCACCTGTGCCGCCTTGGCGGGGGAGTCGATGTCGCCATTGGCGATCACCGGAATATTCACTGCCTGTTTGACGGCGCGGATGGTGTCGTATTCCGCTTCCCCCTCAAACTTCTGGTCGCGAGTTCGCCCGTGGACGGCAATGGCCTTGATACCCAGCGACTCAGCGAGCCGTGCAATTCGTACGCCGTTGCGGCTATCGCTGCTCCAGCCGGTGCGGATTTTCAAGGTGACCGGCACGCTAACGGCGCTGACCACTGCCTCAAGAATTTCGCCTACCAGCACTTCGTCACGCATTAGCGCTGAGCCCGCCGCTTTATTACACACCTTTTTGGCCGGACATCCCATATTGATATCGATGATTTCGGCACCGTGCTCGGCATTGGCCTGGGCGGCGTCGGCCAGCATCTCGGCATCACCACCGGCAATTTGTACTACCCGTGGTCCGGTTTCACCGCGATGATCAAGGCGCAGCCGTGACTTGGGGGTATGCCAGAGACGTCGGTCGGACGTCAGCATTTCCGACACCGTAATGCCGGCCCCAAGCGCTTTGCACAACTTGCGAAACGGGCGGTCTGTAACGCCTGCCATGGGCGCCAACAACAGACGATTTTCGAACTGGTGGGGGCCAATTTGAAAGGGCATGACGTATCCGCGGATCGCTTCGACAGCAGTGGTGAATTAAGGGGGACTTATGATAGCGCCAAGTGGCGGGCAATTGAAGGCGCGTTGAGACCAAAGTGATCAAAAAATATTCAATTTGAGAATGCCTTTGCCTGCAAAGGCTGCGCTTTTTCACGGCGCTCAAGGCAGAGCGCCGCTGTTTTCAGGCTATTTATTTACGGCTCACTCGCGCTGACGATGCTGCCAGCTTAGCTTGGCAAATGGCCACTCACGCGCACCCAGCCTTCGCGCGTGGCGATATCATCGACGATCAGGCCCTGCTGATGATACGCATCGACCAGACCGTCAGCCTGATTGGCGAGAATGCCTGAAAGCGCAAAACGTGCGCCCGGGGCCATGCGGGATGCCAGCGTCGGCGCCAGTTCGACCAGCGGGCCGGCCAGAATGTTGGCCACCACGATCGCGTACTGGCGCTGCGGCTCGTGCTCGGGCAGTGCAACCGCCAACTGCTGTTCGTCGATGCCGTTACGCTCGGCGTTATCGCGGGTGGCCAGCAGTGCCTGCGGATCGATATCAACGCCCTGCGCAAAGTGCGCGCCCAGTTTCAGCGCGGCAATCGCCAGAATGCCCGAGCCGCAGCCAAAGTCGAGCACCTCGGTATCGCTTAGCGCGTCTGCAATGGCGAGCCCATCGAGCCATTCAAGACACAGCGCAGTAGTGGGATGAGTGCCGGTGCCGAACGCAAGCCCCGGGTCGAGCATCAGATTAACTGCATCGGGCTCGGGGGCGTCGGTCCAGCTCGGCACAATCCACAGCTTCTGGCCCATTTTCAGCGGCTCGAAGCCGTCCATCCATTCGCGGCTCCAGTCCTTGTCCTGCAGCACTTCATAGTCGATCTCGGGGCAGGGTGTCTCGGGCTCTACTGCGCTCCAGCCGGCTCGCACGCGCTCCAGCATCGCATCGACACCTTCCAGATCATCGTAGAGGCCGGTCAGCACCGTTTCCGCCCACAGCGGCGTAGTGCCCAAATCCGGCTCGTAGAGCGGGCGATCCTCCGCATCCTCGAAGGTAATGGCTTGAGCGCCTTCATCGAGCAGCAGTGATTCGAGGGTTTCTGCGTAGGATGGGGCAACGCGCGCGTGAAGCTGTAGCCATGCCATGAAAGTGATCCTGATTACCGTTATGAATGAATAAGCACGTGAAAGAAGTAGTGCGAGAGAGTGGCGCATCGCCTGCGCAGATACAAGTCGCGTAACGCAGGATATAAAACACACCGGGGAGGCCCGCTTGAACGAGACCTCCCCGGCGATGGTGCTTTACAGCGTAGGCTTAGCTTAGACCGAGCTTGTGCTCAAGATAATGGATGTTAACGCCGCCTTTCATGAAGGCTTCGTCAACTACCAGATCCTGCTGCAGTTCGATGTTGGTCTTGATGCCTTCCACCAGCAGTTCGTCGAGCGCGTTACGCATGCGTACCAGTGCGCTGGCGCGGTCTTCACCGTGGGTGATCAGCTTGCCGATCAATGAATCGTAGTTCGGCGGCACCGAGTACCCCGTGTACAGGTGTGAATCCATGCGCACGCCAATACCGCCGGGGGCGTGGTAGAAGGTGACCTTGCCGGGGGACGGCATAAAGGTGCGCGAATCCTCTGCGTTGATACGACACTCGAAGGCGTGGCCGTTTTCCTGCACATCGTCCTGAGTGATCGACAGCGGCAGGCCGGAAGCGATGCGCAGCTGCTCTTTGACGATATCAATGCCGGTAATCATCTCGGTAACCGGGTGCTCAACCTGCACGCGGGTGTTCATTTCGATGAAGAAATATTCGCCGTCTTCATACAGAAATTCGAACGTACCTGCACCGCGATAGCCGATTTGAATGCACGCATCGACGCAGCGCTTCAGCACTTTGGCGCGCGCCTCGGGATCGAGATGCGGGGCAGGCGCTTCTTCGAGCACCTTCTGGTGACGACGTTGCAGCGAGCAGTCGCGGTCATACAGATGGACGGCATTGCCCTGACCGTCGGCCAATACTTGAATTTCGACGTGGCGCGGGCGTTCAAGGAATTTCTCCATGTACACCACGCTAGAGCCAAACGCCGCTCCGGCTTCGCTTTTGGTAATCGCGACCGCACCCACGAGCTCATCCGGGCTACGCACGACGCGCATACCGCGACCGCCGCCACCGGCTGCGGCTTTGATGATAACGGGGTAGCCGATGCGCTCGGCGATGGCCAACTGTGCTTGTTCATCGTCGGGAAGCGGGCCGTCGGAACCGGGTACGGTAGGTACGCCGGCGGCTTTCATTGCTTCGATGGCCGATACCTTGTCGCCCATCAGGCGAATAACGTCGGCGGTCGGTCCCACGAAGGTGAAGCCGGAGCGCTCGACCTGCTCGGCAAAGTCAGCGTTTTCCGACAGGAAGCCGTAGCCAGGATGGATGGCCTGGGCATCGGTAACTTCGGCAGTAGAGATGAGTGCCGGAATATTCAGATAAGAAGCTGGCGAAGGGGCCGGGCCGATACAAACGGCTTCATCGGCAAGGCGGACATGAAGAAGATCACGATCGGCCTTGGAGTGCGCGGCGACGGTCTTGATGCCGAGCTCTTTGCACGCACGCAGGATGCGCAGTGCGATTTCGCCACGGTTGGCGATCAGTACCTTTTGCAACATAAGGCGACTCTCTGGCGTTGGTGAAAGAAGAGGGGTATCAACCGATCACTACCAGAGGCTGGTCAAATTCGACCGGCTCGCCGTCTTCGACCAGGATGGCTTCGATAACGCCGTCTTTATCCGCTTCGATCTGGTTCATCATTTTCATTGCTTCAACGATGCACACAGTATCGCCTTTCTTGACGCTTTGACCGACTTCGGCGAAGGATTTCGCACCGGGAGCAGGAGAGCGATAGAAGGTACCTACCATGGGAGATTTCACCTGATGACCCGCAGGTACTGCGTCTTCTGCCGGTGCTGGTGCAGCAGCGGGGGCGGCTGCCGGTGCCGGGGCTGCAGCGGGCGCTGCGCCGGTGTAATAGGTAGCGGGGGCAGGAGCCACCGCGCCCTGGGCACCGCCGCGGCTGATGCGTACGGATTCTTCGCCTTCCTGGATTTCAATTTCACTGATGTTTGATTCTTCGAGAAGCTCGATCAGCTTTTTGACTTTGCGAATGTCCATGAAAATCCTGTGGAAAAAGAAATAAAAAATGCGGTGCCAGTGGCTGTTTTAATGGAACACGGCGCCGCCTTGAATAAAGTTCAGCATACGCTGTTAACCATGTTACAAACCGGCAAGATAGCGTCACGATTGTCGACGTTAGTGTGTTTGTAACGGTTGGTAGCGAAGTTTGCCCAAAATTAATGCGGCTGTCCAGTAGCGATAGGTGTAGATCGCTTCCGTTAGCCGATTTTATCGCTCGCGTTGATAATTTGCTCAGCGTTGGGCTCTCCCTGAAGACGCAGCTCGCGCTTTTCCTTGCCATCGCGGAAAAATAGCAAGGTAGGGGGGCCATACAGGCCGTAGCGCTTCAGCAGGCGGCGCGCGTCTTCGCTATTGGCGGTCACATCGAAACGAATCAGCGTGAGCTTGCCTAGCGCCGCCGCCACCTCAGGGCGAGTAAACAGATCGGCTTCCATCGCTTTGCACGCTACGCACCAATCGGCATACAGATCGACCAGCACCGGCTTGCCTTGCTGTGCCGACTGCGCGAGCGTTTTGTCGAGCTGATCAATGCTGGATAGGGTGGTGAAGCTCGGCGTGGGCGTTGCGGTGCTTTCGCGCGAAGTAGGCAGCGTCGCGGCTGATAGCGGCTTGAGCGGATCGCCATTGCCCATCGCTGCGCCCACCAGACAGCACAGTGCCCATGCGCCAAGCAGCAGCGCCAGCGCGCGCAGGAAGTGCGGAGCCTTGCGCTCGAGCGCGCCGAGATAGAGCGCTGCCGCCAGCATTAGCGCGGCATAGCCCACCAGCACCGCTGCGGCGGGTAGCCAGCCGCCCACCAGCCACAACGCAACCGCCAGCAGCGCCAGCGAACACAGGTTGCGCACGCGCTCCATCCAGGCACCGCGTCGCGGCACAACGCTGCTGCCGAATACGCTGACCAGCATCAGCGGGATACCCATGCCTAGCCCCAGTGCGAGCAGCGACAGCGCGCCGCCCAGCGCATTGCCGGTAGTGGATAGATAGGTCAGAACGCCCGCCAGCGGTGCTGATAGGCAGGGGCTAATCACCAGCGTTGATATCGCGCCTGCGATCACTAGCCCAAACGGCCCCATCTGTCGGAAGCGTTCTTCCAGCGCTGCGGTGCGGTGTCCCCAGCCGGTGCTTGGCAGTTTGATCCATTCGTTGGTCAATAGCGCTAGCACAACGAAAATCAGCGCGAAGGGCACGACGACCCAAGGCGACTGCATGTGGGCCTGAAGGTTAAGGCCGCCACCAATCAGGCCCACCACCAGACCGATGGCGGCATAGGTAACGACCATCCCTGCCACATAACATCCCGACAGGAGCAAGGCACGTTTCAGTGAGGCATTCTGCCCGACAATCAGCGCCGAAATGATCGGTAGCATGGGCAGCACGCACGGCGTTAGCACCAGTCCTGCGCCGGCGAAAAATAGCAGCAGCAGTTGCCACGCACTTACCGCTGGCACGGAGCTGGCGGTGTCGGCGGGCGCAGTATCGGTCGTTGGCTGAGCGGTGGAGGAAGACGCCGCGGTTTTTTCGGCCGCCGACGAGGCGTTGTCGGTACTGGAGCGTGGCCGGTCGAACTGTGCAGGGCGCGGGCCGGATTCCACGCTCAGGGTGCGACGCTCAGGTGCATAGCAGAGCCCTTTCTCGGCGCAGCCCTGATAGTCGAGCGTCACCTTAGGGGTATCGCCATCCCCCTGCTTGATGGGAGTGCGGAACACCAACTGCTGGTGAAACACGCTGACGTCACCCATAAAGCGATCGGATTTGAATTCACCCGCGGGTAGTTCAGGCGTGCCGAGCGTGAGGTTGCCGTCCTCCGCCTTCAGGTGAATGCGGTCGCGATAAAGATAGTAGCCGGGGTGGATCTCGATACCGATCCAGATACTGTGCTGATCGCGCCAACTGTGCAGCTTGAACGCTTTATCGACGGGTAGGAAATCACTGTGCGCGGCGTTGGATACCGGAGAAGGCGATGCATCGGCGGGGTTGCTTTTGGCAGCGCCCGGCAGCGGATCCTGTTGAAACAGTGAATCCGCATGGGATAGCGGGGCAGCAAGCAGGCTTGCCAGCATCAGTAGCAGGGGAAATAAGTAACGCATGAGGGCTCTCTTGGTCCAACGGTCGCGCGGCGTCCTCATAATGAGGGCCGCAACAGCGATGCGCAACTGCTGCTAGGGAGAAGATGCCCCATTTAACCGAGAGTGAGCGGGCGGGCGCTATGGCCAGCTATAAGGCACGCCTTTTGGCACGTAGCGCGATACTAACCGTGAAGCGTCAGCGAAGTCGCTTCAGCATCCACACTGCTGCCGCTCACCTTGGTATTCACGTGCAAAAATGCCCGCCTAAGCGGGCATTGATGAGCTGATACTGGCAGAAATTACTGCTGTTCAGCCTTGTACGCTTCTACTGCCTGGTTGATCAGCTTGGTGGCAACGTCTTTATCGCCCCAGCCTTCTACCTTGACCCATTTGCCTTTCTCGAGAT
This sequence comes from Carnimonas bestiolae, assembly GCF_051251145.1. Taxonomy (NCBI): domain Bacteria; kingdom Pseudomonadati; phylum Pseudomonadota; class Gammaproteobacteria; order Oceanospirillales; family Halomonadaceae; genus Carnimonas; species Carnimonas bestiolae. The sequence continues at coordinate 357,595 of NZ_JBPCZK010000001.1, read as the reverse complement.
CCTTGTAGTTCTCGAAGAAGTGCACGATCTGCTGGCGCAGTAGCTCCGGCAGGTCGCCGATGTTTTCAACATCGTCATAGACCTTGGTCAGTTTGGTGTGCGGCACGCAGATGAGTTTGGCATCGACACCCGCTTCGTCGGTCATGCGCAGTACGCCCACCGGGCGCGCACGAATTACGCTGCCCGGCTGAACCGGATAAGGTGTGACGACCAGCGCGTCGGCTGGATCGCCATCGTCGGCCAGCGTTTGGGAGATGTAGCCATAGTTGGCTGGGTAAAACATTGGGGTAGCGAGGAAGCGATCCACCATCAGGGCATCGAAGTCTTTATCTACTTCGTATTTGATTGGCGCATGGTTGGCGGGAATCTCGATAACTACGTAGATATCTTCCGGTACGTCTTTTCCCGGCGTAATGCTTGAAAAACTCATGTTTGGACCTTGAGTGCCTTGTTCGCAAATTGGTGTGTCGAGTATACGAATAGCGCTTAAGGATTACCAATTCCTTTATGTTACCTGCAGCCGGGGGGCGCTGAACGTCAGCTACTCGGAGTAGCTGCCTTATCGTTCCGACCGCTGGTAACGAAAGGATAGCGGCGTTGAATTGGCACTGTGCGCGCGCTGTGAAAGCGCGCTGGACCTGCGGCGCATATCGCGAAGGTGGCGCGGTTGTGGCAAGCTTGCAGGCTGGTAAGCGGCGGCGATAACAATGGCAGGGGGAAGAGTGCCGATGGGGCTTAGGGTAAGCGTTGGTCAGGCACGGCTGGCGTCTGAGCGGCAGCAGCGTTCAGCGGTAGCGGTGCAGTTGGCCGAAGGTGATTCGCACGAGCGCTTTGACGCCTGTGCGTTAATCGCTGATTCGCCGTGGCGTAATGCGATTGCACGCCAGGCGGCTGACCTTGCTATCAAAGGATTTCTTGCCGACTACCCGTCCACGCCAGCGGAGTGGCCGATCAAGCGGGCGGCTACGCGTGTGCTGCTGGCGCTCAACGGGTGGTGTTTCAGTCAGAGTCGCTTTGTCGCCAGCGGCAGCTATGTCAGCTCGCTGTCAGCGCTGATTCTTCATCACGATCAAGGCCACTTGTTTCATGCTGGCGACACCGTGGTGTATCGCTTGCGCGGCGCTGAAATAGAGCAGCTGACCCGTGAACACATTACCGATTTAGGCGGCTATCGCTATCCCTCGCGCGCGCTTGGAATGGATGCCAGCCTCGACCTTGACTACCTGACGCTGCCGTTGGTGCAGGGCGATCTGTTCCTGTTTGCCACCCAGGCGGTGCGCGGTATTTTACTGCCCAGCGACTACATGCAGCTGATTCGTGAGCACAGCGCTGATCTCGATGCGGCCTGTTTGGCGCTGGCTGAGCGAGCGGCTGAACTGGCCGCCGGTCGTGGCGTGTCGGCGGAATCGATCTGCTTCCAATTGATGCGCGTGGATCGCTTGGATGACCTGTGGCCCGCAGCGAGCGATCGCGACCGCCTGCCGCTGCCCCCTGAACTGGCGCCTGGCGATGAAATCGACGGCTACTGGATCGAAGAGCTTCTTTCCAGCGGAAATCAGCAGCGCGTGTATCGCGTTCGGGATGCGGCAAGTGGCGACCGCTTGCTGATGGCAACGCCCGCGCTCGAAATGTCGGGCAGCCACGATTATCTTTATCTATTCGACCGCCAGCGCGACATGCTGGGGGCGCTGCGCTCACCGCATGTTAATCGTCTCGAAACATCGCGGCGCGCACCGTCCTACCATTATTATCTGATGCGCTATATAGAAGGCGAGACGCTGGGTCAGTGGATTCGTCAGCATGCGGATATCGGTCTGGCGCAGCGCCTGGAAATTGGCCGCCAAATGACCAAAGCGGTCAGCGCACTGCATCGGCGCGAGTTTCTCCACCAATCGCTGAGCCCAAACAGTTTCGTGGTCGATCGCCATGGACAAGTGGTGCTGACCGAGTTCGCTGCCTGCTGTCCGCGTGATACGCCGGCGGAGATGGCGCGCTCGCTGGCGCAGGGGGCGGGCATCAACGATTTCGCGGCGCCGGAATATTGGCTGGGGCTGGAGGTAGGGCGGCGCAGCGACCAATACTCGCTCGCCTCGATAATTTACTGGTTGCTAAGTTATTCAGCCGCTTATGAGCGAAGTGGCAAGGGGCGGCCGATTGCAGGTATGGGCCGTGGCGGCTATCTACCGTACAAGCCGTTGGCGCAGAAGCTGCGTACTGAACACGATCTTGGCGCGCTAGAGTATGTGCCGCTGACGCGCTGGGTGAACAATGCGCCGCCATCGTTGGATAACCTGCTGCGGCGTGCGGTGTCGCCCAAACGCAGCATGCGTTTCAGGCGTCTTTACGAACTGATGGTGGGGCTGCGCCGCGCCGATGCGCAAACGGCACAATCGCGCCGGCGCGGCTCGCGACAATTGCAGCTATGGCGCGCAATCGCACTGCTGCTGGTGTTTGGCTGGCTGATCAGCTGGTGGTTTAAATAGCGGCCAGGTTGAGCAGCGGTGGCGGCTATGCTCGAATCGCCGTGGCAATCGTTTGCAACAAGAATTCAACGTTAAGGTTTTGGTTAATGCACATTCACGTGGTGGGTATCTGTGGCACCTTCATGGGCAGCCTTGCGCTGCTGGCACGCGCTCAGGGGCATCGTGTTACCGGCTCCGATGCCAATGTTTACCCGCCCATGAGCACCCAGCTTGAAAAGCAGGGCATTACGCTGATCGATGGTTTTAGTGCCGACAACCTGAGCCCGCGGCCTGATCTGGTGGTTATCGGTAATGCGCTGTCGCGTGGCAATCCCGAAGTGGAAGCGGTGCTGGATCAACGCCTACATTACGTGAGCGGCCCTCAACTACTGCGTGAGCAGGTGCTGGGCGAGCGTCAGGTGCTGGCGGTTGCCGGCACTCATGGCAAGACCACCACGGTGAGCATGCTGGCGTGGATTCTTGATTATGCCGGTATGCAGCCTGGCTTTCTGATTGGTGGCGTGCCCGGTAACTTCGACGTTTCGGCGCGCATCGGCGATCAGCGGGCGCCCTTCGTGGTAGAGGCCGATGAGTACGACAGCGCCTTCTTCGATAAGCGTTCCAAGTTTGTTCACTACCGGCCTGATGTCGCGGTGCTCAACAATCTCGAGTACGACCATGCCGATATCTTTCCCGATCTGGCCGCTATCGAGCGCCAGTTTCACCATCTGGTACGCACGGTGCCGGCTCACGGGCGGCTGCTGGTGGCGGCGCAGCAGCCGGCGCTTGAGCGCGTGATCGAAATGGGCTGCTGGACGCCCGTTGAGCATTTCGGTACCAGCGCCGACAGTGACTGGCAGTTGCTCAACTCGACGCCGGACGGCAAGGGCTTCACGCTGCGTTACGGTGATCAAACGGCCAGTGTCGAATGGAGCTTGAGCGGCAGCTATAACCAGCTTAACGCACTGGCGGCTGCCGCTGCGGCACAGTCGGTAGGTGTGCCGCTGGCGACAGCGGCGCAAGCGCTCGCTCAATTCAAGGCCCCGCGTCGACGTCAGGAAGTGCGTGGCACGGTGGCGGATATTACGGTCATGGACGACTTCGCGCATCACCCGACCGCCATCGCCCAGACGCTTGATGGTTTGCAGGCGCAGCATTCGGATGGACGGGTGCTGGCAGTTATCGAGCCACGTTCCAATACCATGAAGCTGGGCGCCATGCGCGATCGTCTGGCGGAGGCCGCGGCCAAGGCCGATGCGGTGTACTGGTATCAGCCGCCGCATCTGGATTGGTCGCTGCAGGAAGTTGCCGACGTAAGCCCTGTGCCCGCCCGGGTGTTTACCTCGATGGATGCCTTGATTGCCACGCTGGTGAAGGATGCCCGCGCTGCTGACCTGATTGTTGGAATGAGCAACGGCAGCTTTGATGGCTTCCACCAAAAGCTGTTGGACGCTCTAGCCCAGCAGTAGCGGCATTATTGACGTCAAAAAGGAGCGCTAAGGCGCTCCTTTTTTGTTTTGCCACCAGGCATGAGGTCTGGCGGAAAAGCGTTGCCGTTACGCTGGCAACAGTGCATATAGCAGCGATCAGTGCAGCATTGGGAAGGCGACACGTAGCGCCACCAGTACGATCGAGGCCGAGAGTATCCAGCCCCAGTGTGCCCACGAAATGCGCTGTTTGGCGAAGAAGGGATAGCTGATACGTACGGCGGCGCAGATGGCCACGCCGAGCAAGGCGCCGCCAATCAGATCGCTGGCCCAATGCACGCCGTAGGCAAGCCGCGATACCGCCACTACCATGGCTGCCAGCGTTGCCCCCCAATAGGGCCAGTTGCGCCAGGCGCTGGGAAGACGCGCGGCAACAAAGGCGGCCCCCAGTCCGAGCATCACCACGATCGCAGTGGTATGGGCGCTGGGATAAGAAAACGAATGGGAAAGGTGATCCGGCGTATTGGGGCGAATGCGGCCTACACCGTGCTTGATCAGAATCACGCTAACGCTGAGCAACACCCCCGCGGCCAGCCAGTGCAGTACCAGTGCGTAGTAGCGGCGATACAGCCACCACAGCATCCACGGCAGCATGAACATAGCGATGCCAATGCGGTCCGCCATTAGATCGATGACATGTGCCACCTGCTGAGGCCAGCGGTGAGTCGCCAGCTCGGTAAATAACCGATAGCTGCGCACGTCGATGGCGAGCGGATTTTCACGATGGGCGATAACAATCCACGTCCAGACAATCAACGCCACCAGGCTGATCAGCAGCAGTAGCGCAGCGGCCACCGGTGGCTCACGGCTGGTGCAGGCGCGCTGGCTGCGCCGCCACAAGCGTCGTCCAAAACGCGTCTGGCGGGCCCAATTCAGCACGCTGCGGTAGCCGATACGTGGACGCGAGAACAGATTGCGTAGCCATGAGAAGGTGAGCAGCGCAATAAAGGCAATAAAGACGAACTGAATCAGCCACATGGTGGTGTCTTGCGACAGTGCCTGGGTTTCCTGCCAGGCATGGCCCAAATAGTAGCCGGGTAGAATATAGAGCGGGGCCCAGCCGATGGCCGACAGCACGTTAACCAGCGAGAAGCGCCAGCTAGGCATGTCGAGCATGCCCGCGACCATCGGCACGATGGGGCGCACCGGCCCGACAAACCTTCCCAGCAATACTGATAAAGCACCGTAACGCTTAAAAAATTGCTGACCGCGATCAAGCCAGCCGGTGTGCTTGGAGAATGGCCACACCCGATGCAGTCGGTGGCGCTGGCTCTTGCCTAGCCAATAGCTAACGCCATCGCCAATGACTGCCCCCAGAGCGCCGCTTACCAGCACCCAGGGAACTGAAATGTCGGCGGTGCCTGCCAGTGATGCCACCATCGTCATCATTACCGTGCCGGGCAGCACCAGCCCGATGATGGCGATCGATTCCAATGCAGCAAACAGTGCAATAACGACGAGCAGCGCCCAAGGCGCTTGAGTCAGGTAATCGGTCCAGAAAGCGAGACTCATGCGGTGTTCCCTGCAATATCCATGCGACATCGAACGTCAGTAGTTGCGCAACCGTGGCTATTTGGGCTGCGCTCGCGCTCGTTCCTTATAGCCCCCAAGTGTATACGAAAGCGCTCACGCAAGTCGCTGTGATTAGCGGCGTTTTTGTACCCGTACGGGCTGTGCCTTATAGTAAAGCCATCGATCTTGGGCAAGCGCTCAAGGGTGCAGTCAAATCACGTGACAGGAGGCCCTAGATGGCTGATCAGCAGGCAAACGGGCAGCAGCACGTTAATGCAGCGAGTTATGTGTCAGAGTTGGGGCAGGCAGCGCGACAGGCAGCGGGAGAGGTCGCGATTGCCGACACGCGCATCAAGAACCTGGCGTTGGAGAAAATTGCTGACCATCTCGACCAAGCGCGTCAGCGCATCAAGCAAGCCAATCAGCGCGATCTGGAAGCAGCGCGCGAGCGCGGCCTTGATAGTGCCCTGATCGATCGGCTGGAGCTCACCGACGGCCGTATTGATGGAATGATCAGTGGGCTTGCCACGGTCGCCTCGCTGGATGATCCGGTAGGGCAGCTCGATGGCGTCAAGCGTCAGCGGAATGGTCTCGAAATCGGCAAAATGCGTGTGCCGATTGGCGTTATTGGGATTATTTTCGAGTCGCGTCCCAACGTTACCATCGATGCGGCCGCACTATGCTTGAAATCAGGCAATGTATGCATTCTGCGCGCAGGCTCCGAAGCGCGCCATTCGGTGGCAGAAATTGCCACCTGCATCACTCAGGGTTTGAAGGAAGCGGGCTTGCCTGAGGCGGCGGTGCAGGTGGTGGCGCACACTGATCGCGAAATTGTGGGCGAAATGGTACGTGCCAGCGATTTTGTCGATTTGATCATTCCACGTGGCGGTCGCTCTCTGATCGAGCGCATCAGCAATGAGGCTCGGGTGCCGGTACTCAAGCATCTTGACGGTATTTGTCACATTTATGTCGATGCAGGCGCCGATCTAAACAGCGCCGCCGACATTGCCTTCAATGCCAAAACCTACCGCTATGGCATTTGCGGTGCCATGGAAACGCTGCTGGTCAATCAGCAGGTTGCCGCTGAATTGGTGCCTGCTATCGCCCAGCGCCTGACCGATCACGGTGTCGAAGTGCGGGGCTGCGAGGAAGTGCAGCGCCTCTATCCTGATGCGGTAGCAGCCAGCGAAAGCGATTGGTCGAGCGAGTATCTCGGGCCCATTCTATCGATCAAGGTCGTGGCAGATGTCGATGCCGCCATCGCGCACATCAATCACTACGGCTCCCACCACACCGATAGCATCATTTCCGATCACTTGGGCAACGTGCAGCGCTTCACCCGCGCGGTCGACTCCAGCTCGGTGGTGGTCAACGCACCGACCTGCTTCGCGGATGGCGCCGAGTATGGGCTGGGCGCGGAAATCGGCATTTCTACCGACAAGCTGCACGCGCGCGGCCCGGTCGGGCTGGAAGGGCTGACGACTCAGAAATATCTGGTGGTCGGGCGAGGGCAACTGCGTGGCTGAACGTCGTGTCGCCATGTTTGGCGGAACCTTCGATCCCATTCACATCGGGCACCTGCGCTCCGCGGTTGAGCTGCGCGAAGTGCTGGGCATCGATCACCTGCACATGATCGTTAACCGGCTGCCGCCGCACCGCGAAACGCCCGGTATCTCGGCCGCTGATCGGCTGGCGATGGTCAAGGCCGGGGTGGGAGACACGCCGGGTCTGATTGTCGATGCGCGTGAAGTGGAGCGCGAGGGTCCGTCGTGGTCGCTGCTAACGCTCAAGTCATTGCGTGAAGAATATGGCGCCGATGCGCGGCTGGTGATGGCGATCGGGATGGATAGCTATCAGCATCTTGATCAGTGGCATCAGGTAGAGGCGCTGTTCGAGGTGGCGCACGTGGTGGTGATTGATCGCCCGGGCAGTGATTTCACTCCCTCGCAGCAGTTGCTCGAGTTGGTCGAGCCGCACCGAGTCGACTCGCTGGAGGCGCTGTTTTCAGCGCCCAATGGTCATTTCATGCAGGTGGCGTTGCCTTCTCCTGTCGATGTCTCGGCAACGGATCTACGTCGCCGCGTAGCCGAGGGGCGAAGCATTCGTTATCTGGTGCCCGATCGGGTCGAGCAACTGATTACACAGCAGCACTTCTATCGCGCTGGAGGTTAGCAAGGCGCTCTGGCGTTGATCGATTGCCGAGCGCGAGCGTTACGCTATTTATGCCTTATAGGCGCGAGGGGGTGCCCGAACCCAAGCGTTAGTGGCGATGGATATCGCTTCTTCGCTATAGCTGTCACAATGAAGCAAGTAGCGGCGCCACAAATGCGATAGAATACGCGCCTTGATTTGCGCTGCGGGGGCGGCAGGTTTGCCACGGCAAGGTGTTGGAGGTTGCAAAGCGCCACGCAGAATAAACGCTGAGCACCGCGCCCGCCCGTAATGCCACGACTTATTGATAGGATACCGTCCTTACTACTATGCAAAAAGAATCTCTCGCGGCTTTGGTGGTCGATGCCCTCGACGATCTCAAAGCTCAGGATATCGTCGAAATCGACGTTGCCGAACTGACCAGCGTGACCGATGTCATGATCATTGCCAGTGGTACGTCCAGCCGCCACGTTAGCGCCATTGCTAACAGCGTCGTTACCAAGCTCAAGGAAGCCGGCGTTCAGCCGCTGGGCGTAGAAGGCCGCGGCGGTGCCGATTGGGTGCTGGTCGATGTGGGTGATGTTGTGGTGCATGTGATGCTGCCCGACACCCGCAAACTTTATGATCTTGAGAAACTGTGGAGCGATCTGCCGTTGGATCGTAGCGACATTCAGCAATGAAGCTGAGGATGCTGGCGGTGGGCACACGCATGCCTGCGTGGGTGACCAGCGGCGTTGATGAATACAAAAAGCGCATGCCACGCGAGTGCAGTCTCGAGATAGAAGAGATTGCCCCCGGTACGCGCGGCAAGAACGCCGATATCGCCAAAGCGATCAGCAGCGAAGGCGACGCCGTGCTGGAGCGGTTGAAGGGTAACCCCGAGGTGGTGGCGCTGGATGTTAAGGGCAAGCCGTGGAGCACCCACGACCTGGCCGACAACCTTGAGCAGTGGAAACTGGGCGGACGCGATGTGGCGTTTTTGATCGGCGGCCCTGATGGGCTCGATGCGCGCTGTCTCGAACGTGCCGATCGACGCTGGTCGCTGTCGCCGCTTACCTTGCCCCATCCGCTGGTGCGTATCGTTCTGGCCGAGCAGCTGTATCGCGCCTGGACGCTGACCATTGGTCACCCGTATCACCGCTAGAGTAGCAAAGGCGCGCCCCCTTGTGCGGTGGTGTGCCGGCGACGCTTGTGACAAAGGCAGCACGACTTACGAAATGGTATTGGTGAATGCTTGAAGGTTTACGCCAATTGATCTTCGGGCGGCGCGGCAAGCCGCCTGAAATCAAGGACTCCGCCGCCGAAATCGCGTTGTTTCGGCGGCGCTGCATTGTCGCCTCGATAGCGGTTACCGTGCTTGCGGGAGCGCTGGTGGGGCGCATGGTGTTCCTGCAAATTTACCAGCACAAGCTTTACGTGATGCAGGCTGACAGTAACCGCATTCGCGTCGAGCCTTTGCCGCCCTCGCGCGGGCTGATCTACGATCGTCGCGGGCTGCTGCTGGCGGAAAACCGCCCTACCTATAATTTGATGATTACCCGCGAGCAGGCCGGCGATGCCGACGCCACCATTGATCGTATTATCGATGTGCTGGCACTGCCTGATGCGATGCGCGATACGCTGATCGAGCGCTCTCGGCAGCGCCAACGGCCGTTCGATTCAGCGCTATTACTAAGCGACTTGAACGAGTGGCAAATTGCGCGTCTCTCGCTCAATCGCTATCGCCTACCCGGTGTCGATGTCGAGCCCCAGCTGCTGCGCCACTACACCCAAAGCGTGCCGATGTCGCACGTGATCGGCTACGTCGGGCGCATGAACCGCGACGACATGAAGCGTCTCGATAACAGTAACTATGCGGGTACGCACTTCGTCGGCAAGCTGGGTATTGAGCGTCAATACGAAGATATCCTCCACGGCAAGGTGGGCATGCGGCGTGTCGAAACCAACGCGCATGGGCGTGTGCTGGGTGAAATCGACCGCACGGCGCCCGTCAAGGGCAAGGACCTGACGCTAACGGTCGACAGTCATATGCAGCAGCTCGGCATGAATCTGCTGGAAGGCAAGCGTGGCGCGATCGTCGCGATTCAGCCTGCCACCGGTCAGATTATTGCCATGGCGTCATCGCCCGGCTTCGATGCCAACGCCTTCGTCACCGGCATCAGCACCAAAGATTATCAGCGCCTGCAAAACGACAAGGACCTGCCGCTCTACACCCGTGCCTCGCGCGGTGAATATCCGCCGGCCTCGACGGTCAAGCCCTTCATGGCGCTGGCAGGGCTTCAGCAGAAAGTCATTCGGCCCCAGGACACCATCTTCGATCCCGGCTTCTATCGCCTGCCCAATGATCCTCACCGCTACCGCAACTGGTATCGTCCGGGCCACGGCACGCTCAACATGCACCGAGCCATTGCGCTGTCTAACGACACCTATTTCTTCAACCTGGCGCACCTGCTGGGTATTCAGGGCATCGACGACTTCCTGCACCATTTCGGCTATGGCACTGATACGGCGCTGGACGTGTACGGTGCGCGCCCCGGCGTGCTGCCAAGCCCCGATTGGAAGCGGCAGCGCTTTAACAAACCGTGGTATTCCGGCGAAACGCTCTCGGTGGGCGTAGGGCAGGGCTATTTCCTGGCCACGCCGCTGCAAATGGCGACCTCGCTGTCGGTGCTGGCCAATCGCGGTCACTGGGTGCGGCCTCACCTGTTGGCCGGGGTGGGCGATGCAGCGGTTAACCCGCCGTTCGAGGGAACGCCGCCCGATATCAAGCTCGACGATCCGAAAGGGTGGGACGTCATTATTGATGGCATGAAAGCGGTCGCCGACAATTCGGCCACGCTGCGCTATCGTGACTACTCAATGGCGGCCAAAACCGGTACCGCACAGGTGTACACCATTGGTCAGAACGCACGCTATAACGCCAGCGAAGTGGCCGAGCGGCTGCGCGATCACTCGCTGTTCTCGGCCTTCGCGCCCATCGACAATCCACAGATTGCGGTCGCCGTTATTGTTGAGAACGGTGGCTGGGGTAACTCGGCAGCGGCGCCTATCGGCAAGCGGATGGTCGATGAGTGGATGCACTCGAAACGCTCGCGCGACGTAACGCTGCCCGATATTCGTATGCCTTCGGGAAAAACCCCGGAAGCATCCAACGACTTGCATTCGCTGCCGCCGCTGGGCGATGAAGGGGGGCGCTAGAACACCATGATCGATGCTGTCACACGCGTGATTCGACGCAAACAACGACGTTCGCGCTGGTTTGGACTCGACGCTCTGCATATCGACCTGTGGCTGGTGGGGGCCCTCAGCATCATTATGCTGGGCGGCCTGATTGTGCTGTACAGCGCCGCTGGCGAGAGCACCTTCATGGTCGAGGCACAGGCCGTGCGCTTCGTGATGGCGCTGGTGCTGATGATCGCGATCGCACAGATTCCTCCCACCGTGATGGTGCGCTGGACACCGCTGATCTATGTGGTGGTGGTGGCTCTGCTGGTCGCAGTGGCGGCGTTGGGCTATCACGCCATGGGCGCGCAGCGCTGGCTGATCATTCCCGGCATAGGGCGCTTTCAGCCGTCGGAATTCATGAAGATAGTCATGCCGATGACCCTGGCAACCTATCTCTCCATGCGCAGCCTGCCGCTGTCGTGGCTCGATCTGCTGGTGTGCCTGATTTTGCTGATGGTGCCGGTGGCGCTGATCATGGATCAGCCCGACCTGGGTACCGCCATGCTGGTCACCTTCGGTGGCTGCTTCGTAATCCTGTTTGCGGGCATCTCGTGGCGCTTGATTGGTATCTGCGTGCTGATCGTGGTAGCCGCCTTGCCGCTGCTGTGGTTCAACATGTACGACTATCAGCAGCAGCGTGTAATGACCTTCCTGAGTCCCGAAACCGACCCGCTTGGTGCAGGGTGGAACATTATCCAGTCGAAAACCGCGATTGGTTCAGGCGGCATCTTCGGCAAGGGCTGGACCCACGGTTCGCAATCGCACTTGCAGTTTTTGCCGGAAAGCCATACCGATTTCATCGTCGCTGTGCTGGCCGAAGAGTTTGGTTTCGTGGGCGTGTGCCTGCTGCTGCTTGGCTATCTGGTGGTGGTGTTCCGTGGCATGATGCTGGCATCGCGCGCCCAGGACACCTTCGGCCGATTGGCCGCCGGTAGTTTGGCGCTGATCTTCTTTATTTATGTCGTCGTCAACATCGGCATGGTCAGTGGCCTGATGCCGGTGGTGGGGGTACCGCTGCCGTTAATCAGCTATGGCGGCACCGCCAGCGTGACCTTGCTGGCAGGGTTCGGTATCCTGATGTCAATTGGCACCCAGCGCAGGCTGGTGTCGCGGTAATGCGTCACGTTTTGCAAGGAAGCAGGGCGTGGGTATGTAGATCACCTGACAGGAATGTCGGTTTGCTAAGGCAACTCCCCACCATGATTGATGATGCGGCTACCTCTTCCCGGGTTGCCTCGCCGATAGTGCCGCTACTGCACCGCATAGCGCGCCGCTGGCTGCTGCCCGTGGCGCTGCTGTCCGCGGCTCCGCTGGCATCGGCCGATGCACACAGCTACGCCCCCGATAGCCACCCCGATGTGGCCGCAATGATCGATCAACTGGCTGAACACCATCATCTGGATGCTGAAGCACTGGCGGACGTGATGAGTCACGCCGAACGCAGCCAGCAGGTGCTCGACGCCATGTCGCGTCCGGCCGAACATCATCTGCGCTGGGATCAGTACCGCCAGATTTTCATCAAGCCGCAGCGGGTTAATCAGGGCGTAGCGTTTATCGCCGAGCACCTTGATGACTTCGAGCGCGCCGAGCGTGAATACGGCGTGCCGCGTGAAATTATCGCCGCCATTCTTGGCGTTGAAACGTCGTATGGCAGAAACAAGGGCAATATTCGGGTGATCGATGCGCTCTCAACGCTCGCCTTCGATTATCCGCCGCGCCATGAGTTCTTCCGCAAAGAGCTGGAAGCCTACCTGACGCTCACGCAGCAACAGCATCTCGACCCGCTCGCGATCAAAGGCTCCTATGCCGGTGCCTTCGGCTACTCACAGTTCATTCCGTCGAGCTATGCCGCCTACGCGGTCGATTTCAATGGCAACGGCGTGCGCGATCTGGTCGATGAGCCAAGCGATGCAATTGGTAGCGTTGCCAACTACTTTGCCGAACACGGTTGGGTGCAGGGTGTGCCGGTGGCGCTGCCCGCGCAAGGGCCTGAGCGTGAAACGCCCAACGGTCTGCCGATCAACTCGATCGATGCGCCCAGCGTGTCGAACGCTGAGCTGCGCGACAACGGTATTCAATCGCTGGTGCCGCTGGCGCGCGATGAACGCGTCACTCCCATCGCCCTTGATTACGCCGACGGGCATCTTGACTGGTGGCTGGGCACTCGCAACTTCCACGTGATTACGCTCTATAATCGAAGTCATCTGTACGCCATGGTGGTGGCGGAATTGGCCGAACAAATCAAAGAGGCGCTTAAGCACTGATGGGCTCTCGTTCAACTCTTGTAGCGGCGCTGGGCGCCTCGTTAGCAGTGGTGGTGCTGGCCGGCTGTGCTGGTGGCGGGGGCGGGCCCAACGCAGGGCGCTACGCCAACGACACCGACGCCTATCCCAGCGAAAAGCGCGATCTGTCGGAAGTGAAGGATGCTGTGCCGCGTGTCGAGCCGCGCTCCAAAGGCGGCAACGGCCCCACCTATGAAGTATCGGGGCAAACCTACCGAGTGATGGACAACGCTAGCGGCTACAACGAAGTTGGGCTGGCATCATTCTATGGCACTAAGTTCGACGGCTACGCGACCTCCAACGGTGAGCGCTACGACATGTACGGCATGTCCGCTGCGCACAAAACGCTGCCGCTGCCTACCTACGTGCGGGTGACTAACCTGGCGAATGGCCGTCATGTTATTGTCAGGGTAAATGATCGCGGTCCTTTCCATAGTGATCGTATTCTCGACCTTTCCTATGCTGCCGCCTATAAGCTTGGTTATCTCAATCAAGGCACTGCACGTGTCAGGGTTGAAGCCATCGACCCGCGCCAGTGGAATGCCGACGATGAAGCAAGCGAGCCCGCTGAAGCGGTCTCTTCGGGTGCATCGGCTGGGCCTCAGCAAGCGCCCACCGCCGGCTCCGGTAATACCTATTTGCAGGTGGCAGCGGTGGGAAATGCCTCCTCTGCCGAGCAATTGCGCCAAACGCTGGCCGACAAGCTGGGCGTGAACGGCAGAGTGGTGCCGTTTAACGGCATATACCGCGTGCAGGCCGGCCCCTGGGATTCGCCTGCTGACGTTGAAGATGCGCGTCGTCAACTTGAAGCACTGGGCTACAGTCATCCGCTGGTGGTGACCGGTACGCCATAACGTTTGAAGCGCGCTTGCCCGTTGCGAATACTGTCGGAGCGGGGCGCTGGCTGCTTCACTATCATAATAGAGAGAAGATATTCGCCATGATGCAAAACGCAATTTTAGTAAAACGCTGGCGCAACCTTGGGTTTGTGGCGCTGCTGACCTTTGCCGGTGCCTCTGCGGCAAGCGCTGCCGAAGGGCCGGTGCCCGATTCTCAGCAGCCTTCGGTTAATCCGCAGGACTTCATGCCCGAACCTCCATCGGTCGCGGCAACCTCTTGGGTGCTGATGGACGCTGACAGTGGCGACGTTATCTATGCGCATGACGAGCACAAACGCCTGCCGCCCGCCAGTCTGACCAAACTGATGACCTCCTATATCGCTGAGTACGAGATGGCCGCTGGCCGTCTGCACGGCGATGATCAGGCGCTGGTGAGCGAACATGCCTGGCGTACCGGTGGTTCGCGGATGTTCCTCAAGCCCAACACGCGAGTGTCGATCGACAATCTGATGCAAGGCATCGTGGTGCAGTCGGGCAATGACGCCGCCGTTACCATGGCCGAGCACATCGGCGGCAGCGAGGATTCGTTTGCCCAGCTGATGAACCAGCACGCGCAGATGCTGGGTCTGAAGGACACGCACTACGTCAATGCTACCGGTCTGCCCCACGATAACCATTACTCTTCTGCTTACGATCTGGCCGAGCTGTCGCGTCACATCATCGACGACTATCCCGATCACTATAAGCTCTATAAAGAGAAAGAGTTCGTCTACAACGGCATCCGCCAGCCTAACCGCAACCTGCTGCTGTGGCGCGACAAGCGCATCGATGGCCTGAAAACCGGCTATACCGACGCAGCGGGCTACTGCATGGTGGCCTCGGGCACCGAAAATGGCAGCCGCATGATCGCTGTTGTGCTGGGCACCAAAAATGAATCTGCCCGCGCGCAGGAAACGCTCAAGCTGATTTCCTACGGCTTCCGTTACTTCCACACCCGTAAGCTGTTCGAAGCGGGCCACGTGGTACGCGATGCGCGCGTGTGGGGCGGTGCCAGCACTACCGTGCCGGTCGGCTTCCCGAAAGACGTATACGTCACGCTGCCGCAGAACAAGCAGAAAGGCCTGTCGCAGCGAGTTGAGCTCGAGTCCGATCTCAATGCGCCCATCAGCAAGGGTCAGGTACTCGGTAAGCTCTCCATCGTACACGATGGTGAAGTTGTTACTTCCCGTCCGCTGGTAGCGCTTGAGTCCGATGACGAAGGTGGCTTTATCCGCAAAGGCTGGGATAGCATCGTTCGTACCGTCACTGGTTGGTTCTAAGCCAACCATCAATGAGCAGCGCATGGCGCTGCTCATTGCGTTTAACGCTGGCGTTAGCGTCAGGAGAGCACCTCATGAAGTTCCCCAACTCAGATAAGCCGGTCGTGATGTCCGACAGTGCCGAGAAAAATTCATCGGCGTCGGGTCAGCTGCCGCCGAAAATCGAGTTTCCGACCGATTACCCGATCAAGATCGTTGGCGATGCCAGCGACGAATTCAAAGCCCAAATGCTGGCCATCGTTGAGCAGTTTGCGCCGGGTGTCGACGCAAGTACGGTGTCAGTGCAGGATAGCCGCAACGGCCGCTTCCGCTCGCTGCGTGTGACTATCAGGGCGACCAGCGAGCAGCAGCTCAAGGAGCTGTTCGCAGCGTTGAAGGCCAGCGGTCACGTGCATATGGTGATCTAGCATGAGTGCACCAGCGTCGCTCTCAGCGGCAACGGCAACGCACCAGGTCGATGTGTATCAGCTCGGGGTAATGCCTTACCGGCGCACGCTAGCGGCCATGCATCACTACACTGCCAACCGTGGTGCCGATGATCGTGACCAGATCTGGCTAGTGCAGCACCCGCCGGTATTCACCCAGGGGCAGGCCGGCCGGCCCGATCATCTGCTCGATGTGGGTGATATCGAGGTCGTGCAGGCAGATCGCGGCGGCCAGGTCACCTACCATGGCCCCGGGCAGTTGGTGGCCTACGTGCTGTTCGATATCAAGCGCTTGGGAATTGGCGTGCGGGCCTTGGTTTCAGCGCTTGAAGGCTCTATTGTGGGGGCCTGCGCATCACATGACGTAGCCGCCTATGCGCGCCCCGATGCGCCCGGTGTCTATGTCGATCACCCTCAGCAGGGCGAAATGAAAATCGCCTCGCTGGGGCTGCGCATTCGAAGAGGATGCAGCTTTCACGGTGTCGCGTACAATATCGCCATGGATCTGGCGCCTTTCCTGCGTATCGATCCATGCGGCTATGCCGGAATGAAGATGACTCAGTTAAGCGACTGGGTGAGCACTTCACCCAGCTGTGCCAGCGAAGCGCCACGATGGTTGGCCGCCTTCGCACACGCCTTATCGCAGCAGGGCGTTACCCAGCGCCTGATCATGAATCACCATGACAAGCTGCCCGACAGCGTGGCCCATACAACAGATAAGCCAGGACAAGTCGATGAGTGAGACAACCGCCAGCAGCACCAAAGCGCGCGCCAACCGCGTTGAGCGTGGGGTAAAACTGCGCGGCGCGGAAAAGATGGCGCGTATTCCGGTCAAGGTGATCCCTACCGAAACGCTGCCTAAAAAGCCTGATTGGCTGAAGGTTCGCATGCCGATCTCGCCGGAGGTGACTCGCATCAAGAACACGCTGCGCCAGCACGGCCTGCATTCGGTGTGTGAGGAAGCCTCCTGTCCTAATCTGGGCGAGTGCTTCAGCAACGGCACCGCTACCTTCATGATCATGGGCGATATCTGCACCCGCCGCTGTCCGTTTTGCGATGTGGCACACGGGCGTCCCAATGCGCTGAATGAAAATGAGCCGCGCGAGCTGGCCGAGGCAATCGCTGATATGCGCCTGCGCTATGTGGTCATCACCTCGGTGGATCGCGACGATCTGCGCGACGGCGGTGCCAATCACTTCCTGGAGTGTATTCGCGAGATCAGAAAGCGCAGCCCCAATATCGAAATCGAGACGCTGGTGCCCGATTTCCGTGGCCGCATGGATGTTGCGCTCGAGGTGCTGGCACAGGAGCCGCCGGATGTGTTCAACCACAACCTCGAAACCGTGCCGTCGCTGTATCGCAAGGTGCGTCCGGGGGCCGATTATCAGTGGTCGCTTGATCTGCTCAAGCGCTACAAGGAAGCGCGCCCCGATATCATGACCAAATCCGGTTTGATGGTCGGAGTGGGCGAGACCGACGAGCAGATTCTCGAGGTCATGCGTGATCTACGCGCACACAACGTCGATATGCTGACGATTGGGCAGTACATGCAGCCGTCGCGCAGCCACCTGCCCATCGACCGCTGGGTGCCGCCCAAAACCTTCGAATGGTATGCCGACAAAGGGTACGAAATGGGCTTTACCCACGTAGCCTCCGGCCCGCTGGTGCGCTCAAGCTACCACGCTGACAAGCAGGCCCACGGCGGGCAGGTGAAATAACCGCCAGCGCGTGACCTTTATCGGCACTGCATGCGTAACGAGCGCGGCCATCTGGCCGCGTTCGCTGCGTTTGATGGCGCTGTTTTCACCCCGCTAGCGCGGCCCTGGGGGCATTCTGATAGCGGTATCGCCGGCGCGTTATTGGTCGTACACTGATTGTAATGGTAGTCATTTACTGGAGGCTTCGAGAGGCATGGCGCAGAACTGGGTAGACTTCGCGCAACGGTTGAGAGCGCTGGCGCAAACCGGACAAACCTATACCGACAACCATTTCGAGTTGGAGCGCTACCAGGAGCTAGAGCGGCTGGCGCACCAAATGTTTGCCGCGCTGTCTGACTCACCCGTTGAAAAGGTCGATAACTTTTTCTTCCCCGAGAAGGGCTACGCGACGCCCAAGGTCGATGTGCGCGGCGCAGTATTTCGCGACAACCGCGTGCTGCTGGTGCGCGAGCGCCGCGACGGCTGCTGGACGCTTCCCGGTGGCTGGGCCGATGTTGCCGAGCCACCCGGCCCCGGCGCCATTCGTGAGATTTGGGAGGAGGCGGGGCTGGCAGCCGTCAATCCACGCTTGGCACTGCTGCGCGACCGCAATCTCCACGACTATAAGCACCAGTCGCCGAGCCATATCTATAAGCTTTTTTATCTCTGTGATGAGGCCGCCGGCAGTCGCTTCAGTGCCGCCGATTTTGTTGCCAATAACGAAACAGACGCCGCCGATTTCTTTGCCGTCGACGATTTGCCGCCGCTCTCGACGCCCCGCACGCTAGAAAAGGATATTCATCACCTCTATGCGTTTTTGCGCGGCGATATTACCGAGGTAGAGTCCGACTAACAGCGTGCGAATGATCCGCCAAGTGCGGGTGTGACCGCGCATAAAAAACGCTGCCGGGCCAAGCCCGGCAGCGTTTTTTCAGGTGAAACGGCCGTCGCTGTATCAGCCGATTTCGGTACCTACCTGAACGATCTTCAGGGTATTGGTGCCGCCTTGCGCCGAGCTGTGATCGCCTTTGGTCAGAATCACGAAGTCGCCTTCTTGCAGCAGTTTGCGTGACTCCAGTGTTTCCAGCGTGCGCGCGTTCACTTCAGCGTTGTCGAAGTTATCAGCGTCGAAGTGCAGCGGAATAACGCCGCGGAACAGCGCCATGCGACGCAGTGTAGCGGGGTTGTTCGACAGTCCGATAATCGGCAGCGCCGAGCGGATGCGCGAGGCAATCAGCGGCGTATGTCCAGACTCGGTGAGACAGGAGATAGCGGCCACGCCTTCCAGATGGTTAGCGGCATACATGGCCGATAGCGCGACGGTTTCGTCGATGCGATGGAAGGTATCTTTCATGCGGTGTTTCGACTCTTGCGCTTCGCGTTCGCGCTCGGCACCACGACAGCAGCGGTCCATTGCCTGGATTGTTTCTACCGGGAAGTCGCCAGCAGCAGTTTCTGCTGAACACATCACCGCGTCGGTGCCATCGAGCACTGCGTTAGCGACGTCGAATACTTCGGCGCGGGTCGGCAGCGGGCTGGAAATCATCGATTCCATCATCTGGGTGGCGGTGATGACGACGCGATCCAGGGTGCGCGCACGTGCGATCATGCGTTTTTGCACGCCAATCAACTGCGCATCGCCAATTTCAACGCCCAAGTCACCGCGCGCTACCATTACCGCGTCCGAGGCAATGATAATGTCGTCGAGGGTTTCGTTGTCGGCAACGGCTTCAGCACGCTCGACCTTGGCCACCAGACCGATGCCTTTCCCTGCTTCGCCCATCAGATCACGCGCGTAGCGCATGTCGTCGCCAGAGCGGGGGAACGAAATCGCCAGGTAGTCGACGCCAATCGAGATGGCGGTCTTCATGTCCTGCTTGTCTTTTTCGGTCAGCGCAGCAGCCGACAAACCGCCGCCTTGTTTGTTGATGCCTTTATTGTTGGAGAGCTTGCCGCCCACCTTGACCTTGCAGTTGATGTGCGGCGGCTTGACGTCGACCACGTCAAATACCACGCGGCCGTCATCGAGCAGCAGTACGTCACCCGCTTTAAGGTCGTCGGCCAGTTCCTTGTAGTCGCAGCCCACTTGATGCTGATCGCCGTCGTCATCGTTGAGCGATACATCGATGCGGAAATCGGCGCCTTCTTCGAGTACAACCTTGCCTTCCTTGAAGCGCGCGATGCGGATCTTCGGCCCTTGCAGGTCACCGAGAATCGCAACGGTGCGGCCCTGCTGTTCCGCTGCCTTGCGCACTGCTTCGGCGCGGTTGCGGTGATCGTCGGCAGAGCCGTGGGAGAAGTTCAGTCGCACCACGTCGACGCCGGCTTTCACCATCGCATCAAGAACCCCGGGGCGATCGCTCGCGGGACCGAGGGTAGCGACAATTTTGGTACGCCGAATCGGAGTGTGCTGGGTAGTCGACATCAAGCGATCTCCTTAGTGCTAAGGTCGTTAGCGGTTGTCAGTAACATTACTGAGTAAGTGTCGCTAATCTAACCGAATTGGGAAAAGTTAGCGAGAAACTGAATTCTGACTGTCGAAAGTTTCCCACTTTTCTAATCATTATGCAGTGAGCCTTTACGCTAAGCACAGCCACCGGTAAACGCTGCTGCTGGCGGCAATTCAGGCTTGCCTGTGGCGAATTGTGCAGCGCTAGGGTAGGGTAGGCGGAATTTTAACGCTCATCCGACCCTTCTCGCGGGCCCCCTGCCTAGCGAGGCTTGGTGCCCGTGTAGCGGTGCTGGTGGCGAGGCCAGTTACCAAACTGCTTCATTAGTTGCTCACGGTGGCCCTTGCCGTATTGAGCTACGCTGTATGCGTTGCACGTTTTTGCGCGCCAGCATTGCTGCCCGCTGCTGGCAAGCGTTAGGGCTGACTAACGTAGCGCTGGCGAAATATGCTGCTGTGCGCCAGCGCGGCGTCAAGGCCAAACGTTTTTACTGATAGCGTTCAGGCAGGCAACAGTTTTTATCGTGCCAGCCTGGGTGAACGAATTGAATTTTGCATATTGCGCCCGAATAAAGTTAAGTCCGCCCAGTCAGCGGCACAATGAGACGGAGTTCCATGGGTAAGTCACTGGTGATAGTCGAGTCGCCTGCCAAGGCCAAGACCATCAACAAATATCTCGGTAATGATTTCGTCGTGAAGTCCAGCGTCGGGCATATTCGCGATCTTCCGACCAGTTCCAACAGCAAGAGTGATCCCGCTGCCCGTGCGCGGCAGGCAGCTGCAACGCGCAAGATGAGCGCCGAGCAGAAGGCTGAGTACAAGCGCGAAAAAGCCCGTGCTCAGCTGGTGCGCCGTATGGGCGTCGATCCCGACCATGATTGGCAGGCGCACTACGAAGTGCTGCCGGGCAAGGAAAAAGTGGTCGACGAGCTTAAGCGCCTGGCCGCCAAAGCCGACACCGTCTATCTCGCGACCGATTTGGACCGCGAAGGGGAGGCGATTGCCTGGCATCTGCGCGAAACCATCGGTGGCGACGATTCGCGCTACAAGCGCGTGGTGTTTAACGAAATTACTAAAAACGCCATTCAGCAGGCGTTCAAGGCGCCTAGTGAACTGCAGATGCCGCGTGTCTACGCTCAGCAGGCGCGGCGTTTTCTCGACCGCGTGGTGGGCTTTATGGTGTCGCCGCTGCTGTGGTCGAAGGTGGCTCGCGGGCTATCGGCGGGGCGCGTGCAGTCAGTAGCGGTGCGCTTGATTGTTGATCGCGAGCGTGAGATTCGTGCCTTTATTCCCGAAGAATATTGGGACGTACACGCCGATCTGGTCAGCGACGGCGGCGAACCCATTCGCTTCGAAGTGGCGCGCAAGGACGGCGCTGCTTTCCGTCCCACCAGTGAAGAGCAAACGCTGAGCGCCATCGAGCCGCTGAAAAAGGCCGCGCTCAAGGTCAGCGAACGGCAGGACAAGCCTACCTCCAGCAAACCTACTGCACCCTTTATTACCTCGACGCTACAGCAGGCGGCGAGCGGTCGCTTAGGGTTCTCGGTACGCAAGACCATGACGCTGGCCCAGCGCCTCTACGAGGCGGGCTATATCACTTACATGCGTACCGATTCGACCAACCTGTCGGCCGATGCGGTCAGTGCAGCGCGTGACTATATCAGCACCACCTTCGGCAGCGAGTATCTGCCCGAGCAGCCCAATCGCTATGCTTCCAAGGATAATGCCCAAGAGGCGCACGAGGCGATTCGCCCCAGTAACGTCAAGCTTTCGGCGGCGCAGCTGTCGGGTATGGAGCGCGACGCCGAGCGACTCTATGAGCTGATCTGGCGACAGTTTGTGGCCTGTCAGATGGTGCCTGCCAAGTACCTTTCCACCAACCTGATCGTCAAAAGCGAAGGCTTTGAGCTGCGCGCCAAAGGGCGCGTGCTGAAGTTCGACGGTTACACGCGGGTAGCACCGGCGGGACGCGGAGAAGATCAGGCCCTGCCTGATCTTCCCGAAGGTACTGCGCTGTCGCTCGCTGAGCTCGATCCACAGCAGCACTTTACCAAGCCCAATCCTCGCTACACCGAGGCGAGCCTGGTGCGTGAGCTTGAGAAGCGCGGTATCGGCCGTCCTTCTACCTATGCGTCGATCATTTCGACCATTCAGGAGCGCGGCTATGTAGTGCTCGACAGCCGCCGTTTCTATGCGCAAACGCTGGGCGAAATCGTCACTGATCGGTTGGTCGAGTCGTTCGACGACCTGCTCGATTATGGCTTCACCGCCCGAATGGAAGACGAGCTTGACGAAATCGCTACCGGTGAGGTGCAGTGGAAGCATGTGCTCAACGACTTCTACGGCGGCTTCAAGAAGAAGCTCGACCACGCGGAAGGCGATGATGGCATGCGCCCCAATCTGCCGATTCCGACCGATATCGACTGCCCGAAATGCGGGCGCAAGATGCAGATTCGCATCGGCTCGACCGGGGTATTCCTTGGCTGCTCTGGCTATAACCTGCCGCCCAAAGAGCGCTGCAAGGAGACCATCGATCTGATTCCCGGCGATGAAGTGGTGCCTGCCGATGCCGGCGAAGAGGCGGAAACCGATGCGCTGCGTGCGCGGTGGCGTAATCCGCACACCGGCAACGCAATGGACAGCTACCTGATCGATGAGCACCGCAAACTCCATCTAAGCAACGACGATGACGGCTATTACGCCATCGAAGAGGGTACCTTCAAGATCAAGGGCTACGAAGGGCCCACCCTTGAGTGCGATAAGTGTGGTTCGGAAATGCAGCTGCGCTCGGGGCGTTTCGGCAAGTATTTCGCCTGCACCAATGAGGCCTGCACCAACACCCGTAAACTGCTGCGCAGCGGTGAGCCTGCGCCGCCCAAGATGGACCCGATCGATATGCCGGAGCTGGCGTGTCAGAAGGTCGATGATCACTACGTGCTGCGCGACGGTGCCAGCGGGCTGTTCCTTGCCGCCAGTGGCTTTCCCAAGAACCGCGAGACGCGGGCGCCGCTGGTCATGGAGCTGAAGCCGCATCGCGAAGCGCTGCCCGAGAAGTATCACTTCCTGCTGGACGCACCCGAGGCCGATCCCGACGGGCACCCTGCGCAAATCCGTTTTTCACGTAAGGCGAAGGCGCAATACGTGATGACCGAAAATGACGCGGGCAAGGCGAGCGGCTGGCGCGCAACGTACGATGATGGACGTTGGCAGGTCGAAGATAAGCGCAAACCGGCCAAGTCATAGAGGGCAATCGTTATGGAGCAGCGCCGCCGCACTCACGAACTTCTCTATCACGCCGAGGTGGTGTTGAAAGAGCGCCGTTCGAGCAGTGGGCTCAGCAATGCCGAGCTGCCTCCCGCCGTACGTGCGCAGGCGTTGGAGCAGGCTGCCACGGCGCTGATCGACGCTGCGCTACACTCTGCGGTTATCGAATGTTCGCCAGCGGGAACGGTCGTCGACGACTGGCGCTCGTACCTGCGCGAGCACGCTGATGACAGCGCCGAGCTGCGCCGCTTGTCGCAGCAGCTGCTGCCGGGCGGTGAGCTATCGGTGCTGTTTGATCATCCGCTCTATGCACCTCAGGCAGCTTCCGGCGCTTACGCGGCTGGCAGCGCCACCATTGCGAGCGATGCACAAAAGCTGTCACTGGAGCACTGTTTGCAGCGTTTAAAAGCGCTGCTAAACGAGCTGCGGGAGAGTAGCCTCGAATGGTGATCTGTCGCTATTCTTAACGTGGTGATAGAATACGTCTCCTTTCGATGATGCGATTCCGTTGAGAAAACACCATCGCTCGGTGACGGGTACCGCTGCGCGCTCTTTAATGGCGCTTGCCAAGCGAACCTTCGATCGCTGCTCCGCGGCATTCGTCCGCCGGATGCTTGCCCGCACCGCCTATTGATCAACAGGACGAGGTGATGAAATGTCCGATACCGCTATTCTGGAAATTGTGGAATTGGCCGATGGTGAAGTTGTCCTCCGTCCTTCCGAAGGCGCCGGAGATGCGCTGGTGTCGGTGCGTTTTTCCTCTGAAGCACTTGAGTTGCTGCGCACCTCGCGCTTTCAGGTGGCCAAGGAGATGATCGATCACGCCATCACGCGCACTCGACTGTGGGACGAAGGCGACGTGATCGAAGAAGTGGATGATCACACCACCGTGCACTGAAGCACATCGGCAAGTCTCTGCATCGTGTCGCCACTGCTGGGCCAATAGCAACGCCGACGCGACAAAAAAGGCAGCGTTTTCACGCTGCCTTTTTTATTGCCGTTTTGTCGCTGTAAGCGAACGACGCGCTTTGCGAAACGACGCATGGCAGATTATTCGTTGCGCAGATAGCAGGGCGCTTTGTCCTGGGTGGATGAGCGACCCTCCATGCTGCATTGGTGCCGGCCGGCCGCACCGCCGCAGCGATCACACCGGCCGTACAGTGCCTCACGGCTATTAGTGCAGTCCTTGGCCGTTGTCGCCCCTGATAATGCCCACGCCAACCCCTTCGATATCAAACCCTTCGCTGGGATCGACGATGATCGGTTCGAAGTCAGGGTTTTCTGCCAGCAGCCGTATCTCCTTGCCGGAGCGCTCGAAGCGCTTGACGGTAACATCTTCGCCAATCCGGGCAATCACGATCTGACCATTACGCACCTCGCTGGTGCGGTGAACCGCCAGCAGATCGCCATCGAGAATGCCGGCGTCGCGCATCGACAGCCCCTTAACGCGCAGCAGATAGTCGGCTCGCGGTGAGAAGAAGTCGGCCGGCAGCGGGCAGTAGCGATCAATATGCTCGGTCGCCAGTACTGGGCTGCCTGCGGCCACCTGACCGATAACGGCGAGCCCTTGTGCTTCTTCGATGGGCTCGTTAGCGGCAGCATCGCTGGCAGGCTCCTGATTGACCACGCGAATACCTCGCGAAGCGCCGGGGATCATTTCGATCACGCCCTTGCGCTTGAGCGCCTTCAAGTGTTCTTCAGCAGCATTGGCCGAGCGAAACCCCAGCGCCTGCGCAATTTCCGCGCGAGTGGGGGGGTAACCGTGAGTAGCCAGAGTACCGGTGATCAGGTCCAGTACTTCTTGTTGGCGGCGAGTAAGCGGTTTGGTCATAGCGGTTTGGCCTAAGCGGAATCCATGACTGTAATTGTATCCAGTATTATCGCTAACGCAAGGGGGAGTAGCGGGCGACGCATCATTAATGGCTGCGCTTTATATGTCGCAGGCCGAATCACGAATTAGGGAAAGGGCAACGAATAAGTGCACTTTGCGCAGTCGTGGCCGAATCACGAAAGACGGCTCGGGCAACGAATGAGTGCACTTTGCGCAGTCGTCGCCGAATCACGAAAGACGGCTCGGGCAACGAATGAGTGCACTTTGCGCCACCGCAGGCCGAACTAATAAAGGTGACGCGAACAGGGAATGGTTCGCTCTTTATGTGGTCAGTAGGGCGATGCCTCTGTTTTATTGAGCGCCGAGCGCTGCGCTTGCCGGGAGTTTTAACGGCCACTGTGGGTGCCTCGACTCCCTTTCGGCCAGCGCCTAGAATAGCGCAGATATTTATCTGTCAGGAGAATGGCCATGAGCGTTGCTCTCGGTCCCGTTATGATCGACGTGGCCTCTACAACCCTCGATAACAGTGATCGCGCACTGCTCGAGCATCCTTCGGTGGGCGGCGTGGTGCTGTTTGCACGCAATCTGGAATCGCCCGCGCAGTGTCGAGCGCTGTGCGACGCCATCCGCAGTCAGCGTCCGGATATTCTGATCAGCGTCGATCATGAGGGAGGACGGGTGCAGCGGCTGCGTGAAGGACTGACCTCGCTGCCGCCCATGTGCGCCTTTGGCCATCGCTATCCAGAACAACCGCAGCAAACGCTGGCATTGGTGCACGAATGCGGTTGGCTAATGTCGCAAGAGTTGGCAGCCTGCGGTGTCGATTTCTCCTTTGCGCCGGTGTTGGATGTTGATGAGAAACTCAGCAAGGTGATTGGCGAGCGCTCGTTTTCGCCGGTGCCGGCACAGGTCAGCACGCTGGCCGGTGCGCTGCTCGATGGCTTCGAAGAGGGGGGTATGGCGTCGGTAGGCAAGCATTTTCCCGGTCACGGTGGGGTTGAAGCAGACTCTCATCTCGAGCTACCGGTTGACGAGCGCTCGCTGGCGGCGCTTGAAGCTCACGATCTGATTCCATTTACTGAGTTGGCCTCGCGTCTGACGGCGGTGATGCCATCCCACGTGCGCTATCCCGCCTTCGATCCTAATCCGACCGGCTTCTCCGCTGCCTGGCTCGATTATCTACGCAATACGCTTGGGTTCAGCGGTGCGATTCTCTCCGATGATTTATCGATGCATGGTGCAAGTTTCGCCGGTGGGCCGGTAGAGCGCGCTCAGCTAGCGCTGCAAGCGGGCTGTGATGCAGTGTTGGTGTGCAATGATCGCGACGCTGCGCGTGCGGTGCTCGATAGCGTTGCTCCAGAGGATGAGCGGGCCGCGCGCCTCGCAGCGCTGCGTCGTACCCAGCCGCTGCCTTCATTGGATGTGCTCAAGGCGCTGCCGCGCTGGCAGCACGCGCACGATAGTTTAACCGCGCTGGCTGCTCAGTACGGCTATTGAGTGGTATCCTAGCACTACAACGGAGGCTGCCAACGCAGCGCTCCGTCTTTTTATTTCACTTCCAACCACTGCCAGATTGCTTTCATGACCGCCTTAGAAAACCTTCGTGACGAAATGCGCACGCTCAAGCAGCACGCCGATTGCCTGATTCCCCAGACAGCCATCGAAGCCGCTCTGGATCGTATGGCTGAGCAGATCACTGAGCAACTAGGCGATAAGCTGCCGCTGTTTTTCTGCGTGATGAATGGCGGCTTGATTACCTCTGGGCATTTGCTGACGCGGCTCGACTTTCCCCTCGAAATCGATTATCTGCACGCCACTCGTTACCGTGACAAGCTGCGCGGTGGTGAGCTGTTTTGGCGAGTGTCGCCGGAAACGCCCATCGCGGGACGTCATGTGGTGATCGTTGACGATATTCTCGATGAGGGCGCTACGTTGTGCGCTATTAAGCGCCACTGCGAGCAGGCTGGTGCAGCATCGGTGACAACGGCGGTATTGGTCGACAAGAATCACGACCGTAAAGCCCAGCAAAATCTGAAGGCCGACTTCTGCGAACTGTCCGTGGCCGACCGTTTTCTGTTCGGCTTCGGCATGGACTACAAGGGCTATTGGCGCAACGCACCCGGTATCTATGCGCCCAAGGGGCTGTAATTGAGCACTTCTCTAATGGCGCACCCCATCGTTACGCGAGCCCATTGAACGATGTTGAAGACAGGCGCAGATGAGCAAAACCTCTAGCAATCGACGCCGCACCCGCACCAGACTGCGTATTCGCCTGCTGCGCTGGCAGCGGCGCATAGCGCCGTATCGTCAGGTGCTGGGCATTGTTACCACGCTGATTGTGCTGATCGGTGCGCTCGCGGTGTGTTGGCACATGCTGTCAGAGATCGATGCGCGTCTAGTGCGTGCTTCGCTGGCGCAGGTGCCGCTCTATGCGGTGCTAGGCTCGCTACTGGCGGCGCTAGGCAGCTATGGGGCCTTGGTCTTATACGAATGGTCGGCGGCGCGTTTCGCCGGTGTCAAACTGCGCTGGCCGCTGCTGATGTTAGGGGGAAGCTGCGCCACTGCGGTAGGCAATGCGATCGGCTTGTCGATGCTGTCGGGCGGAGCAGTGCGCTGCCGACTCTACTTCCCGCAGGGGCTGCACGCGCCTGATGTCGCGCGAATGTCGGTATTTGTCAGCCTTGCGTTGGGGGTAACGCTGCCGCCGCTGGCGGCGGTGGCGGCGCTGATCCACCAGGACACTGCCGCGCAAGCCCTGCATCTTCCGCATTGGGCGGTGGCTGCCATCGGCTATGCCGTCATTGCCCTCTACGTGATCGCGCTGGTGCTGCTGTATCGCGCCCGTCAGCCGGAGTGTCCCGCCCCCGACGCGCGCATGCACAAACTGGGCAGATCGCTGTGGCGGCTACCTAGCCTGAGGCTGTCGTTGTTCCAGTTGGTGATTACCCTGGCGGACGTTACCTGCGCCGCTGCGGTGCTCTATCTGCTGCTGCCGAATGCGCCGCCGTTCGCCACCTTCCTGCTGGTGTATCTGCTAGCGCTAGCCGCCGGTGTGCTCAGCCACGTGCCGGGCGGCATCGGTGTGTTTGAAGCCATCATTCTGTCGGCCTTCTCGGGGCAGGTTGGGGCGGCCGAACTAACCGCGGCGCTGCTGCTTTATCGGGTTATCTATGTGCTGCTGCCGCTGCTACTGGCCTTTATCGCGCTGCTGATCAATGAAGCCAGAAAGATTGCCGATCGGTTGTCGGACGGCACGGTGATAAGTCTGGTCGCGCCGATGCTGGCGCTGATGCTGTTTGCGGTGGGGATTACCGAGCTGTTGTCGAACGTGGCTCCCGAGGCCACGCTGTTCGCTGGTTTTGTATCGCGCTGGGCACCGGCGGCGTTACTCGAGGTAGCGACGCTGGCCTTGAGCGTACTAGGGCTGGTATCGCTGGTGCTAGCGCGCGGACTGGGGCGGCGCATGGCAAGCGCATGGCGCTGGTCGGTGCTGACGCTGCTGGTGGGTGGCGGTTGTGCGCTAATCAAGGGTGTCGACGTCGTTGATCTGGCGCTAATTATTCCTTCGCTGCTGGCGCTGCTGGTCTTTCGCAGCGCCTTCTATCGCGATAACGCACTGCTGTCGATGCCGCTGTCGTGGCGTTTTGTGCTGGCCTGTGTGGGGGTGGTGCTGGTCAGCGCGTGGCTGATGCTGCTTTCCCACCGCGGCACGCCGCTTGCCAGCGCGCTGTGGTGGCACGCTGACTACGATGTGCTGCTGTCGCGCGCGTTCCAGGGAGTGGTCATCAGTGCACTGCTATTGTTCGGGATTACCCTGTGGTGGCTGCTTCGTCCGGTGAAGCCATTGCTGCCGGCGTCTCCCAAGGCGGTCGAGAGAGCGCTGGCGATTGTCGGTAAATCGCGTCAGCCAGAAGGCATGCTGCTGGCGACCGGTGGCAAGTCGCTGCTGTTCAATAAGAAGAAAAACGCCTTCATTGCCTACCGCCAGCACCATCGTTATCTGGTCGCCCTGTGTGATCCTGTGGGCGCTACCGCGTGCCGCGCAGGGCTGGTATGGGATTTCCGCGACCTTGGCGAACGGCGCGGCCTGACGCCGCTCATCTATCTGGCGCATCACGAAGATTTAGCGCTCTATCAGCAGGCGGGGCAAATTGCCGTCAAGGTGGCACAGGAGCATCTGGTCACGCTCGATGCAACACAGCGCGACGCAGCTACCGAGCAGGCGTTGTCTAGCGTGTGGCGTGAAGGCTGCGAGCAGGGGCTCAGCTTCGCCCTTTACGCAGCGGGCGAGGCACCGCTGCAGGCGCTAAGAGAGGTTTCTGATCAATGGGTAACCGAGCAGGGCATCAATGAACGGCGTTACTCGTGTGGTCGCTTCGATGCACACTACCTGCAGCATTTCCGTATCGCAACGGTAAGCCATGACGGTAAAGTGCTGGCGTTCGCCAGTGTGATGGAAGCTGGGGGCGCGCCGCGGGTGGTGATTGATCTGGTGCGCTGGCTGCCGGGGCTGTGTGAACATTCGCTGGATTGGCTGTTATGCGCAATGATGCGCAGCCTGGCCCTAGAAGGATACGCCGAGCTGAGCGTTGCCACCTTGCCAGTGGCACAGATCAGTAAAGGGCGTGCGGGCGGCTTGGCAAGGGCGGTCAATGAATACGTGCTAAGCCGCGGTGAAACGCTGGCAAGAGAAGGGCGCCTGGCGCACTTCGAAGCACTCTTCGCGCCGAGCGTCAGGCCGCGCTACCTGGTGCTGCCGGTCGGTATCGACCCTGCCCAGGCGCTCGACGACATCGCCGAGCTGGTCAGTCAGCCGCAGTAGCCGCGGCCAAGCCAATACTCGCCATGGCTAGCCGCGGTATCAGCAACGCTCGCCCAGCGTCTCTTCGGATTGGCAATCGGCAGCTAGCGCTCGATGCGATGCTTGCTGAGCTTTTCCAGCAAGGCTTCCACGCACTTGAAGCGTTCTTCAGCGGCTTCCATGTCAGCGAAAAAGCGTAGCGTTTGTGCGCCATCCAGCTTGTAGCGCGCAGGCTCGCGTTGAATCAGTCCCACCAGCGCCATAGCATCGATGGCCGGCTGGCTGCCGAACATCACTCGACCACGCTCTGGCCCCGCCTCGATACGGGTGATGCCCAGCGATTCAGCCAGCGGGCGCAAACGTGCCTGCCTGAACAGGTTTTTCACCGAATCGGGCAGCAGCCCGAAGCGATCGATCATCTCGACCTGTAGCTCGCGCAGTTCGCTGTCGTTTTGCGCACTGCTGATACGCTTGTACATCACCAATCGCTGCTGCACATCCGGTAGGTAGTCGTCGGGAATCAGCGCGGGCACGCCGAGGCCAATCTCCACTCCTTCGCTAATCGGGGCTTCCAGGTTAGGCGTTTTGCCGGCACGAATGGCGTTGACTGCGCGGTCGAGCATTTCCATGTAAAGCCCGTAGCCAATCGTTTCGATTTGGCCACTCTGTTCGTCTCCCAGCAGCTCACCCGCACCGCGAATTTCAAGATCGTGGCTGGCCAGATTGAATCCCGCGCCAAGCGCGTCGGATTGGGTAATCGCTTCGAGCCGTTTGATGGCATCGCTGGTCATCTGCTTCGGCGGCGGCGTGAGCAGATAGGCGTAGGCCTGATGATGAGAGCGCCCGACGCGGCCGCGCAGCTGGTGAAGCTGCGCCAGACCAAACTTGTCGGCGCGTTCGATAATAATGGTGTTGGCGCTGGGAACGTCGATACCTGTCTCGATGATGGTCGAGCACACCAGCAGATTGAAGCGCTTGTGATAGAAGTCGCTCATCACGCGCTCAAGTCCGCGCTCGGCAAGTTGGCCGTGGGCGATGCCAATACGTGCCTCCGGTACTAGCTCAGCCAGTTTTTCTGCGGCGCTTTCAATGCTTTTGACTTCATTGTGCAGGTAGTACACCTGCCCGCCGCGCAGAATCTCTCGCAAAATGGCTTCTTTCAAAATGCCATTATTACGCTGCTGCACGAAGGTTTTGACCGCTAGTCGACGCGGCGGCGGGGTGGCGATAATCGACAAGTCGCGCATGCCGCTCATCGCCATCGACAGCGTGCGAGGAATCGGCGTGGCGGTCATGGTGAGAATGTCGACCTCCGCGCGCATTGCCTTCAAACGCTCCTTCTGACCTACCCCGAAGCGGTGTTCTTCATCGATGATCACCAGCCCCAGATTGCCGAATTCGACACCGCGCCCCAATAGCTTATGGGTGCCAATCACGATATCGGTGCTGCCCTCGCGCAGGCGCTCAATCGCTTTGTCTTGCGATTTGCCGCTGTTAAAGCGCGACAGCAGATCGATATTGATGGCGCTATCGGCGAAACGATCGCGGAAGTTGTCATAGTGCTGCTGCGCCAGCAGCGTGGTCGGCACCAATACCGCCACCTGTCGCCCGGCGTGTACGGCCAGGAAGGCCGCGCGCATGGCGACTTCGGTTTTACCGAAGCCAACATCCCCACACACCACGCGGTCCATCGGCTGCGGTGCGGTCATGTCGCCGATCACCGCATCGATGGCAGCGCGCTGGTCGGGGGTCTCCTCGAACGGGAACGCCGCCGCGAAGCGTTGATAGTCGGCATCGGGCGGCGGGCAGGCAAACCCCTCACGCGCCTCGCGTCGGGCGTACACATCGAGCAGCTCAGCAGCAGTATCACGAATGCGTTCGGCCGCCTTGCGGCGCGCCTTCTCCCACTGATCGTTGCCCAGCTTGCTGAGCGGGGCATGTTCGTCGGAGGCGCCGGTATAGCGTGAAATCTGATCGAGCGCATCGACGGGTACGTACAGCTTCGATCCGCCGGCGTACTCCAGCGCCAGAAACTCGGCGCGCTGGCCGCCCGCGTCGATCATCTCAAGGCCGAGATAGCGACCGATGCCGTGTGCGCGGTGAACCACCGGAGCGCCTGTTTGCAGTTCCGACAAATGCCGCACCGCCAGTTCGTTGTCATCGGTGGCCTTGGTCTGACGGCGGCGTTGGCGTACCACTTCACCAAACAGCTCGTTTTCGGTGATAACCACGATCTGCTCATCGGCAATCGCCATGCCGCTGGAGACCGAACCAGCGCTTAGCATCAGTTCGTCGTCGCTCGAGAGAAACGCTTGCCAGCTATCCACAATCGGCAGTTTCAGCGCCAGAGGTGCCAGCGTTTCCTCAAGTGATTCTCGGCGTCCACGCGTTTCGGCCACCAGCAACAGGCGCATGCTGCGTTCACGACACCGGCTAAGGTACTGCTCCAGCTTGTTAAGCGGTTTGCTGCTACGCGGATCGAGCATTACTTCTGGTAAGGCTTCAACAGCAAAATGCGCGGCGTGAGGGTGGGGTTGATCGACCAACTGCACGCGCGGATACGCTTTGATGGCGGCAAACAGCTCAGCCACCGGAATAAAGGCATTAGCCGGCGTTAGCAGCGGTCGGGTGGGATCGACGGCGAGATTGTCATAACGTGAAGTGATCGACGTCCAGTGGCTTTCGGCGGCTTCATAGGTGCCGGCCAGCAGCGCGACGCTCAGGCCCTTGCCGATGTGCTCAAACAGATTGGCGGTGTGCTCGAAAAACAGTGGCAGATACTGCTCAAGCCCCGGTGACGGAATGCCCGCCAATGCATCGACGTAAAGCGGCGAGCGCCTGGGGTCCACGTCGAACATGGTTTCGAAACCTTCACGAAAGCGCGCGATGGCTTCTGGAGTGAGCGGGTATTCGTGGGCGGGCAGTAATTCGATTTGCTCAATGCGGTCAAGCGAACGCTGGGTTTCGGGGTCGAAGGTGCGCAGCGTGTCGATGTCGCTATCGAATAAATCGATACGCAGCGGATGCTCGGCGCCCATCGGGTAAAGATCGATCAGCGCCCCGCGAAAGGCGTATTCGCCCGGCTCGAATACCGTTTCGACAGCGCGGTAGCCGCTGCGCGCCAACTGCGCACGAAACTGCTCACGATCCAGTGACTCGCCCACCTTCAACTGGAGTGCCTGCACCGCCACGAAATCGGCAGGCGGCAAGCGCTGCATTAGCGTATTGACCGGTACCAGCACGATATCAGCGGCATTATTTTGCAACGCGCGAAGGGTGCGCAAGCGGGCCGAGACGATATCGCGATGAGGTGAAAAGCTGTCGTAGGGCAGTGTTTCCCAGTCGGGAAACGCGAGCACGCGCAGTGACGGCGCTGCGTAAAACTCGAGATCGGCCTCTAATCGCTGCGCAGTGGCGGTGTCTGGCGTAATAATCAGCAGCGGGCCGTCGATCTGCTCGGCGAGCCGCGCCAGCGCCAGTGCTTCAGCACTACCAGCGGGTTGTTGCCAATAGCTAACGCGAGAGGCGTCACGAGCATGGGGCGGATGCAGAAGCGAGACAGTATCAGAGGCGCTGACAGACATGGACGATGGGATACCGAGCGTTGAGTCCAACAAAAGGCGCCGTGTGAGACGACGCACACAATGAGTTCGTGAAGCAGACGGTGCTTACTGCTTGGATACGATAGCCCTGCATCATACCCATCCGATGGCGTAAAGGCGATGTCCTCGAACGCCGGCGAAGCGAATGCGCTGCGGCGAGGGCGAGCGTTGATCGCCGCTGCGGTACTGCGTGACGCTGCCGCCAGCCGCCAGCCGCCAGCCGCCAGCCGCCAGACCCCAGACCCCAGACCCCAGACCCCAGACCCCAGACCCGCTGGTATGCCTTGCATGCTGTGCGAGTGTTACTACGACTGTCGGCGTTAGCCAGGTGCAGGGGAGCAGCCTTAATTCCAATGATGGACGATGGTGCGATAGTGTCGGGTTATCGGCTAGTATGACGCGGTATTGATAGAAAGTGAGGGACGGTCATGATGCCTACAATCTGCGGTGTTCGAGGGGTGCGATGCGTAAGCTGGTAATAGCGCTGATACTTCTTGTAGTGCTCAACGTGGGGATGGCAGCAGGCTTCGCGGCTTTTCTTTACCATCCCGCCAAGCCGCCGCAAATCCTGCGTATTGCCGGTGCGCTAGAGGATGGCGGCTACCGTCTAACGTTACCGGGTGACTATCCCCCGGAGCGGGTGACCGATATCAAGCGAGCGCTCGATCACGCATTCGACACCCAGCAGGTTGAACAGCTGGCGGTGGCCGCTGCCGCTGCATTTACGCCTTCAGCAACGGTTTCCGACACCCAAGTGCATTGGTATATCGATCGCCAGCAGCCTTGCCCTGTGTACCTTCCCGCAACGCCTTCCGCTGCCGATACTAGCGCGGCAGCGACCGCCAATATCGTAGAAGACAGCGTGCCGCACTATCAGAGGTTAGCCCACGCTTGTGCACCAAAGCCAACTCCGTTTGAGCCGTTGCAGCAACAGCGCGCGCGCCAAACGCGGTTTGCCAGCGCCCGAATAAACAGCGTCGAAGGGACGCTCGAAGCGCTGAACCTCACCGACTACCGTATCGAAATCAATGGCGTAATGCGCGCACGTGGCGGGCGCTGGCAAGTAGCGCTGCCGGTAGGGAAGCCGGTGTCGATCGATCATCGCACGCTGGTGAGCATGGCAGCAGGTGTCGGCGATCGACTATGGGTGCTGGCGCCCAGCACCGAACAGGCGATAGGCGCAGCGACCGCGCTCTCGGCACTGCCCACACAGCAGGCGCTAGAGCTGGCGAACGCTCACGAATGGCGCGCACTATGGACGTGGCACGATGGGCGTACCATGATGAGCAACAAGTTTTCTGTACAACTGCTGCATTAGGATGCGGTGTAAAGCATCAATAGCAGGCGTTAGGTTGCAGCAGCCCATTCTTATAAATGTTCGAGGCGAGAGATGAGCGAGTTTCAATACGATGTAGTAGTGATCGGCACAGGTCCTGCCGGTGAGAGCGCTGCCGTCAACGCGGCAAAGCACGGCAAGCGGGTCGCCGTGATTGAGGATCGCTACACGGTAGGCGGCAACTGTACCCATAAAGGGACAATTCCTTCCAAGGCGTTGCGCTATGCCGTGAAGCAAATCATCGATTATCGCAACGGCCCGCTGTGCAATACCGCTGCCGATACGCGCGTGTTCGATTTGCCAAAGGTCATGGACTACAGCTTCCGCGTTATCGACGCGCAGGTTGAAATGCGCTCGCACTTCTACTCGCGCAATCTGGTCGATGTTTATACCGGCCACGCTTCCTTTATCGATGAGCATTCGCTGCGCATTGAAACGCCCGACGATGAAGCACACACCCTGCTGCAGTTCGAGCATGCGGTCATCGCTACCGGATCTCGTCCGTTCCGCCCTGCTGATGTCGATTTCGACCATCCGCGCATCTACGATGCCGACAAGATTCTCGATATCGATAATTCACCGCGCACCATTATTGTCTATGGCGCAGGGGTAATCGGCTGCGAATACGCCTCAATCTTTGCGGGTCTCGACATTAAGGTAGAGCTGATCAACAACCGTGAACGGCTGCTTTCCTTCCTCGATGACGAAATCAGTGATGCGCTTTCCTACCACCTGAGCAACAGTTTTAACGTAAGAGTGCGTCACAACGAGACGTACGAGCGTATCGAAGCCACCGATAGCGGCGTGACCCTGCATCTGAAATCGGGCAAGCGCATTCGCGCCGACGCGCTGCTGTGGGCCAACGGTCGCTCGGGTAATACGGAATCGCTGGGGCTCGAAAATATCGGCCTAACCGCCAACAACCGCGGTCAGTTGCATGTCGATGAGCACTACCGTACCGAAGTGCCGCATATCTATGCCGCGGGCGATGTGATTGGCTGGCCAAGCCTCGCCAGCGCCGCCTATGGTCAGGGCCGTGCGACCTGTGCCGACATGTTCTCCAGTCCTGAATTCAAGCTGGTTGATGAAGTGCCCACCGGTATCTATACCATTCCCGAAATCAGCTCGCTGGGCGCTACCGAGCGTGAGCTAACCGAGCAGTGCCGCCCCTATGAAGTAGGCGTCGCCAATTTCAAGGAAACCGCTCGCGCGCAAATTACCGGCGACACGGTCGGCATGCTGAAGCTGCTGTTCGATCCCGAGACTCACGAACTGCTGGGCATTCACTGCTTTGGTGATCAGGCATCGGAGATCGTGCACATCGGGCAAGCGATCATGAATCAGCCTGAAGGCAACAATCTGATCGATTACTTCGTTAATACCACTTTCAACTATCCCACGCGCGCCGAAACCTATCGCACCGCAGCGCTGAACGGGCTGAATCGGGTGGCGGGTATCGCTTAAGGCAGCAGGTGGCGGGGTGTCGCTTAAGGCGGCAGGTGGCGGGGTGTCGCGTGGTTGCCTGATCAGCAGATGAGGCATTACTGGCTGTATAGCGCAGTCGCGCCAGCGGCGGTAGGCCGGAAGGGAGCGGACCAAGGGGGGCGGTTTGGCTGGCAACCCGCGGGTAGCGCGGTTCGGGATTTTGCGCATCGCGGCAAGCCGCCGATGCTGCCCTATTGGCCTAGCGTGCAGTGGCGTAGCGATGCACGCGAATGCTGGGTAGCCAAGTTTCCTCGTCGATCTGCGCATCGCTGCGTTTGCCGCGCTGACGGTCGCTGGGTGGCTGCGCCGGCGGCTGTTTGCAGTGGGGCAGCACCAGCTTGCCGGCGGCCTGCTGAGCGGGTACGAACAGCGGCAGTGCAACGTTAAGCGCCTGACGCTGGCGGCCGTCGTTAAGCGGCTCGGCGAAAAACAGGTTGGCGCGCATTAACGGTGCCTGCGGTTGAATCTGGGCCAGTGCTTCGTCACTCGGCAGCGCGGCCAAGCGTTTTAGCTGCTGTGCGATGTGCGGGGCTTGCGCACCGAGTGCGGTAAGCTGCCGTGCTGCTTCCTCGACAGAGATACGTTTGATCGATCGACCGCTGGCATACCAGGCAAACCTGACTCGCGATAGCGGCGCTGGGGCGAGCGGCACATGGCGCCAGCACTGTTTGAGGTGCAAACGAGCAAGGCCGGCGCCTTTCAGATGGGTATGCAGGGCTGGGTGTCGAAACGGTAGCGTCGCCTTGATCTCTTTCATGGTGGCAGGGTAGTGCTGACGCAGCTGTTTGATCAGTTCGGCCAGCGCCGTCTTGTGCTGGTTGACCACCGAGGCCGCTTCCAGCAGCGCTTGATCGGCCGCAATCATGCCGATGTAGGGGCGGGTAGTGCGCCCGTCCTGACCATCCTGATACCAGTAATCGGTCAGCGCGAGGCTCAGCCACTGCCGAGGCGCAAGCGAGCGATCAAACTGCCAGGTGGGATGGCGTTCGGGATCATAGCCACTCAGCAGTGTCTGGGTGGTGTCAATCAAGGCGTCGAACGCATGTTCCAAGCGTGCGGTCAGTTGATATTCCGATACCATCAAAAGGTGCTCCACGACAGAGATAGTGGCTGAATATACCGTTATCTATGGTGACTGCAAGCGGCGCGCTGAACCCACGCTTGTAGAATTAGCGCGATGCAGCGGCGATGTCGGGCATTCGTTAGGGCACTGGCGAGTGTTCGGCGGGCGAATACCCTGCGTTAACTCGTCGCGGCCCGGTGGACATCGCATCGCTAGTTGCTGCATCGTGGCGCACAAGTGCGTACCATGGTCGCTCTTTTGTACACGGCGCTTGCTGGCGATACCGCAAGCGACGATTGATTTGGCAGCTGCGGCTTTGCTGCAGCATATGACCCGAGCCAAGGTATCTGCCGGCGTAATTCGCGGCCTGTGCCCTTGGCCCATTGCAGGAACTTCCTCCTATGCTGGATCGCATCCCTTTTCTGATAGGGCTTCGCTACACCCGCGCCAAGCGGCGCAATCACTTCATCTCCTTTATCTCGCTAACCTCTATGCTGGGCCTAACGCTCGGTGTCGCGGTGCTGATTCTGGTGCTGTCGGTGATGAACGGCTTCGATCACGAGTTGCAGCACCGTGTGCTGGGCATGGTGCCACACAGCAAAATCCAAAAGGATGAAGGCGGCATCGACAACTGGCAGCAACTGTCTCGGCAGATCGAACAAAACCCGCATGTGGTGGCGACCGCTCCCTACGTTGAGCAACAGGGGATGCTGGCCGCGCGCGGTCACACGGCGGGCGCGCAGGTTACCGGTATCGATCCGGCGGCCGAGCCGAAGGTGTCGATCATCGCTGATCACATGCAGTCCGGAAGTCTTGATCGGCTCACCAAGGGCAGCTGGAACGTGGTGTTAGGGGAGCTTCTGGCTCGCCAGCTGCACGTGGGCGTTGGCGATAAGGTCACGCTGCTGATTCCGCAGGGCTCCTCGGTCAATCCGGCGGGAGTCTTCCCACGCATGCGCTCGTTTACCGTCAGCGGTATCTTCAAGGTAGGCGCGCAGTTGGACGGCAGCCTTGCCTACGCCAGCCTGGGCGATATGGAAGCCTTGGCACGCCTTAACGCGCCGCAGGGCATTCGGCTGAAGCTCGATGACATCTTCAACGCGCGGCCGGTAACTCAGGATATTGTGAATCAGCTGCCCATCGGCTATCTGGGCTCGGATTGGACCTTCTCGCAGGGCAACCTGTTCCAGGCCATCCAGATGGAGAAAAACCTGATGGGGCTGCTGCTAACGGTGATCGTGGCGGTTGCGGCCTTCAATATTGTCTCGACGCTGGTGATGGTGGTGACCGATAAACGCGCTGACATCGCGATTTTGCGCACGCTCGGCGCCACGCCGCGTACCATCATGGGTATCTTCATGGTGCAGGGTATCGCCATCGGCGTAATTGGCATCGTGCTGGGGCTGATAATCGGTATTGCGCTGGCGCTGTCGATTTCCGACATCATCAATTGGATCCAGAACGTGTTTGGTATCCAGTTCCTCGATCCGTCGGTCTACTTCATCAGCTATCTGCCGTCGCGCCTTGAAGCATCCGACGTCATCACCGTAATTGTGGTGGCCTTTGTGCTGAGTTTCCTGTCTACGCTGTATCCGGCATGGCGCGCTTCTCGCGTCCGTCCGGCGGAGGTGCTGCGCTATGAGTGATGTAATGCTTGAATGTCGTGAACTGTCACGTGTGTATCAGGAAGGGCCGCAGGACCTCGAAGTGCTGAAAAGCCTCAACCTGGTGGTTGAGTCCGGTGAGCGCGTGGCGATCATCGGCAGCTCCGGGTCGGGCAAGACCACCCTGCTTAACCTGTTGGGCGGTCTCGATGCGCCTTCCCACGGTGATGTCATCGTTGCTGGTACCCATATTGCCGAGCTGAACGAAGCGAAGCTGGGGCGCTTCAGAAACCAGCACATCGGCTTCGTGTATCAGTTCCATCACCTGCTGGCCGAATTTACCGCACTCGAAAACGTGGCGATGCCGCTGGTCATTCGCGGTCAAACTCGCAAACTGGCGGGCCAGCGTGCGGCCGAGCTGCTGGAGCGCGTCGGTATGGCAGATCGCGGTCAGCACAAGCCCGGCGAGCTGTCAGGAGGCGAGCGTCAGCGTGTCGCGATTGCGCGTGCGCTGGTCACTGATCCCAGCTTGGTATTGATGGATGAGCCTACCGGTAACCTCGATCAGGGCACCGCCG
The DNA here is from genome assembly GCF_051251145.1 of Carnimonas bestiolae. Classification (NCBI taxonomy): domain Bacteria; kingdom Pseudomonadati; phylum Pseudomonadota; class Gammaproteobacteria; order Oceanospirillales; family Halomonadaceae; genus Carnimonas; species Carnimonas bestiolae. Next base: position 318,183 of record NZ_JBPCZK010000001.1, on the reverse strand, counting down.
GCCGGATTCTGGAAATGCTCGACGAACTTGCCACGCAAAGCCGCTGCGCTTTTGTGATCGTGACTCATGACCCCAACATCGCCCAGCATCAGGATCGCGTTATGCGCCTCGATGCCGGTCAACTGGTGCAGGTCGAAGAAGCAACGCTGGAAGGATAGCGAGCTGTTTTGGTCACCGTCGCCAGGCAGAAGGCGGTAAAGCACCGGCTGCACAGCTAAAAGAAGGCGAATCAAAGCGCCGCGAGAGATTATCTCGCGGCGCTTTTCGCGTGTTATGGGGAGCGAATCAGCGACATCCCTATGAAGCGGCTAAAAAATGGGCCTTGGCGTAAAGCGTCGCAGCCCACCCAGCCGGACCTAGCGGCCAGTGCCCGATACCCTCAGCTGTGCCCGTGACTATAGGCGAGTTGTTAACACGCAGGCGAGCGTGGCGGGGCACTGCGCCGGTACGGCTGGCTAGGCGTCGCGACGATACTGGCACTCGCCCATCAGATAGGTGGCGGCAATACTGCGATCATCGCCTAGCAGCATCAGGTTAAACAGCTGCTCTTCAAGACGCTGCTCGCGCAATGCCGCTTTGGTCGCCGCTGCCGGCGTTGCTGCGCTGTCCAGCACCACGATATCGGCTTCCTTGCCAACCGTCAGGTTTCCTATTCTATCGTCCAGACGCAGCGTGATAGCACTGCCCAGCGTGATTTGATAGAAGGCCTGCCATGGCGACAGGGCTGCTCCGTTTAGCTGGCAAACCTTGTAGGTGTCCTGCAGGGTCTGCAGCTGCGAGAGGCTGGTGCCCGCGCCAATATCCGTGCCCAGCGCAATCGGCACTTGCTGGTCGCGAGCCGCTTGCCAGTTGAACAGTCCGCTGCCCAAAAACAGGTTGGAGGTGGGGCAGACGGTAATTCCGCTACCGGCCGCGCGGATGCGCTCGCGCACGCTGTCGTCAATATGAATGGCATGGCCGAAGTAGCAGCCGTCGCGCAGCAGCCCCGCGCGTGCATAGACGTCGAGATAGTCGCTGGCATCGGGGTAGAGCGTCTTTACCCAGTCAACCTCGGCAAGGTTTTCGCTGAGGTGCGTTTGCATGCGAATACCGGGGTATTCGTCCATGAAGATGCCCGCAGCCTCCAGTTGCGCCGGGGTAGAGGTGGGCGCGAAGCGTGGTGAAAGCACATACTCAAGGCGCTGGCGCCCGTGCCACTTCTCTAGCAGCGCGCGCGACGCTTCAATGCCCCCTTCGGCGGTGTCCAACAGCTTTGCGGGTGCGTTTCTGTCCATCAGCATCTTGCCGGTCAGCAAGCGCATATTGTGACGCAGCGCGGCACCAAACAACGCTTCGGTGGCCTGCTCGTGGCGTGTGGAAAACACCATTGCCGAGGTGGTGCCGTGACGCAGCAGTTGCTGAACAAACAGCTCGGCCACTTGCTCGGCATAGCACTGCTCTTCAAACCGGCACTCTTCGGGGAAGGTGTAATTGTTCAGCCAGTCCAGCAACTGACGTCCGTACGAGGCGATAATGCCCAACTGGGCAAAATGCACATGGGCATCGATAAAGCCCGGCATTAGCAGTTTGTCGGGATAATGATCGATGGTCGTCTCTCTAGGCAACGTCGCTACGAAGGCTTCCGCATCACCGCAGTAAGCGATACATCCCTGCTGATCGATGGCAATCGCCGCATCCTCATTATATTCGGCGCTGCCCGAGAGGGGCGCGTTATCGCCCGGGTCCTTGAGAAAATGCAGCAGTGGACCGCGCAGCACTTTTTTTAGCGTCATGAAGGTTGCTCTGTTCGGTTGAGAAGCTGAGTGATTGTTTCAAGGTCGGCGTGGGCCAGCCCCCTCAGCGTGGTTGTTTCACGTTCACCCGGTGCCAGGGTTAACAGCTCCGCGGCGATCCCCAGCGCTATTTCAGCGGGAAGCTTGTGGCCAATGGCGGCGCTGGCAATAGGGCAGCGTACGCTATCGAGTTGAGCATCGCTAAAGCCGCGGGCCTTGAGTCGATGGCGAAAACGCGCCCATTTGGTCGCGGAGCCAATTAGCCCAATGGAAGCAATGTGGGGCTGCTGAAGCAGATATTCGATCAGCCGCTCATCTTCGCTATGGTCGTGGGTCATCACCACGCAGTGGGAGTGGGGCGCAAGGCGGTGTGCGGCGGGGTCGCCTTCAAGCTGAAAGACGCGGGTACGGGGCCCCGCCTGTTGGGCTGCTGTATCCACTGCGCTGGCTCGAGAGTCGTACCAATCGACGCGCCATGGCAGCGTTGTCAGCAGCTGCTGTAACGCCGTGCCAACGTGGCCTGCACCAAACAGCGCGACCTGCATCGACGCACCGGCGAAGGGTTCGAGCAGTACCGCGACATGGCCGCCGCAGCATTGGTTGGCCTGTACCCCTAACGCTAGTCGTTCCAGGCAGCAGCTGCGCTCACCGTTACTAAGCATGGCACGTGCTCGCGCAATCAGTTGGTATTCGACATTGCCGCCGCCTAGCGTATCGAAGGTATCGTCTAGCGTGACCACCATCTTGCTGCCGGGCTCGCGTGGGGTGGAGCCCGCGCAGCTTAATAGCGACACCAGTACGTGAGCAGTGCCTTGCTGCTGCAGCTGGGCCAGTGCACAGCTCCAGTGGGCGGTGTCGCTGATGTTCATGGAAGCTCCTCGCTAGGCGCTGCTGCTGCCTGGTTAGCGACCTGCGCGCGCATGGCTTGGCACGCTAACAGCACCTGTTCGGGGGTTGCCGGCGTATTCAGGCGGGGATTACTGCGATAGCCGTCGAGGCTAGCAATGGCATCGCGCAGCGCCGCCCAGGCTGAAATTGCCAGCATCAGGGGCGGCTCGCCCACCGCCTTGGAGCGATAGATGGTGGCCTCTGAGTTAGGGTGTCCGGAAAGCAGTGATACGCGGAAGTCGATCGGGGCGTCTGAGTAGGCCGGTATCTTGTAGGTAGACGGACCGCTGGTCATCAGTTGACCGCGCTCGTTCCATTTAAGCTCTTCAGTAGTGAGCCAACCAAGCCCTTGGATATAGCCGCCTTCAATCTGGCCGCGGTCAATCGCGGGATTCAGTGAGTCACCGACATCGTGAAGAATATCAACGCGACGCACGCGGTGCTCACCGCTGAGGGTGTCTATTTCTACCTCGGTCGCAGCGGCGCCGTACGCGTAGTAGAAAAAAGGCCGACCGCGCGCCGTAGTGGGGTCATAGCCAATTTTTGGCGTCGCGTAGAACCCCTCGGCCGCCAGCGAAATGCGGTTTAGATAGGCCTGCTGAATAAGTTCGGCCCAGGCTAGGCGGAAGGGGGCACCTGCCAGCGTGGTGGCCGTCAGCGCATTATCCTCAAGCGCTAAGGTGCCTTCCTCCAAGTCATAGTGGCGGCGGGCGAATTCGAACAGGCGTTCTTTAAGCGTTAGCGCCGCCCGCCTTGCCGCCATCGCATTGATATCGGCGCCGGATGACGCGGCAGTTGGCGAGGTATTGGGAATCTTGTCGGTGCGAGTGGCACTGATGCGCACGTCGTCCAGCGCGATCCCCAGCTCCCGCGCCACCACCTGACACACCTTGGTATGCAGCCCCTGGCCCATCTCGGTGCCGCCGTGGTTGGCAAGTACGCTGCCATCGGTATAGATGCGTAGCATGGCGCCGCCCTGATTCAAATGAGGCGCGGTGAACGAGATCCCGAATTGGACCGGTGTTAGCGCCAGACCGCGCTTGATGATTGGGCTGGTGCGGTTATACGCAGCAATCTGCTGACGTCGCGTGCGGTAATCGCTGTCGCGCTCCAACTGCTCTACCAGCGGTAGAATCAGGTGCTGCTCGACCTGCTGACCATAGTGAGTGACATCGCGGCCCGGGGCATAAAAGTTGCGCTTACGCACCTCCAGCGGATCGAGGTTTAGCGTGCGAGCGATATCGTCGATGGCGTTCTCAATCGGCAGCATGCCTTGCGGCCCGCCAAAACCGCGGAAGGCGGTATTGGAGGCGGTATTGGTTTTGGCGCGATGGCCAATCACCAGGCTGTCGCCCAGGTAATAGGCGTTGCTAGCGTGAAACATGGCGCGGTCCACTACGCCCGCAGAAAGATCGGGCGAATGACCGCAGTCGCCAATCAGCTCGATGCGCGCGGCCTGAATAACGCCGCTGTGATCAAAGCCGACCTGATAGCGATTATGGAAGGGATGGCGCTTACCGGTTACCTTCATATCGGTTTCGCGAGGCATGCGGAATTTTACCGGCCGTCCGGTAGTGACCACCGCCAGCGCTGCCATTACGCCAACGGCGGCCGCCTGACTCTCCTTGCCACCGAAGCCGCCGCCCATGCGCCTGACCTCGGCCACCACCGCGTGCAGCGGGAGCGCCAGCACTTCCGCCACCAGCTTCTGCACTTCGCTGGGGTGCTGGGTGGAGGTTAATACGCGAATGCCGTCGTCTTCCCACGGCTCGGCCATGGCAATTTGGCCTTCGAGGTAAAAGTGCTCCTGCCCGCCAATGAACAGCTCACCGGCCACCTGTAAGGGCGCGCTCTCAAGACGCGCCAGCGGCTTATCGCGCTGCTCTTCGGCGACCACCACGCGGTTGTGTTCCCTGCGCTGCACGTGTTTTGGCAGTACCGTCTGATGGGTTGCAATGGCCTCCACGGGATCGAGCAGCGGCGCGGCGTCGTCAATCTCGATAATGGCCTTGGTAACGGCCTGGCGAGCCGCCCGCAGGCTGCTGGCAACAACCGCGAAGATAGGCTGACCGTGGTAGCGAACGCTGTCTTCTGCCAGCAGTGGGTCGCCCGGGAATACAGCACCTACTTCGTTGTGGCCGGGAATATCGGCGGCAGTGAGCACCCTTACCACGCCGGGCGCTGTGCGCACGGCGGCTAAATCGAGGCGAGTAATGCGTCCACTGGCGCTGGGCGAGAGCCCCACCGCCAAGTGCAGCAGGCCAGCCGGCTGGTGCAGGTCATCTGTGTAGCTGGCGCGGCCGGTCACGTGACCAACGGCGCTTTCATGGGCCTGCGTATTGCGTGGCGGCGCGGCACGCGTCAGGGAGGACTGAGGATCAATCAGCTGTCGCATCCAGAAGCTCCGTCGCAATGTCAGTGGAAGAGAGCTGCAAACGCAGACGCTCGAATAAATTGGCGGTAGCCGCCAAGCGGTAGTGACTGCTGGCGCGCGCGTCAGTAAGCGGTGAAAACTCGTCGGCTAGTGCGCTGCGCACTTTTTCTACCTGAGCGGCGGTTAGTGGCTGGCCTTCCAGCACTGCCTCACTCTGGTAGGCGCGTTTGGGAATCGCGGCCATACCGCCCAGCGCTACGCGAACATCGCGAAGGATCTCGCCATCAAGGGTAAAGCGAATCGCCAGCAGCGACGCTGAAATGTCATCGTCGCGGCGCTTCGACAGTTTCCATACCTTTAACTGCTGGTGGGGAGCCAAGGTGTTGATGCGTATACGGGAGATGATTTCGCGGGCGCGCAGCGCGGTCTGGCGATAATCGATAAAGAAGTCTTCGAGCGCGAGGGTGCGAACGCCCTCGGGACTTAACAGCTCAAGCTGTGCCTCAAGTGCCAGTAACACCGGCGGGGTGTCACCGATGGGAGAGGCGTTGGCGATATTGCCTCCCAGGGTGCCGCGATAACGAACCTGCTGTGAGCCTAAGCGGTACAGCAGTAGGCCGAAGTCGGGAAAGCAGCGTTCAAGCAACGGCGCCAGCTGGTGGTAGGTCACGGCAGCGCCGATGGTGACGGTATCGGCGTCTTCGTTAACGGTACGCAGCTCGTCTACCTGGCTAAGGTCGACCAAATGGTCGAAATCCTTCAGCCGCTGGGTTGATTCCAGCATCAAATCGGTGCCGCCAGCGATAAAGCGAGGCTGCTCCAGATGCTCAAGCAGGGCGCTCAACTGAGCGATGCAGGTGGGCTGATAAAAACCGCGAACCGATTCGGGTGAGGCGTCGTTCTGAGCACTGGTCGTCAAGCGTGGTAACGGCGCCTGAGCTGTTATCCAGGGCGCGATATGTCCTTCCGTCGCGCGCATCTGAAGCGCAGCCTCGCGAATCGGGCGGTAGCCGGTACAGCGACACAGATTGCCACCGAGCGCATGGCTGATGGACTGATCGGTAATGGCGCTGTCGGCGTGATAAAGACTGAACAGCGACATCACAAAGCCGGGCGTGCAGAAGCCACACTGACTGGCATGGTGGTTGACCATCGCCGCCTGAACCGGATGTAGCTCGCTGCCGTTGGCGAGTCCTTCCACGGTGGCAACGTCCAACCCGTGCAGTTGGCCGGCCGGCATGATGCAGGCATTCACTGATTGCCACTCAGCGCCGATGGTCGGGTTACGTACCGCAATGGTACAGGCACCACAGTCGCCCGAGGCGCAGCCTTCCTTAGTGCCGGTCATGCAAAGCCGCTCACGCAATAATTCCAGCGCCGAGGCGTGAGCCGGCGGTATGTCCGACGGTTGATCCATAACAATGGTTTCGCCGTTCAAGCGAAATGTCAGCATTGCACACTCTCCTTTTGTTGTTCTCAAGCGTAATGGCAGGAGTACAGCGTGATGCGCGCTATAGAGGCGGGTTATGACGAGCCTGCCAGTTCGGTCACGGTAGTTCGCCAGCGCTGCCGTTGGCGATAGCGGTTGCCTGATTTGCCGCTATCACGCGTGATGACGCGCGGGCGATGCTGTTGCTTCTCAAGAGATGATGGCTGATTGATGTTGTTGTGCCTGAGAAGTTGCCAAGAGGCAAGCTCGTTAGGTTGCAAGCAACCTCGCTGCTGATGGCCTGCTGCCACGTTAGAAGAATATTGGCCTGAGTGAAAGCGTCGACACAGCGCGCTGTCGATCACGCTGAATGTCGCCGGGCACCCTCAAGCGTATAGCTGGCGTGCCGATATACCGCCTTTCCCACGGCGACTATCAATATGTATCGTTGTTTGCGACGAGCGGGGTTACCGCTGGCAGTCATCGCGCTCTTTACCGGTATCCTGATCGGTAGTTGGCCAAATGCCACGCACTGGCTGGAAAACAGCATCGGTATGTTGTGCATTGTCGGCATCATGTTGCTGGCCTCGCGACAGTGGTTGGCACTGGCGCTGCTGGTGGCTGTGCTAGCGGGCTGGCTGAATATGCTGCAGGCGATGGACCATCGGCTAGAGCCGGGCCTGGCGCGTCAGCCGGTACTGCTATCGGGGCGCATTGAGCAGGTAACAGCGGGTGAACAAGGCGCTCAGTCGCTGATGCTGAAGGTAGCAAGCTGTCGCCCTCAACGGCATGCACTGCCTGCCTGCAATGGCCTGCGCAGGGTGAGGCTACGCTGGTTCAATGCGCCGCCGGTGGCGGTAGGAGAGCGCTGGCAGCTAAGCGCGCGGCTGGTTCCCGCCCATAGCCGCAGCAACAGCGGCGGTGGTATCGCCAGTGCACGTTTGCTGGCGCAGGCGCTGGGGGCGACGGGCAGCGTGCAAAAAATGCCCGCACCGCGAAAACTGGCAGCGGCGGCATTTTCATTGCGTAACCGTATCGCTACGCACATCCACCCCTTCCTTGAACATAGCACCGCCGAGCGCTGGGCCCACGCACTGCTGCTCGGCGATGCTTCGTTGTTCAGCGACAGCGATTGGCAGCGCTTGAACGACAGCGGCACCGTGCATTTGGTGGTGGTGTCAGGCATGCACGTGGGCATCCTGATGCTGTGCCTGATGTGGCTACTGCGTTGGCTGCTGAAGATGATCCTGCCGCGTCATTGGCGACTTCAGCACTGGCCCTGGTTAGTAGCGCTTGCCGCGGCAGCGGGCTACGTCATGCTATCGGGAAGCGGCCCGCCGGCGGTCAGGGCATGGCTAATGGCGGTGGTAATGGTGTGGTATGTCTCGAGTCATTATGCACCGCCGCCCTTCAGTGGTTGGTGGCTGGCACTGGGCGCGCTGCTCTTCGTTAATCCGCTGCTAGTGTTCCGCCCTGGCCTGTGGTTCTCGTTTGTGGCGGTGGCGGCGCTACTGCTGGCCTGGCGCTGGCGACCAACGCCGACTCGCTGGTACGGCTTGCTGCGCACCCAAATAACGCTGGGGTTGCTGCTCGATGGGGCCGTGCTGCTGGTTTTCGGGCGCCTGATGCCAGTGTCGCTAGTAGCCAATCTGATCGCCATTCCTTGGGTCTCCAGTGTGATGCTGCCGCTGGGCTTAATCGCGCTGCTAGCATCGCTGATACCGGGCCAGCCAGCCGCTGCGCTGGTGTGGCATCTGTTTGAGTGGGCGGCGTACCTCCATGAACAGTGGCTGTCGCTGCTGACCACGCCACTGCCTTCCGTCGCCATGACATGGCCGCGGCGCTTGCCGATCGCAACGGCCATGATGCTGACGGCGCTGCTTTGGCTGTTGCCGGGCTTTAGCCGCCGCTTCAGACTGGTGTTTAGCGTGGCGCTACTGCCATTACTGGCGGGAAGTGCCGGACAGCGCGACATCGCGATGGGGGACGTGGTTATACGCGTCGAAGATATCGGTCAAGGGCAACTGCTCGACATTCGCACGCAGCGTCACCGCATGCTGTACGACACGGGGCCGCGGAGTTTTTCCGGCTATATGCCGTTAGCCGAGCTATGGCCGCCCGGCCAGCATTTCGACATGCTGCTGTTAAGTCACGCCGATCTCGACCACTCCGGCGGCGTAGCGGCATTGCATGAGCTGCATCACGTCGGGCAGTGGCGCGCCCCTGACCTCGCCACTTTCGGTTTGCCTGGCCCGGTTGCTGCCGGGCTTCCCTTCGTCGCTTGTCGGGCCGGTCAGCAGTGGCAGTGGGACGGCGTACGCTTTAGCGTGCTGTGGCCGTTGCCCAACATGCCACTGCCGGTTAATCAGAACGATCGCTCGTGCGTGCTGCTGATCGAAGCACATCAGCAGCGTGCGCTGATACTTGGCGATGCGCCGAAGGCAGTAGAGTATCGGCTGCTACGGTTTTTTGACCGCCCGCTAGCGCTGCTGGTCAGTGGTCATCACGGCAGTAAAAGCTCATCGTCGCATTCGCTGCTGGTGCGTGCGCAACCGCATCACGTGGTCCACAGCTCGGGCTTTTTCAACGCTTACCATCATCCCGCTGAGGAGGTGGTAAGGCGTACCGATCACCACAGCGCTTGTCAGTGGGTAACGGCGGAAGATGGCACTTTGGAAGCGCGTATTGCCCCAAACGGAATTCAGGTCATGCCTCTGCGTCGTCGTCGCGCTGTTGAGAGTAGCTGTGTTGAGGTATCATCCGCGCGTTGACGCGGCAATTCGCATCGCCGCACCAATCACCGAGATGATCTCAGGAGACACTTTTGAAAGACGGTTCATGGGCTCTTTATTCGCGCCTGCTGACGTATGTGCGCCCTTATTGGAAAGCGTTTGCTCTCGCGATTCTGGGAATGATCCTGTACGCGTCATCGCAAGCCTGGGTAACCCAGGCCATGCAGCGCATGGTCGACGGTATCCAGCATCCCTCCGATAGCTTTCGCTTCGTAATGCCGCTGATCTTCGTATCCATCTTTATCTTGCGCGGCGTAGGTACCTTCCTCGGTTCCTATTTCATGGATTATGTGGGCGGCAAGGTGGTTTATGCGCTGCGCGTTAATGTCTTCGATAACATGATTCGCCTGCCCAGCAGTTTTTTCGATCACAACTCGCTTGGGCATCTGCTGTCTCACATGACCTATCAGGCGGAACGCGTTACCGGCGCTGCTACCGATGCGCTGACCATCTCGATCAGAGAGGGAATGACGGTGGTGTTCCTGATGGGGCTGATGTTTTACAACAACTGGCGGCTCACGCTGGTGTTCTTGTGCATCACGCCCATTATCGGGGTGGTCGTTGGCTATGCGGGCAAGCGCGTGCGTCGGCTATCGCATCGTATTCAGAATGCGGTGGGTAACGTTACCCATGTGGCGTCGGAAGCGTTGAGCGGCAACCGCGTGGTGCGTACCCACAGCTCGGAAGACTACGAGCTGAAACGCTTCATGAAGGCCAGTGAAAACACTCGCCGGCAAAACCTCAAGGAATCCAAGACGACCGCTATTGCCAGTCCTCTGATTCAGACGCTGGTGGCGCTGGCGCTGTCGTTCATGGTGTGGCTGGCGCTTACGCCGGGGGTGATGGGCTACATCACTCCCGGCGAATTCATCTCCTTTATTTTAGCCGCCGCAATGCTGATCAAGCCGGTTAAATCGCTGACCGACATCAACGGCAAAATCCAGAAAGGATTAGCGGCCTGCGAATCCATTTTTGCGATCATCGATGCACCCAAGGAGCAGGATGACGGCACCTACGCGCCCGCAACCGTAAAGGGTGATGTGGTGTTCGACAACGTGTCGCTGCGCTATAGCCCCGATGATAAGGCGGTGCTGAAGCACGTTAGCTTCGAGGTCAAGGCGGGCGAGATGGTCGCGCTGGTTGGGCGCTCGGGCAGCGGTAAAACGTCGCTGGTGAACTTGCTACCGCGTTTTTATCCGCTGACGGAAGGACGCATTCTGCTCGATGGTCACGATGTTAACGACTACAGCCTGCAGGCGCTGCGTAGCCAGATTTCGCTGGTTAGTCAGCAGGTCACGCTGTTCAACGTGTCGATCGCGAATAACATTGCCTACGGTGACGAGTCGCCTTCGCGCGAGCGGGTTATCGAGGCGGCCAAGGCCGCTTACGCCGCAGAATTTATCGATCGGCTTGCCGATGGCTATGACACCATCATCGGCGATAACGGCGTGATGCTCTCAGGCGGACAGCGCCAGCGTATCGCCATTGCGCGGGCCATTTACCGCAACTCGCGCGTACTTATTCTCGATGAGGCTACCTCGGCGCTTGATACCGAATCAGAGCGCTACATTCAGCACGCTCTGGAAGGGGTGCGCCACAGCCGTACCACGCTGGTAATTGCGCACCGGCTATCCACCATCGAGAACGCTGATCGCATCGCGGTGTTTGATCGCGGTGAGTTGGTCGAGATGGGCACCCATGAAGAACTGCTTGCCAAAGACGGTAATTACGCAGCGCTGCACCGGGTGCAGTTCAATGAAGACAGCGCGGACGAATGAGTATCAAGCGCTGGGTAACGCGGCGCTGGTACGGTAAGCCCGGCGCACTTGGGCTGCTGCTGCCGCTTGAGTGGCTCTACACAGCGTGCGCCAAACGGCGTCGCCAGCGCTATGCCCAGCAGCCTGAACGCCGCTATCGTGCCGGCGTTCCCGTGATTGTGGTGGGTAATATCAGTGTCGGCGGTACCGGCAAATCGCCCACCGTCGCGTGGCTGGTCGCTCATCTGCGCGAGCGCGGCTGGCAACCGGGCATTGCTTCGCGTGGCTACGGTGGGCACGCCGACCAGTATCCGTTGCTGGTAGAACCAACCACGCCGCCACAGCAGGCCGGCGACGAGCCGGTGATGCTGAGGCTCTCAACCGGTGTGCCAGTAGCAGTGGCGCCCGCGCGTGCCGATGCGGTGAAGCTGTTGGAAGCGCAGGGCTGTAATATCATCGTGACCGACGATGGCTTGCAGCACTATGCGTTGGAGCGCGATATCGAACTGGTGGTGATCGATGGCGAGCGAGGGCTGGGCAATGGTCACTGCCTGCCGGTAGGGCCGCTGCGCGAACCACCTGTACGACTCGCAGACGCTAACGCGGTGTTGATCAATGGCACTCCGCGCGTTGAGCTACCGGTGGATGGCTGGGCGGGTACGCTTTCGCCTCTGCATCTGCGGCGCTTGAGCGATAGCGTGCGGCAGCCGCTGTCACCGCTACCGTTTTCGGGCAAGGTACATGCTGTGGCCGGTATTGGGCACCCCGAACGTTTTTTCGCCACCCTTGATGCGTTGGGGATCGAGGTTATTCGGCACCCGTTTGGCGATCACCATCAGTTTACGCAGCAAGATATCTCCTTCGGCGATCAGTTACCCATCGTGATGACCGCCAAGGATGCGGTAAAGTGTCAGCCGTTGTTGAGTGATACGATGCGCGCATCCAGCTGGGCGCTCGAGGTGGCGCTCACGCCTGAAACGGGATTCTCTGACTGGCTCGATAGCCAGCTTGAGCCGTGGAGCCATGTTCGCCGCGAAGATGTTGCTCGGCGCTGTTAATCTTTTATTTTATGAGGAATTGTCATGGATAAGGAACTTCTGGCCATGCTCGTGTGCCCGCAAAGCCAGGCACCGCTGGAGTACGATAATCAGCGCAGCGAACTCGTTTGCCGTCAAAGCGGGCTAGCCTATCCGGTGCGCGATGGCATTCCGGTCATGTTGGTCAACGAAGCACGTCAGCTCGACACCGAAGAAAAACTCGGCAAGCCGCGTAACGAAGCTCCGGCGCTAGGGGGCGAGTAAGCCAATGTCGCAGCGTCAGGGCGAAGCAGGCGGCTTCGTGGCCGTTATTCCAGCACGCTATGCGTCGTCGAGGTTGCCGGGCAAGCCGTTGGAGGATATTGCCGGCCAGACCATGATCGAGCGGGTATGGCGGCAAGCGCTGCAGTCCGGTGCCGAGCGCGTTGTTATTGCCACGGAAGATCAGCGCATTCAGCGCCATGCGGAAGCGCTGGGGGCCGAGGTAGTATTGACTTCCGCCGATCACGAAAATGGTACGTCACGATTGGCGGAAGTGGTCGAAACGCTAGCGTTACCGCCTGCAACGCGGGTGGTTAATGTCCAAGGTGACGAGCCGTTACTGCCTCCCGCGTTGATCGATGTGGTAGCGCAAAGCCTTGCCGAGCATCCAGAAGTGGCGATGGCAACGCTGGCCGAACCCATCTCCGAGCCTGACACGCTATCACGTGCCAGCGTGGTCAAGGTAGTACGCGACGCCAACGGTCGCGCGCTCTATTTTTCGCGTGCGCCGATTCCTTGGCAACGTGATGCCTGGGGTGAGCAAGGTCCGCAGTCAAGCGCTGCGCAGGCTGCCTTCAACAGTGCGAACGCTAGCTGGCTGCGCCATATCGGCCTATACGCCTATCGCGCCTCCTTCCTGCATGAATATGCCGAACTGCCTATCGCGCCGCTGGAAGCACTGGAGCAGCTTGAGCAGCTACGCGCGCTCTACCACGGTTATCGTATTCAGGTCGAAGTAACCGACATCGAGTATCCGGCGGGCGTTGATACACCGGCCGATCTCGAGCGTGTTCGCCACTGGCTGGAGAGTCGTGATGAGTGAATCAACATCGCAGGTATCGGTGCTGTTTGTTTGCCTTGGCAATATTTGTCGTTCGCCCACCGCGGAAGGCGTGTTCCGTCACCTGATCAAGGAGCGTGGTTTAGAGCACGCTTACCGCATCGATTCCTGCGGCACGGGGGCATACCACACCGGTGAACCGCCGGATCGTCGCGCCCGCGAGGAAGCACATCGGCGTGGCCTGTCACTCGATGATCTTCGCGCCAGAGCGCTCAACCAAGGTGACTTTGAGCGTTTTGATTACATCGTGGCGATGGATGACGCCAACTATCGCGATATCAACGCCGCCGCTCCGCAGCACTTCAGTGGGCATCTGGTCAAACTGCTCGACTTCGCGCCCGACTACCGCGGCGACTCTGTGCCCGATCCTTACTACGGCGGGGATGATGGCTTCCGTAAGGTATTCGATATGGTGGAGCAGGGTTGTGGTGGCTTGATCGATCATATTGAGGCAGCGCGGCAGTGACTGCCTCGATCCACATCGCTCGTGAGGTCGATCTAAGCGCGCTGAATACCCTGGGGCTACCCGCCATTGCTGAGCATTATGCTGAGCCTGCCAGCATTAGCGAGCTACAGGCGGTGCTGGCCGAGGCGCGCAGCCAGCAGTGGCCTGTAGTCGTACTGGGCGGTGGCAGCAATGTGATTCCGGCTCCTTATATAGAAGGAGTGGTGATTCGCTACAGCGGCGCTGATACTCGTCTCGAGGTGGAGGGTGACAGCGCTTTATTACACGCGGCGGCCGGCGCAGATTGGCCCACACTGGTCGAAGCAACTGCTGAAGCAGGCTGGTGGGGTATTGAGAATCTGGCCTTGATACCGGGCAGCGCCGGTGCTGCGCCGGTGCAGAATATCGGTGCTTACGGTGTCGAGATCGGTGAACTGATCGAGCGTGTCGTTTACGTTGATCAGGCGGACAACAGTGTCAACGTCCTCTCTGCCTCAGAGTGTGGCTTTGGCTATCGCGACAGTGTTTTCAAGAACGCGCTTTCCGAGCGCGCAATTATCGTAGAAATCGTGTTACGGGTGAGTCGTCACGCGTCTGCTAGGCTCAATTACGCCGATCTTGCTCAGCGAGTTGCCGTACCGGCCACGCCTGCGGCGGTCGCGGCAGCAGTTTCTGACATCAGGCGCGACAAGCTGCCTGATCCTCGACAGTTGGCAAACGCCGGCAGCTTTTTTAAAAATCCTACCGTCTCTGAAGCGAAGGCGAGTGCTCTTGCCGCGGATCATCCCGATATGCCGCGCTATCCCGCTGCGGATGGGGTAAAGCTCGCCGCAGGTTGGTTGATCGACCGCTGTGGCCTGAAGGGCGTCAAGCGTGGTCATTTCGGTATTCATGAGCGTCAGGCGTTGGTGATCGTGCATTTTGGTGACGGTTCAGCGCAGGAGCTTAGCGACTTCGCGAACTCAATCGCCGCGCAGGTAGCGGATCGTTTTGGTATCCAGCTGGAGCAGGAGCCGCGTCGTTTGGGGTTTTCTGACTAACGTGCGTGTTGCCCAACGCAGCGTTGGCGGCCGCTGCCTTTGGCTTGCGCCACGCGCGGTGGCATAGCGCTTAAGACCCAGACCGATAGACGGTTGCGTAACCAACGAGAAGCCCCCGGTTGAGCATGTTGCTCGACCGGGGGCTTTTGTTTGACGGGACGCCCGCGCTAGGCGGGCGAACCAACGTTACTCGCTAGAAGAGTGCTGCTGAGAGCGACGCTGCTCGCGAGGATCGTTATGGGCACGGCTGCGGCGTCGACGAGCAGGCGCGACGTTCTGCTCCTCGCTGTCGTTGCCCGCAGACTTGCTGGCTTCCTGCTCGTTATCAGCCTCGGACGCCGACGTTTCGCTCGGCGCTTGAGACGCAGGCTTGGACTGCGCAGAAACATCCTCTTCAGCTTTTGCCGCAGAAGTGGGAGCAGCGGTAGTCGCGCTGTTGCCTTCAGACGCAGCGGTGCTATCGGCCTGTTTCGCCTCTACTGGCGTTTCGGCCTTCGCTACCGCTTCGGGCTTTGGCGCTTGCTCTACCTTTGCCGCTTCCTTAGCCGTTGCGGGCTGCTCCGCTTTGTCCGAAGAAGCCTGCTGCGCCGCTGCCTGTTCGGGCTTGGCCTGCGGTTTTGCAGTGGGCTCTTCAGCATTGCGGACATCCGCCGCAGCAGCGCTGTTGCCTTCAGACGCAGCAGTGCTATCGGCCTGTTTAGGCTCTACTGGCGTTTCGGCCTTCGCTACCACTTCGGGCTTTGGCGCTTGCTCTACCTTTGCCGTTACGGGCTGCTCCGCTTTGTCCGAAGAAGCCTGCTGCGCCGCTGCCTGTTCGGGCTTGGCCTGCGGTTTTGCAGCGCTCTCTTTGGCATTGCGGACATCCGCCGCCGCAGTGCTATCGGCCTGTTTAGGCTCTACTGGCGTTTCGTTCTTCGCTACCGCTTCAGCCTTTGGCGCAGGCTGCGCTTTGGCAGCTTCCTCAGCCTTTGCGGATTGCTCAGCCTTTGCAGGTTGATCTTCCCGTTTGACGGCGGAGGTGACTGCTTCAGCGTCGCTGGCTTCGCGGTTGGCCTCGCTATCCTTGACGCTCGGGCCGCCATCGTTGCTCTTGTCAGCGGACTGGACTGTCGCCTTGCTCTCTTTGCTAGCGGCAACGTGCTGCTGATCCGCCGCCGATGCTGCGCTAGAAGACGCGTCGGGTTTGGCTGCCGTTGTGCGATCGCCTGCTTCGGTGGCTACCGCGCTGCTGGCAGCTTTAGCGTTGCGCTGCTTAGGCTGGTAGTCAGGCTCAGCGGCGGCGCGACCAAAGGTACGATTGCCTCCCGCAGCGGTCGCTGGCGCAGCGTCGCTCGCAGCGCTTGCTTGCTCGGCTCGTTTCGCCTCTACACCGACCAGGCCGTTATGAACGTCCTCATGCTCATGGACATCTTCAACGAACTTCTTGCTGGGCTGTTTCGCCGTAGCGTCGGTCTCAGGCTGCTGAGACGCTGCTGCTGCCTTGGCAGCCGGGGCGGTGGCTTTGGCATTGGACGGCGCCTGCTGGCTGCTGCCATTGTCGGCCAGCGCTTGCTGCTCAGCGACCGCATCCTTGTTCAGCGCGCGGTTACGGCTACGCTTGCGAGGATTGTTGCGGGTACGCTTGGGCTGGTGAGCATGCTGTTCACCGCTGCTGGACGCGTTGTCCTGGCTGCCCTTGTTGGCGTTAGCCGGAGCCGCAGCGTTGCTGTCTTGCTGCTCGTTGCGTTTCTTGTCGGCCTGGCCGCCGCGCTGGTTATCACGCTGCGACGTGTCGCGCTGACTATCCTTGTTACCTTGAGCAGAGCGCTGCTTGTTCGAGCCCTGATCGCGGTTCCCGCCGTTGCGCTGCTTACCGTTCTGCTGGCTATCGTCGTTGCGCTTATTGCGCTGACGGTTGTCTGACGACTTGTCGCGCTGCTCGCTGCTATCCTGACGAGCGGACTGATTGTCGTCGCGCTTCTGATCGCCCGATCTGCTGCGATTGTTGCGACGGTTGTCATTGCGCTTGTTGCCGCTATTTTGCGACTGGCTCGAGCGCTGGCTTTCCTGCGCTTCAGCGGTGGCACTGGCGCGGGTGGCGCTGTCGCGTGATTCAGCAGCGGCAGTGGCGCTAGCATCGTTGCCAAGCATGCGGGCGAAACTACGCATGACCCGAGAGAGGAAACCACTGCCGCCTTCAGGCAGCGCCTGACGCGGCTCCTGAGCGGCCTGAGTGTCCTGCTTGAGAGAGGCGGGTGCCGGGGTATTATGGCTAACCGACTTCACGGCGGCTTCAGAGCGTGGCACCAGTTTGCTAACGGAATGCTCGGCCTGAGGCGCTTCGTACTGGGTGTCGAGCTCGAAGCTTGATTTGCCGATCTCGTCTTCTTCAAGCTGATCGTCACGCAGGCGCTGCACGTCGTAGTGCGGGGTGTCCATTTCCGGCTCGGGCAGCATCATTACCCGTACCTGCTGACGGCGCTCGATGTCGGCGAGCACGTTACGTTTTTCGTTCAGCAGATAGGTAGCCACCGCGACCGGCAGGGTAGCGCGAATCTGGGCGCTGCGATCCTTCATCGCTTCTTCTTCGATCAAGCGCAGAATCGACAGCGACAGCGAGCGCACGTCGCGAATAGTGCCTTGGCCGTTACAGCGTGGGCAGACATGGCCGCTGGTTTCGCCCAGCGAAGGGCGCAAGCGTTGGCGCGACATCTCCATCAGGCCGAAGCGCGAGATACGGCCGACCTGCACTCGGGCACGGTCGAGCTTCAGCGCCTCGCGCATGCGATTTTCGACTTCACGCTGATTTTTGGACGGCGACATATCGATAAAATCGATTACCACCAGGCCGCCGGAATCTCGCAAGCGGAGCTGACGAGCAATTTCGTCGGCCGCTTCCAGGTTGGTTTGCAGCGCGGTTTCTTCGATGTCGCCGCCGCGCGTGGCGCGTGCCGAGTTGATATCGATCGATACCAGCGCTTCGGTAATATCGATAACGATAGCGCCGCCAGAAGGCAGTTTGACTTCGCGCTGGTAGGCCGTTTCTATTTGCGATTCGATCTGGAAGCGCGAGAACAGCGGCACTTCGTCCTGATAGAGCTTGATCTTCTGCTGGTAGCTCGGCATCACCTGCTTAACGAACGACAGCGCTTCGTTATGCACGTCTTCGCCGTCGATCAGCACTTCGCCAATATCAGGACGCAGGTAGTCGCGCATCGCGCGAATAATCACGTTGGATTCGCGATAGATAAGGAAGGGGGCGGGGCGTTGCTGTGCTTCTCCGGTAATGGCTTCCCATACCTGCACCAGGTAGTCGAGGTCCCACTGCAGCTCTTCGGTGGAGCGGCCAATGCCCGCCGTGCGCACGATAACACCCATGCGCTCAGGAAGCGTCAGCTCGCCCATGGCTTCCTTGAGCTGGGCGCGGTCGTCACCTTCGATACGGCGCGAGATGCCACCGGCACGGGGATTATTGGGCATCAGCACGAGGAAGCGGCCGGCCAGACTGATGAAGGTGGTGAGAGCGGCGCCTTTATTGCCACGCTCTTCCTTATCGACCTGAACGATCACTTCCTGGCCTTCCTTCAGCACCTCTTTGATGCTGGGGCGGCCGTTGCCCGAAGGCTCCTTGATGAAGTATTCGCGTGCTACTTCCTTGAGTGGCAGAAAGCCGTGACGATCAGCACCGAAGTCAACAAATGCCGCTTCCAGGCTAGGCTCGATGCGGGTAATACGCGCACGATAAATATTGGCTTTCTTTTGCTCGCGAGCGCCTGATTCGATATCGAGATCGTAAAGGCGCTGTCCATCCACCAGGGCGACGCGCAGCTCTTCTGGCTGGGTCGCGTTGATGAGCATTCTTTTCATGTCGTCTCGCTGACTTGTCGCACCGGGCGACGGCGTCGGCGAACCGCTACTTGCTTTGTGTTGTGCTCAGTGCATGTTGGTCAGTGGCTTTGTGAAGGCCTCGATGGCGCTGTTTGGCACATCCAGCGAGGTGATCACAAACGCTCAAATATTGTCATGTTGAGTACGCAGCGGCACCAGAAACATGATGCGGTGGCAGTTGGCCAACCGGTTTCAGTGCTTGCCGCCAGACACCTGGCATCTGTCGATTCGAAGACGCCGATTCCGGTACGGAAATAAAAGTTGAGTTCCGTGGTTGTCGAAACCGGTCGTTGGCACCCAGTCTACGAGGACCGGTCAATACTGATGGCAGGCGGGGCGTTCTGTAAGCGAACGCGAAAATGTTCCGATGCTGGCCCAGCCTGGCCACAGCGCTGCTTTTAAAGCGAACGGGTGACGGTATGTGGGCGTGGCGCACGATGGGTAACGCCTTCAGTATCGCTATTTCCTATTAGTAACCAGCCTGCAATCGGCGTTGCGGGTATCCACGCACTTGGTGTGCTGTTGTATCTGTTGCCTGGCCCACATGTGCTTGTTTCGCGGGCGCTTTCCGGTATTTGGCACGTGATCTGGTGTGCCTTCCGAGGCCTTCGGAATATATCAACCTTTGTTACGCCGAGCAATGTTTATAAAGATTAACGAAAGTAGCGTTATTTACTGTACGTAAAAGAAATCGGGTGCTCAGGTGTCCATAAGGCGCGTTTTCAGGGAAGATAGCCAGCGTGTGGCGATCCAATGGGTAATGTCGCCAAATGAATGTGGTGCAGGATACAGGTATGTCGCTAAACGATAGCGCTAAACAGGAAGCAACCGGCCAGCAGGTTCAGTGGCTCGAGGTAGACGACAATCAAGCGGGGCAGCGGCTTGATAATTTTTTGATGGCGCGCCTTAAAGGGGTGCCACGTACCTTGGTGTATCGCATTATCCGCAAAGGAGAAGTGCGCGTTAACAAGTCGCGAGCCAAGGCGGATACGCGCATCAGTGCAGGCGATGTGGTGCGTGTGCCGCCGCTGCGCATGGCGCCGCAGGAGGCGGTGCAGGAAGTTTCGGACAATCTGCGGCGAGTGCTGCTATCGAGCGTGATTGCTGAAACGGATGGCTGGCTGGCGGTCAATAAGCCCTCGGGGCTGTCTGTGCATGGCGGCACTGGTGTCAAGATCGGTTTGATAGAGGCGCTGCGTCAGGTCAGAACCGACTTGTCGTTTATCGAGCTGGTGCACCGTATCGATCGCGATACGTCGGGGTGTTTGCTGATTGCCAAAAGTCGCGAGGCGTTGCTGCGCTTAAGCGACGATATCAAGCACAAGCGCATGGATAAGCGCTATATGGCGCTGGTAGAAGGGCGCTGGCCTGCCGCGCGGGAATGGGTATCGGCGCCATTGCTGCGTTATGAGTCAGGCAACGGCGAGCGGCGGGTCAAGGTAGACAAGTCCGGCAAACGCTCGCGTACCACCTTCAATGTTATTGAGACCTTTGAAGGCGCCACGCTGATTGAAGCCTCTCCGATTACCGGACGCACGCACCAAATTCGGGTGCATGCGGCGCACAGCGGTCATCCACTGCTGCATGATGCCAAGTACGGTAGTCGTCAGGGTGAGCGCCTTGCCGCGCAATGGGGGTTGGAACGGCTGTTCTTGCATGCGCGTTCGCTGGCCTTCGATGATCCTTTTACCGGCAAACGTATCGAGCTGAAAGCGCGGCTCGATCCTGCGCTTCAAACCGTTATCGAGCGGGCGCGCCAGCCGCGCTAGGGTTAGCCAGCTTGGGCTCCGGTAGGGCTGAGCGCCCCAGCACTACAGGCAAAAAAGCATCATGGAGCAGGTGGGGCGATGGGCTATTCGCTAGCAATCTTCGATTGGGACGGCACGCTAATGAATTCGGTGCCACGCATTGTCCTAGCGATGCAGCGCGCGGCAAAGGATATTGCGATCGACGTGTTCAGCGATCGTCAGGTTAGGGATATCATTGGTCTGGGACTACCGGAGGCCATTGCGGTGCTGGCGCCAGCGCTGAATGCGCGTCAGGCGGAAGCGCTGCGACAGCGCTATATCGCTCGGTTTCACGAAATAGCCGCCAAAGAACCTGCCGACTGCTTCTTTGACGGCATTACCTCGATGCTCGCTACGCTGTCGCACCATGGCGCGCAGTTAGCGATTGCCACCGGCAAGGGAATGCCGGGGCTCAAGCGAGCACTGGCGGCACATCCTGAGCAGCAGCAGCTGTTTAGCGCCTTAAGAACGGCAGATGTTACCCGCTCTAAACCGGATCCGCTGATGTTGCAGCAATTGCTTGATGAAACGGGCGTTGCAGCCACAGCAGCGGTAATGGTTGGCGACAGCATCTACGATATGCAGATGGCGGGCCGCGCAGGCGTCGCCGCGATTGGCGTTGGCTGGGGTGTGCATCATGCCGAGCAACTATTGGAAAACGGCGCGCTGCGTGTGGCCCAGTCACCCCAGCAGTTGGCAGAGTGGTTGACTGCGCCAGCGTGCTAAAGCGCAGGATCACGGTAAGCGGGTGAACCGTGCACTGCGCTGAGTGAGCGTGACAAAGCTGCATGGGTGGGGCGAGGCTGCACAGGTAAGTGTGGGCGGCCATTTGGCATGGAGCGGGTCGGGTGAGGGCAGGTTAGGCGTATTAAGGCGCGGGTCGAGCATCTAACGTGTGCTCACCGTATTCTGCCCACCTCTTTATAGGGCTGTGCTGCATTAACATTCGTTATGCGGCCTTCATTGGGAAGTAGATAGTAGCGATGAGTAATGATCAATGGAACGAGGGTGGCGAGCAGCCGTCAGGATCTGCGGCTTCGCACCACTCACGGGCAGAACGTGATGCGCAGGCAGCGCTCTATTCACTCGCTAAGGATGCACTGAAGGAAAAGCGCCGCAGTCGGCGCTGGAAAATTTTCTTCCGGCTCGCATGGCTACTGCTGGTAGTGGCGGTGTTTGCGTCGATTTATTCATCGATGCGCTCAGGATCGAGTTCGACGACCAGTAGCGGCGACTTCGTCGGCGTAGTGGAGCTGGAAGGCATGATCTCGAGCGACTCCGAGGCCAACGCCAAGCGCATCATCGAGGGCATTGATAAAGCCTACGACAGCAAGGCCAAAGCGGTGGTGGTGCACATCAATAGCCCTGGCGGGACACCGGTGCAGGCGGCCAGAATCTACGACGAAATCATGCGGCTGCGTAAGGAAGGCAAGAAACCCATCTACGCGGTGATCGAAGATCTAGGAGCCAGCGGTGCTTACTACGTTGCATCGGGCGCTGACAAGATTTACGCCGCACCAGCCAGTTTGGTGGGTTCTATCGGCGTCATCTATTCCGGTTTCGGCTTTGAAGACATTCTGAAAAAAGCAGGCGTCGAGCGTCGCGTGTTCACCGCCGGCGAGAACAAGGATTTCCTTGATCCGTTCAAGGGGGTGACGCCGCATCAGCAGCAGTTCTGGCAGCACCTGCTGGATGTTACCCATCAGCAATTTATCAACGACGTCAAAAAGGGCCGAGGCGATCGCCTGAAAGACGATCCCGAGCTATTCAGCGGACTGGTGTGGAGCGGTGAACAGGCGCGCGAACTTGGCTTGATCGACGAGGTAAAAACCTTCGATCAGGTAATACGTGAGCAGGTCGGTAGTACCGATAATACCGTCGACTTCACGCCAAGCTCTGATCCCTTTGACCGTATTGGCAAGCGTATTGGGGTAATGGCGTCATCCGCGCTTGGCCTGAGCGCTTCCTCAACGGTTGCGCCGTTGCGTGCTGAAATGAAATAAATATTCAGCGATGTTAAATGAAGGCGGCCTTTAGGGTCGCCTTTTTGTATTCCTGCAATATGTCGCTAAGCGCAGCTTAATTATCACAGTGCGTGAAGCAGGCGGTCGTTCACGATTATTTGCGTGCGTTTCGTGCAATGAACAAGGAAGTGAGGTGGACGCGTTACGCTCAGGGTTTCTACGGTGCGTCTCACCTACTAAAAAGGGCTGGCGGCTGCCCTGACTGGCGGCTGTCCAATCAGCAAATAAAGTAGTGCTTTGTTAGATAAGCTTCGGCCGCTTTTAACGCTGCGCGCGCAGACTGTTTGGCGACTATTAATAATAATGCGCGTTAGTCTGAAGTTCAGGCGCCATTGTCAGCCATAAACGCATGTAAACTTTGACAGGCAAGGGGGGAGTCCCTATCATTGCGCGCCTATGTCTATCACGCGAATTCCTCACACCGTTGAGCCTTATCGGCTGGCTGCCGTCGCAGAACATCTCGAGGGCACTGTCCCGCTCGAGAAGATGCCGCGCCTTTCAGAAGCCGTAGGTGAGCAGCAAGGGGAATGTGCTGTTCGGCTGCAGTTCGGTGTCGACGAGCAAGCGCAGCGCTATATTAGAGGCGCGCTTGAAGCTCGGGTCGTGCTGGAGTGTCAGCGCTGCTTGCAGCCGCTGCCGGTGGATATTAGTGCCGACTTCCTGCTCGGGCTCTCGGTCGGCGACAGTCAGGCGGCCCATCTTCCGAAGCGCTACGATCCGGTTATCGTTGAAAACGACCAGCTGGATTTATGGTCGGTCGTTGAAGAAGAGCTGTTGCTCGATCTGCCGCAAGTCGCATTCCACCCGGAGGGTGAGTGCCCAGTGTCGCAAGAGCAGTTGCAAAGCGGTGATGAGATAGAAACGCATAACCCATTCAGCGTACTGAATACGTTGAAGTCAAAAAACTGATGTGCCGGGGTATCCCCCGGAATTTACTTGCAGGAGTTTCAGCATGGCTGTTCAACAGAATCGCAAATCCCGTTCCAAGCGCAACATGCGTCGCGCTCACGATAGCCTCAGCACTGCAGCGCTGGCGACTGATCAGGAAACCGGTACAACTCACCGTCGCCACCACGTAGCGCCTGACGGCTTCTACCGTGGTCGCAAGGTCGTTGACGTCGAATCCTGAGTCGACGCCGCGGCTGAGTAGGCTGGGGCAGTTAGCATATGCATCTCGCGATTGATGCGATGGGCGGGGACCAAGGTCCCCGCGCTGCTGTCGGGGGATCGGTGCAGGCGCTGCGTCAGTATCCCGGCCTCTCCGTTACCCTCTACGGGCAGCGAGCCGCCATTGAGCGCCATTTGTCAGCATCTCTCTTGCGCTCAGCGCTCGGCAGGCGCATCACGCTGAACCACGTTGAAGGCGTGCTGCCTGCCTCGATGTCGCCCTCCACAGTGCTCCGTACTTCCTCCTGTCATACTCCTGTCGTTACCAGTTTGCATGCTGCTGTTGGTGCGGTGGCAGAAGGGCGGGTTGATGGTTGTATCAGCGCTGGCGACACCGGTGCGCTGATGGCGCTGTCGCGCCTGCAGGTAGGGATGCTTGAGGGCGTTGCGCGACCGGCTATCAGTGCGCCAATTCCCACCTTGGGCAAGCGCTGCTATCTGCTCGATCTGGGCGCTAACGTTGATTGTCAGCCGCGCCATTTGCTGCAGTTTGCCGATATGGGTAGTCAGATGGTGCGGCTGCTCGATGGCGTTGAGCGACCGCGGGTAGCGGTGCTGAATATCGGCATCGAGCAGCACAAGGGCGGAAGATTGCAGCGTGCCGCCCACGAACTGCTAAGCGCGCGCACCGATTGCGGCTATGAGTACAGCGGTTTTATTGAGGGCGATGCGCTATTTAAAGGCGCTATCGATGTGGTGGTGTGCGATGGTTTCGTTGGTAATGTCGCACTCAAAACCAGCGAAGGATTAGCGCGCATGCTGGCCGACCGCTTGCAGGCCGCCTTCAGCAAAAATCTGCTGTCGCGTCTGATAAGCTTGCTGACGCGCCCGGCGCTTGCAAGCTTTCGCGAACAAATCAATCCGGTGCGCTACAATGGAGCCTCCTTGCTGGGGCTTGCAGGAAGGGTAGTGAAAAGTCACGGTGCTGCAGATTCGCGTGGCTTCTTCTACGCTATCGAGCGTGCCATAAAAGAAGTTCACGAACAGCTGCCACAACGCCTTAAGGCGAGTCTCGCCGGATAATCAAGGCGGGTGGCGGGCTCTTGGAGAGACGTGGCGACACTGGTCAGTGAGCAGTGTCGCCACGAAATAAAACGAAAGGATGTATAGATGACCGCCAGGATTGCGTTTGTCTTCCCCGGTCAGGGGTCGCAGCATATTGGTATGCTGCGCGAACTGGCCGAGCGTTACAGTGTCGTTCGCAGCACATTCGAAGAAGCTTCTACTGCATTGGGGTATAACCTTTGGCAGTTGGTGCAATCGGGCAGTGCTGAGGAACTCAATGCAACGGTCGTCACGCAGCCAGCGCTGCTGACATCCAGTGTTGCCATCTGGCGCGTGTGGCAGGAGCTCGAAGGGGTTCGGCCCGAGGTGCTGGCTGGGCATAGTCTGGGCGAGTACAGCGCGCTGGTATGCTCTGGCGCGCTGAGTTTTGCCGATGGGGTAAGGCTGGTCAGGCTGCGCGGTGAAGCCATGCAGTCGGCTGTCGCAGAGGGCGCTGGCGCGATGGCAGCCATTATTGGCCTCGACGACGACAAAGTGGAAGCCGCTTGCAGCGAAGCCGCTCAAGGACAGATTGTCTCGGCCGTTAACTTCAACTCTCCCGGTCAGGTGGTGATTGCCGGTGAGAACGACGCAGTCGAGCGTGCCATTTCACTGTGTAAGGAAGCGGGCGCCAAACGCGCGCTGCCTCTTCCGGTGTCGGTGCCTTCTCACTGTGAACTAATGCGTCCGGCGGCCGATAAACTGGCACAGGCGCTAAGTGATATCGATCTCAAGGCGCCGCGTTATCCGGTGGTGCAAAACGTTGACGCTGAAGTGCATCAGGATGTCGACGTGCTGCGTGAACGCCTTGTTGAGCAGCTTTATCGTCCGGTGCGCTGGTCATCCTGCGTTACTCGCATGGCAGAGCGTGGCGTCGAGCTATGCATCGAATGCGGCCCCGGCAAGGTGCTGACCAACCTGAACAAACGCATCGATCGTTCGCTGGTTAGCCTGGCGGTAAACGATCCTGAAAGCCTGGGCGCAGCACTTGAACGTGCGCGCAGCGAAGACTCAGATAGCGAGCAGTAACATGACAAACGAAAGCAAAGTGGCGCTGGTGACCGGCGCAAGTCGCGGTATTGGTCGCGCTATCGCCCGCCAATTGGGTAGCCAAGGGTATTTTGTTGCGGGTACCGCAACGTCTGCTGAAGGTGCCGAGCGTATCTCCGCCGATTTGGCCGAGCAGGGCGTGGCGGGCCAGGGCTTCCACCTGCAGGTTAACGATCCTGACTCCATTGCCGCGGTGCTCGATCAACTGACCAGTGACCACGGCGCACCGCTGGTGTTGGTGAATAACGCCGGTATCACTCGCGACAACCTGCTGATGCGTATGAAAGAAGATCAGTGGGATGACGTTATCGACACCAATCTCAAGTCTGTTTATCGTCTCTCCAAGGCATGCCTGCGCGGCATGACCAAAGCGCGCTTCGGTCGCATTATCAATATCAGTTCGGTTGTCGCTACCTTGGGAAATCTGGGACAATCGAACTATGCTGCAGCGAAAGCAGGCATGGAAGGTTTTAGCCGCTCGCTTGC
Source organism: Carnimonas bestiolae (assembly GCF_051251145.1). NCBI lineage: Bacteria > Pseudomonadati > Pseudomonadota > Gammaproteobacteria > Oceanospirillales > Halomonadaceae > Carnimonas > Carnimonas bestiolae. Next base: position 292,122 of record NZ_JBPCZK010000001.1, on the reverse strand, counting down.
ACGTGAAGTCGCTTCGCGCAATATTACCGTCAACTGTGTTGCCCCCGGCTTTATTGCCAGCGACATGACGGACGTGCTTCCTGAAGCACAGCGTGATGCGCTACTGGCTCAAATTCCGGTTGCTCGCTTAGGGCAGCCTGAAGAGATCGCAGCCGCGGTTGGCTTCCTCGCCAGCGATGCGGCGGGGTATGTCACCGGCGAAACGTTACACGTTAACGGCGGCATGAATATGCGATGATCGAAAACGGTGCTGTTGCGCCGTTCATTCGCGGTCTATAAACTACCGTCAGTCTTTAAGGCGGATTACGTACCACTAGGAGCACAGACAACATGAGTACCATTGAAGAGCGCGTCAAAAAGGTTGTTGCCGAGCGTTTGAACGTTAAAGAAGAAGAAATCCAGAACAGTTCTTCTTTCACCGAAGATCTGGGCGCTGACTCGCTCGACACTGTTGAGCTGGTAATGGCTCTCGAAGAGGAATTCGACACCGAAATTCCTGACGAAGAAGCAGAAAAGATCACCACCGTGCAGGAAGCCATCGACTACATTAACTCTCATCAGTAAGAGTTGATGTGTTGACCGGATAGCGTTTTCTTCTTCAAGTGGCGTGATCCGGTGCGCGAAAACAGCCGCTCCAGGTAAGGGGCGGCTTTTTCTTGTGATACGCATACGTTTGCTCAAGCCTTTACTAATGTGGCCATGAGCCACCGGCGTTTATGAAAAAGCAGTGGCTCATCGATCGTATTACTCGAAGTTGAGGTATACTGGGGCCTTCATATCACGCGTCAAGCAAGCGTCAGTTCAAGCGCTTGCCAAGGCTTGAATAAGTAATCCGCTCAGCGCGGTTATTTATCGTTCCAACGCGCATCGCGTTGTCGTTTCGATCGAGCGTTGTCGTGTGATAGAACCGCGTGTGAACAGCTGCCGATGCTGAAGCGCCCATTGTTGGCATCGCTCGGCGGGTTGTAGCACCGCAAAATTCAGTTTGGAGGAAAGGATGGCTCGAAGGAGAGTCGTGGTAACCGGGTTGGGTATGCTGACACCGGTTGGAAACAACGTGGCGGATACCTGGTCTAGCATCGTTGCTGGCAAAAGTGGTATCGGCCCCATCGAACACTTCGACGCGTCCACGTTCAAAACGCGTTTTTGTGGTGCGGTCAAAAACTTCGATGCGTCGCCTTTTATCGATCCTAAAGAAGCGCGCAAGATGGACCTGTTTATCCAATATGGATTGGCAGCCTCTGCGGAAGCCATCAAGGATTCCGGGATCGACATTTCCGAAGACAACGCTCACCGCATCGGTACCGCTATTGGTTCCGGCATCGGCGGCCTGCCGATGATCGAAGTCAACCATTCGGCGTTGCTCGATGGTGGCGCGCGGCGTGTTTCTCCTTTCTTTGTGCCGGGCTCCATCGTCAACATGGTGGCGGGCAATCTGGCGATCCAATATGGCCTGACCGGCCCCAATATCGCCATCGCCACGGCGTGCACCACAGGTACTCACAACATTGGCTACGGTGCGCGCACCATCGCTTATGGTGACGCCGACGTTATGGTGTGCGGCGGCGCTGAAATGTCGTCGTCGCCGCTGGGTATTGGTGGCTTCTCGGCCGCGCGTGCGCTATCCACTCGTAACGATGACCCGCAGGGTGCGAGCCGCCCGTGGGATCGCGGTCGCGACGGTTTCGTACTTTCTGACGGCGCCGGCATTGTGGTGCTTGAAGAGTACGAGCATGCGGTCGCACGCGGTGCCAATATCTATGCCGAGTTAACCGGCTTTGGCATGAGCGACGACGCTCACCACATTACTGCGCCCAACGGCGTGGGTGCCGAAATGGCGATGCGTAATGCGATACGCGATGCGGGCATCGATGCGGCTGATCTGCACTATATCAATGCTCACGGTACCTCTACCAAAGCTGGTGATGCCGCAGAAAGCCAGGCCGTTGAGCGCGTGATGGGTGAAAGTGCCAAGCACGTGGCGGTTAGCTCTACCAAGTCGATGATCGGCCATCTGCTGGGTGCCGCTGGTGCCGTCGAGGCTATCTTCTGCATTCTGGCACTACGCGATCAAATTGCGCCGCCCACCATTAACCTCGACGACGTCGATGAGGGCTGCAATCTTGATTACGTGCCGCACACCGCCCGCGAGATGAAAATCGACAACGCGCTTTCCAACTCCTTCGGGTTTGGCGGCACTAACGGGTCGCTGCTCTTCAGTCGAGTGTAGCAGTGGCCGTACCAGTCGGTGGAGAGCACTCTCACGATGCCCCCGTTCCCTTCGATGACCGCGGGTTGTCCTACGGGGATGGGGTCTTCGAAACTGTGCTGGTACGTAACGGCCACCCGTTGCTATGGCCGTATCATCTGCGCCGTCTCATGCATGGCTGCGATCGGCTGGGTATTCCCCGGCCGCAGCGCACTGAGCTTGAGGCGGCGTTTTCGTGCGCGGTCGGTTTGCAGGTCAGCAAGTTGATCGTGACGCGTGGCTCAGGCGGGCGCGGCTATCTGCCTCCCGCTAATCCCGAGCCGCGTATCAGATGGCGCTCCACGCCCTTCGAGCCACAGCGCGCGCGCTGGCAGGAGGGCATTCGTGTCAAGGTGTGTGACACCCGCTTGGCGCGTCAGCCGCTGCTGGCCGGTATCAAGCATCTGAACCGGCTGGAGAATGTGCTGGCACGTCAGGAGTGCGATCCTTCCCTGTATGCAGAAGGTGTCATGCTCGATACCGAGGGTTGGGTAACGGATGCGACGGCGATGAACCTCGCCTGGTTTGACGGCCAGCAGTGGCTTACACCACCGCTCGATCAATGCGGTGTCAGCGGCACCCTGCGTGCTGCTCTGATCGAGCGCGGCCTACTGTTTGAGCGCCGTCTGCATGTTGACGAGCTAGATGCAGTCGAAGCGTTGTGCCTGTTCAATTCAGTGCAGGGCGTGTGGCCGGTGGCATCGCTTCATCAGGGGGCACAGGCGTGGCGCTGGTCGCCGCAAGCATTGCCGCTAGCGCGTTTGAGCGAGCCGGCTCAGGCGCTGTTAGGCTACTCGCATGCCCCGCGAACGGGTGCCGAGGGTTGGGTCTCGAATTAATTCGCTGCTGGATAAACGATGCGATTGATCAAATTTACAGGTATGTCGCTAGTCATTTTAATCGTGCTGATAGCGGTGGCTGGCGGCGTGTGGAAGTATCAGCTCGACAGCCGCATCGCGCTCGAGCAGCCGCAGCTTTACGAAGTAAAACGCGGCGACGGCGCGCGCGTTACGCTTGAGCGATTGCAGCAGCAGGGCGTAATCAAATGGCGCTGGCCGTTCGAAGCGCTAGCGCTATGGGACAAACAGCGTTTTGCCTCGCTGAAGGTGGGCCAATTTCAGCTTGAGCCGGGAATGAACGCCTATCAACTGCTCGACAAGCTCTCGAGTAACGATGTGGTGTCCTACTCCGTCACCATTCCTGAAGGGCGCACTTTCGCGGTAATGCGCTCCTTGATCAACACGCTGCCCAATGTGCGTCACGATTCGCTGGCGATGAGCGACGCTGAGCTGATGGCTGCCATCGGTCATGAGGGTGAGCGGCCAGAAGGGCGCTTCTTTCCCTCTACCTATCGATTTTCGGAGGGTGACTCCGATCTGACGTTGTTCAAACGCGCCTACAACACCATGCAGAAAATGCTGGATAATGCATGGCAAAAGCGCAGTGACAAGCTGCCCTATAAAACGCCTTACGAGGCGCTGATCATGGCGTCGTTGGTTGAGCAGGAAGCGGCTGTTCCCGAGGAGCGTTCGCGCATTGCCGGGGTGTTTGTGCGGCGGCTTGAAAAGGACATGCGTCTGCAAACCGACCCCACGGTGGTGTATGGTCTGCATCTGTCCAGCGGTCGGGTACTCACCCGCGATAACTTGCGCACGGATAATCCGTTCAATACCTACCGCCACACCGGTTTGCCCCCAACGCCCATCTCGCTGCCCGGCGAAGCTTCGATTGCCGCAGCGCTGAATCCCGATTCCGGGGATGCGCTTTATTTCGTTGCCATGGGCAACGGTCGCCACGTGTTTTCGGCGACGCTTGAAGCGCACAATCGTGCGGTTAACCGTTACGTTGTCCAGCGCGCCATCGCGGAACGCTCCAAAGTGGCCAATGCAACCGAACAAGCCAATAAGCTGGTGCCAGCAGTTCAGTGTGCCTCGCCTCTGGATAAACAGAGCAAGGCGCAAGCTGCGCTGTTCGAACGCTTGTCCGGCGATGACGATAACGCCTTCGATGCCAAGGTCGTGGCCTTTGTGACGGCCCAGCAGCGTTGCCTGAGCGAGCACATTGCGCGACAGGCATTGATTGCCGCTCTGGAACTTGCCGACGATGCCGACGATGCCATTAGTCATGACGTGCTCGCGACGGTGCTTGAGCTGGTAGGAGATGCTGATCACGAGCTTGATAAAGACGTCGTGGAATCGGTCAGCTGCCAGTTCGCCAAGCCGTCCAGCGCCTCTGATAAGGCAGCATCCAATGCTTCCGACAAAGCGGCGTCCAGTGCCCCTGACGAGCCGGAGTCCAGCGCCTCTGACGAAGCGGGATCCAATGCTTCTGACAACGCTAAGCCTGACACCGACGACGAAGCTGGGCCCAGCGCTGGTTCTTCGAAACAGGCGACGCTCACTGAGCGAGCCGTCGAAACGGCCAAAACAGTAGCGCTGCCGCAGCACGATCAGCATCACCAAACGGCCAAACATCCCAAAGGCAGCGCGTCGGATAACGCGTCCTCCAAGCCCGACAAGAGTGAACATTCGCGTCATTCTGATTCAAGGAGCCACGCCCATGATCAGCGCTAATGCAGCGCGTTCCGGACGTTTGATTACGTTGGAAGGCGGTGAAGGGGTGGGCAAGAGCACCAATATTGCCTTCGTGGTCGAATGGCTTGAGCAGCGCGGACATACCGTTGTGAGTACCCGCGAGCCCGGCGGCACGCCGCGCGCTGAACAAATGCGCGAATTGTTGCTCGACCCTCAGGGTAGTGAGCCGCTTGATGCCGATGCCGAGCTGCTGCTGGTCTTCGCCGCGCGCGCCCAGCATCTGGCGCAAAAAATCGTTCCAGCCCTGCAGCGCGGAGCGCTGGTGGTCTGCGATCGTTTCATTGACGCGACCTATGCCTATCAGGGGGTGGGACGCGGCATTGATTCAGAACGTATTGGTGCGCTGGAACAGTGGGTATTGGGCGATCTCCGACCAGATCTGACGCTGCTGCTCGACATGCCGGAGCAAGCGGCCCGTCAGCGCGTGATGGCACGTGGTGCGGTGCTCGATCGCTTCGAAGAGCAGGCCAGCGATTTCTTCCGTGCCGTGCGTAAAGGTTATCTGGCGCGTGCTGAGGCCGAGCAGCAGCGTTTCGCGGTGATCGATGCGTCACAGCCGCTTGAAGACGTCCAGCAGCGCATTGGCGAGGTGCTTGAGCAGCGGCTACAGCAGTGGGGCCTTGCATGAGCGATGATCGCCAAGCGATCCCGTTGCCGTGGCAGCGCAGCGATTGGCAGCGGCTGATGCAGCTGTTCGCCCGCGATCGGCTGCCGCACGCGCTGCTATTGGCGGGAGGAAATGGGCTGGGCAAGGGCCATTTCGCCGATATGCTGGCCGCCAAGCTGCTGTGCGAAGCACCGCAGCAGGTCGCTGAAGGCCACGTCGCCTGTGGTCAGTGCCACGGTTGCCGGATGCGGCGTGCCGGCTACCACCCCGATCTTTTGAACATTCCTGCGCCCGAATTGGGACGCCTGATACGCATCGATGCCATTCGCGGCATCAATAGCTTCCTGTCGGAAACCGCCCAGCAGGGCGGTTATCGGGTAGTGCGTATCGAAGGTGTTGAGGCGATGACGATTGGTGCCGCCAACGCATTGCTGAAGAATCTCGAAGAGCCTGGTACACGCACCCTGTTTATGCTGCTCTCCGACGTGCCATCGCGGATCATGCCGACCATCATGAGTCGCTGTCAGAAGTTTGCCTTCAGCCCGCCAGGCTACCCTGAATGCCGCGACTGGCTACTGCAGCACATGGCCGACGAGCAGGACGCGCAGTTTTGGTGGCAGGTGTCCGGCGGCATGCCGCTGGCCGCCGTTGAGCAAGCGACTCCAGAGGCACGCCAACTGCGCCAGCGCTTGACCGAGCTGTTCGACGCGCTAGTGCGCGGCGGCGATCCGGTCGCCGAAGCCGCCCGGCTCGACCGTCAGCAGCTTAGCGCGATTTTGGAATACGGCATCCGCTGGCTGGAAGATGTGGTGCGGTTGGGGCTTTCCGGAGAAGCCGAAGAGTTACGCAACCCCGATATGCTGCCGCTTTATCGTCAAGCGGTGAAGAATGCGCGTGTACGCGACTGGTTCCGACTGCTTGACTATGCGCGCGAGCAGCGTCGTTTGATCGCCCACGGCAACAACCCCAACCCGCAGCTGGTGCTGGAGTCGTGGCTGATCCGCTGGTCAGCGCTGCTGCGTTCCTGAGCGTGGCTCGGTAACGCTAGCAGCGGCTCTCGCTGGTACGCCCGGCGAGCCATCCATTTGCTGATGATTTTTGGATTATTGCGTCATGTTACTTTCTGATTCGGTTGCCGATGCACCGCTCAAGCATCTGCATCTTGTCGATTCGCACTGCCACCTTGATCAACTTGATCTCACGCCCTACGACGGCGATATCGATGCTGCCATCGAGGCGGCGCGCGAAGCGGGCGTGGGGCGCATTCTGGCAATGTCCACCCAGCCTGGCGATGTGGCCGAGCTCACCGCGCTGGCACGCCGCCATCCCATCGTCGAAGTCGCTGTGGGCGCTCATCCGCTGCACCCGCTGGAGCACGAGCCTAGCCTGGAAGACATGCAGGCATTGGTAGAGCGCTACGAGCCTGCCGCGATAGGTGAGATAGGTCTCGATTTTATCGATGATGTGCCGAAGGTGCCCAAAGCGGTGCAGCTCGAACGCTTCGCTACGATGTTAAAGCTTTCAAGCGATACCGAACTGCCGGTAAGCGTACACACCCGCGGTGCCCGCCACGAGACGCTAGAGCTGATCACGCGCCATTCTCGGCCTGAAGTCGGCGGGGTGCTGCACTGCTTCACTGACGAATTGTCGTTCGCACGAGAAGCGGTCGAGCTGGGCTTCTATATCTCGATGTCAGGCATCGTCACTTTCAAGAATGCCGCCAATGTGCGGGAGCTGGCCAAGGCCATTCCGCTCGATCGACTGTTGATCGAAACCGACAGCCCCTGGCTGGCGCCGGTTCCCATGCGCGGTAAGCCTAACGAGCCGAAAAATGTGGGCAGAGTCGCCGAGACTATCGCTGAGGTGCGAGGGATTAGCGTCGAAGAGGTAGTGATGCAAACCAGCGCCAACTTCTACCGCCTTTTCTCACGTATCCGCTGAGGCAGTATGACAGCTATCGAGCAGGCTCCGTGGCGCGTGTGGCTTACCCGCGAGCAACTGGCGGTGGTCGAGCACCCCAGCGGACATGCGCGCGTATCGGCAGTCGCGGGGGCCGGTAAAACCTCCACCATGGTGGCGCGGGTGCTCGAGCTGCTGGCACGCGGTGCCAATCCTGATCGTATGCTGGTGCTGATGTTCAATCGCGCCGCCCGCGAGGACTTCGCGCAACGGCTTGCCTCCACCGCGCCACATGGCCAGCGTTTGCCGCAAGTGCGCACCTTCCACTCGGTGGGCATGCGGCTATGCACCAACCTTACGCGTAAAGGCATCATTCCCGCTCGTCGCTTGCTCGATGCCGAATGGCAGCGCGAGCGTCTGGCGCGTCAGGCGGTGTCGTCGGTAAGGGATGAGTTTCCGACGCTAAGTGAGCAAGCGCTGGAAACCGAGCAGCTCGATACCTTCTGCCATTTCTGTGATCGCGTGAAAGGTGAACTGGTCGCGCCCGAAGTGATGATCGAGCAGGATGATTTCGGTAATGAATCTTCCCATTTCCCCGCGGCCTATCGTCGGCAGGAGCAGCTGTATGCCGAGCAGGGGCTGATGAGCTACGCCGATCTGCTGCATCTGCCGCTCAAGGCGCTGGCGCGCAATAGCCAGCTGCGCCAGCAGTTGGGCGGCTTTCTTGATCATCTGATTATCGATGAATATCAGGACATCAACGAAGCGCAGCTACGGCTGCTAAGCGTGCTGGCCGCACCGCACGGCGAAGTTATGGCAGTGGGCGATGCCAACCAGTGTATCTACGAGTGGCGCGGGGCCAAGGCCGATGCCATGCTGGAGCGCTTCGAGCGCTATTTCGGAGCGCCGAGCGACTATCCGTTGTCGCATACCTTTCGCCATGGGCACGCGCTAGCGCTAATGGCGAACCACGCCATTGCGGCCAATCAGCGGCGTCACGATCAACTCACCCTGGCGGCCCCTGATAACCCGCATACCTCCCTGGCTTGCGCGCAGGGTAGCCGTAGCCTGGTTGATACGCTCAGGCAATGGCGTGAGCAGGGCCAGCCGTTAACTCAGGCGGCAGTGCTGGTGCGCAGCTGGGCGCTGACGGTGCCGGTACAGCTAGCGCTAATGCGCGCCAACATTCCTTTCCAACTGGGGCGCGAAGATCGCTTCGTATTTCGTCTGCCGCTGGTCAGGGCCTTGGCGGGATATCTCGAAGTGGCGCTGACGCCAGGCTTGCTCAGTAGTGTCGAGCACTTAACGCTGCTGTTTTCGCAGCCGGCCACCTTCGTCAGTCGTGATCGTTTGGCTGCGCTGTGTGAACTGCTGGCGCGCTATCAGCAGTGGCCGGATGCCGATGCCGCCCCGCTGGCAGGGTTGCGTCCGTTCCAGGTGCGCACGCTGCGCAAACGTTGGGAATTGCTGAACGACATTGCCTCGATGGGCAGTTGTCCCGCTGCCGAGCTGTTGGCGCAGGTGATCGATGGCCTCGATGCGCACAAGGTACTGCGCAAGGCCGCTGCCCGTCGCGAGAAAGGCGATGAAGACGTGCGCTTGCTCGACGTACTGCTCGATCAGGCCCAGGAGGTAGGCGGCGATACCCGCGCCTTTGTTGATTTGCTGCTGAAGCCGATGGAGGCTGATGCAGAAGGCGTGTCGATTTCTACCGTGCACGGTGCTAAAGGGCTGGAATGGCCGCTGGTATTGGTGTGGGGGCTGAATGAAGAAGACTTCCCTCTCTACAGCCGCGATGCGCCGCTGGCACCGGCAGCGCTGGAAGAAGAGCGGCGGCTTTTCTATGTCGCCACCACCCGCGCCCGTCATCAACTGGTGATGCTGTCCGATGGCGGCGAGCGTCCTCCCAGCCGTTTCATCGAAGAAACCGATTGGCAAAGCTGCAATACGCTGTCCGGTCTTTTGTACGACCCTGACCAGCACGATAGCGATGCGCCGCTGAAGGTAAGGCGTCCCGATATTGTTGAGCGCTATCTGGCGCAGATGGGCGCTGCCATCAAGGTGGCAGCGGCACGCGATGCCTCGTATCGGTGGCAGAAGGGCGATCGGCTGATGCACGATAGTTTCGGTCAGGGCGAGGTAGAACGTGTAGAAGGGGAGGGTGAACGCTGCCTGATCGAAGTGCGCTTTGATCGAGCGGGCAAACGTCGTCTGCTGGCCGCCAGAGCGCCAGTGGCGCCGCTGTAGCGTCAATCGCAGCAGGGCGTTAGCGGCGCATTGATCGAGTGGCGGTTGGCTGGCCGGGAACCCTCGGCAGATCGCGCTATCAAAGGGAGAGTCTGATCGTGGCACGCCAACAAGGCATGCTACACTGAGGCTTAGCTAATGGAGCGCCAATAGCGCGCCAAAGCTTACGCTAGCAAGGGCGTTGCCAGCACAGCTCGACGATGCGTGATGGCAGCCAGCGCCCTGTTCGGGAATGTCAATTTGATAATGTTTTTCATTTACATTATCGTGCATTCACTTTTTTGACCAAGCTTTATAGAGATTGACCATGAATGAATCGGTGTCATCGGACCACATGTCGATCATTTCGCTAGTGTCGCACGCTAGCGGCGTTGTGCAGATCGTAATGGCAATTCTATTGCTGTTTTCGATTGTCTCCTGGGTATTGATCTTCCGCAGAGGGTTCGCACTTCGTCAGGCGCGTTCCGAGTTCGAATCGTTCGAAAAGCGTTTCTGGTCTGGGGTAGACCTTAATGAGCTGTACCGTGAAGTGCCCGAGCAGCCAGAAGGCGCGGCGCATCTGTTCCGTGCAGGTTTCCGCGAGTTCAACCGCTTGCTGCCGAAATCCAGCGACGACGGCGCAGTACTGGGAGGCGTTGAGCGTTCAATGAGCGTGGCGCTGTCGCGGGAAGAGTCTCGCCTGACTCAGAAGCTGCCGATTCTTGCTTCAATTTCTTCTTCCAGCCCGTACATCGGTCTATTTGGTACGGTGTGGGGCATCATGGGCTCGTTCCAGTCGCTGTCGCTTAGCCAGCAGGCAACGCTGGCAACGGTTGCTCCGTGGATTGCTGAAGCACTGGTCGCCACGGCAATGGGCCTGTTTGCCGCCATTCCTGCGGTTATCGCTTACAACCGTCTCTCTTCCAACGCTGATGGTTTGATCGGTCGTTACGAAAACTTCGCTGAAGAGTTCTATTCGATTCTGTATCGCAACTTGCATACCGGTCGCGTGCGCAGAGAAAACGCCTGAGGAGGTTGTCATGCGTAGATCATTCTCACGCCGGGGCAAGCGCAAGATTGCCAGTGAAATCAACGTCGTTCCCTTCATCGATGTGATGCTGGTGCTGCTGGTTATCTTCATGATCACGGCACCGATGATGAATCAAGGCGTTGATGTCGATTTGCCCCAGGCCAGCTCCAAGCCCATCGATAATGACACTACCCCGCTGATCGTATCGGTCGATCGCGATGGCCAGTATTTCCTTAGCCGTGATGGCAAGGACAATCAGGTCGCGCTCGATAGTCTGGGCGATGAGGTCAAGCAGGTGCTGGCAGAGCATCCCAAAACACCAGTAATGGTGCGTGGCGATAAGAACGTCTCTTACGGTCAGGTGATATCGCTGATGGGTAGCCTGCAAACCGCCGGAGTTCCCAACGTGGGTCTGGTATCCCAGCCCGGTGGCGGCAATCAGTAATCATTGAGTAAACCGTAAGGCAGATTCGATGTTCCGTGATCAACAACCCGCATTCGCTGCCCACCGTTCGTCGGGGAATGCGGCCGACGCCAAGCCGTTTGTGCATCTATCTGCTGCCTTTGCAGAAGGGCGCTTGGCTACCTCCGGTTTTTCGGCGACGCCCTCTGCTCCCGCAGCAATCGTTGCGGGCATCAGTCCGGGGCACGACAGCGCTCAGCGGGTTGAGCCGATTGCGCTAGCGGGCGCCGATGGCGGTGATCAGGCGGAGCACCGTGTCGGCGCCGACCGCGGTGGGCTGCCAGCATTGGCGGCGGCGTTGGTCTTTCATGGGCTGATAGCTGCAGCACTGCTATGGCACTACTCTACTGATACCACTATCAAGGTCGAACCGCCGGCATCGAAAATGGTGCATGCAACGGTGGTGGAGGATCCTGCCATCGCCCAGGCCCGCGAGCAGCAGCGTCAGCAGGCTGAAGAAGCGCGCCGTCAGGAGCAGCAGCAGGCTCGCGAGCAGGCGGCTGAGCAAGCGCGTGAACAGCAGCGGGCGGCTGAGGCTCAGCGCCAGCAGCAACAGCGTGCCGAGCAGCAGCGGCAGGCCAATGCTGAACGTGCCCGTGAGCAGGCGGCGCAACAGCAGGCACAGCAGCGCAGTGCTGAGGCGGCACAGCAGCGCGCGGCCGAACAGGCCAAGGCGCAGGCCGATGCCAAGGCGGCGGCTCAAGCCAAGGCCAAGGCGCAAGCAGATGCCAAAGCCGCTGCTGCCCAGCGCGCTGCCGAAAGCAACACGCCCGAAACCCTGTCGCAAACACCGGCGCCGACCAATCGAGTCGCACCTGTCTATCCTCGCCTGGCGCAGGCCAGAAACATGCAGGGCAGCGTGACGGTCCGCTTCACCATTCGCAAGGATGGTTCGGTGGATGCTAGTTCGATCTCGGTGGTGAATTCGACCAATTCGATGTTCGAGAAAGCGGCCACCGATGCCGTTCGCAAGTGGCAGTTCAAGTCGCGTGCTCGCCCTGGTATCGTAGAGCAGCCGGTCAAGTTCGAGCTTAACTAGGGAATGCGGCAGCCGAGCGATACTGTGCTCGGTACTGCCAACGACAAAGCCCTTTGCTAGCCGCGGATAAATTCTCCGTTACGTTAGCAAAGGGCTTTTTTGGTGCGCTTGAAATCTATCGGCCGGGCGCGCGCTAGCCGAGGGTGGTCCAGATGGGGCAGTGGTCCGACGGTTTTTCCATGGCGCGTAGCTCATAATCGATACCGGCGTCAGCGACATGTTCTTGCAGCGGATTCGAGACCAGAATCAAATCGATGCGCAGGCCGCGTTTGGGCTCGCGATCAAATCCTTTCGAGCGATAGTCAAACCAGCTGTAGAAGTCACTGCTGTGCGGATAACGCTGGCGGTAGCTGTCGACCAACCCCCACGCATGAAGTTTGGCTAGCCATTCGCGCTCTTCCGGCTGGAAGCTGGTTTTGCCGTCGCGCAGCCAGCGCTTGCGGTTATCTTCGCCGATGCCAATGTCCTGATCTTCCGGCGAGATATTGAAATCACCCATGATCGCAACGTTGTCGGTGGCGCTATGGCGATTTTCAAGCGTGTTCGACAGCCGCGCGTAAAACTCGCGTTTATTGGGAAACTTGGTTGGGTGCGAGACGTTTTCGCCCTGCGGGAAGTAGCCGTTATAAACGGTGATGTCGCCCATGGGAGAGGCGAGCTTCACTGCGATCATACGCCGCTGCGCATCTTCTTCGTCGCCATCGAGGCCGTAATAAACGTCCAGCGGCGCTTGCTTGGTCATTATCGCCACGCCGTAATGGCCTTTCTGACCGTAGAAGTGGACGTGGTAGCCCAACGCCTGCAGCGCCTCCAGCGGAAATTCGCTGTCGCGTACCTTGGTTTCCTGCAAGCCAATAACATCGGGCGAATGCTTCTCGACCAGTGCTTGCAATTGATGAGGGCGCGCTCTTACCCCGTTAATGTTGAACGACATCAGTTTCATGTTAGTTCTGCTCCCCTGATGTGTCGGACGAATCCTGGTCGGGATGCAGCTCGAGAGTGGTGCCGGAGTGCTGCCGTTCCATCTTGCGCGCGGCCTGCTCTTTACGCTGCTTGCGCTTCTTGCTGACGTAGCGCTGCGTCGAATGCACCTGATCAGGGTTTTCGTGACGCCACTTCTTGTAGTCCTTGCGGCGCCCAGTGCGAATCGTTACGCGACTGGCAATGGAGCGGGTTTTCTTTCTGCGGGTCATGGTGATTCTCTTGTCAATCAATGATCGCTACCGTCACCAGGGCGTGTCCTTAGGATAGGGCGGTAGCGCAAAAGCGATGGCTGAATTCTATCAATAGCGCGCGGCTGTGTCTCATTGCTGGATCGTGCGTAGGCAAGGTTGTCTGATATAATCGCGCCCTAATACCGATGTTCATTTAATGCTGTCGATGCAGTGGCTGTGTTTCAAGAAGACACTGCGCGCGCTGAACACTTTTATTGCCACCAAATAGTCGAGACATCATGAGCGAGTCGGAAAAAAGCCCATCCCCGACCCACACTGCCAATCACCAGCCGCGTCGTAAGCGCCGCAGGCCGCGTCGTAAGCCGGGCGGCGATAGGCGCCGTTCCCCCAATGCGCAGGCAGCCTCCGCGCCTCAGGTTGAGATCGCACCGCTGAAGGCTGGGGTGTGGCGGTTTACTGACTTCGATTTACCTGCCCCTTTGGCGCGTGGCGTAAGTGAACTAGGCTTTGCCTACTGCACCCCCATCCAGAGCGAAGCACTCAAGCACACGCTGCTGGGCGGCGATGTGGTGGGCAAGGCGCAGACCGGCACTGGCAAAACGGCTGCCTTCCTGATTTCGATTCTGGCCTATTTCCTTGAAGAGCAGCGCCCCGACGGTCAGCAGCCCGGCGCACCGCGTGCGCTGATTCTGGCGCCTACGCGTGAGCTGGCGCTGCAAATCGAGAAGGATGCTCAGGCGCTGGCACAGCACGCTACCGATATCACTATCGTGAGCGCGGTAGGTGGGCTCGATTACAAGAAGCAGCAGAACGCGCTGCGTAACAAGGTCGATATTCTGATCGCGACACCTGGGCGTCTGCTCGACTTCCATCAAAAGCGTGATGTCGACCTGTCGCAGGTAGAAGTGCTGGTGCTCGATGAAGCCGATCGCATGCTGTCGATGGGCTTTATTCCCGACGTTAAACGCATTATTCGCGCCACGCCGAACAAGCAAGAGCGTCAGACCTTCCTGTTCTCGGCGACCTTCACGCGCGATATCCTCAATCTCGCCGAGCAGTGGACCCAGGATGCTGCGCAGGTCGACGTGGCGACTGATGTCAGCACCTCCAGCAATATCGAGCAGCGCGTTTATATGGTCAGCGATGCCGACAAGCCGCAGCTGCTGATCAACCTGCTGCGTCGTGAGGAGCTTGATCGTGTGATGGTGTTTGCCAATCAGCGCCATGCCGTACGCACGCTGCTTGAAACGCTGCATGAAGCCGGTGTTAACGCCGCAATGATCTCCGGTGAGGTGCCTCAGCAGCAGCGCATCAGTACGCTGGAACGGTTCCGTGAAGGCGAGGTGGCGGTGCTGGTTGCCACTGATGTTGCCGGTCGCGGCATTCACATCTCCGATGTATCACACGTGATCAACTACACCCTGCCGCAGGATCCCGAGGATTATGTGCATCGCATCGGGCGTACCGGTCGCGCGGGTGCCAAGGGCACATCGATCAGCTTTGTTGGCGAAGAAGATGCCTTCTCGCTGCCTGAAATCGAAGCCTATATCAACGCTAAGCTGCCGTGCGAGCATCCGCCGGAAGGACTGCTTTGAACGCGATCACCTCGTTTGCCTGCGCTTTCGTGACGGGCGGCCAAGCGCTGTATGGTTAAGCCCGAAATAAAAGAAGAGATTCAGGGGGCTTACCGTCAGCTGCTTGATGGTCTCAAGCTGAAGCCGCGCTACGGGCAAAAGCTGATGATCGCGGAAATCGCGCGGACACTCGGTGGGATAGAGGCCGACAGCGAAGGGCTGCGCGTAGGTAACGAGCACATCTGCGTGCTTGAGGCGGGCACCGGCACCGGTAAAACGCTGGCCTATCTGCTTTCGGCGCTGCCCATTGCGCGCGCTGCCAACAAGCGCTTGATCATCTCTACCGCCACGGTTGCCCTGCAAGAGCAGGTGCTACACCAGGACTTGCCGGCCCTCAAAGAACATGCGGGCATTCCGTTTTCCTATGCTTTGGCCAAGGGCCGCGGCCGCTATCTGTGCCTGTCGCGCCTCGAGCAGGTGCTCGACGGCACCCAGGCCAATCCCACCATGTCGCTGTTTGAGCGCGAACTCGCCGCGCCCAATGAACAGCTGGGAGAGCTTGCTCAGGAGCTGGCTGGCGAATATGCCAACGGGCGCTGGGAGGGCGATCGCGACAGTTGGCCAGAGCCAATCAGCGACCGCGATTGGCGGCAGCTGACCATCGATCATCGCCAATGCACCAACCGGCGCTGCGGGCATTTCAGCGCCTGCGCGTTCTTCCGCGCACGCCGTAAGGTCGAGGAAGCCGACGTTATCGTCGTTAACCATGATCTGGTGCTTGCCGATCTGGCGCTTGGCGGTGGCATGGTGCTGCCAGCGCCCAAGGAAAGCTTCTACGTGTTCGACGAGGCACACCACCTGCCTGATAAAGCGCTCGATCACTTTCATCACCGCTTGCCGCTGCACGGTGCCGGCCGTTGGATCAGTTTGCTCAAGCGCTCGCTTACCGAAATGAACACCGCGCTTGGCAAGCAGGCGGTGATTGCGCGGTTGCTGGCCACTATTCCCGATGCGCTAGCCACCATCGAGCCGCGTTTGACCGAGGTATTGGGCATTGCCGGTGGTTTCGAGCAGGCGCTGCCGCCGTTGCAGGGCGACAACACCACGCGCCGCTACCGCTTCGAAATGGGGCGGGTGCCGGCCGAGTTTCGTGATCTCACCTCTACATTGGTGGCTGCGTTCGCAGCGTTGAGTAAATCGTTGGACGGCATGCTCGAGATACTGCGCGAAAGCCTCGACCCCGATAAAAGTACCGGACTTCAGCGGGAAGTGGCGGAGGAGTGGCTACCGTTGATTGCCATGCTGCATGGGCGGGCCAACGACGCCTTTTCGCTATGGCAAGCCTTTTCCGAGCCTGATGTCGAACCCGATCAGCCACCGCAGGCGCGTTGGATCGAGTTCCAAAGCGGCCGCGACAACGCGGGCGATGAAGTCGTCATCGCTGCCTCGCCGGTCAGCGCTGCGCATACCTTGGCCCAGCACCTGTGGGGGCGCTGCTTCGGTGCGGTACTCACCTCGGCGACGCTGACCGCGCTGGGCGGCTTCGAACGGCTTCAGGAGCGCGCGGGGCTGGCCAATCGCTACCGTTATCAACGTTTGCCCAGCTCGTTTGACTATTCGCGTGCCGTACTGTCAGTACCGCGTAGCGCGGTGGATCCGGCGCAACGTGATCAGCACGAGCGCTCGATCATCGACTTCGTGCGTGATCTCGATGGCAACGAAGCGGTACTGGTGCTGTTTTCATCGCGGCGCCAGCTGCGCGCGGTCGAGCAGGCGCTGTTTGATGACACGGCCACCCGTGAGCGCGCCAAGGCGATTCTGATTCAGGATCAGCTGCCGCGCCGCGAACTGTTGGAGCGTCATCGTAAACGCGTTGATGAAGGTGAAGGCAGTATCATCTTCGGCTTGGCAAGCTTTGCCGAAGGGGTCGATCTTCCGGGACGCTATCTGCGCCACGTGGTGATTACCCGTTTGCCGTTTTCGGTGCCCGACGATCCAGTAGGCGCTACGCTGTCGGAGTGGATCGAAAGCCGCGGCGGCAACGCCTTTATGCGCATCACCGTGCCGGATGCTTCTATCCGTCTGGTGCAGGCCTGTGGTCGCTTGATCCGCAAGGAGCAGGATGAAGGCGTAATCACCATTCTCGATCGCCGCATTGTGACCAAACGCTACGGCAAGGCGCTGCTCGACTCGCTGCCGCCGTTTCGGCGTGAGATCGCATAAGCCGGCGCGTCTTGGTTGTTCACCTCGCCAGCAACAAAGCACACACGACAACGCCGCTGAAGTTTGCCTTCAGCGGCGTTGTTTGTTGGCACGGTGAAGCGGGCGAAAGCGCTGCTGCTATCTTACTGCTCCAGGCGTTTTCGCAGCGGCTCACGAATGCGGCGTGCCAAGTCAGTCAGAATCTCTTCAGTCGTTTCCCAACTGATGCAGCCATCGGTAACCGACACGCCGTACTTCAGGTCGTCGAGGCTAGCAGGAATTTTCTGCGCGCCTGCGAACAGGTGAGACTCGAGCATGACGCCCATGATTGAGCGATTGCCTTCAATAATCTGCTGGGCAATGTTCTCAAGCACCAGCGGCTGGAGCTCCGGCTGTTTGTTCGAGTTAGCGTGAGAGCAGTCGACCATCAGGTTGGGCGTAACGCCTGCTGCACTTAGCTCGCGCTCAGCCAGTGAAATGCTGACGCTGTCGTAGTTGGGTTTACCGTTACCGCCGCGCAGCACCGCGTGGGCGTAGGCGTTGCCGCGCGTGGTGATAATTGCCACTTCGCCGTCCTGATTGATACCAAGGAAGCTATGGCCGTGTGCCACCGACTGCAGCGCATTGACCGCTACTTCCAGACTGCCATCGGTACCGTTTTTGAAGCCGACCGGGCCGGAAAGACCCGAGGCCATTTCCCGGTGAGTTTGTGATTCAGTGGTGCGTGCGCCAATTGCCGACCAGCTGATGCAGTCTTGCAGATACTGCGGGGAAATGGGGTCGAGTGCTTCGGTAGCGAGCGGTAGGCCCATCTCGGTGAGCTCTACCAGCAAGCTGCGCGCAATGGTCAGGCCTTCTTCGATATGAAAGCTGTCGTCCATGCGCGGATCGTTGATCAGGCCTTTCCAGCCCACCGTGGTGCGTGGTTTCTCGAAGTAGCAGCGCATCACGATAAACAGTGAGTCGCTCACGCTGTCGGCCAGCGTGCGCAGGCGCGTGGCGTATTCGCGGGCGGCCTTTACATCATGAATGGAACACGGGCCAACGACCACCAGCAGCCGCGGATCCTTGCCATCGAGAATGTTCTGAATGGTTTGACGGCTTTCGACAATGCGCTGTGACGCGGCGTGGCTGAGTGGAATCTTGTTCTTCAACTCGGTGGGGGTGATCAGCTGCTTTTGATCGACCACATTGACGTCGTTGGTTTGCTGCTCGGACATTGCGGGCCTTCCAGAATCGAAAATGAATAACGCTGAGTGCACCTTGATAGCGCTGAGCGATGTTTGAATGGACGCTAGTGTACATTAACAAGGAACTTATCGGCAGACGCTCTGTCAGAAGGAGGGTCTGCTACTTTTGTTGGAAGCGCTTCGCCATCACTATTACATGCGCTCTCACGCTGAACGCTTGAATTCCAGCCTACCAGCGCAGATATAGAAAAGTGGCAGAAGTTTAATTCAAGGGTATCTAGTGGCCGGGCCGCAGCAAGTCTGATTCAGGGTAAACATCGACCCACTTGCTGCAACGTACGTTGATACGAGCGCCTTGGTTAGGCCACCTTTTCGGGGGATCTCATGTCAACAGCGTTGACTGACAAACAGCTCGTAGAGCGCGCCCAGGCTGGTGATTCACGCGCTTTCGACCTGTTGGTTAAAAAATATCAGCACAAGATCATTGGTTTGATCGGGCGTTACGTTTTCGATCAGGCCGAAGTTTACGATGTGGCTCAGGAAGCCTTCATCAAGGCGTATCGGGCGCTGGGCAAGTTCCGTAACGAGAGCGCCTTCTATACGTGGATTTACCGTATCGCCATTAATACCGCCAAAAACCATCTGGTTGCACGCGGTCGTCGTCCGCCGGGCAGCGATATGGATATCAGCGATGCTGAAGTACTCGATTTCAGCGGGCGTTTGGCGGATATCGAAACGCCTGAATCGGCTATTGCGCGCGATCAGCTCGAAGCAGCGGTGTTCGAGGCTATCGAGAACCTGCCGGAAGATCTGCGCACGGCGATCACTCTGCGCGAGATGGATGGGCTGGCCTACGAAGATATCGCCAATGTGATGCAGTGCCCGGTGGGCACGGTACGTTCGCGCATTTTCCGTGCGCGTGAGGCCATCGATCAGCGTATCGATGAGCTAATGAACCCAACCCTCAGTCACGATGGTGTATCGTCGGCTTAGGATAGATGGGCAGGATAACAGGCGCTTTATCGGGTTCGGCGCGCCATAAAACTTTTTCGTGAATACGCTGTCTTAGCACCGGTTATGAATTTTATGCAGCGTCTGGTATGAGGATGTGGCAATGAATGACAAAGTCAGGGAATCTCTCTCTGCCGTTATGGACGGAGAAGGCGATGAGCTTGAGCTGCGTAGAGTGCTCAAGTCGCTGTCAAAATCACCGGAGGAGGCAGATACCTGGCGTCGTTACCACGTAATTGGCAGCGCCCTGCGCCGCGAGCGTGATATCGATGTCACCACTGATCTGTCGGCGGCGGTGCATGAGCGCATCGAAGCACTGCATCTCGATCAGCTTGACGGTGAGGGCAGCGCGCAGGCAGTGCATGGCAAGCGCCATGTCGGGCCATTTTCTTTCATGGGCAACGCTGCCGTAGCGGCTGCTGTTAGCCTGATGGTCATTACCGGCGTACAGGTATATCGCGGCATGGATAGCGGTAGTGCTACCAGTGCGCCGGGCAGCTCCATGGCCTCTGCGCCGGGCGTCGGCGGCTCGCTTGATGGCGGTGCCGCGGGTGGCAGCTTCAGCACTGTTGGGCTGGTGTCCGAATCCGCCAACGAACAGCGCTATCCCAAGGCTGCCAACGGTGATAATTCGCTGTTCCCCGTTTATGCCGACGATCAGTCTTCGGCTGAGGCTCGCCGTCAGACGCGCTTGCTGCGCGGCTTCCTGGACCAGCATGCGCAGGATGGCAATGCTGTCTCCGGCAGCGCGGCTCGCTTCTAATCACGCAGCAGGGTTTATCTGGATAGAAGCTGTGTCAGCGGTCTGCTGGCAAAAAGCGCCAGCCTTCTTTTATGAGAAGGCGTGGCGTTTTTTTCGTTTGGCCATTGGCAATTAGCCAGAATCCGGCACAGTCGGGCAGCAATAGAGGTCTTTTGCACATTAGCGATAATATTGCGCGCAAATTGACACATTGGAGCCTCTTAAGCAGGGCAAAATTCCAAACAAGGTAGCTCAGCGTGCGGCCGTGTTCGGTTGGGCGCTGAGCGTATGCGGTAGTTGTGGTTATCAAGGCTAGAAAAAGAAAGCAGGAGTAAATCCCATGCAGTTTGGTAAACAACGAACTTCTATCGTGGCGCTTGCGCTGGCATCCGCATTAGCGTGTTCGCCGTTGGCGCTTGCCCAGTCGACCGAGCAAAGTGCAGCAGCGGCTCCTACTCAACGTTTGCCAAACTTTACCGCATTGGTAAAGAAGGCAGCCCCTGCGGTCGTCAATATCTCGACCAAACGTGAGGTGGCGTCGGATCCGATGATGGGATCTGATCAGCTCCCGGATATATTTCGCCATTTTTTTGGCGATCAACTGCCGCCCGGTTTCAGCTTCGGCCCTGATATGGGCGCGGGCCCCCAGGGGCGCGGGCATGACACCGTGGCATCGCTCGGCTCCGGATTTATTATTAGTCAGGACGGCTACATCTTGACCAACGCCCATGTGGTAGAAGGGGCCGACTCCATCGAAGTGAAGCTTAACGATCGTCGCCAGTTGAAGGCCAAGGTGATCGGTAGCGATAAAAAGACCGACGTGGCGCTGATCAAGGTCGATGCCAACCATCTGCCAGTGCTCGAGCGTGGCAATTCCAGCCAGCTTGAAACCGGCGAATGGGTCGCCGCTATTGGTTCGCCGTTCGGCTTCGACCACTCGGTCACATCGGGCATCGTTAGCGCGATCAATCGTACGCTGTCATCCGACAACTTCGTGCCGTTCATTCAAACCGACGTGGCTATCAACCCGGGCAACTCCGGCGGGCCGTTGCTGAACCTGCAAGGACAAGTCGTCGGTATCAACTCACAGATATATACCCGCAGCGGTGGCTTTATGGGGCTGTCGTTCGCGATTCCCATCAATATTGCGATGGACGTTGCTGACAGCCTGAAGAAGGACGGCCAAGTACACCGCGGCTATCTGGGAGCGGCTATTCAGGAAGTGTCGAAGGATCTTGCTGAATCGCTGGGCTTGAGCGATACCAAAGGCGCGCTGATCGCGCAGCTCAAGCAGGGCGCACCGGGCGACAAGGGCGGCTTGCAGCCAGGCGATGTAGTACAGAGCGTCAATGGGCAAAAGATTGATACACCAGATGAGCTGCCGCGCCGTGTCAGCGCGATCAAGCCAGGTGATACCGCAACACTGGGCATCGTGCGTGACGGCAAGCGCCAGAACCTGAAAATTACCGTGGGTGATTGGCCGCGGGCGGACGGCTCATCCGACGATGGTACGAGTGGCAGCCAAGGCCAGCAGCATCGCATTGGGTTGGTCGTCGGCGACCTTGACGAGAGTGACCTGCGCCAGCTTGGAGTACCGCATGGCGTTGTCGTGCAGCGAGTCGATCCAAACGGCGCAGCCGCCAGCGCCGGTATTCAATCGGGCGATGTGCTAGTCGATGTGAACCGCCATGCCATTACCTCTGGCGCCAAACTCCGCGCCATCGTGGCCCGTTTGCCGCACAATCGTCCCGTTGCGCTGCGCGTAGCGCGAGGCGGGCAACTGCTGTTTGTCGCGCTGCGACTGGATGGCAAGCAAAGCGACGAATAGTCTCTAGACACGGCTCACTCGGGTAGTGCGAAAGGTGATATAACAACGGGCCCCGCAGGGCCCGTTGTTACGTTTTATCTGGTGAGTGGCGGGGGAGAAGCGCTGTTGGCAGGTGGTTGCGCCCCCAGTTAACGCTATCCAAACAGCGAGATGTTCGTCTTCGCTGTTACCTTTGGCACGCTACCGGTACAATTACCCCTTTTCCAGTCGGCGATAATGGCGATGGGCGTGCAGCCTTGCACGCTAGCCACTGCTGCTGGTACCCCGAACAGGATTTTGGTAACGCTTACATGGCAAAAGACGCAACGCCTTCACCTCTAAGCAATATTCGTAATTTCAGCATCATTGCCCACATCGATCACGGCAAGTCGACTCTCGCTGATCGCATCATTCAGCTGTGCGGGGGCTTGTCCGAGCGCGAGTTGAAGGAGCAGGTGCTCGATTCGATGGATATTGAGCGCGAGCGGGGCATTACCATCAAAGCGCAGTCGGTAACGCTTGATTACCAGGCAGAAGATGGTGAGGTGTATCAGTTCAACTTCATTGATACTCCGGGGCACGTCGATTTTTCCTATGAAGTGTCGCGTTCGCTGTATGCCTGCGAAGGGGCGCTGCTGGTGGTCGATGCGGCGCAAGGCGTTGAAGCGCAGTCGGTGGGCAATTGCTATACCGCCATCGAGCAGGGCCTCGAGGTAGTGCCGGTTTTGAACAAAATGGATTTGCCGCAGGCTGATCCCGACGAAGTGTCACAACAGATCGAAGAAATCATCGGTCTTGATGCTACCGACGCTTGCCGTGTGTCGGCGAAAAGCGGTTTAGGCATGGAACAGTTGCTCGAGCGTCTGGTGCGCGATATCCCGCCGCCCCAGGGCAATCGCGAGGCGCCGCTGCAGGCGCTGATTATCGACTCCTGGTTCGATAACTATCTCGGCGTGGTATCGCTGATTCGCGTTTTCGACGGCGAACTGCGCAAAGGCGATAAGGTGGAAATGAAATCCACGGGTCGCCACTGGGACGCCAATGCGGTAGGTATCTTTACCCCCAAACGGACGGAGACCAACGTGCTGCGCGCGGGTGAAGTCGGCTTTCTGGTCGCGGGTATCAAGGATATCCACGGCGCGCCTGTGGGCGATACCGTCACCCATGCCAAAACGCCCGACGTGCCGCGTCTGCCCGGTTTCCAGAAGGTCAAGCCGCAGGTGTATGCCGGCATGTTCCCGATCAGCGCCGACGATTACGAAGCCTTCCGCGATGCGCTGGAAAAGCTGGCGCTCAACGATGCGTCGCTGGATTACGTGCCCGAAAACTCCGATGCGCTGGGCTTTGGCTTCCGCGTCGGCTTCCTTGGCACGCTGCATATGGAGATCATTCAGGAGCGCCTGGAGCGCGAATACGATCTTGATCTTCTGACCACTGCGCCGACGGTTATCTACGAACTGCTGATGGATTCCGGCGAGGTTATCTATATCTCCAATCCATCGAAGCTGCCCGATCTCTCCAGCGTGACCGAAATGCGCGAGCCGATCACTCGCGCTACCATTCTGGTGCCGCAGGAATATGTCGGTAACGTGATTACCGAGTGTGTTAACCGACGCGGTGTCCAGAAGGATATGCAGGTGCTGGGCAATCAAATGCAGCTGACCTACGAACTGCCGATGAGCGAAGTGGTGATGGACTTCTTCGATCGTCTGAAGTCGATCACCAAAGGGTATGCTTCGCTTGATTACAGCTTCGAGCGCTTCGAGGCGGCCAAGCTGGTACGTCTTGATGTGTTGATCAACGGTGATCGGGTCGATGCCTTGGCGGTAATCATTCACCGCGATCAGGCCGAACCGCGTGGCCGAGTGCTGGTGGAGAAAATGAAGGAACTGATTCCTCGCCAGATGTTTGACGTTGCCGTACAGGCCGCCATCGGCGGTCACGTGATTGCACGTTCAACGGTCAAGGCATTGCGCAAAAACGTAACGGCCAAGTGCTATGGCGGCGACGTGTCGCGTAAAAAGAAACTGCTGCAGAAGCAGAAGGAAGGTAAAAAGCGCATGAAGCAGGTGGGCAGTGTTGAAATTCCGCAGGATGCTTTCCTTGCGGTGCTGCGCACCAACGACTAATGGCTGTCGTCAGCGCTTGCCGGTCGATTCGAACAACTGGATGTAAAGCCCGATGAATTTTTCCTTGATATTAGTGATCGCCGTGGTCGTTACCGGCGTGGTGTGGCTGCTCGATAAGCTGGTGTGGCGCAAAAAGCGTGCCGCTGCTGATCCAGCCAAGAAGCAGCCGTGGTACGTCGACTACTCGCGGTCGTTCTTCCCGGTGCTGCTGTTTGTACTGGTGGTGCGCTCCTTTGTCGTGGAGCCGTTCCAGATTCCTTCCGGTTCCATGGAGCCCACGCTGGATGTCGGCGATTTCATTACCGTCAATAAATTCAGCTATGGCCTGCGCCTGCCGGTGGTGGACACTAAAATCATTCCGACTGGCGAGCCGCAGCGCGGTGATGTGGTGGTGTTCCGCTATCCGGTCAATCCCAAGCAGGACTTCATCAAGCGCGTGATCGGCCTGCCCGGTGATCATATTCGTTATCAGGACGAGCAGCTTTACATCAACGGCAAACAGGTAGACAAAACGCTGGTTTCCGACGATGTTGAAGCTTCCCCGGGTCAGGTGCAGTATCAGGAAACGTTGCCCTCCAGCGACAAGCAGGTGCGTCACCAGTTGTACAATACCGCTGACGTGCCCTTCGATCCGCGGCGCAACTTCGAGGGTGAGGTGCCGGAAGGACACTATTTCGTGATGGGCGATAACCGCGACAACTCCGCCGATAGCCGCTTCTGGGGCTATGTGCCCGAGGGTAATCTGGTCGGTCGCGCTTCTTTCGTATGGATGCACTGGAGCGGCGGGTTGCCCAGCTTCTCCAACGATCGAGTGATTCGCTAGACGAGACTGTTGCCGGGGCCTGTTAGCGGTCGACCTGTGGGTCGCCTTTAGCACGCCCCGGCGAGATATTTCATTTATACGACCGCTTAACGGTCGTTCAGCCAACAGGTGTAAACACGAGCAGTGAGTAGCTCATCGACCTCTACGCTGGCCAAACGGCTAGGGTATCAATTCAACGACAACGCCTATCTCGAACTCGCCTTGACGCACCGCAGTGTTGGCGGCCGCAACAATGAGCGTATCGAGTTTCTGGGCGATTCGATCGTCAATTTCATTATCGGCGAAGCGCTGTTCAGACGCTTTCCCGAGGCCCGCGAAGGTCAGCTTTCGCGGCTGCGCGCGCGCTTGGTGAAAGGGGAAACCCTCGCCGACGTGGCGCTCGAGTTCGAGCTGGGGCAATTCCTGAAACTAGGCTCAGGTGAGATGAAAAGCGGCGGCAATCGGCGTCGCTCCATTCTGGCTGACGCCATGGAAGCCGTTATTGGCGCGATCTATCTTGATGGTGGCATGGATGAAGTAAAACGCTGCGTATTGGCGTGGTTTGCCGAGCGGCTGAACGACACCACGCTGGAAGACACCCTCAAGGATCCCAAAACGCGTCTTCAGGAATTTCTCCAGTCGCGGCAGAAACCGCTGCCGCGCTACGACGTGGTCGATGTGCAAGGTGATGCGCACGATCAGGTATTTACCGTCGAGGCTCATGTCGAGCTTCTCAACGAACCCGGTGTGGGTACTGGCAGCAGTCGCCGTAACGCCGAACAGCAGGCTGCCGACAAAGTGCTGGCACTGCTGCAACCCCAGCCGCGGAGATCGTGATGAGTGATGATGCAATGACGCCCGAAACTGACTCAGCCGCTGCGCCATCCCGCTGCGGCTTCGTGGCGATTGTCGGGCGTCCTAATGTCGGCAAGTCGACGCTGATGAATCGTATTCTCGGGCAGAAAATATCGATCACCTCGCGGCGTCCGCAAACTACCCGCCATCAGGTGATGGGCGTGAAAACCGTCGATAGCGCGCAAGCGGTGTACGTGGATACGCCCGGTATGCACATTATGGGCAAGGATCGCAATCGTGCGATTAACCAGTTCATGAATCAGGCCGCCAATCAGGCACTGCGCGGCGTTGACTGCGTGGTGTTTATTATCGACCGCACCCGCTGGACCGAAGAAGACGAGATCGTACTGAAGCGTCTCGCCAGCCTTGAGGTTCCCGTCATTCTGGCGGTAAACAAGGTGGATTGGCTGAAGGACAAGAAAAGTCTGCTGCCGTGGCTCGAAGAAGTGGCCGGCAAGCGCAGCTTCACCGCGATTCTGCCCATCTCTGCCAAACACGGTACCGGTGTTGCCGAGCTTGAGCAGGAGGTGGCGCGCCATCTGCCTGATAGCCCTCACTATTTCCCGTCCGATCAGATTACCGATCGCAGCGAGCGTTTCCTTGCCGCCGAACTGGTGCGCGAGAAAGTCATGCGCCAATTGGGTGACGAACTGCCTTATCAAATGACGGTAGAGGTTGAGCAGTTCAAGGACGAAGGCAAGATCATCCATATCCACGCCTTGATGTTGGTCGAGCGCGACGGTCAGAAGAAAATACTGATTGGCGAGAAGGGCGAGCGCATCAAGCAGATTGGCCGCGAAGCGCGCCTGGAAATGGAGCGTTTATTCAACGCCAAGGTGATGCTAAAGCTGTGGGTGAAGGTCAAACGTGGCTGGTCGGACGACGCGCGCGCGTTGAAAAGCCTCGGTTACACCTTCGACGAATAGTTCGATCAAGGCGTGGCAAGCGCTAGGCTTGCTACGTTCCTGATCACTGCGGGAGAGCGCTCCATGTCCTTGCAGCCTGCTTATCTACTGCATCGCAGGCCGTATCGTGAAACCAGCGCGCTGGTCGATCTGCTGACGCTCGAACACGGTTTGGTCAGGGGCGTCGCGCGCGGCGTATCACGTCCGGGCAGCCGCACGCGCAGCGCTTTGCAACCGTTTACGCCGCTACATGTAAGCTGGCGTGGCAAGGGCGAGCTCAAAACCCTGACCTTGATCGAGGCGGCAGGCCCCGCGGTGCTGCTGGCCGGAGAAGGGCTGCTGTGCGGGCTATATGCCAACGAGCTGCTCAGCCGCTGCTTGCCGCGAGAACTTGCCGTCGAAGCGCTGTTCGCGCATTACGGCGCGCTACTGCCTGAACTCGCCGCACCCGCGCAGCGTGCCGCCAAACTGCGGCGGCTGGAAATTACCCTGCTCGAGGCGCTCGACGCCGATCCCGTATTCAGCGTTTTGCAGGACGCCAATACCGCATCTTCGACGTTAGCGACATTGCATCCCCAACAGCGCTATCTCTACGATATTGGCAGTCGTCACTTCTTCGCCGCGCCACACCCTCAGCAAGGTGTTGATGGGCGAACGCTCAAACTGCTGGCCCAGGGCGATTGGGAAGTGCCGGGGCTGGCTCGCCAATCGAAGTGGCTGTTGCGGCAGGCGTTACTCCCTTTAGTGGGCGATCGCCCGCTACGCTCACGAGCGCTGATGCAGTCGCTGCTGGAAAAGCGTCGTCAGCGTACTCCGATTTCACATCAAGCCGTTCGGAACAACGATCATGAATCCTTATAGACTGCAGCTGGGCCTTGACCTTCAGCCGCTAGTACTGGCGCACGCCAACTCGCCCGCTGAGCTTACCCGCGAAGTAGTGAAAACGGCGCTAACGGCGCTCGACAGCGGTGCTGACCATGTGGTGATCGAGGCTTCCGCGGCATCGGCACAGGTGCTCGACGTACTGGCAACGCTTATGCGCGAGCGTCTTGCCATTCGGGTGAGTGCCGAGCAAGCGCTGGCGCTGGCTAAAACGCTGCGTCCCGCACAGCTGTGTTTGCTTGATACGCCCGACAGCGCCACGCTTGAAGCACTGGTCGAGCAGGCCGAGCGCTACCAGATAGAGCTTTTCTACCTGAGCCACGGCGAAGAAGAGGCCCCCATGGCATTGGCGAACGCCTGCCAAGGTGTGGTGATTGATCTTTACGACTGGTCACAGCAGCGCGACGCCGCGCGCGATGCCGCCACCGAAACGATTGAACAGCTGATCGACAGCGCCGATCAGCACGATCATATGGTCTATTTCCGCGCTTTGCCTTCCCTCTATTGTGCCGAGGCTGCCGCCACGATTGGCGGTGTTTCCGCCATCGAGTTAGGCACCGCCATTTTCTCCTCAGCGCTTGCTGATGGTTTGGCCACGACGCTGCGCTCGGCCCGCGAGCTTCTGACCAGTGCTCAGCAGGCAGGGCTGGAAATCGCGCTCGAACAGCACGACCATCATCATGCTGAGGGCGAGCACGCTTCCGATTACGCCCACTGCGGCTGCCATCATCATTAGTGCGACACCTTATTTTCCCTTTTGCAAGGACGTTACCATGCAGGTTCCCACACTACAGCAGACCGTTGGCAATACGCCGTTGGTCCGGCTTGCCCGCATTACCGCTGGGCACAACAATGTGTTGCTAGCCAAGCTCGAAGGCGATAACCCGGCTGGCTCAGTCAAGGATCGCGCGGCGCTTTCGCTGATCGAAGGTGCCGAAGCACGCGGCGATATCACGCCGGGCGATCGTCTGGTCGAAGCCACTTCCGGCAATACCGGTATCGCGCTGGCAATGGCGGCGACCATCAAGGGCTATCAGCTCACCGTGATTCTGCCGGCCAACTCCAGTGAGGAGCGCAAGCAGGTGATGGCTGCCTACGGTGCCAGGCTGGTACTGGCTGACGGCATGGAGCAGGCGCGCGACCTGGCCGAGCAGATGGTCAAGGAAGGCAAGGCCAAGTCACTGGATCAGTTTGCCAATCAGGATAATCCGCTGGCGCACTATCGCGGCACCGGCCCCGAAATTTGGCAGCAAACCTCAGGCAAAATCACTCACTTCGTTAGCTCGATGGGCACCACCGGCACCATCATGGGCGTATCGCGCTACCTGAAAGAGCAAAACGATGCGGTGCGCATTGTCGGCTTGCAGCCCGCCGACGGCGCGCACATTGCGGGTATCCGTCGCTGGCCTGAAGAGTACAAGCCGGCCATTTACGATCCGACCCGCGTCGATCAGGTGGTCGATATCGAACAGGTTGAAGCCGAACAGGCAATGCGCCGTTTGGCGCGGGAAGAGGGCATTCTGGGTGGTGTTTCGTCCGGCGGTGCTCTGGCAGGTGCGCTGCGTGTTGCGGAAACGGTGAGTAACGCGGTGATCGTGTTTATCGTTTGCGACCGTGGCGACCGCTATCTTTCTACTGGCTTGTTCACGGCCGATCAGGACGATGCGCAGTGACATTGGGAACGCGTCGCCCTGCGCGACAGGCAACTCAACGCAAGCGTCAAGCGCCTAAAGCAGCGCCGGAAAACAGTGCAGCGCCGGATGATCTGGTAACGATCGAGCGGCTGTCTCACGACGGTCGCGGCGTAGCACGCGATGCCAGCGGTAAAACGATATTTGTCGATGGTGCCTTGGCGCACGAGCAGGTGCGCATTCGTCGTCATCGTCAGCGCGGTCGTTTCGATGAAGCTCATGTGGTTGAGATTGAGCGTGCCAGCCGCGATCGGGTCACGCCTGAGTGTCAGCATATAGAGGTGTGTGGCGGCTGTACCTTGCAACATCTCGCTATCGATGCGCAGCGCCGCTTCAAACAGCAGGTGCTCAGCGAGCATCTGGCGCGTGAAGGCGTTAATGCGCCCGAGAGCGATATCATCGCTGCGGCGCCATACGGCTACCGTCGCCGTGCGCGGCTAGGCGTTAAAGTGGATAGCAAGGGCGCGGTCAGGTTCGGTTTTCGACGCGCCAACAGTGAACGCTTGTTTGATATCAGCGAGTGTCCGGTGCTTGAGCCTGAGCTCAATGCGCTGCTGGAGCCGCTAAAACGCCAGCTCGAACAGCTGGCAGCACCGCGGCTGGTGGGCCATGTCGAGCTTCTGCATAGCGCCACCACCACGCTGCGCGTACATCAGTTGAAAGCGCACGCCGACGATCAGGCACGCTGGCAGCGTTTTGCTGAGGATCAGCAGATCTCACTGGAATTTTCGGCACGTCAGGGCAGCGCTACGCTCAGTAACAACGCCGCTAGCGCAAGGCTGATGCACTATCCCTTGCAGGCAGGCGAGCAGCAGTTGGACATTGGCTTCAAGCCGGGCGATTTTATTCAGGTCAATGGCCAGGTAAATCAAGCGCTGGTCTCTCGAGTGCTCGCACTACTCAATGAGAGCGACTGCACGCGAGTGCTCGATCTATTTGCGGGAGTGGGGAATTTCTCGCTGCCGCTGGCGGCCAATGGCTTTCAGGTACGCGCCATCGAAGGCAGCGACACCATGGTGCAGCGGCTGTTAGACAATGCCAGTGCGAGCGGCCTGGCTATCAGCGCTGAAGCGCAGGACCTGAATCACGCCCCCAGCACCGCAGACATCGACGCTGTGGTGCTTGATCCGCCGCGCGATGGTGCGCAAGCGGTGGCTTCCGCGCTTGCACTTGAGGGGCCGCGCTGGATTGCCTATGTTTCGTGTAATCCCGCCACTCTGTCTCGCGATGCGCGTATTCTGCAGGAAGGCGGCTACCGGCTGACTCAACTGTCGTTGGTAGACATGTTTCCCCACACGGCGCACCTCGAGTCGCTGTCGCTGTTTGTACGTCACTGACGTGATTAGGCGCAGTATGGAGCAACAATAACAACAGCGCCCTCGGCAAGCCGGCGCGTTGGCAAACGAGCGCTGCTTGTCACGGGAAGTTTGGTTACAGTGACACCGAGCACTGCGTATTGTGAGGTAAAAGCATGGTCAAGGTACGCGAAGATCAGCCGTTGGATGCAACTGGCCGCGTTGATATTCCCGCCTGGGTGGCTCATCTGGGGCGCGAGGTACCGTTGGCGGACGCCGATGAAGTGCAGCGTGCCTGTGATTACGCGCGCGAAGTGGTGCTTGATGCCATGCAGCGCTATCCCTCGTGGCATCGTCTAGGCTCCAATTTCCGTGCCGGTCTCGAAATTGCCGACATTCTCTCCGAACTGCAACTCGATCAGCCCACGCTGGTGGCGGCTTTGCTGTATCGCTGTGTACGTAAGGAGCTGACAACGCTGGATAACGTGCGCCAGCGTTTCGGGGACGAAGTGGCGTCGTTGATCGACGGCGTGCTCAAAATGGCCGCGATTAGCCAGCTGCAAACACCGCTCGGCAGTCTTTCCCAGCACAACCAGCAGGAGAACCTGCGCAAGATGCTGGTGGCAATGGTCGACGATGTGCGTGTCGCGCTAATCAAGATCGCCGAGCGTACCGCCATGCTGCGTCAGGTGCGCGACGATTCGCGAGACAAGTGCCAGCGCGTGGCGCGAGAGGTGTTCGACATCTATGCGCCATTGGCGCACCGGTTGGGCATCGGGCAGATCAAATGGGAGCTCGAAGATCTTTCGTTTCGCTATCTGCATGAAGACGACTACAAGGCGATCGCGCGTCAATTGGCCGAGAAGCGGCTCGATCGCGATCACTACATCGATGACGTTAAAAACACCATCATTGATGAGCTCAAGGCGCACCGCATTGACCGCTACGAAGTTAACGGTCGCGCCAAGCATATCTATTCGATCTGGCGCAAAATGCAGCGCAAGAAAATCGAATTTTCGGAAGTTTACGATGTTCGAGCGGTGCGTGTGCTGGTGCCGGAAATAGGCGACTGCTACACGGTGCTAGGGCTGATCCATTCGCGCTGGCATCCGGTGCCCAACGAATTCGACGATTACATCGCCAATCCCAAGCCCAACGGCTATCAGTCGCTGCACACGGCGGTGATGGGACCGAACCACAAGGCGCTGGAAATTCAGATTCGTACTTTCGACATGCACGAAGACGCTGAATACGGCGTGTGTGCCCACTGGCGCTATAAAGGTCACGACACCCAGTCTCGCAGCTCTGGCTACGAAGACAAGATTGCCTGGCTGCGCCACGTACTCGACTGGCACGAAGAGATGGGGGACCAGCAGCTATCCAGTGATGGTCTGCGCTCCGATATCGCCTCTGATCGTATTTACGTGTTCACCCCGGAAGGGCATGTCATCGACCTGCCGCAGGTCTCGACGCCAATCGATTTTGCGTACCGCGTGCATACCGAAATCGGTCATCGCTGCCGAGGCGCTAAAGTGGACGGCCGCATCGTACCTCTCACCTATCTTCTGCACACCGGTCAGCAGGTCGAGATTCTCACCGCTCGTCAGGGCGGTCCTAGCCGCGACTGGATCAACCCGCAGCTAGGCTATGCACGCACCAGTCGAGCACGTGCAAAAATTCAGGCGTGGTTCAAGCAGCAAGCGCGTGAGCAGAATCTCGAAGAAGGCAAAGCGTTGCTTGAGCGCGA
Organism: Carnimonas bestiolae; assembly: GCF_051251145.1. Lineage (NCBI taxonomy): Bacteria > Pseudomonadati > Pseudomonadota > Gammaproteobacteria > Oceanospirillales > Halomonadaceae > Carnimonas > Carnimonas bestiolae. The sequence continues at coordinate 260,009 of NZ_JBPCZK010000001.1, read as the reverse complement.
GTTTCGCCGTCTTGATCTCGAAAGTCTGGATCGAGAAAAGCTGGCCACAGCGGTCAATTACGCGAGTGTTGATGACATGTATGCGGCCATTGGTGCAGGCGATCTGCGCGTTGGTCAGGTGCTGTCGCAGGCCCAAGGGCTGTTCGGCGTTGACGACGAACAGCAGGATGTCGATCGGCTGCTCACCCGGGGGAGGCGTTCTGAAGCGTCTTCGCAGAGCGCTATCACGGTGCTGGGCGTTGGCAACCTGAAAACCCAGATGGCCAATTGCTGTCATCCAGTTCCGGGCGACGCCATCGTCGGCTTTATTACCCATGGCCGAGGTGTCACCGTGCATCGTCAGGATTGCCCTAACATCCTGCAGCTGCGCGTTGACGAACCAAGCCGGATTATCGAGGTGGAATGGGGCGCTTCTCAGGCCACTGTGTATTCGGTGAATATCGAAGTGCTGGCGTGGGATCGCACCGGTATTCTGCGCGATGTGGTCAGTGTGCTGTCGAGTGAGAAAGCCAACGTCACAGCGGTCAATACGCTATCCGATCCCGACGACAACACCGCTAAGCTCAACATCACGCTGGAAGTCGCCGGGCTTGAGGCGCTGGAGCGTATCTTCACGCATATTCAGCAACTGCCCAATGTGGTGGACGTCAGGCGTTTACGCCAGGGCGGCGGGAGTTCCCGTTAGTGTCGACCGATAATCGCTACACGCTGGATGATCTTCAAACCCTGATGGCCGTACTGCGGGACGAGCAGTACGGCTGCCCGTGGGACGTTGCGCAGTCATGGCGCTCTATCGTGCCGCACACCCTTGAAGAAGCTTACGAGGTCGCCGATGCTATTGAGCAGGGCGCTTTCGACGACGTACGTCTCGAATTGGGTGACCTACTGTTTCAGATAGCCTATTACGCTCAGCTGGCGCGTGAAGAACGGCGTTTTGATTTTGCCGATGTCATTAATGGCATCGTTGCTAAAATGATTGCACGGCATCCACATGTCTTTCCTAATGGAACGCTCGACTCGCGCCGCCATGGGCAACGCGCGCGCGATCTTGACGACGCGCAGATAAAACGTCAGTGGGAACAGCGCAAACAGCATGAAGAAGGTGCTCAAGGCGCTGCGCCTGTTTCCTTGATGGACAATGTGCCGCACGCACTGCCGGCGCTATCGCGTGCGGGCAAGCTGTCGAAGCGTGCAGCGCAGCTTGGCTTCGACTGGCCCGAGCACTATCAAACCAGTCTAAAGGTCGACGAAGAGCTGGCCGAGGTGCGCGAGGCGGCGCAGCACGACGATCCTGATCACCTTGAGGAAGAAGTTGGCGATCTGCTGTTCGCGGTAGCCAATTACGCGCGCAAGCTGGGTATCGACCCAGAACACGCATTACGCAAGGCAAATCACAAGTTTGAGCGACGCTTTCGCGGCGTCGAGCAGCGTTACCAGCCCGGTGATCAGCTCGCTGCCCTTGAAGCCTATTGGCAAGAGGTCAAAGCAGCCGAGTAGCATCACCGATTACTGAGCACCGTCTTGTTATGGTCGAATCAATCGGCCACTTTGTGAGAGTGGGAGTAGGTTATGCGTCATGCTTTGCCAATTGCGAGTGAAGGCAACGATCTAAACGAATCCCTGCGCGAAAACGTGCGTCTGTTGGGGGATTTGCTCGGCAACTCGATCAGTGCTGAGCGCGGCGAGTCGTTTCTTGCCAGCATCGAACGAATTCGCCATCTCGCCAAAGAGGCCCACCGCAGCGATAACCGGCAGGGCATGCAGGCTCTGACCGACTATCTCTATCAGCTTTCCGATGATGACCTACTGCCGGTTACGCGGGCGTTCAATCAGTTTCTCAACCTCTCCAATATTGCCGAACAGCACTACAAGGCGTCGCTCCACTATGTCGACGACTATCGCCCCAACCGCCAGCCCGAGCGTTTGCCGCAGCTCTTTGAGCGGTTGGCGGGCGAAGGGGCCGATGCGGCGCAGCTGCGCGATACGCTCGAGAAAATGCGTATCGAGCTGGTGCTAACGGCTCATCCGACCGAAGTAGTGCGGCGCACGCTGATTCATAAATACGACGAAGTGGACGACTGCCTTGAGCAGATTGCCGATGCGCGTCACTACCCCGAGAAGCGCAGTCGTCTTTACGAACGGCTTGCGGACTTGATCAGTCAGGTGTGGCGCACCAACGAGATTCGTCACACCCGTCCGACCCCGGTTGATGAAGCGCGCTGGGGCTTCGCGGTCATTGAACACTCGCTGTGGCAGGCACTGCCCGATTTCTATCGCAACCTTGACTCCCAGCTGCTGGCGGTAGGGCAGCCGCGTTTGTCGCTCGATGCCGCGCCGCTGCGTTTTGCCTCATGGATGGGCGGTGATCGCGATGGTAACCCCAATGTGACGGCAAAAGTAACGCGCCGCGCGCTGCTGCACGCTCGCTATGTGGCCGCGCGGCTGCATCTACGCGATCTGGAGGCGCTGCGTGTCGAGCTGTCGATGTGGCAAGCCAGCAGCGAGCTGAACGAGCAGGTGGGCGAGGTTGCCGAGCCGTATCGAGCGCTACTGGTACCGGTTGTTGAACAACTGAAAACGACCTGTGAGGTGATGCTGGCACGCCTCAAAGGGGAACAGTGGAACGCCAAGGAGCCGCTTATCGAAAGACGCGAGCAGCTGTTTGAGCCGCTGGCGCTGTGCTACCGCTCGCTGATGGAATGCGGCATGCACAGTATCGCCAATGGTGCACTGCTCGACAGTCTACGCCGCGTTGCCAGCTTCGGTGTCACCCTGGTCAAGCTCGACATTCGTCAGGAATCGGGACGCCACCGCGAAGTTATGACTGAACTGGTGCGCGATCTGTTGGGCGAATCCTATGACGAGTGGAGCGAGCAGCAGCGCCAGCAGTTCCTGATTCGCGAGTTGGCTTCGCCGCGCCCGCTGCTGCCACGCCAGTGGCAATGTTCCGAGTCAGTGCGTGAGGTGCTCGACACCTTCGAGGTGATCGCTTCATCGTCGCCGGAAGCCTTGGGCAGCTATGTCATCTCAATGGCGAGCAGCGCTTCCGATATCCTCACCGTCGCGCTGTTGATGAAGGAAGCCGGCGCGGTGCGTCTACCTATCGCGCCACTGTTCGAAACCCTTGATGATCTCGACGGTGCCGGCGAGGTCATCGACCAACTGCTGGCGCTGCCGACCTATCGTGCGCTGATTGACGATCGTCAGGAAGTGATGATCGGTTACTCGGACTCCGCCAAGGATGCGGGACAACTGGCGGCATCCTGGGCGCAATACCGTGCTCAGGAGCAACTGACCGAGGTGTGTCAGCGACACGGCGTTGATCTAACGCTATTCCATGGACGCGGTGGTACGGTTGGACGCGGTGGCGGCCCGATACACGCGGCAATCCTGTCGCAGCCGCCGGGATCAGTAAACGGCAGCCTGCGGGTGACCGAGCAGGGCGAGATGATTCGCTTCAAGTTTGGTCAGCCTTCGATTGCGGCGCGTACCATGGAGATCTATACCGGTGCGGTACTCGAGGCAACGCTGACACCACCGCCGGTGCCCAAGTCTGAATGGCGTGAAGAAATGGATCGACTGGCGTCGATTGCTCATACCGCCTATGTCGATACGGTGCGTAATACGCCAGAGTTTGTTAGCTACTTCCGCCAGGCAACGCCCGAAACGGCGCTAGGGCGGCTAGCGCTGGGATCGCGTCCGGCCAAACGCAACAGTCAAGGCGGTGTTGAGTCGCTGCGCGCCATTCCATGGATTTTCGCTTGGACGCAAACCCGCCTGATGCTACCCGCCTGGCTGGGCACTGACGCGGCCTTCGCTGAGCGCTGGAACGACAGCGATGGGCAGCGCATCATCAATGACATGCGTGAGCAGTGGCCGTTCTTCGCTACCTATATTGATCTGCTGGAAATGCTGCTGGCCAAGTCGGATGCCACCATTAGCCACCACTACGAGCAGCGCTTGATTCAGGAGCCTGAGCTTGAAAGCCTGGGCGCTAACCTGCGCCAGCGTCTCTCGACACTGATCGATCAGCTGCTGACGATTAGCGGCCAGGAAGCGCTGCTAGAGCACTCACCGCTGATTCGGCAGGCCATCGCGGTTCGCAATCCCTATATAGACCCACTGCATGCACTGCAGGCCGAGCTGCTACGCCGCGCTCGCGAGGCCGAAGACGATATCCCGGAGTCATTGGACAGAGCGCTGATGGTCACCATGGCGGGTATTGCGGCAGGGTTGCGTAACACCGGTTAACAGGGCCAATGGCCTAACGAACCACAAAGCAATGGCGCCCCTTCGACAGTATTCGTGTCGAAGGGGCGCTTTTTTGTGGCGGAAAAGGTGTAGAGGAAAGGCGGGGAAGCTGCGGAGAAGTCACGCCTTTAGTCGCTGCGCGAGCGCCGCTTGGAGGTACCCGCTGAGCGCCGCTTGGATGTGCTACCGCTGCGCTGTCGCCGTGCGCCGCTCTTGGGAGCAGCGCTCGCTTCGACTCCCTGTTTGAGTGACAGCGCATGTCGCATGCGCTGAATATCGGTAGCGGCTAACAAGCGGGTTATTTCTTCCTTGAGCTGCTGCTCAAAGCTGGTGGCGTTGGCCTTTTCTTCGCCAATCAGGCTTAGCGCCTGCTCCCAATGCGCGGTGCGTTCGGGTGTGGTGGCATCCTCGGGCAGTGCAGCGATCAGCGCGCGGCCAGCCTGTGTCGCGCGAAGACTGCCGCTAACGCGGGCCATCAAGCCGCGTTTGATCAAGGTTTCGATAATACCGGCGCGGGTGGCTTCAGTGCCCAGCCCATCGGTTTCGCGCAGGGTGTCGCGAATGGCAGGATCCTTCACGTAGCGCGCCACGTGGGTCATGGCATTCAGCAAGCTGGCATCGTTGAAGTGGGCGGGCGCTTGGGTCAGGCGATCTTCAACGGCACAGTCGGCGACCTGCGCGGTTTCACCCTCATTGAGCGTTGGCAGCGGCGGGGCTTGCTCGCGACTAGCGAACAGCGGCTTCCAGCCAGCAACGGTGATCTCCTTGCCGCGGGCGACAAATGCCTCTGGCGGCATGGCATCGCTATTCGTTGGCGCTTCGAAGGTGGCGGTTACGTCCTGAAATTCATGGTGCGGATAAAACTGTGCCAGCACATTGCGCACGATCAGCCGGTATACCTGTGCTTCCGTTTGACCAAGACGCGACCAGTCGGGCTGACGACCGGTGGGAGCAATGGCATGGTGAGCGCCAATTTCGGCATCGTTGAAGGCAGCGCTGCGGCGGCTATCGTCACAGCCCTGACGCCAGCCCGACAGGGTGTGATCGTTGGCGCAGGCGTTGTCGAGGGTGGTACCAATCTGCTGCAAATAGCTGCTGGGCAGGTAGCGGCAGTCGGAGCGCGGATAGGTGGAAATTTTGTGGCGTTCGTAAAGTGATTGGGCGGCGTCGAGCACGGCTTTGGCCGAGAGCTTGTAGCGCCGCGCTGCGTCTATTTGTAGCGTCGAAAGCGAGTAGGGCAGCGGTGGCCGCTGGCGTTTGTGCTGGCGCTTTACCTGCAGCACGCGTGCTGCTGCGTTGGGCAGCGATGTAAACAGCTGGTCAGCGAGACGGCGATCCAGCAGCCGACCAGCATCGTCCATTTGTCCAGAGGCCTTAAGCGATTCACTGTTGCGCGGCTGCCACCAGGCTCTGGTAGTGCCCTGCGCGGTGGTGAAATCCGCCCACAGTGCATAAAAGGGCGCCGGCACGAAGGCCTCAATCTCGGCGTCGCGCCGCGCCACCAGCCCTAGCACCGGGGTTTGCACGCGACCAACTGACAGCACTCCCTGATAGCCAGCCTTCTGACCGGTAAGTGTCCAGGCGCGAGTGAGGTTAATACCGTAAAGCCAGTCGGCGCGGGCGCGACTTTCAGCGGCGCTATAAAGCGCCAGAAACTCTCGGTTGTCGCGCATTGAGGCAAGCGCTTTACGCACCGCCGAGCGGTTCATGTCGTTAATCAGCAGCCGGTGAGTGCTGCCTTGCCAGCCCAGATATTCGAGCGTCTCCTGCACCAGCAGCTGCCCTTCGCGATCGGGGTCGCCGGCGTGCACGACCTCGTTGGCGCGCTTCAGCAACCGCTTGAGCACGCCTAGCTGCGCGCGGCTTTTAGGGCGCGGCACTAACTGCCATTGCGTTGGTACGATCGGCAAATGTTCAAGCGCCCATTTCTTATACGCCGGATGGTAATAATCCGGCGGCGCTTGCTCAAGCAGATGGCCGTAGCACCAACTGATCAGGGTGTCGGAGGCTTCGAGATAGCCTTCGCGCTGGGTGAAATGCTGATCGTGAGCAGCGGCGATGGCGCGGGCGAGGCTTGGCTTTTCGGCGATGATCAAGCGCATGGGAAGTCTGGTTAGCAAGCAGTATGTGTTTTTATACAGTATTCAAGGTGCGGCGTCGAGCCTGTACCGCTATTCTTCCAGAATCCTGCGTGCTAGCACCAAGGCACGGTACCAGTGGCGCGGTGTGCGCCCCAGCGGGGGCATGCGCTCGTTGTTGACTTCGGGCCGCTGTTGGCGGGTCAGTTGGTTAGCGGAAAGTTGACCTAGTACCTCTCGGCGGGCGCCGTATTGGCGGCTCAGAAAGTCCTTGGCATCTTCTGGCAGCTCTACCTTGTAGTGACTGACTAAGGCCAATGCGAGCGACTCTGCGCTGCGTGACAAATCATCTTCCAGCTCTTTTACCATCGCTGCCGCCAGCGCCGCTTTGGTGGCTGCCGAATAGCCTGGCTCCAGCGCGCTAAAATCGGCGGCATTGGTCGAGTGAATGGCACGCTGCACCTCTGGGCGCGACAGATGCACATGCGGCTCGAGTGCGACCGCAATTTCTATCGCTAACCGCTTGGCGTTATCGACATCGAGGGTAAGCGAATGCGGATGTGAGGTCGCCGACGTGCCATCAGCGGGTTTGCGCTGCAGATAGCGAAGATGAGGAGACAGCGTAGAGCACAGCTGTACCTTGGCGTGGTGATCGAGCGCAATGCGCTTTTCGTGGATACGCAGCCCTTCACCCTGTTCACCAATGGTCAGCTCGGTCATATTATCGGGGCCGCTATTGGCAATGCGCTCCCAGCGTTTGATCGCTCTTAGCAGCGCGTCGTGATGGCGGCCTACCTGATCGAAGCTGTCGCGCATGCGTCGGTAAAGACGTACCGCGTTGGAGAGCGTATCGGCGTGCTCGCGCAGCAGCGCTTCGTCGCTCTCTTCGATGCAGGCCATTTGCGTAATACGCTGGGCCAGATCGTCCATGGCGGCCCGAGAGCGTTTCAGTAAGATATCCGCGTGCAGTCCCGCGGCAGCATCCTTTACCAGCGTTTCGGAAGTTTCGGCGAGGTAAACGGTAAGCGCCTTCAAGCGCGATAATCCCACTGCCTGGCTAATGCGATAGCGCGCGCGGGCTTCTTCGACGCGATCGAAGGCTTCTGCATAGCGCCAGCGGCCTATGTAGCCAAACACCAGCATCGGAATTTCACGGCCATTGATTAGCTCGAAGGCGAGGGTAAACATATGTCCTGCGTCATCGAGGGTCATCAGCAAATCGTCGTGCTGCTCGCTGGCAGAGAGCACGCGCTCGATGAAGTTTTCGTCGCGCGCAACGCCCTGGTTGAGATCGCGCATGCGGCCGTGAAAGCGGTCTTCCAGCAGTGCAGCAGCTTCGGGGGCGGCGTGGCGCAGCGAGGTGATCAGCGGATAGATAAAATCGCCGTGGTCAATCACCAGATCATCAATGCGTGAATGCAGGCCAATTCGGCGATGGGTTTCGATATCGGCGAAAATACGCGCGGCCTCGGTATCTTCAAGCAGGTCGCGCACCGCTAGATCCACCCCATTGGGCGACAGATCTTGCTTGCGCAGCAAAATGGTGGCGCCTTCGCGGCGGCGAGCATCGCCTTCCAACTGATCGACACCCAGATCACGCACCATCATGATAAGGTCAGGCAGATCGTCAATAACGCGCAGCATGTGGCGTTCTATGCTGCGCGTCTTGCCGGCGGTCTTGTAGTTGTTGACGATATTACCGATCACACCGGCAAGACTGGTAATGACCGCGAAAAATACGAAGAACACCATGTTGCCCAACGTGGGTAACCGGCCATAGCCGATGTAATACCCACCAATCGCCCCGATCACCGTTACCGGGCCGCCAATCCACAGCATGTTAAGCAGCGTTGATTTCCACGCGACTCCGCTCACGGCGTGGCTAATGCGACGAATCCGCTCCCTTCCTTCCCGCTCCAGCTTGAAACCTGAAGGAGAATGCGACAGCGGCTTGTTTGAGGTTCGCTTGAGTACGGTTAACATGGGGGTTCGCAAGGCCAGAGTGATCGAGCGCAAAACCGTACCATTGCCAACGGCGCTGCGCTACAAGCCAGATGCGGTATCGCTTTGAATGAGCGCCCGTAGTAATGAATCAACCAAGGTGAATTCAACGCGTGGCAGATCACGACGACATCATGCTGGTCGCATGGATCGATCAGTTGCTGAGTTTTTCGGCAGCGGCGCTTGGGGCTATTCGTAGTGACGAATGCTACCCGTCGCTGCTTCGATGGGCGCGCCGTGACGGTGCGCGCTTGGTCGGCGAGGACGTCCGGCTGGCACAGGCGCTGGCGGCACCGCTATGGAATCAGACGCCGCTGGTCAGGCTCGATTTTGCCAGTGAGCCATTGGCGAAGCCGGCTGCCAACGAAATGTGCTGGTGCGATAGCGGCCGTCGCTTTCGCGACTGCTGTCAGCAAATTACCTTCCCCGGGCCGCTGCCCGACAACCTGATGTGGATGCTGTCGCTGTGCCAGTGGCGCGGCGATCTGCTCAAGCGTGCTGCCAACAGTCGCCACACGCCGCTGCAGGCGCTGTTGGAGGCAGGAATCGTCGATGCCGAGGCGGGCCAATTAGGACGTGCTCAGCTGTTGTTCGAGCTGCTGTTTGAGCGCAGTCATCAGCGCAATGAACACGCGCTGGTTGAGCAAGCGTTCGAGTCCCTCGAGCAGCTTTATCGCCAGCGAGGCTTTTCACGCAAGCTCGATAGGCTGATCGGTGTGGCGTTGGCCAGCGATAGCGATCGCCTCAAGGGCTTTGCCCTCGAGCAACTGACGCTAGCCGAGCTTGAAAACGACGATTTGGCGGCCGCGCGTGAGAACTTTGCGCTGGCGCAGCGGCTAATTCCGGATGCGCCGATGCTGGCCTATCTGGAAACCATGCTGTTGCTTCAGGAAGGTCACGCCGACAAGGCCCAGCAGCGCGCCGCATTTTGGCATCGCAGGCTGGCGCGTCGTAGCGACGCCGATCCCGACGAACTGGCGTTCGTTCAGCAGCTCGCGCGCCATCCTGCCAAGGCGCTGGCCGATGAAATGATCGCCACAGAGGACGAATTGGCTGACTCGCTGCTGGCGCTGCGCAACACGCTTTGGCAGTTGCCTGACGCGGTGCTAAGTGGTCTGGTCAGTGCCGATGACGGCACCACTTGCTACATTCCGTCGCGCAAGGATCGCGAGTACTACCAGGCGTGGTCACAGGTGACCGGTCAACAGCAGGGGCTTGCGTCGGAGCTTGAGGCTGCCCAGCTGTGGATGCACGCACGGCGCTGGCTGCCGGCGCTGAATGAGCATCCGCAGTGGCTGGTGTCACCGCTGGTAATGCGGGAGCTGGCGACGGCATTGGCGAGCCGCTTTGGCAGCCTGCCATGGATGGCGGATGCCTTCATCACTCCGTTAGCGCGGCGTTTTGACATCTGGCTTAACGCGATCGAACGGCGGCATGCAGCGCTGCCGTGGCAGCAGGGCGATAACTCGGTTATCTACCTGTTTGGTCTCGCCCTGATTTCGGCACTCGAGCGCAGCGACAGGCGGCAGTCGAGGCGCTTTGCATCACGCCTTTATCGCCTGGATAGCGAAGACCCAATGGGGCTTTACGAGCTGGTGCTTGAGCACCTTCTTCTGGAAGAGCGTAACGAGAAGGTCGTGGCGCTGATCAACGGTCGCCACGGGCATGAATCGCCCATTGCCGAAGCGCTTGCGCACGCGTTGGCGCTGTTCCGGCTTGAGCGCCGTGATCAAGCGGCCGCTGTTATCAAGTCGGTGAAGCGAATCAATCGCTATGTGGTCGCGATGATGACGCCCGTCAGGCTGGGCAACACCCTGACCGGCGAGGCCAACGGCCAGCCAGGATCGCGGGCAGAGGCGTGGCAGGTCAGGCTGCTGCTGCGGGGCTGCTGGGTTGCCACACCAGGCGCGCTGGAGTGGCTGACACAGTTTGCCTGAGCAAACTATCCGTCGGCAGCACGCTCCCGACGACGTTACTCCGCCTGATCTTCGATGTTGTGATGGAATTTTGGATCGCGCCAGATCCACAGCGCCAGCAAAATGGCGGGAATACTGAGCAGGGCGACCACAACGAAGAACTGCGGGTAGCCAATCGAGCTGACGATCTTGCCCGAGAAGCCGCCGATCAGCTTGCCAGGCAGTGTCATGATGGACGAAAACAGCGCGTACTGAGTCGCGGTGTAGGCGCGTGAGGTCAGGCCCGACAAGAACGCAATAAAGAGCGCACTGGCAATACCGCCGGCCAGATTGTCGGCGGTAATGGTCACCACCATCATGATCAGGCTGTGTCCGGAGAGCGCCAGCGCGCTGAATAACAGATTAGCCAGCGCAATGGCGATCGCCGCTATCCACAGTAGCGGCCGCACGCCGTAGCGTCCTGCCAGTGCACCACCAATTAGTCCTCCCAGCAGCGTCATGAAGACCCCGAAAATGCCGCTGACCACGCCAATTTGCTCGGTAGAGAATCCTAGATCGATGTAAAGGGGATTGGCCATCGCTGCCATTGATAAATCGCTGATGCGGAAAACACCAATAAATGCCAGCAGCGCGAGTGCGCGCAGGCCATAACGGCCGAAGAAATCGGTAAAGGGACACACCACTGCGCCAATGAGCCAGACGATCAAGCGCCGCATAGGCCTCGGCATATCATGGCTGGTGCGAATAAAAGCGCGCACGCGTGGTTCTTGCAGAATGGCGGCGCGAGTGGGACTACGGGCGGGTTCAGGGCGCACCAATACAGTAATCAGGCCGATAAGCATCAGCGCAGCCATGCACAGATAGGCCACTTGCCATGAAAAGGCCCCCGCAAGCGCTAGAGCGCCGGCGCCGGCGACCAGTAGGCCGCCGCGATAACCGATCACATAGATCGAGGCCATGGCGGCTTGCAAATCATCGCTGGCCGACTCGATGCGGTAGGCGTCAATAGTGATGTCTTGAGTAGCCGCCGCGAAAGCGACGGCAAGGGTGATCACAACCAGGATGCCCAAATGGGCAGTGGGGTTAAGCAAGGCGAGAGCTGCGAGCCCGGCCAAAATGCCCAACTGAGCGACCACTAGCCAACTGCGCCGATGCCCCAGCAGGCGCGACAGCAGCGGCAGCCGCAAACGGTCCACCACCGGTGCCCATAAGAACTTGATCGAATAAATTACGCCAATCCACGAGAAATAGCCGATTGTCGCCACTTCTACGCCGGACATGCGCAGCCGCGCAAATAGGGTGGAAAATAGCAGTAGGAAGGGCAGGCCCGATGAGAAGCCCAAAAACAGCATGGTGAGCATTTCGGGGCGACGATAAAGCGTCAGGGTGGTGCGCCATGAGCGCTCATGAGTGAGGCCAAAGGGCATTGTCGGCTCCGAGAATAACGGCGTGGTTGGGTGACAATCGAAGGAAGATTATCGAGCGATCGCGTACATCGCTTAAAGTATTAAGGCGCGTATAAGTTACGCGCCTTAATCATCCGTACTACCGCTTAAGCGTCAAGACGTGCCTGCAAGAATTCGACGACGTCGGCTTCCTTGATCATGGTGATATCGCTATCACGGCGTCCCTTGTACTCCAGCTCGCCGTTATCGAGCCCGCGATCACCGACCACAATACGGTGCGGAATTCCCATCAGCTCAAGATCGGCAAACTTGTTGCCGGGGCGCAAATCGCGATCGTCGAGCAGCACCTCGATACCTGCCTCGGTGAGCGTTGTGTAGAGCGCTTCTGATGCATTGCGCACGCGCTCCGATTTATGCGCGTTCATTGGTACCACGGCCACCTGGTAGGGGGCTAGCTCAGCACCCCAGGTAATGCCGCGCTCGTCGTGGCACTGCTCAATAGCGGCGGCCACTACGCGAGTAACGCCGATACCGTAGCAGCCCATCGACAGCAGCTCGGCCTTGCCGTTTTCGCCCAGCACGGTGGCATTCATGGCGCGTGAATATTTATCGCCCAATTGGAAAATGTGCCCAACCTCAATGCCGCGAGCAATCTTCAGTACGCCCTTACCGTCGGGAGAGCGGTCACCTTCGACGATGTTACGCAGATCAGCGACACGCGGCAGCGGCAAATCGCGCTCCCAATTAATGCCAAAGTAGTGTTTGCCTTCCTGATTCGCGCCCGCTGCGAAATCACTCATCAGTGACACATCACGGTCGATAATCACCGGCATTTCAAGCCCCACTGGCCCCAGCGAGCCGAAGCCTGCGCCTACCGCTGCCTTCACTTCTTCTTCCGAGGCAAACTCGAGCGGGCTGGCAACTTCGGGCTGGTGCTCTGCCTTGATTTCGTTCAACTGATGATCACCGCGCACCAGCAGGGCTACCAGCCCACCTTCAGCACCTTTGACCAGCAGCGTCTTGACGGTGTGGTTGATATCGAGACCGTGGTTCGCGACGAGTGCCTCGATGGTCTTGGCATTCGGCGTATCCACCACACGCAGCTCTTCAGTCGCAGCAGGGCGCTCGCTGGCTTCAAACCAGGCCTCTGCCTTCTCGATATTGGCGGCATACTCGGATTCGCTCGAATAGACCACGGCATCTTCGCCGGAGCTGGCGAGTACCTGGAATTCGTGTGATCCCTCACCGCCGATCGAGCCGTTGTCGGCCTGTACCGCGCGGAAGTCGAGGCCCAGACGCGTAAAGATGCGCGTGTAGGCATCGTACATCTGCTGGTAGGTATCCTTGAGCGACTGTGCATCAATATGGAAGGAGTAGGCGTCCTTCATGATGAACTCGCGCGAACGCATTACCCCAAAACGCGGGCGAAACTCGTCGCGAAACTTAGTTTGAATCTGGTAGAAGGAGGCCGGCAGTTGCTTGTACGAATTAAGCTCGCGGCGCATTAGATCGGTCATTACCTCTTCATGAGTAGGGCCCATGCAGAAGTCGCGATCCTGACGATCCTTGAAGCGCAGAAGCAGGGTGCCGTAGTCGTCCCAGCGTCCCGATTCCTGCCACAGCTCGCCCGGCTGAACGACTGGCATTAGCACTTCCTGAGTGCCAATGCGGTCCATTTCTTCGCGCACCACCTTCTCAACCTTGCGCAGCGTGCGCAGTCCCAGCGGGAGCCAGGTATAGAGGCCTGACGCCAAGCGGCGGATCATGCCGGCGCGAAGCATCAACTGATGGCTGATTACTTCCGCGTCAGCGGGTACTTCCTTGAGGGTCGAAATGAGAATCTGGCTGGCGCGCATCGAGCTGAAGCATCCTTCGCTGGCCCGCTGAAACAAAGAGCTTCAGCGAGCGTGGGTTAGTCATGGTCGGCTATTGTACGGCGAAGCAGGAATGTTCGGCAAAGAGATCGGCGTATCAATTGCATGATCAGAGAAGGCTTAGCCAATTAGGCGCGAAGATTAAATTAATATTAGTAACGATATCGTCGCTCTATTTGTTCTTAATATTAATTTAAGAGATTCTCGAAAATTATCAGTCTTTTCCGGGTTACTTCACGCTGAGCAACGTATTTGCGGCTTTCTGCGCCCTTATTGATAGCGCGTCAGCCCGCGCCAAGCGCGGGTCCGCGGAAATTCCATGAATTTTTAAAGGAGTGAAACGGGATATAAAGCCCGTTACAAACATCTTGGGCCTGATTTCCTCGTGCCAACAATAGAGTGGTCCACTCAACCAGGCAGAGGAGAACCTCGTCATGGCAGGCAAAGTTAGAAAGGTATCCGATGATCATCAGGTAGCAGCATCTCGACTCCGGCTACAGCAGCATATAAAAGCAGCCGCTCGGCGCCTGCAGGTTCAGGCGCGATTACCCGCCAACGTTGATCTTAACGATTTGGTGCAGGCGGGTATGGTAGGGCTTTTGGAGGCCGAGACACGTTTCAAGGAAGATCAGGGCGCGTCGTTCGAAACCTTCGCCAGTCGTCGTGTTCAGGGAGCCATGCTCGATGAGTTGCGCGGTCGCGATTGGCTTCCTCGCAGCATTCGTCGCCAGGCTCGGGTAATCGATCGTATCAATGGAGAGCTCGAGCAACGCTACGGTCGTACCGTTCGCGATCGCGATATCGCGGAGGTTATGGAGGTGCCGCTAACCCAGTATCACCAGCACGTTAACGATATCAACAGTGGGTATCTCAAGGAGTATGACGAGGCCGAGGGGATGGATTCCGCGGAAGATAGCAGCGACGATTGGGTCGAAGAGAAGTTGCTGTCCCAGGAACGGCGCTCCCTTCTATATGAAGCAATCGACGCGATTGAGGATGAGCGCGAACGTGAAGCGCTGATTCTTTATCACCTGAAGGGGCTAAGCCTTAAAATTATCGGTGAACGTCTCAACGTCAGCGAGTCACGGGTGTGTCAATTGCATCGCCGCGCCATAACGCATTTGAAACGCTGGCTGCTGGCGCGTTATCCCGAACTTGCGGCGTTGCCGTCACGCACGGAATCCATCAAGCAGTAGGTCGATCATGCCACTGCCGGTATCTGCAATAGAATAGAGCTCGGGCGAAAGCAGCCAGTCTCTCAGAAGTCCATGCAGGAAATGATAAAGGATGTTAGCGGCCTGTTTAGGGCACACCCCTTCGCGGAGTTGACCGAGTTTTTGGGCACGCGAAAATTGCGTGGTAAAAATCTGCGTGGCTTCTTCAGTATATTCGTGCTCTCGGCATTCATCCGAAAGCTGATCAAAAAACTCGCAGCGGAATATAATAATCGTGTAGATCCTGCGCATGCGGGGCGATTCACAGCGCACTAATGCTTCAGTCAGCGTCGTTTTCAGGCTCTCGAGCGGGTACGACTCCTGGCAACTGCCAGCCAACTCATCCAGCATTTGCTGCAGCGGCAAGCGCACGCGCTGGATGAGTGCTTCGAGCAGCGATACCTTATTGGAAAAATGCCAGTAAACCGCCCCTCGGGTAACGCCAGCACGGCGCGCGATCTGGTCTAGCGAAGTACCAGATACTCCTTTTTCAAAGAACACTTGTTCTGCGGCATCCAGCAAATGCTGCCGTGTAGCTTCGGCTTCGGCTTTGGTTTTTCGGGCCATGCTCAGTCTGCGCTGTTGGTGAGTAAGATGCGTATATGAAGCTGCCGTGACATAGTATAGACGATATTTTCTGTTTACATACATACACGTTTGAATCTAAAATTTGACCAAGATTGTTCCACTATTGGCAACCAATAATGCTACCTTGGTAGCAACTACGCTCCATGGCGGAGCCTTCTTTCCCATCCCGTGCACCACGTAGAGAGCGAAGGGTTCATGTCTCACATTACCAAGTCCAGAAGTGTGTTCTGGGGCCTGGCAGGCGCGGTTGCGCTTGCTATGTCCGGCTGTGGTCAAAGCAGTGATCAGCAGCAGAGCGAGCAACAAGCGCCCGCAAAACAAGCTCAGGTATACAAGATCGCCGCGCGTAATATCCAACTGGATAAAAGCTACCCGGCTTCGGTGCGCAGTGATAATGCAGCAGACGTAACCGCGCGAGTAGAAGGGGTGTTGGAAAGCCAAACCTACAAGGCTGGCACTATCGTTAAAAAGGGTGATCCGCTCTTCACCATTGAGCCCGACACCTATGCTGCCAAGGTGGCACAGGCTAAGGCGGCGCTCGTTAGCGCTCAGTCTGATGCTCAAAACGCGGCGCGTGACAATCGCCGCTATCAGGAGCTGTTCCGTCGTGGTGCGATCAGCGCCTCTCAGCGTGATGCCTACTCCAACTCTGCCAGCACCTCACAGGCAGCGGTAGAGAGGGCTCGCGCTGCGCTTCATGATGCGCAAATCGACCTGAACTACTCAACGGTTCGTGCGACCGCTGCGGGTCAGGTGGGGCTCAACGAAGTAAACGTGGGTCAGTTGGTGAGCTCGGGCACCAAACTCACCACCGTAACGCCGATCAATCCGCTGGAAGTGCGCTTCCAGATTCCGGAAGAGGATGCCATGCAGATCCGTCGCCAGCAGAGCATGACGGGCGCTCCGGAAATTCTGACCAAACTGGGCGTAGGTAGTGAAGGTGAACTGAATGGTCACCTCGACTACATCGGGGCCAGCGTTAACTCTGACACCAACACGGTGCAGGCGCGCGCTTCCTTCGATAATCCCAAAGGTATCTATCTGCCTGGCCAATACGCTCAGGTCAAACTGCAGAAACTGATGCGCTTCAACGTGTACGCAGTGCCCGAAATTGCCGTTACTCAGGGGCTGATGGGGCCTCAGGTGTTTGTCCTCGATGGCGACAACAAAGTAACGACCCGTCAGGTTGAACTGGGGGATATCGCAGGCAGCGATCAGATTGTTACCAAAGGTCTTAAACGCGACGATCGGGTAATTGCCAGCGATCCAGGCGCCATCAATGCTGGCGACAAGATCGATCCGCAGCCTTTCCGGCCGGATGCAGACGCACAAGGTTCATCCAGCAATAACGATGGGCAACCCTCCGACGGTGAATAGCAGGTAACGGATGAATATTTCCAACTTCTTCATCAACAGGCCGATATTTGCCACGGTCCTGTCGATCATCATCGCGTTGGTAGGCCTGCTCTCGATGCGGGCACTACCTATCGCGCAGTATCCCGATGTGGTGCCTCCCGAAATTTCGGTTACCGCCAGCTATCCCGGGGCCAACGCAGAAACCGTGTCCAACACCGTTGCCAGCCAGCTGGCTGAAAGCATCAACGGTACCGAGGACATGATCTACATGTACGCCAACAGCTCAGACGACGGCCAGATGTCGATGCGCGTGGCGTTCAACATTGGTTCTGATCCGAATATTGACCAGGTAAACGTCAATAACCGTGTCCAGCAAGCGCTCTCCAAGCTGCCGCAGGAAGTGCAGTCTCAGGGGGTAACGGTTGAGCTGCGTTCCAGCTCCATCCTGATGCTGCCGGTACTGGTATCCGACGAATTCAGTCAGGACTACCTGCGCAACTACGCCAGCCTTCACTTGACCGACGACCTCAAGCAGATCGACGGCGTAGGTGATGCGGAAGTGCTGGGCGGTAGCGATCTGGCAATGCGCGTTTGGATTCAGCCCGACAAGCTGGCGCAGTACGACATTACTCCGCTTGAAATCAATCAGGCGATTCAGGCGCAAAACGCCGCTGTGCCAGCGGGTAATCTGGCCGGCGCGCCGATGTCAAAACCGCGCTCCTTCACCTATACCATCTCTACCAAGGGGCGGTTAAGCAGTGCTGAAGAGTTCAAGAACATCATCCTGAGAACCAATCCGGATGGTTCGTCCTTGAGGCTTAAGGATGTCGCGCGCGTCGAGCTCGGCATGTCATCCTATTCGGTTAATGCGACGCTGAACGGTCGCGCGATGGCGCCGATCATGATACAGCAGCAGCCGGGCGCCAACGCACTCGACACGGCCACCAAGGTCAAGGCCAAGCTCGAGGAGATGAAGAAAACGCTGCCGGAAGGCGTCGATATCCAGGTGCCTTACGACACCACGCTGTTCATCGATGCGTCGGTCGAATCGGTAGTGCACACCTTTATCGAAGCATTGATTCTGGTGGCGATCATCGTCTTCGTGTTCCTGCAGAACTGGCGTACTACCGCGATTGCGATGTCAGTGGTGCCGATCTCGGTTATCGGTACCTTTGCGGGTATGTACCTGCTCGACTTCTCGATCAACCTGCTGTCGTTGTTCGGGATGATACTGGCCATCGGTATCGTGGTGGATGATGCCATTCTGGTAGTAGAGAACGTCGAGCGATTGGTTGAAGACGACGAGGATATTACGGTCTTCGATGCCACGCTCGAGGCGATGCGCGAGGTGGGTGGTCCGGTTATCGCCACCGCATTCATCATGGCCTCGGTGTTTGTGCCAGTGGGCTTCCTTGGCGGTCTTACCGGTGAGATTTACCGTCAGTTCGCGATCACCATCGCGATCTCGGTGGCGATCTCTGCCTTTATCGCATTGACGTTCACGCCGGCCCTTACCACCATTCTGCTTAAGCGACGCAAGAAGGTTGAAACTAACCCGATCGCCAAGCTGCTGAACGTGCCGTTCAAGATATTCGACGCCATCTTCGACAAGATTACTGCCGTTTATCTGGCTGTGGTGCGCTTCTTCGCGCGACTGTGGGCGCTCTCGCTGGTGGTGTTGGTGCTCATATCAGGTGCAGCGGTGCTGATCTATCAGAGTTCTGGTAGCGGCCTGATTCCGTCAACCGACCAGGGCCTCTACCTGATGGCGGTGAACGCGCCTGATGGGTCGTCAGTCGATCGTACCACGCGGTACATGGATGAGTTGCAGAAGAAAATCCGCAAGCAGGACGGGGTGGAATACGCGACCACGGTATCTGGTTACGACTTCCTCAACTCGGCCGCCAATACCGCGCGCGGCATCATCTTCGTGACCATGAAACCGTGGTCGGAACGTTCGGTGTCGGTTGATCAGTCAATCGGCGAGAGCATGAAGCTGGCCGCCAGTACCCCGGGAGGCACCGCGATGGCGTTCAACATGCCGCCTATCATCGGTTTGTCGACCACAGGGGGTATGGAAGGCTATCTGGTATCGCGCAACGGCGCCGACAGTAATCAGATGGCCGAAGCGGCAGGCAAGCTAATGAAGGCCGCTGCAAAACGCCCTGAGCTATCTCAGACGTTCTCTACCTATACCAATGCGGTACCTGCGTATCGTGCCGAGATCGACTACGACAAGGCGACGGCTTACGGGGTAACGGTGGCGGATCTCAACAATACCCTGTCGACTACCTTTGGTAGCGGGTTTGTGAACTACTTCACCTATAACCAGCGTAACTTCGGGGTATATATCCAGAACGAGGGTGACTACCGCGCGACACCGGAAGACCTTAACCGCACCTATGTGCGCAGTTCGTCCAGCGGTAGCCGTATCCCGCTGTCATCGTTCGTCACGCTCAAACGTAGCCATCAGGCGCCTTTGGTAACACGTTTCAACGTCTATCCAGCGGCCAAGTTCCAGTCTTCGCCAGCGCCTGGCTACAGCTCGGGTGAAGCGATGCAAGCGCTGGAGGAAGTGACTCACGAAGCCCTTGGTAATGATTGGGACATGTCCTGGAGTGGTACCAGCTACCAGGAACAGGTCGCCGGCGGTGCTGCCGGTATTGCCATCGTGTTCGGTCTGCTGATGGTATTCCTGATTCTGGCAGCCCAGTACGAAAGCTGGACCACGCCGCTGGCGGTGGTCACTGCGGTGCCGTTTGGCTTCTTTGGCGCAATACTGGCCGTCTGGTTGCGTGGCCTGGATGTCGATGTCTACGTTAACGTCGGCTTCCTGGTGGTGGTCGGTCTGGCAGCCAAAAACGCCATCCTGATCGTGGAATTTGCCACTATGCTGCGCAAGGATCAGGGAATGAGTATCTACGAAGCGGCGGTTGAGGCGGCACACTTGCGCTTCCGTCCGATTATCATGACTTCACTGGCGTTTATTCTTGGCGTACTGCCACTGGCGTTCGCCAGCGGTGCCAGTGACACCAACAGTCACGATATCGGTACCACCGTAGCGGGCGGCATGGTGGCAGTTGCCATTCTTGCCAGCGTGTTTGTACCTGCCTACTACGTGGTTATTGCCGGTGCCCAGCAGTGGGTTAGCGACAAGCTGGGAAAAGGCAAGAAGCAGCAGCCTGAATCGCAGCAGCAGGGCGATAGCGGTCAGCATCAGCCGTAATATAGGGCGACTCGCTGAGCGTAGTCTCGCCAGTAACGCAACAAACCCGCCCATTGGCGGGTTTGTTGCGTTAGGTGTCTAGCGATTAACGACGCTCTGCGCGGCCTAGAGAAAGCCCTGGAGGCGGCAGCCGGTTGTCTGGCCGCTGAGAGCCTTTGCGGCCCTCAGAGGTCCTCATGGGCTCATATTGGCGCTGAGTGGCCTTGTGAGCGCTGTGGGCGGGGCGAAGGCTGCAGCAGCTTAGCGGTGCATCTGGGCCCATGGGTGCGTACAAAGCGCTCTGTCCAAGCGAAGGTGATGCTTCAGCGTTTCGTGCGGATCGCCATGGGTAGCCCAAGCCTGAGCGTCAGCTTGCAAGCATGCGCTGCTTCACTATCATGTTTTTACGTGAAGAGGCGCTGAGAGTGCGATAATGCGTGCGCATCGTCGCGAGTCCGGCTATCCTTTGACTGGAAGGTGCTCGATAGGCGGCACGGTTGTGTTGACGCGATGCAGCTGCGTAAACGAGTAGCGTACCTGTGCGGCGCAACAACGCTGATTTTTTTAGCGTAATCGTGAGAAGAATGATTGAAAACGCTGTTCGAGTATTGCATTATGCACTCGCTTGGGCCTATTTTTAGTCCGCCAGAAGGAATTGGAAACGCTGCGGTACTGGGCGTTCTGTAGGCCGGGACGGCGTGGATAAGCCTTGTGTTTCGCATTGTGGCGAGTTCAGGCTGGTCGGGTCGCCTAATAATTTGGAATCGCCGTAGTGTCGTCCCGATAGGGCGATTAACGAAAGCGTTGTATCAAGAAGGAGTCTTGCATGAACAAATCTGCGACTGGCTTAGTGCTGGGATCTGCATTGGTTCTGGGTCTGTCTGGCTGTGCCAGCAACGAAAGCGCCCCGACTGACGGCGGATCTGCCTGGTACCAGAACAAAATCGTTTGTGGTGTTGCTGGTGCCCTGATCGGTGGTGGCCTTGGCTACTCCGTTAGCGGTTCTCACGACGAAGGTACTGGTGCTGCTGTAGGCGGCGTTGCCGGTGGTACCATCGGTGCACTGCTGTGTAAATCACCTGATCACGCTGACGCTGACTCTGATGGCGACGGTGTTCCTGACAGCATCGACGAATGCCCCGGTACTCCGGCAGGCGTAGCTGTTGACGCTAAAGGTTGCCCGCTTGATTCTGACGGCGACGGTGTTCCTGACTACCTCGACGAATGCCCCGGAACTCCGGCTGGTACCGAAGTTGACGCAAAAGGCTGCCCGGTAGAACAGGCTCCTGAGCGTCCTACTCTGGTACTGAACGACATCCACTTCGCGTTCGACTCTTCCAAACTGACTGGCGAGTCTCAGCAGACTCTGAACGTTGTTGCACAGCGTCTGGTTGAGAACTCCGAAGTAGCAGTTCGTATCGAAGGTCACACTGACTCTACCGGTACTGCTGCATACAACAAACGCCTGTCTCAGCGTCGTGCGGATTCTGTAGCTCAGTACCTGACTTCTCAGGGTGTTGACGCTAGCCGTCTGACTACTGAAGGCTTCGGCGAAAGCCGTCCGGTTGCTGACAACTCGACTCGTCAGGGTCGCGCTCAGAACCGTCGCGTTGAAATCGCTCCGGTTGACGGTGGTGATCAGCAGTAATTCGTTACTGAATTACGCGAATAAAAGGGTGCCTTCGGGCACCCTTTTTTTGTTCGCGTTTTTTGGCGGTCTTCAGCCATTGAATAACACTTCTGCCACCCATTTGCCGTTACAATGCGAGTCGCAGGATGGCTTGCCAATTATCGCGCCGATGGACGTTGCTACGGTGCGCTGGTAAAGTCTTCGCCTTCAAGCGGTTGGCAATATGCCTGCCTACGTCGTCGCACGTGGCGCTATTGGCACAACGCTCTTCGCTCTAACGTATTACGACACACTCAAGTGCGCCCTGGTATAGCGCACCACTGAAGCCAAGGATGTTTCCATGCCCAGCATTACTCTCCCTGACGGCAGCCAGCGTCACTTCGATGCGCCCGTTTCAATTATGCAGATCGCTGAGTCCATCGGCCCTGGTCTTGCCAAAGCTGCGGTAGCAGGGCGCATCGACGGTGAGCTTGTCGATACCGCCGATGTCGTCGATCACGACGCTGACGTTAGCATCGTCACTACCAAGGATCAGGAAGGTATCGATATTGTTCGCCACTCCTGTGCGCACTTGCTGGGGCATGCGGTCAAACAGCTATATCCCGAGGCCAAAATGGCGATTGGTCCGGTGATTGCTGATGGTTTTTATTACGACATCGATTTTGGCCACACGCTCTCATCAGAGGAACTTCAGGCGATTGAAGATCGTATGCAGCAGCTGATCGATCAGGATTACGACGTTGAGCGCGTCTATGTCGATCGTGATCAGGCGCTGGCGACCTTTCAGCAGCGTGAAGAGCCTTACAAGGTTGAGCTGGTCGAGGGGATTCCGGAAGGCGATACGATTCGTCTCTACCATCACCAGGAATACATCGACATGTGTCGTGGGCCGCACGTGCCCAACACGCGCCTGATCAAGGCCTTCAAGCTGATGAAGCTGGCAGGTGCCTACTGGCGTGGCGACTCCAACAACCCGATGCTTACCCGTATTTACGGCACCGCATGGCCCGACAAAAAGGCACTCAAAGCCTATTTGCAGCGCCTTGAGGAAGCCGAAAAGCGTGACCATCGCAAATTGGCGCGCAAGCTGGATCTTTTCCACTTGCAGGAAGAAGCTCCCGGCATGGTGTTTTGGCATCCCAAGGGATGGCAGCTGTGGCAGGCGGTAGAGCGCTACATGCGCAAGGTATATCAGGAGGGCGGCTACCAGGAAATTCGCACGCCGCAGATCGTTGATTCATCGCTGTGGAAGCGTTCGGGGCATTGGGATAACTATGCCGACAACATGTTCTTCACCGAATCCGAAAGTCGCGAGTACGCGGTTAAGCCGATGAACTGCCCCTGCCATGTGCAGGTGTTCAACTCTGGCCTGCGTAGCTATCGCGAACTGCCGATTCGCTACGGTGAATTCGGTGCCTGTCACCGCAACGAGCCATCCGGCTCGCTGCACGGCATCATGCGTGTGCGTGGCTTCACTCAGGACGACGGCCATATCTTCTGCACAGAAGATCAGTTGGAAGATGAGGTAACGCGCTTCCACGCTCAGGTGCTGAAGGTGTACGCCGATTTCGGCTTCTCCGATATATCGGTCAAGATCGCGCTACGCCCCGAAAAACGCATCGGCAGTGAAGAAGCCTGGGATCACGCCGAGAACGCATTGCGAGGCGCACTCAAGGCGTGTGGCGTCGCCTGGGAAGAGCTGCCGGGCGAGGGCGCCTTTTACGGACCCAAGATCGAATACCACATGCGCGATGCGCTAGGCCGCGAATGGCAGATGGGTACCATGCAGGTCGACCCGATGATGCCAGTAAGGCTGGGAGCACAGTACGTTGCGGAAGACGGCAGCCGAAAAACGCCTATCATGCTGCATCGTGCTATCATCGGTACCTTCGAACGCTTCATCGGTATTCTGATTGAGCATTACGCAGGGGCACTGCCCGAGTGGCTGTCGCCGGTTCAGGCGGTGGTAATGAATATTACCGATGCGCAGGCCGAGTATGCGCGTGAAGTGCTCAAACACCTTGAAAATTCAGGGGTTCGGGCCCATGTAGACTTGAGAAATGAGAAAATCGGCTTTAAGATTCGCGAGCACACGCTGCAAAAAGTCCCTTATCTGCTTGTCGTAGGCGACAAAGAGGTGGAAAATCGCAGCGTCGCGGTAAGAACGCGCAGCGGTGAGGATCTTGGCACGCTTTCTCTTGAAGCGCTTACCAAACGCCTTGCCGACTAATGTGCGTTCGTAGGCCTGTTTGATAAGCCTGACCCTCTTAAATTCTATGACGGAGATGTAAAGATCAAGCGTAATAATCAACGTGGTCGCCCTCAGGAAAAACTGCCACCCATTAATGATCGAATTCTCGCCGACGAAGTGCGTCTTATCAGCCCCGACGGCGAGCAGCTTGGCGTAGTTGCCCTTAACAAGGCACTCTCTGCAGCAGAAGAGGCCGAGCTCGATCTGGTTCAGATTTCCAACGGCGATCCGATCGTTTGCAAGATCATGGACTATGGGAAATTCGTCTTTGAGCAGAAAAAGCAAAAGGCTGCTCAGAAGAAGAAGCAGAAACAGGTCCAGATCAAGGAAGTCAAGTTCCGTCCCGGAACTGACGAAGGCGATTATCAGGTCAAGCTCCGTAACCTGATTCGCTTTTTGGAAAGCGGGGATAAAGGCAAGGTCACTCTACGCTTCCGCGGACGCGAGATGGCACACCAGGAGTTGGGTCGCGAACTGATGCAGCGCATCGAAAGCGATCTCGGCGATCTGGTAACCGTCGAATCTCGCCCTCGCATGGAAGGTCGTCAGATGACCATGATGCTGGCCCCGAAGAAGAAGTGATCCGACTGGCAGTTTAACGGGCTCTCGCGCCGCGTTTGAACGCGGATATGGCGTGTTGGGCCGGCCTCGGGTTTTCTAAATAACGAGCAGCCAAGTGCTGCAATTGGAGTATCCAATGCCCAAGATCAAAACGAATCGTGGCGCAGCCAAGCGTTTTAAAAAGACAGCTAACGGCTTCAAGCACAAGCAGTCTTTCCGCAGCCACATCCTGACTCACAAATCGACTAAGCGTAAGCGTCACCTGCGTGGCATGAAGCAGCTTCACGCTGCCGATCAGAAATTGATCGGTCGCATGCTGCCTAATCTCTAAGCATACGTTTACCCAACGAACTCGTTTCGTATTTTCGATTTATCTGTAACGTCAGGAGAATTCCATGGCACGCGTAAAACGTGGTGTAACCGCACACCGTCGTCACAAGAAGGTTCTTAAGCAGGCTAAAGGCTATTATGGAGCACGCTCGCGCGTATTCCGCGTAGCCAAGCAGGCCGTTATCAAAGCAGGTCAGTACGCATACCGCGACCGTCGCCAGCGCAAACGTCAGTTCCGCGCTCTGTGGATCGCACGTATCAACGCTGCTGCACGTCTGCACGGCCTGTCTTACAGCCGTTTTGTTGCTGGCTTGAAAAAAGCGGGCATCGAAATTGATCGTAAGGTGCTGGCTGATCTGGCTGTTCACGAGAAAGAAGCCTTTGGTGCTATCGTTGAGCAGGCCAAGGCCGCACAGTGATCCCTAGGTCGCCAGTCTGAGGTTTTTGCGCTGGCGGCATGCTGGTGAACACGACTCAGGGGGAAGAGCGGCTGCTCTTCCCCCTGTTTTTATGTTGAGTATCCGCTTTCATCGACACCGGCCACCAGGGGCGCATCGCTTCTTTCAAGCGCTGTCAGTCGAACGGGCCAACGATTTATACTGGTTATTTAGTAGCAACAACTTCGGAGATACCGATGGATCATTTATCCGCGCTGGTCGAGGAGGCTCGCTCTGCGGTCTCGGCTGCCGAATCAACGCAGACGCTCGACGAAGTGCGGGTGCGTTTTCTGGGCAAGAAGGGCGCGTTGACTCAGGAGTTGAAAGGTCTGGGCAAGCTTGCCCCTGAGCAGCGACCCGCTGCCGGGGAAGCCATCAATCAGGCCAAGAATCAGGTTAACGCGCTGCTTGAAGAGCGCCGTCACCACCTTGAGGAAAGTGCGCTGAACGCGCGCCTCGCCAACGAGCGTATCGATGTTACCTTGCCGGGCCGTAGTCAGCTGCGGGGTGGTTTGCATCCTGTTACGCGTACCCGTCAGCGCATCGAGAAACTGTTTACCGATATTGGCTTCGAGGTCGCCCAAGGGCCTGAAATCGAAGACGACTATCACAACTTTGAAGCGCTCAACATTCCCGCTCACCATCCGGCGCGGGCAATGCAGGACACCTTCTACTTCGATGCCAACTATGTACTGCGCACCCAAACCTCCGGTGTGCAGATTCGCAGCATGGAAAGCCAGCAGCCGCCGCTGCGCATTGTGTGTCCGGGGCGCGTTTACCGCAATGACTCCGATATGACGCACAGCCCGATGTTCCATCAGATGGAAGGGCTATTCGTTGATCGAGACGTTACCTTCGCCGACTTGAAAGGGACGCTGTATGCCTTCCTTCAGGCGTTTTTCGAAGGCGATGATATCGAAGTGCGCTTCCGTCCTTCGTACTTCCCGTTTACCGAGCCCTCGGCGGAAGTGGATATCCGCATCAAGCGCCAAGGCGAAGAGCACTACGGCAACTGGCTCGAAGTGCTGGGCTGCGGCATGGTCAATCCGAAGGTGTTTGGCTTTGTTGATGTCGATAGCGAACGCTACTCGGGGTTTGCGTTCGGCATGGGGATCGAGCGCTTGGCGATGCTGCGCTACGGCGTCAACGATTTGCGCATGTTTTACGATAATGATTTGAGATTCTTGCGCCAGTTTTAAGAGGGGCGCGGCCGGAGTCACTCTGGTCGGGCGCTTTCGTAATGGTCAGGATCGCGGCAGCTGAATAGCGCTCACCGGCAGCAGCGTCGCGATACACCGATAGATGAATTTGCCGCACTTAAGCGAGGCAACATGAAGTTTTCCGAACAGTGGCTGCGTCAGTGGGTTGCCCCCGAGCTCGATGCAGCCGGTATCGCTCATCGCCTTACCATGGCAGGGCTCGAGGTCGATGCCGTCGAGCCGATCGCTCCTGCATTCAACAATGTGGTAGTGGGCGTTATTGAGTCCGCTGAGCAGCATCCCGATGCTGACAAACTCAGGGTATGTCAGGTCAACGATGGCACCGATACCTGGCAGATCGTTTGCGGTGCGCCCAACGCTGCCGCTGGTTTGAAAGTAGCGGTCGCGCGTATTGGCGCGATTCTGCCCGGCGATTTCAAGATCAAGAAAGCCAAGCTGCGTGGCGTAGAATCGAAAGGCATGCTGTGCGGCGCTTCCGAGCTGGGACTCGAAGACGAGCCGTCACCCGGCATCATGGAGCTGCCCGTCGACGCGCCGCTGGGGGCCGACCTGCGCGAATGGTTGCAGCTGGACGGCAGCATCATCGATATCGATATCACTCCGAACCGCGGCGACTGCTTCAGCATTCGCGGTATTGCGCGCGATTTGGCGGCGGTTCTCAAGCTTGAGGTAACGGCGCCGCGCTGCGCTGCTTCCGACATTACCTCCGAGCGTGTTTTCCCCACCAAGGTAGCGCTGCCAGAGCAGTGCCCACGCTTGCTGACGCGAGTGGTCGAGAACGTTGATCTTAGCCAGCCGACGCCGGTATGGATGCAAGAACAGCTACGCTGCAGCGGCGTTCGTTCGATTGATTTGGTGGTCGATATCACCAACTACGTAATGCTCGAGCTTGGTCAGCCGCTGCACGGCTATGACCTAGAGCGTCTGGAAGAGTTTTTGGAAGTGCGAGCGGCGCAGCAAGGGGAAACTCTGCAAACGCTTGATGGTCAGCAGCAGCAGCTGACCGCCGGTACGCTGATTATCGCCGACGCCAAAGGGCCTTTGGGCATTGCTGGTGTCATGGGCGGCGAGCATTCCGGTGTTTCTGCGTCTACTCGTACGGTGTTGCTTGAAGCGGCGTTCTTCACACCGCTGGCGTTGGCCGGTACCGCGCGCCGCTATGGCCTGCATACCGATGCGTCGCAGCGCTTTGAACGCGGCGTCGATCATCAGCTCCAGCAAGCCGCTATTGAACGTGCGACTCAGCTGCTGACCGAGCTTGGCGGAGGCAGTGCCGGGCCGCTGTCAGAGGTGGTGAGCAGCACCCATTTGCCTGCTGTCACGTCAATTGAGTTCAAGGCTTCCGAGGTTGAGCGCTTGCTGGGCGTTGAGCTGCCGGCGAGCTATATCGCTGACGTATTGGCGCGTCTGGGCTTCTCGCTGAGGGAAAACGGTGCTGAGTGCTGGACAGTCGACGTTCCTAGCTGGCGATTCGACGTTAGTCAGGCTGCCGACCTGGTCGAGGAAATCGCGCGCGTATATGGCTACACCGAGCTGCCATCGCGTGAGCCACGCATCAGCGTTGCACCGCGCGCTAGCCGCGAGGCGCAGTTGGGCGTTGCTACCCTGCAGCAGGAGTTGGTCAGCCGTGGCTATCAGGAAGCAATTACCTATAGCTTCGTGGCACCCGAATTACAGCAGCAGGTACTGCCTGATAAGCATGCGCCCCAGCTTTCCAATCCGCTATCGGTTGAGATGTCAGTGATGCGTGCCGGTTTGTGGCCTGGTTTGATTAAGGCTCAACTGCACAATCTTAATCGCCAGCAGTCGCGCGTACGCTTGTTCGAGGTTGGCTTGACCTTTGAAGGCGAGCGCGCCGAGCACGTTGATCAGATCGAACGCATTGGCGGCATCGTGTGCGGCAGTCGGCTTCCCGAGGGATGGAACGCCAGCCGTGAAGGCGTCGATTTCTTCGACGTGAAGGGCGATGTTGAAGCACTATTGGCGCTTGGCAACGCCCAGGCCGAATGGCGTTTCGAGCCCGCCGAGCATCCGGCACTGCATCCCGGGCAAAGTGCGCGTATCGTTCGCGTTAACGGCAGCGACGAGAGCGTGGTTGGCTGGCTGGGTGCGCTGCATCCTGCGCTGCGCGCTAAGCTTGGTATCAAGGTCGATACCTTCGTCTTTGAGCTCGATGTCGAACCGTTGTGCCGCGGCCAGCTTCCGCATTTCCAGCATCTGTCGCGCTATCCAGAGGTCCGCCGCGATTTGGCGCTGGTGGTTGAGGAGTCACAGCCGGTGGCGGAGCTGCTTGATCAGTTGCGTAGCAGCGCCGGTGAATGGCTCACCGATGTGCATCTTTTCGATGTGTATCAGGGCAAAGGCGTGGCAGAAGGGCACAAGAGCGTTGCCTTGGGCTTGACCTGGCAGCATCCTTCGCGCACCCTCAATGATAGCGAAATTGAGCAGTGGGTCGCCGATGCCGTGGATAGCGCATCGCAACACTGTGGCGCTACACTGCGAGGGTAGTGCAACGAACGCGTTATCGCCGGGGCTGTGTTGAGACGCAGCCCTTCGTTGCTGGGAATATTCTTATACTGACGAGCAGTTGACGAGGATAGGTGTAATGAGCGCGCTAACCAAAGCGGAATTGGCTGAGCATTTGAACACTGCCCTGGATTTATCGAAGCGGGACGCCAAGCAGTTGGTCGAAACCTTTTTCGATGAAATTCGTGGCTGCTTGCGGGAAAACGAGCAAGTAAAGCTATCCGGCTTCGGTAACTTTGATCTGCGCGACAAGAACGA
Source organism: Carnimonas bestiolae (assembly GCF_051251145.1). NCBI lineage: Bacteria > Pseudomonadati > Pseudomonadota > Gammaproteobacteria > Oceanospirillales > Halomonadaceae > Carnimonas > Carnimonas bestiolae. The sequence continues at coordinate 230,907 of NZ_JBPCZK010000001.1, read as the reverse complement.
GCGGCCGGGGCGCAACCCGAAAACGGGCGAAGATATCCCGATTTCTGCGCGCCGCGTGGTCACCTTCAGGCCAGGGCAAAAGCTCAAGAGTCAGGTCGAAGAGTTCAAGCAGTAGCCGCACTGCTCGCATCATTAGGGCATTGGTACGTCCAGCATCAGCAACGCGCATGCATTACTGCACTGCGCGTTCTTTTTTGCCTGGCTACCCATTAGCGCGGCTGATCGTTGTCTCGATCAGTACCTTGCTTCGTGGGGCTGGAGCTCTCATCTTCGTTAACCGAGCGTTTGAATTGCTTGATAGCCGCGCCAATATCGCTACCGGCGTTGCGAAGTTTTCCGGTGCCGAATACCAATAGAATCACGGCAAGCGTGATTAAAATATGGCCGGCTGAAAGACCTGATAGCATGTTGGTTCTCCACTGCGCGTGTAATTCGAGATAGCTGTCCGTTAAGCGCAGTTTATCATTTTCTGAACGTTAATCTCGCGTTAAGCGTAACCTTGGCATTTGCCAACCGCTGATTGGCTATTGTTGCTAACGACCTCAATAGCCACGGGGTAATAGTGACATAGTGCAGAAGTGGGAAGAGGTGGGTTCACGCTGAGAGAACGGCCACTTCTATGCTAGGATTTCGCTAAGCCCGCGTTTCACATAGAGAGTAACGATGCCCTCCGCCAAGATTTTTGCCGCCACGGTCTTTGGTGGCTCACTGGAAGTTGCCGAAGAACTGATGCCTTGCCTCGAGCAGGCCGGGTATCAGGTAACGGTGTACGATGAGCCGCAGCTGTCGGATCTTACTGATCAATTGCCCGATCTGGCGGTGTTCTGTGTCAGTTCTACTGGCAGCGGCGACTTCCCGCCTAACTTTGCCGATTTTGCGCATACGCTGGATGCTACGGGTGCGCCCATCGCTGGTTTGAAATACGGGCTAATCGCCCTTGGTGACTCAAGCTATCCCACCTACTGCGGCGCGGGGCGTCGTCTCGATGAGCTACTGACCGAGTACGGTGCCCAACGCGTTGGTGAACGGTTGGAAATAGACGCCACCGAGGTGCTGCAACCCTATCAGGAAGCACTTGATTGGGCCGAGGAGTGGGTCAAGCTCCTGTAGCCTTTGTTATAGGCCCAAAGTAGCGCCCTTAACGCAAACCGCCCGCGCCGTCCTGCTAGTGGATGGCGCGGGCGGTGGCGTATTGGCCCGAGCTAGCCGAGGGTGTAGCAGGGCACGTAATCACTGCCGGGCAGCTTCATGCGCTGCTGCTTTACGAACGACTTGAGCAGGGTATCGAGTCGGCGCATTAGCTCGGGTTCCGCATTCAGCTTGAAGGGGCCATGGCGCTCTATTTCAGCGATGCCTTGATCCTTCACATTGCCGGCCACAATACCCGAGAACGCGCGGCGTAAGTTAGCCGCCAACTCGGCTTTATCGATGTCGCCATGGAGATCAAGATCGGCCATCGCAGCGTGGGTGGGTACGAAGGGCTTCTGGAAGGCGTCGGGAATCACCAGTCGCCAATTGAAGTAGAAGGCGTCCTGATGCTCGCGGCGGAATTGCGTGACCTCGTTGACGCCCGCGGCCATCGACGTCGCCACTTCGAGCGGATCGTCGATGATGATGCGATAGCGATTCTGCGCCTCGCTGCCAAGCGTAGCGCCAATAAATTCATCGATTTGATGGAAATAGTCTGCGCTCGACGCTGGGCCGGTAAAGATGACCGGATAAGGAATGTCGCGGTTATCAGGGTGCAGCAGAATACCCAGCAAATAGAGTATCTCCTCGGCCGTACCGACCCCGCCCGGGAAAACAATAATGCCGTGGCCTACGCGCACAAAGGCCTCAAGACGCTTCTCGATGTCGGGCATGATCGTCAGTTGATTAACGATCGGGTTGGGGGACTCGGCAGCAATGATGCCGGGCTCGGAAATGCCGAGATAGCGGGCCGGCGCATAGCGCTGCTTGGCGTGGGCGACGTTGGCGCCCTTCATCGGCCCCTTCATGGCACCTGGCCCACAGCCGGTACAGATATCCATTCTTCTGAGGCCCAACTGATAGCCCACTGCCTTGCTGTAGTCGTACTCCTCCCGCGAAATCGAATGGCCTCCCCAGCACACCACCAGATTAGGCGTTTTCGACGGAGTAAAAAGACGCGCATTGCGCAGTAGCCCGAACACGATATTGGTGGTTGCTTCGCTATCGCTCAGCTTTTGGCCGGTCAGGTGGGAAACACCATCGATGTCCTGTGCTTTGGCGAACACCAGGTCTCGCAGCACCGACGATAGCTGTTCGCGAATGCCGCGAATCATCTCGCCATCGACGAACGCGTGAGCGGGCGCGGCGGTCAGCTTGAGGCGCACACCGCGATCTTCCTGCAAGATTTCGATATCGAAATCGGGATAGCGCTCCAGCGTGCTGCGCGCATCGTCGGTGGCCACCCCTGCGTTCAGGATGGCCAGCGCGCATTGGCGCAGCACCTTGTGAATGCCGTGGCTTGAGGTGTCGCGCAGAAACTGCACTTCGTTCTGCGATAACACTTCAAGGGAGCCCTCCGGCGAAACCACTGCTGAAAGCGTGGCAGTTGGCGCAGGGCGGGTAGTGGCAGGCGTACTAGTCATTCACTTATCCTTGTGCGGAGCGGTACGGTAAATCGAGCAGCGCATTCGCGGTTGCATCCGTTGGGCGTAGCTAAAACGTCAGGCGGCCTGACGCGCCTGTTCCCACAGGCGGGTAGTCAATTCGCGATCCTGCTCGGACATGCCGTCCTGCGAAAAGACATGTTGCAGCCACTCCCAATAGGTGTCGTCAAAATCGGTGGCGGTTACCTGTTGGGCATCGTAGTCCGCCATTTCCAGCACTAGCTCAATTTGGGGAATCATATACCCTAACGAGAATAGATCCTGCTCTTGAGCAGAGCGCTCCATGGAGAGAAGCGCTTGTTTGATCTGCTCGCCTCGCTCAACGAAGGGGTCTGCCATAAAAAGCTCCTGATTGAATCGCCTGTATAGGTAGTGCAGCGCGGGTTAGCGACGCGCTGAACAACAGACGTACAGCTTAGCATTGAACGGTAGCGCGCGTCGTTTGGGCGAAGCGAATCTTGTGCATAGCGAAGCTGAAGGCCATTTTATACCGTTATCTCAGCAGTAGTGCTGTTACGCTATCCGGCTCGGCTTGCGACGCTGCCACTAACCAACCGTTAACCATGAAAAACACCGCCTCACCTGGTTTGGGTAAGGCGGTGGCCAAGTAGCGGCTATTCCTTCATCAGCCCTTTGTAGTTCTCGACGGCATCGAGGAAGGTAATGAAGTGAGTGTCGCCGCGCTCGTCATGACGATCTACGCGACAGCTCATTAGTACGCCGCGTCCGGTGGAAATCTGGTCAAACAGCTCCAGCGTAACGGCAGTAGGGGTGGCGTCCTGCGGCTCGATTCGACCGCTCTGCAGATCAAAGACTTCCAGCATTGAACCGCGCACGCGCGTACTGCCTTTTTCGGCGATCACTCGGCGCACGAAGAGCCAGCCTTCGCAGCTAAGCGTTGAGCCATCCTCTTGCGTGCGGGAAAACAGCGTGCGGTAGCAGGCGCCTTCTTCGGCACCTTTGGCTGCCATGTTGCGATAGGCTTCGGCAAGGCGGTTGGCCATTGCGCCTGACTGCTCGAGTCTGCCGATCGCGGCGCGATGCTCTCGGTTGAGCCGTTCCTGCTGGGAGAATCGTTGCCAATGGCGAAAATTGGCAAGCAGTGTCGCGTCGGTCATGCAATACCTCGGGCATTCAAAGCATTAAAGAAAAGCGGATTGTCGCACTACCATCGCGATGTGCATAGGCCCAAGCGTGGTGTAGCCGCGTGCGCGACTCGTTTTTGCTGCTTGTTTGCCCCTTGTTTATATCTTGAGTGGCCGTTTTAGAGGGGGGATAGCCGTTCGCTCCAGTGCCTGCCGCAGCCGATAGCCCTAACACTTTGCTCGGTTTTGCCTTATGGTAATGGCATGGTTTAATAGATCGACAATCTGAATTGGATGTATCTGATGAAAACAAAAGTTCTTGCAGGTGGACTAGTGTGCTTGGCATCGCTTTCCGGGTGCGCGTCTCACAATGTTATTTCCCGCGAAGTTGAAACGGCTCCCGGCGTTAACGTTGTAAGCACCGACAACGGTGTCTTTATTGGCTCCATTGCTGTTCGTCGCGCGCTCACCTCCAATGAGCCCGGGCAAGTACAGAGCTGTCTGTCGTCCAATATTGAGCGCAGTGCCAGCACGCAGAGCGCGGCTTCTGGCCCCGAGCAGCAGGCGGCAGCTGACACTGATGCGTCATCGAATTCTACCGAGCCGCTTACCGAGCACGTTAGTGGCTGGACCGAACTGGCAACGACCGACGAAACCGGAAGAACGCTTGCCTATCGTCTTGAGCTGCAGACCATCGGTAGCAGCAACTATTACTACTTCGATCAGTTGGGCGTAGCATCTTCGCGCAGCCACAACGTGCACGATTACTCGCCGATTGGGGCCTGGGACAGCGCCACGCCGAAGGCTGCCTATGCCGCACTTGGCAAGGTGACCGACAGCATCCAGAACTGCCTGTCTGGGCAGACTAATGGTGCGCAGCCCGCTAACGCCGCCGCATCACAGCAGCAGCCACAGCAAGCAGCTCAGCAACAGCCTCAGCAGGCGGCACCACAGCAAGCTGCTCAGCAGCAACAGTCGGCCAACACTAGCGTCGAGTAAGCGTGACGTTAGCTGGCAGCGGGGAGCCTTTTGGCTCCCTTTTTTTGGGCGAATAGCGCTCGTAGCGATAGGCAGGGGCGGTTAGCACAGTCCGTTGGCGGCTGCCCGAAGGTGCGGTAGGCAGGCGCTGGCATCGAACTTGGATTTGCTGGTTGTGTAGTTTACCGGGGCAGTATCATGTCGCTGGCGCGGTATCGATAATCGCGTCCAATACAGGCACCTGACTGCAGCTGTCGCGTAGCGATGTCTCCACCGCATCGGCCAGGCGGTCGATCTGCTGTTCTCGCACCGCGCGGTAATCGAAGGGAGCGGGGCTTTCGAGACCGGCCCAAGCGAGCAATGCCGCTAGCGCCTGCGGGTGATCGAAGATGCCGTGCAGATAGGTGCCCAGCACCTGACCATCCTGACTAAGTAAGCCTTCCGGTCGGCCTTCATCCAGCAGGAAGGGGGCGTTGTTTTCATCGCTTATAGCGCTGCTGCCAAGATGAATTTCGTAGCCCTCCAACTCGGCATCGGTCTCTCCTAGCAAACATTTTCCGTATACCCTGCGCAGCTGCTTTTCGGGCGTTAGGCGGGTAGTCATGGCCAGCAGTGAAAATCCTTCGCTGCTGCCGGCGTCGTCCTCGACACCTTCGCTATCGTCGATGGTGTTGCCGAGCATCTGAAAACCGCCGCAAATGCCCATTACCTTGCCGCCGTAGCGAAGGTGGCGGTTAAGCGCCTGCGCCCAGCCGCGCGCTTTCAGCCACTTAAGATCGGCACGGGTGTTTTTACTGCCGGGCAGAATAATCAGATCGGCGTGGGCGGCCTCACTGCCATCGCGCGCAAAGTGCAGCGACACATCGGCATGCAGCCGCAGTGGGTCGAGGTCGGTGTGGTTGCTGATGCGCGGTGGGCAAGCGACTACCACCTTGAAACTGCCCGCGTGCGTATCGCCGCCGCGCGATAGGCCATCTTCTGCCTCAAGGTGAAAATCGGCCAGATAGGGCACCACCGCGAGCACCGGTTTACCGGTGTGCTGCTCCAGCCACTCGATGCCTGGCTCGAGCAGCGCGGGATCACCGCGAAAACGGTTGATCACAAATCCTTGCACGCGCTGCTGCTCGGAGGGGGAAAGCAGCGCCAGGGTGCCCACCAGGTGCGCAAATACGCCGCCTCGATCGATATCAGCGATCAATACCACTGGGCAATCGATATCTTCGGCGAAGCCCATATTGGCGATATCGTTGGCGCGCAGGTTAATTTCGGCGGGGCTACCTGCGCCCTCAACCACCACGTAATCGAACTGTTGGCTGAGCGTATGGTGTTGCGTTATCACCTCGCGCAATAGCGAGGGCTTCAGAGCGTGATATTCACTGGCGGGGAAGTGCCCGATAGCGCGTCCGCGTACGATCACCTGAGCGCCAAGATCCGAGTTGGGCTTCAACAGCACCGGATTAAACGCCGTCAGCACCGGTACTCGGGCGGCCTGCGCCTGAACGGCCTGGGCGCGGCCTATTTCGCCGCCGTCTTCGGCGACAGCGCTGTTGAGCGCCATGTTTTGCGGCTTGAAGGGCGCTACCCGATACTGCCGACGTGCCAGTAGCCGGCACAGTGCAGTAACAAAGGCACTCTTGCCGGCATCAGAGGTGGTGCCTTGCACCATGAGAGTGGTGCTGGCATTGAAGTGGGAGATATTCATGCTGAATGTACAGCAGATAAACGGATTCCGAGCGGCAATCCCTTATGCATCAGGCGATACCCAATCGCTGTTTGCTGACTACCAGCACGTCGCAGGGCGCCGAGCGGGTAATCTTGCTGGTGCCAGCGCCTTTGAACAAACGCGCCAGCGAGGTACGTGATTCCGCGCCGATCATCAGTAAGTCGATGTCGCGTTGGCCGATTTCGTCAACGATGGTGGCGTCGATAGCGCCGCTACGCACGCTGAGCTGCTGCTCTTCAAGAGGGCTTTCAAGCTGGCTGTTCAGCTGTTGGTACCAGTGTTGCGCCGCGTGATGCGACGCAGCCTGGTCTTTTGCGGTCTCGTTGACGTAAAGCACCGCCAGCGAATCGCCCATCGCAGTGGCGAAGGCTTGTGCGTAGCGAATCAGCGTGACCGCAAAGCGGGCGTTAAGATCGACAGCGACCAATATATGGCGAGAAGGCATAGCGGTCTTCCTTCAGTGGTAATAGCGGTAGTCTAAATCAGTTGCGCCCTTGGCACAGCGTGCGTTGTCGAGAGCGTGTGAAGCCAATTGCCTTCATACACTAAAGGCTGTGGCTAACCAGCGCCTTCCTCGCGAGCATCGAGCGCCAACAGCAGCTCGCTCAACTCCTGACGCTGCACCTCATCGGCTTGCCACAGCCCGCGCTGGCTTGCTTCCAACAATCGCTCGGCAATATCGCGCTGAGCGCCCGGGTTGTGCGCGGCGAAGAAGTCAGCATTGATCGGATCATCCAGCAATGAGCGCTTTACGTCACGGTATTGGTAGTCATCGACAATTCCGGTGGTGGCGTCGAAGGCGAACAGATTATCGATACTGGCGGCCATTTCGAAGGCGCCCTTATAGCCGTGCTGGCGCATGGCATGCTGCCATTTGGGGTTAAGCAAGCGCGAGCGCAGCACCCGATTGAATTCTTCCTTGAGCGTATTGATGCGCGGGCTGGCGGGGTTCGAATGATCGCCGAAGTAAAGTGTTGGAGAGCGGCCTGAAAGTGCTTCGCTGGCGCTCGCCATGCCGCCCTGAAAGTGGCTGTAATCAGCGGAATCGAGAATGTCGTGCTCGCGGGTGTCCTGATTATGCAGCACCACCTCCAGCGCGCCCAAGCGCGCCTCGAACGCTGCAAATTCAGCTTGTCCCTGCTGGCTGCCGTCGAGATCCTGCCCGTACGCGTAGCCTCCCCACTGCACGTAGGCGGCTCCCAGATCGCGCTTGGATTGCCAGGCACCATTGTCCAAAACGCCCTGTACGCCAGCGCCGTAGGCGCCCGGTCGCGCGCCAAAAATGCGGTAGCTGGCGCGGCGCAGCGCTTGCTGCTCGTCAAGGCCCTGCCGCCGCCAGGCGGCCGCGTCGGCCTGAACCGCATCGCGAATCGGATTGCCGTCGCCGGGCTCATGATAATCAGCCAACTGGCGCACTGCCGCGTCGAGCAGCGCGATTACGTTGGGGAAGGCATCGCGGAACAGCCCCGATACGCGCAGGGTAACGTCAACGCGCGGTCGGCCAAGTTGGAAGGCGGGAATAATGCGGTAGTCGATCAAGCGCTGGCTACCTTCCGCCCATACTGGCGCAATGCCCATCAGCGCCATTGCCTGTGCGATGTCATCGCCGCCGGTGCGCATGGTGGCGGTGCCCCACACTGATAGGCCGAGAGTGCGCGGGAAATCGCCGTGCTCTTGCAGATAGCGCTCGATCATCTCCTCGGCGGCCTGCTGGCCCAGCGTCCACGCGGTTTTCGATGGAATAGCGCGACTATCGACGGCATAGAAATTACGTCCGGTCGGCAGTACATCCCAGCGCCCCCGTGTTGGGGCACCGCTAGGGCCGGCGCTAACGTAGCGACCGCGCAGTGCCGCCAGTAACGCCCCGCGCTCTTGCTCGGCGCTGCGGCGAAGGGCGGGCAGCAGCCACTGGCGGGCATTTTCGAGTACCGCTGAGGTGGCTGGGAAGGCAGGCATTGCGCTGGCGTTCGTCCGCAGTAGGGTATCGACCAACTGGCCGGCCAGCAGTTCGAGTCGCTCTCTGGTGTCGCCCTGACTTACCCAGGGCGCGTCGCTGGCGGCCGCAAGCGCCGATGGTTTGGGGCCATTCCAGGCGCCTTTGTTGAGCGCCAGCGGATCGTAGTCGTCGGGCAGCTCAAGGTCGCGGGCCAAGGCGTGCAAGATACCTGCCTGCTGGGCTTTGGCACCGCGTGGGAGGCGCAGCAGTGAGACCAGGGTGTCACTAAGCTGTGGCCCGTCAGGGCATTCTCCCAGCACGTGCAGCCCGTCCCTGATGGACGCCTCCTTGATATCGCACAGCCACGCATCGAGGCTATCGAGCAGGGTTTGTTCGTCGGCGTTGCTGGCGACGCCCAGTTCGTGAATCAGCTCGGTATCGCGCAGCTTGTCGGCAATCAGGGTGCGCAAGCGCCTCTCGCGTCGCGGATCAACCCCGAGTGCTTGATAGTATTCGTCGGCCAGCTCTTCCAGTGCGGCAAGATCACCGTAAAGCTCAGCGCGCGCCATCGGTGGCATTAGGTGATCGATAATCACCGCCTGCGCACGTCGTTTGGCCTGTGCGCCTTCGCCGGGGTCGTTGACGATGAAGGGATAGAGGTGCGGTAGCGGGCCAAGCAGCGCATCGGGCCAGCATTCACGCGATAGAGCGCTGCCTTTGCCGGGCAGCCACTCAAGATTGCCGTGTTTGCCAACGTCGACCACCGCATCGATGCCGATGTGATGGCGCAGCCACAGGTAAAACGCCAGATAGCCGTGCGGAGGCACCAGGTCAGGGTCGTGATAGAGCGCCTGCTGATCAATCTCGAAGCCGCGCGCGGGTTGAACGCCCATTATGATGTTGCCGAAGCGCAACGCACTGATGCGAAAAGCGCCGCGCTGGCGATCAAACAGTGGGTCGTGCTGCGGTGGCCCCCAGCGCTCAATCACGGCGTGTTGATTGGCGGTGGGCAGGGTGGCGAAGGCGGCAAGGTAGTCGCCTTCAGAGAGCCATTCGCTGGCGTTTGGCTGAGTGGGATTCAGCGCGGCGCGCAGTGCTTGCATGAGCTGGCCGCTGGAGTGAGGAAACGCACACTGCGGTGCATCGCTTAGGAAGTAGCCATCTGCTTTCAGCCAGTGAAGAATATTCAGTGCCGAGTGTGGGGTATCCAGCCCAACACCGTTACCGATGCGCGAATCGCTGGCGGGGTAATTGGCCAGCACTAGCGCAATACGTTTTTCGGCATTGTCGATGCGGGAAAGCCGAATCCACGCGCTCGCCAGTTTTGCCACAAAATCGGCGCGTTCTGGGTCGAGGCCAAAGCGCACGCTATCCATTTGGCTGCGCGTGTGGTGCTGGGCCTGCTGCTTGAAGGCTACCGCGCGGGTGATAATACGCCCGTCGATCTCGGGCAGGCTGATGTGCATCGCGATATCGCGTGCCATAAGCCCACGCGGCTGCGCAAGCCACTGTTCTCGCGTCGTACTGGCCAGAATTAGCTGCAGCACCGGTACCGCACGCGACAGCGGCGCTGGCGACTGCTCGGGAACCCCCGCATCGTTGTCGTTGACGCCTGCGCTGATGGCAAAACCGGTGGTGTTCAGCACAATGGCTGCGTCGCTGGCGTCCAGCAGCTGATTGAGGCGTTTGAGACAGCCGGGTTCCTTCAGTGAGGCGACCGCGAACGGTAATACGTTAAGCGACTGCTGTTCGATACGTTCGATCAGTTGCTCGAACATCGCGGTATCCGCCGCCTGCAAATGGCTCCGGTAAAGCGTTAGGATCGCGCAGGGGTAGTCGCTACGACCGCGCCGCTGCCACTCTCGCTGGTAGGCCGCCAACGTTAGCTCGCCGTGGCGAGGATGATAAAGCAGGCTCCTCGGTAGCACCTGCGGCTCGCGAGGCTGCGCGGCCAAGTCGCCGTTGAGCATTAGCTGCAGCCAATCAAACAGCGAATCAGCATTGTGCTGGCCGCCTTCGCGCAATAGCCGCCACACCAGCGTGGCCTGCTGTTCGCTCACGGTACCGGCGGTTAGCAGCGCGGGATCGGCGTAGTCTTCGCCGGGTACTACTACCAGCTGGCGATTGCTGCTGCGCGCCCATTGGGTAAGTTGCTCAAGGCCGTAGCGCCAATAGCTCTCGCCGCCCAGCAGTGACAGCACCACGATTTCCGCGCCGTTAGGGGCCTCACTACTGGTGCTATCGAGCACCTTGTGGGCATAAAGATCGAAGGCGGCCGGCTTGGTCAGGTTGAGCCAATTGGCCAGCCGCAGCGATGGGTAATGAGCCGGCAGGCCGTCGGCGCAGTGTGCCAACAGGCTTAGCACGCTGTCGGCGGCCGACAGTACGACAATACGCGCAGGCTGCTGATCGAGATCGATGATGCCTTCGTCGTTACTGAAGCCGCCGGGCTGAGCCGCAAAAAGATGCATGAAGCGCTAATCCTCGAGCTTAACGTTCAGCGCGCTTCAACGCGTCTTCAATCAGACCACGGTCGAGCGCGCGCCCGATAATCACTAATCGGGTGGCGGGTGTTTCCTGCGCTTGCCAGCGGCGATCGAAATAGTGATCAATGCGTGCACCAACAGCATGAATCACCTGACGCATGGGCTTGCCGCTATCGATGAAGCCCTTGACGCGATAAATCTGCTGCTCGCGAATGAGTTGTGCCAGTTGGCGGCTTAGGGTGTCGGGATCGACTTCCTTCAGGTGAACAACCAGGTTATCGAAATCATCGTGGGCGTGATGATGATCGCGGCCCTCCGCGTGATGGTCATCGTGGTGCGAATGAATGGCCTCAATGCGTGCTTCGGTTTCAAGCCCCAGCCCCGTTAGTGCTGCGGGGTCGCACTCTCCCTGCGAGACAAACATTACCTTGACGCTGTCGGCCAGGCGCGCTTCCAGCTGCGCTTCTACCTGCTGGCGCTGCGGCGCATCGAGCAAATCGCTTTTGGTAATGACCACCAGATCGGCGGCGCCCAACTGGTCGTCGAGCAACTCTTCCAGTGAAGGATCGTGGTCAAGCGAGGTGTCAGCGGCGCGCTGCGCGGCAATGCGCTCTTCGCTGGTTGCCACCTTGCCAGCCGCGAAGGCGGCGCCGTCGACCACGGTAATGACCGAATCGACGGTACAAAAGCGTTTGATTTCCGGCCAATTGAACGCTTGCACCAGCGGTTTGGGCAGCGCCAGGCCCGAGGTTTCGATCAGGATATGATCGATGCTGTCACGCCGCTGTACCAGCTCGAGCATAACGGGCAAAAACTCTTCTTCGACGGTGCAGCAGATGCAGCCGTTGGCAAGCTCGTAAATGCTGCCTTGTTCGGGCTGACCGGCTTCGCACTGCTCGTTTTGGCAGCAGCGCAGTAGCTCGGCGTCGACGTCCAGCTCACCAAATTCGTTAACGATCACAGCGATGCGCTTATCCGGCGACTGGCGAATCAGATGGGAGAGCAGGGTGGTTTTGCCGCTGCCCAGAAAACCGGTAACGACGGTGGCGGGTATGCGGGCGAGTGATGCTGGCGTGGTCATGATGAACTCCAAAGGTGTTATTAGGAGGTGTAATAGACACCTGCTCAACGAAGTGAATAAGCTGAATCAAAAGTGAAGCAGCCGGCCAATCTTGCCCGCTGCGATTTTTTCGGCGTAATCTGAGTTGTTTTCCGCTTCGCCCACCGCTGTGGTGAGCGTTCTTTCCCTTTTCCATGAGATGCGCAGTGAATCATCGTCGTTTAGCTCCCAACGCTTCCGCTTGCGGCACAGAACCCCAGCCTGATGCTGATGAATCGCCGGCATCGCAGCAGGATAATCGCACCAGCGTCGAAGCCGCTGCTGGAAGCATGCTTGAAGATGAAGTAGCCGCCCTGACAGGGTATGGCGGGCGCTATATCGAGAAGGGCTCCCGTGAGTACAGGTTCACGATGCTGGCGCTGTTCTCGGCGGGCTTCGCTACCTTCGCGCTGCTTTATTGCGTACAGCCGCTGATGCCACTGCTGTCTTCTGCTTTCGCTATCGATGCGGCGCAATCTAGCCTGGTGCTGTCGGTATCGACTGCCACTCTGGCATTGGGGCTGCTGGTAACCGGGTCGCTCTCCGATGCGCTGGGGCGCAAGAACATCATGTCGCTGGCGCTTTTGAGCGCCGCCTTGTTCACGCTGCTGACCGCGCTGATGCCCAATTGGTCGCTGATTCTGCTGTCGCGGGCGCTGGTGGGCTTGTCGCTGTCGGGGCTGGCCGCTGTCGCGATGACCTATCTGAGCGAAGAGCTGTCGCCGCGCGCGCTGGGGGTGTCGATGGGCATCTATATTGCGGGCAACGCCATCGGCGGCATGAGCGGTCGGGTGATTAGCGGGGTGCTGGTCGACGTGCTGCCCTGGCGCGCCGTGATGCTGATACTGGGCGGTCTGGCGCTGCTCGCGGCGTTGGCCTTCATGCGTTGGCTGCCTGCGTCGCGTAATTTCGAACCGCGCGCCTTCAGCCTGCAGGGGCTGCTGAGCGGCATCAGGCTGCACGTTAAAGACCCAGGCTTGCCTTGGCTGTTTGCCGAAGGTTTCCTGCTGATGGGTGCCTTCGTCACCCTGTTTAACTACATCGGCTATCGCCTGCTTGAGGCACCGTACTTCTACAGTCAGGCGCTGGTGGGGCTGATTTCGGTGGTCTATCTGAGCGGCATCTATAGCTCGACGTGGGGCGGAGCAATGGCGGATAAATACGGTCATCGCAATGTCTTTTGGGGCTTCGTGCTGCTGCTGATGGCAGGCGCACTGCTGACGCTGTTCCAGCCAATTGTGCTGGTTATCGCGGGAGTAACGCTGCTGACCTTTGGTTTCTTTGCCGCCCATGCCACCGCTTCCAGCTGGGTTGGACGACGCGCCAGCGTGGCGCGCGGTCAAGCTGCCTCGCTGTATCTGTTCTTTTACTATCTGGGCTCGTCGGTCGCCGGTACCAGCGGCGGCATTTTTTGGCATTTGGCGGGCTGGCCCGGGGTGGTGGGCTTTATCGTGGTGCTGTTGATTGCCGCGCTGGCAATTGCCTGGTTCCGACTGCATCGGCTGGTGCCGTTGCATCGCTAGCCAGCATCGCGCGCTGTCGCGGCCGACAGGCGTGGAGGTGGCCGCTATAAAGCGGCGTGCATGCGTTGGAAGGCTAGGTGCTAAGCGTTGGGGCAGCATGGTCAGGCCTCGGCAATGGCAAGCGTGGCATTAGCCGAACGCTGCTTGGCGAGCACTAAGCGGGCGCTGCGATAGCCGGCTTCGTGTAGTGCCGCCAGCGCGGCAGCTTCGGCGACGCTTGCGGTGCCTAATCGCTGCTCGACGGCGTGTGAAGGGCGAGTAACGCCATCCTGAGCAGCCAACTGCTGGCTATCGAAGGTGATGCGCTGGCAGCCAAACCGCTGGGCTGCTTCCGCTAATAGTGGATCGTCCCGTTTGGTGTGATGGCTGGCTATCCAGCTGACATCCGCACCCAGCAGTTGGCTGCGCTGCAGGGCGCTTTCGATCAGCGCCATCAGCTCATAGGCTGCGCACTGATGCCTGAAGCCAATCCCGATGGCGAGCTGTCGAGCGCTCACGAGGCGTCCACCTTGTCGGGAGTAAACAGCGCCGCCGTGGCAGTGGGGTTCGACGGGAAGAACAGATGAATATAGCTGGCGGTTAGCCGGCCCTGACGAAACACCGCCTCGCCGGGCGCGGGGTGGCTTGGGCGAATACCGTAAGCAATCGGCTCAGGTGTGCCGCTTGCCACCGAGCGATGGTGGGCATGACCGCGCAACTGACCTTCGGGAAGCGGGGCGCTTTGCATACCCTGACAGCCCGAGCGCTCGCGCATCGCAGCGCTGCCCGACATGAGGCCTGCCATTGGGTGGCACTGTCCTTCGATATCGATCAATTCCTCAAGCACATACAGAAGTCCGCCGCATTCGGCCAGGATAGGCCTGCCTGATTGATAATGATCGTTCAGCGCCGCCAGCATGGGGGCATTGTCGGCGAGTGTGCCAGCGTACAGCTCGGGATAGCCGCCGGGCAGCCACAGCGCATCGACGCGGGGCAACTGCTGGTCGTGCAGGGGTGAGAAAAAGTGCAGCTCAGCGCCCATTGCTTCAAGCAAGCGCAGATTGGCGGGATAGATAAAGCTAAAAGCTTGATCACGCGCAATGCCAATGCGAACGCCCGCTAACTGCTGCGGTAAAACATCAGCCTGCTGTGGAATTGGAAAGCTGACTGATCGCGGAAGCTGCGCAAGCGCAGTGCCTTCGAGCTCATCGGCAACGCGCTCAATAATCGCCTCCAGATCGTTGTGCTGATCGGGCGGAATCAGTCCCAGGTGGCGGCTGGGCAGTGCATTGCTGGGATTGCGCTTGATAGAGGCCAGCAGCGGCAGCTGGGCAGGCAATGCGGTCTCGATCAAATCGTGGTGGCGAGCGCTGCCGATCTGATTGGCAACAATGCCGGTCAGCGTCAAGCGAGGGTGGTAGCTCGCCAGGCCATGGGCAAGCGCGGCGATGCTCTGCGCCATGCCGCGCGCGTTAAATACCGCAACAACGTCGATGCCGAAGGCGATCGCAAGGTCAGCGCTGCTTGGGGTGCCGTCGTAAAGCCCCATTGCGCCTTCAATCAGAATAAGGTCCGCCTGTTGAGCTGCCAGCGCCAGCGCTTCTCGGCAGCCTGCTTCCCCGGTCATCCACAAATCCAACGGCTCGGCGATAGCGCCCGATGCCTGCTGTAACACCAGCGGATCGAGATAATCAGGGCCGGTCTTGAAGATGCGCACGGTTCTGCCGTGGCGCTGATGCAGGCGCGCCAGTGCAGCGGTGACGGTGGTCTTGCCTTGCCCTGAGGCGGGGGCCGAGATAAACAGCGCAGGGCAGTTGGGAGACGCCATTAGTATTCGATTCCCGGCTGTGCTTTTACCCCAAGGCGGAACGCGTGCTTTTCGTCATCGATGCGGCTAATGGTATCGGCAATCGCGACCAGGGCGTTGTCCATGGTGCGGCCGGTAATCATCACGTTTTGATGATGAGGTCGTGCGCTGAGCGCACCGGCGACCTGCTGCGGATCGAGATGGCCGTACTTCAGCATGTAAGAGAGCTCGTCGAGGATGACAATATGGTAGCGCTTGTCCTCCAGTAGCTGGCGCGCTTGTTGCCAGGCCGCCTGAGCTGCGTTGCGATCGCGCTCAAGATCCTGGGATTCCCAACTGAAGCCATGTCCCATGACGTGAAAGTCAACGCGTGGATGATCGGCGAAAAAAAGATGTTCGCCCGTCTCGCGGCGGCCCTTGATGAACTGAACCACTCCCGCGCGTTGCCCGTGACCAAGTGCGCGGGCCATGGTGCCGAACGCCGAACTGCTTTTGCCCTTGCCGTTGCCTTTTAACAGAATCAGCACGCCGCGCTCGGTTTGGGCATGGGCAATGCGCTCATCAACAACGCGTTTCTTTGCCGCCATGCGCTGCTGATGGCGCTGCTGGTCAGAATGACTCATGTGAGAAGGTTTCCCTGTGCTGCGAAAGGTGCGTGTAGCGACCGCCAAGCCGCTCGGCGATGGCGCTGGCGCGCCCCAGCCGCACGCGACCTGCTTCGGTATCGATCACCTGCAGTTGCCCAGGCCAGGGGTGTGGTTCTGGAAGCTGCGTTACGCGGCCATCGCTAAATAGCCAACTGGTGAGGCGAGCATCAGACGATTGGCGCTGTCGTTTAAGCAGTAGTTGGCGGCCCTTGTGCAGTGCCTCCAGCAACGGTGTGGCGCCTCCAATCTGCTGGGTCGCTAACCGTGCCTCGGGGCGGTTGGGGGCGCGGCGGCCCTGATGAATCCAGCCAATACCCTGTGCACCGAAGCCGAGTAGCGCGAAGCGCTGGCGCTGGCGGCGCGCCAGGCGGGCAAGTCTTACTACGTCGGCGGCAGCTGCATTGGCTGCGTTTCCGCGTAGGGTAGAAGCGGACAAATCGAGGATAATCAATTGCTGATGATCACAGCGCTGCTGGCGCGGCCGGCGCACCAGATGGTGCAGTGTCTGCTGACCAAGGTTGTCGCGATGGCACAAGGTACTGGCCCAATCGATCGCGCCGTGGCGGTCGCTCAACTGAGCCTGCTGGCGCTGACCGTCGCTTAGGTGGCGACGATATTCACGGCGCTGGTAATGAAATGCGCGCGGCAGTTCCTGAAAGTGCAGCTGGCTGCCACGCTCGCCGGCCGTTTGACTGCCTTCCTGCTGCGGCGACTCTATAGTTGTGGCACTGCCAAGCAACGAGCTTTGCGACGACGAATCACCATAGCGATTAGCGGCGGGCGAAGAGCCATCGCTGCTACCGCTACCGTTTGTCTGAGAGGGCGGCGGATTACTGGGAGGCGTAGCGGGGTTGGTCGCAGTGCGGTGTCCCAGCACCAGTGTTGCTACGGCGTCTATATCCGTCTGAATAACGGCATCGCGCTGTTCCAGCGCAGCATGCGCCAATGCTGCTCGACGCCAGGCCAGATCAGCGCGAATACCTTCAACGCCTGCATTCACGCAGCGCTCAGCGATGTTGATTTCGAGTGCTTCTGGGATGGTAATGCTGGGCAAGCGTTTACGTGCCGTTTCTAGCTTCTGTCGAAGTGCATCGGTTTGGCGCTGATGGCGCTGTATGAAGTGCTCGGGATCGCTATCGAAGGCACTGCGTGCACGCACCGCGGCGATGCGATCCCGTGCAGCGAGCTGCTCGGATAGCTGCACCCCAAGACCAAAGCGATCGGCAAGCTGCGGGCGCAAATCGCCTTCCTCGGGATTCATGGTACCGATGAGTAAAAAGCGCGCCGAATGGGCATGGCTGAGACCATCGCGCTCAACGCGATTGATACCGGATGCGGCCACATCGAGGAGAAGGTCGACCAGTGCGTCGTCGAGCAGATTGACTTCATCGCTATAAAGAATGCCTTGATCGGCCTTGGCGAATAGTCCGGCCTGGAAGCCGACATCGTGGTGCTTGAGCGCACGCTCAATGTCGAGCGAACCGGTCAGGCGATCGCTGGAGGCGCCCAGCGGCAGCTCAACGAAGCGTCCTGACTCGGGCAGAAAGTCGCTCAAGCCGCGGGCAAGCGTCGACTTGGCGACACCGCGCGGCCCCTCGATGAGCACCCCACCCAGTTTTGGCTCGATAAGCGCCAATAGTAGGGCGCGTTTCAATGCTGTTTGACCAATCACCGCGACAAAGGGGAAGGGAAACTGACTGGGGGAGCGCATGGTATCGCTCATTAGCGCGTCGCCTATAAAGTCGAAACGCCAGCGTAGGGAATTGCGCTCGCTGCTATCGTAACCAAATAATCGGCGGCAGTGCGCTGCCGCCCATGATAGCGAGGATGAGCGCTGCGTATCTCCCCGTACGCAGGCTGATAGTAGGTTGGCAAGGCCGGTCTCCGGGCTAACGAGGCGGCTCAAAGGCCCATCGCTACGCCTTCCCACCCAATCAGGCAGTGGCCTTGTAGCGTTACTCGATTACCGTTGCGGGGACAGCAGCGAATTTTCATCGCTTTCCCGATTATCCCAACTTTAAGAGTAAAGCAGGGCACCTTACCGCAGTGTTGCTATCCTATTTAACGTTCGTTACGCGCGTCAATGAATAGCGCTTTGCGCAGGCCGTGTTGAATTTTGACGTACAGCGCATATATACGCTTGAGCACCGCTGCGGCGGTTGCTATCTTTTAGCGCCGCCCTTCTTGCTGGATCCTCGACCATGCCTACTGCGACTTTTCTAAATACCTTATCTATCGATATTCCTTGGCTTGAACAAGTTGTGCCCAAGGATAAGCGCCAGGCCATTCAGCGCCGTATCGATCATCAGCTCAAACCTCCGGGTGCGTTGGGCGCACTGGAGACCATTATGCGGCAGTGGGCGAGCTGTGCTTACTTGCAAGGAAAGTCAGGGCCGCTGCAGGTTAGCTCGCCACGACTGATTATCTTTGCCGCTGATCACGGGGTTGCGGCGGAGCGGGTGTCGCTGGCTGGGAGCGAGGTCACTCCGGTGATGGTTGAGCGCTTTCTGGCCGGCGATGCGGCGGTAAGTGTCGCAGCGCGGCAGTCGGGCGTTGAGCTGGAAATTGTGGATTGCGGCGTTGAGCAGCCTATTCCCGCCCATCCGCGCGTGACAGCCTGTCGGCTGGGAGCGGGTACCGGTGCCATCCACAAAGAACCGGCAATGTCGCTCGAAACCGCAGCAGAGGGCATGAACAAAGGCATTGAGGTGGCGCGCGAGCGCTGTGCGGCAGGCATGGATCTAATGTGCGTGGGCGAAATGGGCATCGCTAATACCACCGCTGCCGCAGCACTGATGGCGGGCTTGACCGGCTATGCGCCAGCGGCCTGTACCGGCATCGGCACGGGCATAGACGCTGATACCCTGGCGCATAAGCGCACTTTGGTCGATAAAGCACTGGTGCTGCATCTTCCTTCAGCCAAGAACGATCCGCTGTCGCTGGCGGCGCGCTTGGGCGGCTTTGAAATTGTGGTGATGGCCGGGGCGCTACTGGGAGCGGCAGAGCAAGGTGTTATTAGCGTTATCGATGGTTTTGTGGCGGGCGTTGCCGCCTGTTTGGCATGCGCTCTGGTACCTTCGGTCAAGGACTACCTGATCTTCGCTCACAGCGGCGGCGAGCAGGGCCACTCAGCGCTGCTCGAGTACCTTGAGGTGAAAGCGCTAATGGGCCTGCGATTGCGCATTGGTGAAGGGGTAGGCAGTGCGCTACTGGTGCCCACTATCCGCACCGCGTTGGCCTGCTATAACGATATGGCCAGCATTACGGAAGTAGGTTTGTCTTCATGACCGATGTGCTCAAGCGCCAGCTGTATCTTATGCGGCTGGCGCTGGCATTTCTGACACGCATCCCCGTATCACCCAACGCTCCCAGTAACACCGATCTACAGCATTCGCGCCGCTATTTCAGCCTGATCGGGGCTGCAGTCGGCAGCTTTTGCGTTCTATTTTATACCGTTATCTCAATCTGGTTTCCGGCGATCTTGGCAGCGCCTCTAACCATCGCTCTAATGTTGGTCATCACCGGCGGTCTGCACGAAGACGGCCTGGCCGACACGCTAGACGCGATGGGGGGCGGAAGTACGCCAGAGCAGCGTCTGGCCATCATGAAGGATTCCCGAATCGGCAGTTTTGGGGCATTGGCGCTCATTGCATCATTGCTCATTAAAACCGCCGCTGTTGTGGCGCTCGATCAGCACCCCGGGCTGCTGATAGGTACGCTGATCGCAGCCGGCGCTATTAGTCGAGCCGCGGCGGTTATCATGATGACGCTGCTTCCCTATGCGCGTCTTCACGATAGCAAGGTGGTGACGCTTAGTGATTCTCCTCAAGCCACCGAGCTATGGCTTAACATCCTGGTTGCCGTGGCTATCAGTGTGGTGGCGTTAGGGAACTGGGCCACAATAGTGAGCCTAGTGGCTATTGCGTTGGTCGTGTGGTTGTTGCGAAGGTGGTTTTGGCGTCGCTTGGGCGGCTTCACCGGCGATTGCCTGGGAGCGGTACAGGTGATGGTTGAACTGGTGGTATATCTCATTGTGATCGCTAACGCTGGCTAGAAAAGAGGTGCAGGGTGCTGGAACTAGTGCTGGGCGGGGCCCGTTCGGGCAAGAGCCGTTACGCTGAACAACTTGCCAGCGATAGCGGGCGGGAGGTGCATTACCTCGCCACCGCCGAGGCGTGGGACGATGAAATGGCCGCGCGCATTGCGTCACACCGCCACCAGCGCCCTGCTAGCTGGACGACCCATGAGGTGCCGCGAGCGCTTGCAGAAGCCATCGGCATGCACGCACGTACTGATCGCGTGCTTTTAATCGATTGCCTGACGCTGTGGCTGACCAATCAACTGCTGGCCGAGCCCGATCAACTGTCTGAAAGCAGCGAAGCACTGGTAAATGCGCTGGGCGATGCTCCGGGCCGAGTGATCGCCGTGTCCAATGAAACCGGGCTAGGGGTGGTTCCCAATGATGCCTTGTCGCGACGCTTCGTCGACCATAGCGGGTGGCTACATCAGCGATTGGCGGCTCGTGCGGATCGAGTATGGTGGGTGGTGGCAGGGCTTCCTCAATGCCTGAAGGGTGCGGCTGATGGGGAATAGCCGAATCATTATCGATTGCTTGCGGCACGGCGCATGTGAGGGGCCTTCTAGTCTGCGCGGGCGCTCTGATGTGGCCCTCAATGAAAGCGGAGTGGCGCAGATGGAGCGCGCCTTTGAATATCTTCAGCGCCCCCAGCGGCTGATAACGTCACCACTGCGGCGCTGTCGTGATAGTGCTGCGCAGTTCGCGGCGGGCTGGCAGCTCTCGCTTGAGGAAGATCCGCGCGTAGCGGAAATGAATTTCGGCGACTGGGACGGCGTGGCGCTAGCCACTCTTCATCAGCGTTTCCCTGAACAACTCGCGCGTTTTTGGCAAGATCCTTACGCCAATCCTCCACCCAATGCAGAGTCAGTAGACTCCTTCAGCGCGCGCTGCCGTGACGCATGGCGTGGGCTAATCGATTTCGCGCATCCGCACACGTTAGTCGTCACTCATGGCGGTGTTATCAAACGTTGGATCGCGGATGTACTGGGCATCGATGCCTTGTCGAGCGCCTTTCTGGCAGCGCTAGGAGTTAATTACGCCGATCTGGTCAGGTTCGAAGTCAATCGCGACAGCGAAGGGCAACACTGGACACGGCTGGTTTATCTCGGCCCTCCGGGAGGCGCGCCATGATGTCGATGGCAGTGCCGCTGCTGCTGGGATGTTTATTGGATTGGTGGTGGGGTGAGCCGCGCCGTTTTCACCCATTGGTCGGCTGGGCTCGCTGGGCGCAGCGGCTAGAACAAGCGCTGCATGGCCAGCGTTTTGGCATCCTGCGGGGGGGTGTGGCCTGGGCGCTGGCGGTGCTGCCCGCTGTTGCGGTAGCCGCTGCATTGCAGCTATGGCTTGGGCATAGCTACTGGATGTGGCTGCCAGCGGCCTTGGGGGTGTATCTTTCGATCGGCTGGGAAAGCCTGACCGAGCACGGTCAGCGGGTGGCCACGCCGCTGTTGGCAGGTAATATCCACAGCGCCCGCGAAGCGCTTGGCATGATCGTCAGCCGCGACGTCGATGCGCTGGATGAGCAGGGCATTGCCAATGCTGCCTGCGAATCAATGCTTGAAAATGGCGCGGACGCCGTGTTCGCGGCGCTCTTCTGGTTTGCGCTGCTGGGGCTGCCTGGGGTGATGTTGTATCGCTTAAGCAACACGCTGGATGCGATGTGGGGCTACAAAAACGAGCGTTATCTCACCTTTGGCAGAGTGGCTGCGCGGGCTGACGACATCCTTAATTGGTTGCCAGCGCGCTTGACGGTGCTCGCTTATGCGGCGGTAAGCGGTAGTATAGCGTCTGGCCGTGCCAGCCTTCGCTGCGCACGCACTTACGGTGCGCGGTGGAAGAGCCCCAACGCCGGTCCGGTAATGGCCGCGGGGGCGGGGGCGCTGGGCTGTCAGCTAGGCGGATGGAGCAGCTATCACGGGGTACGCCAATGGCGTGGCCAATTGGGTGAAGGCGCGGTAGCCGCGCCAGCGGACATCATCCGAGCCATCGCGCTAGTCAACCGCGCCGGTGTGCTATGGGTCGCAGTAACGCTAGCCGTTATTGCTATTATCAGTGTATTTAGCTGAGTCTTTTATATTAACCACTTGGTGTGAGTAATGTTTATGGACTGGGCATTCCCTGCCGCCCAGAAAGAGGGCGTCTATCGCGCTATTTACGAAAGGCGCGACGTGCGGCATTTTGTGGCCGGCTCAATTCCTGAAGAGGTGTTGAGCGGAATTATCGACGCAGGGCTTGCCGCGCCCAGCGTTGGGTATATGCAGCCGTGGCGTTTCGTGCGCATTCAGAATCCTGCACTGCGCGAAAGTATCTTCCAATTGGCACAGCACGAGCGCCAGCAAACGGCGGCAGCTTTGGGCGAGCGCGACGAGGAATTTCTGCGCATCAAGACCGACGGTATTCGCGAATGTGCAGAAGTTATCGTGGTGTTGCTATGTAACCACCGTGAGCGCTATATCTTCGGCCGTCGCACCATGCCGCACATGGACCTCGCATCGGCAAGCTGCGCCATTCAAAACATGTGGCTGGCGGCGCGCGCCGAGGGAATCGGGCTCGGCTGGGTGTCACTGTTCGATCCCGACGAGCTGCGAGTGTTGCTGAATGCGCCCGACGACGCAGAGCCTATCGCGGTGCTTTGTCTTGGTCATGTAGAGCGTTTCAATGAACGTCCGTTGTTGGAAACGGCGGGCTGGGACTCGCCGCGCGAGAGATCCGATGTTCTAATGACAGATCAATGGAGTACCGCTGTGGCGAGTCATTCTGAAAAAGATTCGCTATAGTAAGGGCGGTGACTTGAAGCGTTGATCGTACGATCAGCGTAGAAATGACCGATTCACGTGCTCGAGCACGAATCATGCAGGAGGTTCAAAATGAAAATCAGTAATCTCATGATCGCGGCTACCATGGCCGGTTCTGTCGCACTTCTCGCTGGTTGCGGTGGCCCCGAGGTGGTTAACGATCCTACTGGTCAGGGAATCGATCAAACTCAAACCATTACCGCGTACAAAAATACCACCGAGGGTTATACGCTCAACTATCCCGACGTATGGCATAGCCACGTATCTCCTGAAGATACGCTCGACTGGGGGGGCAGCGATTTGCCAGCGGAAAACGTAGTAGTGTTCAACTACACTCCCGCCAAACCCGGTGCCAAGCCTGAGCCGTTGGTCGCTCTGGCAGTGTACGATCAAAGTCAGCTGAGCCAACTCGAGAAGAGCGGTGGCGACGGCTATCACAAGCCCGACGTGATCGCGACCAAGGATGGCAAAGCACTGGTAGCCTACAACCGTGGCGCTAACCCGTACGAGCTTACTTCCGAAGATGGTCAGCAGTTCTCCGCTCGCGCCATTTCCACTGATCAGCTGAAAAACGCTATCAGTTGGTAAGCAGTCGTCGCGAATGTGATGCAAGGCGCCCTGTGAATGCAGGGCGTTTTTTTATGGGCAGGAGTTACTTTTTGTGGGTAACAAGCACGTGATATCCCTAACAGAATGGACGTCCCGCTACTTCCATGAGCTGCCTAGGGAAACTCTGTATGCGCTGCTTAAGCTGCGCTGCGAAGTATTTGTGGTCGAACAGCAGTGTCCCTATGGCGACATCGATGGGATTGATTGCCGCGACGACGTTCTGCATTTGATCGGTGGCTCATCAGCGACTGAACTAGCCTGCTATGCGCGCCTGATGGGGCCAAGCACTACCGCCTATCTGTGCAATGAAGAGGCAGTATCCATCGGGCGCGTGGTGTGCAACCCGCGAGTTCGCGGCGCTGGAATGGGGCGACAGCTAATGAACCAAGCCATCGCGTTGTGTGAAGACGTTTGGCCTAACCACGCAATTCGGCTCTCGGCTCAGGCGCACCTAAGGGATTTTTACGCCTCGTTCGGGTTTGTTGAGCAGGGCGATGTGTTTCTTGAAGATGGAATCCCGCATATCGCGATGCGGCGCGCTGTCGGGTCGCGTTAGCATGCAGTGTGGCACCAGGGTGGTTCGGGCTGACGCGCATCCCCAACGCTGTAGTATGCTATTGATAACGCCCTCGAAATTAGCTCGCCGAGAAGGAAATCGCTATGGCTACTGATAGCAGTGATGATGTTCGCCCCGCCTATCAGCTTCTTACTTCCGTCAATAAGGATGAACTGAGCCGCAAGGTAAGCAAGGCGCTCGATGACGGCTACCGGCTGGCAGGCTCGCCGGTTATCAATCTATCCAGCAATAAAAACGTTTATTTCGCGCAGGCCGTCGTGCTGCCTGAGTTCGCTTGATTGCCCGAACACACAGCCTGAGTGATTGGTGATTTACTGAATTTGCTGACGGCTATGCTGTCCAACGTGCACGTATGCTCAGAAGCGCGCGGTTGCATTTTGAGTATTGCCACCCATATCGGCTATGTTGGTAAAGCGCTGCCCAAGGCGGCGCTATTTGCCGCACAGTCTCCCGAACATAATGCCCCTAAAGGAGCGTTACACATGACGAGTCGCAACCCCGATAACAGCCGTCCGCTCGATGAAGAAACACGGGTAACCGCCAACGTGGATGGCGGGCTGGATGAGCTTGATGGTGATATTCAGCCGGGCAGCTATTCCAGTGAGGCGGCGTCCGACATCGAGGACGAAAACGAGCTTTATTCAGACCTTGCCGAGTCCGGAGTCGAGGACGAACTGACCGACGAATTATCGCGGGACGAGCGTGTGCTGGAAAATAGCGCCGGCAGCACTGATCTCGATGAAGAAGCGCTTGAAAATGATGTGACATCGCTCGACTTCGACGACCAGCGCGACCTTGAGAAAGATCCCTAAGCGCTTGAGCGAGTGATCGCGTGCATCGCTATGGCTGGCTGGCGTCGATAGTGCCGTTAGCCCAGCAACATGCCAGCCACGATGATAATTACGCCACACAGCACCAAACCGGCCGCCTTCCATCCGCGATGCACTAATTCGTCGTCGCGGCGCTGGAGGGCATTTTTATTGACCTCTCGCACAATCCCAACACTTTCGATAGCGGCTCCTATGAAAAGGGCGAAGGCCAATAGGGCGCACACTAGCAAGATCATGTTGGATTCCTCATTGAAACAGGCGGCAGGTTATCATCGCGACGGTACGGATAGGACCGCGCGGGCAGAGACATTAGCGCTCGAGGACGCTGTCTGTCGAGCGACTTTTTTTCGCGCACTGTACCGAGAGGCGTACACCATCGGGCGGGCATCGTACCGAGCGCCGATGCCCCTGCTAAGCGACGACCCGACGAATTCCGTAAGCCTAGCGTCGGGCCCTGGGTATTAGCATCCGCTGGCGAGATAGGTATAGCCTTGCAAGCCTGCGGCGAGCGTTTCCATGAACTGTTCGCGCTCCTGATCGGTGAGATCGCTGTGTTGGTCCAATTGAGATTGGTAGC
The DNA here is from genome assembly GCF_051251145.1 of Carnimonas bestiolae. Lineage (NCBI taxonomy): Bacteria > Pseudomonadati > Pseudomonadota > Gammaproteobacteria > Oceanospirillales > Halomonadaceae > Carnimonas > Carnimonas bestiolae. The sequence goes on along the minus strand of NZ_JBPCZK010000001.1, from coordinate 205,545 downwards.
GCTGGTGGAATTCGGCGATATCGAAGTTCACGTATTCGAGCACACCAGCGACGCTATCGCCGCGAATTGGCGAACTGAGTTGCCAATGGCCGAGCGCATCGACGCTAACATCGACTGAATCGGTATCGCCAAACAGGTTGTGCAGATCACCGAGAATCTCCTGATAAGCACCGACCAAAAACATCCCCAGCAGGTGATCCTCACCCTCGGCCCATTCCGGCAGTGGCAGCGAAGTATCAACACTTTCGCCATCGATATAGTGATCGAAGCGGCCGTCGGAGTCGCAGGTGATGTCCTGAATAATCCCGCGTCGAGTAGCGGGGCGCTGCAAACCGCTTAGCGGCATGACGGGAAATACCTGGTCAATGCCCCAGGCATCGGGAAGCGATTGAAACAGCGAGAAGTTAACGAATAGCTTATCCGCCAGTTTTTCGGCGAGCTCATCGAGAATTTCGCGATGGGCGCGGTTGCGTGGATCAAGATGATGGCGCAGCGAATGGCACGCCGCGATATACACCGCCTCACCCTCGGCACGCTGCTCCAAAGAGATGTCGCCCAATACAAACCGGTACTGCAGGTCACTGAAGGATTGGGTCAGATCGTGGTAATACTCGGCCAGCATCAAAGGAGGCTGGCGTTGATTGAGCGCGTTATGGGTGTCCCACAGTGTCTCCAGCAGCGGCTCGCCTTGGCTACGCTTGGGCATGGTGGCGGGCAGCTGTTTCTCTTCATCAATAACGTTGGTGATCAATACGGCATGGTGAGCGGTGAGGGCGCGCCCTGATTCGGAAATGATGTCCGGATGCGGAAGCCCCTCCTGCTGACACAGCTGGTGGAAGGTGCCGACCACGTTATTGGCGTACTCGCCCAACGAGTAGTTGATTGAGCAATGGCTGCGTGAGCGGGTGCCCTCGTAGTCGATACCTAGTCCGCCGCCGACATCGACCACTTTGATAACGGCACCCTGGGCGTGCAGGCTATGGAAGAAGCGCGCGCACTCGGTCAGGCCGCGCTTGATATCGTGAATGTTGGCGATCTGAGAGCCGAGATGGAAATGGATAAGATCGAGGCAATCGAGCATTTGCTCGCTGCGCAGCCGCTCAATCACGTCGAGCACCTGCTGCGCAGTTAGCCCGAACTTGGATTTGGCACCGCCGGAGCTTTCCCACTTGCCTTTGCCCACCGACATCAAGCGTGCCCGCAGCCCGATGCGAGGTTTGACGCCCAGCGCACGGGCCTCTTCGATAATCAGCGACAGCTCGGATTCCTTCTCGACCACCAGATAGACGCGGTGCCCCAGCTTTTCGCCCATCAGTGCTAGCCTGATGTATTCGCGATCCTTGTAGCCGTTGCAGACAATGGTCGAGGCCCCTTCAGAAGAAAGCGCCAGCACTGCCAGCAGCTCCGGTTTACTGCCGGCTTCCAAACCCACTCTGCCAGCGCTGCGCTGTGGTGTTGCCAGCAGCTCTTCGACCACGCGGCGCTGTTGATTGACCTTGATCGGATAGACCGCGGTGTAGCCGCCCTGATAGCCATAGTCCTCAATGGCACTGTCGAACGCTTCGCACAGCAGAGCGACCCGCGAGTGAAGAATATTGCTGAAACGCATTAACAGCGGTAGTCGCAGTCCGCTTTGCTTGGCCTGCTGGAGTAGCTCGGTCAGTTTGATTTGCGACGCCTTGGCGCCATCACCCAGCGTCGGGGTGACCACTACATCTCCCTGTGCATCGAGGTCGTAATAGCCGCCGCCCCAATGATCGATATTGTAGACGCGCCGCGCATCGTTGATGGAGTAGGTGCTGTTATCGTTATTCATGGTCATCCTTGGTAGGCCGGCTGGCCGCGTAGTGCTTATTGGCGGGCAGCATTGTGCGCCTTGGCGGCGGGTATCTGCTGAGTAATGCAATGAATATTGCCGCCGCCAAGTAGAATTTCTCGACTCTGAATGGGCGTAATCACATAGTCGGGGTACATCTCGTGGAAGATGGCCAGCGCTTCAGCGTCGGTGCGTTCATCCAGCAGCGGTACGATAATCTGGCGATTGGTGATCAGGTAGTTAACGTAAGAGGCTGCCAATCGCTCCCCAACTGAGCGTTCCACCGCATCGCCGTGGTCTACACCTGCGCGCTCCTGCTCGGAGGCGTAAAGCGGTCCCGGCATCGGCAGTTTCCATATCTTCAACGGTCGTCCACGCGCATCGACGCTGTTATTAAGTGCTTCGAGCGCCGCCTGGGATCTCGGGTATTGCGGATCGCTGGTGTCGTCGGTCCAGCTCAGTGCCACTTCACCGGGACGAACAAAGCAGCACAGGTTGTCGATGTGGCCGTCGGTTTCATCGTTGTAGACCCCGAAAGGCAGCCACACTATCGTTTCGACGCCCAGCAGCGCACGCAATTGTGCTTCGATATCCGCTTGGGTAAGCGATGGATTGCGGTTGGGCGACAGCAGGCACTCGCGGGTGACCAGCAGAGTACCTTCGCCATCGGTGTGAATAGCGCCGCCTTCCATGACTAATCCAATAGCGTGACAGGGAAGGCCATGATAAGCGGCAATCTGTGAGGCGACCGCCTGGTCGCGCTCCCAACTGGGATAGAGGCCTCCCAACTCGCCACCCCAGGCATTGAAACGCCAGTCGATGGCACAGCGCTGGCCGTCCTGATCGAACACGATGGTGGGGCCTATATCACGCGCCCAGGCGTCGTCACTTTCGATCTCGACCAGGGTGACGTTATCGCCAAGCAGTGCCTCGGCTGCTGCTCGGTACTTTTTGCCAACTGCCATCATTACCGGCGTTGTAGTCGCGATTGCTGCGGCTACTTTGGCGAACACCTGTTGGGCAGGGCTGGCCTGATCGCGCCAGTTGTCGTGACGGTAGGGCCATACCATCCACACGGCCTGCTGAGCCGTCCATTCAGCAGGCATGTAAAAGTGGGGCGTTGCGCATTGGTGGGTCATTACTGCTTTCCTGCTTGCCCATCGAAGCCAGCGATCGCGCTGTAAAGCTCGGGGCGGCGGTCGCGGAACAGCCCCCAGGCGCTGCGCTCCTGTGCGATCTGGTCAAGATCAAAGGTGTGCACCAGCACGCCTTCATCAGTGCGGTTGGCTTGCTGCACCAGCGCCCCGGTATGGTCGGCAATAAAGCAGCTGCCGTAGAAGGTCATTTCCAGACCTTCGACATGTTCGCTGGCTTCGGTACCAATGCGATTGGCGGTAACCACCGGCGTTAGATTGGCGGCTGCGTGGCCTTGCTGAGTGCGGGTCCAGTGCGGTTGGCTGTCAATCTCGGGGAACGCCGGTTCGCTACCGATGGCTGAGGGATAGAACAGCAGCTCGGCACCCTGTAGCGCCATACAGCGCGCAGCTTCGGGAAACCACTGGTCCCAGCAAATTCCCACCCCGATGCGCGCATAGCGGGTGTTCCATACCTTGAAGCCGGTGTCGCCCGGGCTGAAAAACTGCTTCTCCTGATAGGCGGGGCCATTGGGGATATGTGACTTACGGTATTTGCCCAGTACGCTGCCGTCGGCATCAATGACGACCAGCGCATTGAAAAAAGCATTTTGCGCCTTCTCAAAAAAGCTGATGGGTAGTACTACCTCGAGTTCACGCGCGAGATCAGCAAAGTGCTTGATCAACCGACTGTTATCAGCGCTTTCGGCCAGCGCGAAGTGATCCGGGTGCTGATCGATACAGAAGTAGGGGCCAGCGAACAATTCCTGAATCAGAATGATGTGGGCGCCTTTCGCGTGGGCGCTGCGAATCAAGCGCTCAGCGGTGCGAATATTGGTGTCGATATCTTTGCTACAGGCCATTTGGGAGGTGGCAACGGTGACCTTTCTCATTGGCATTGTCCATTGGTAGGGGGCAGGCAGCGCCGTCGCGCGTTGTGCAGATTAGGGGGCTGATAGCACGCGCGCATGCTAGCACAAGGGTGTGGATACAAGCTTAAGCCCGCATACACAGGGTTATATCGTTATGGTCAATGTGCTCTTTCAATTGATAGCGGTTTCTCACCGAGCGATCAAGGTGTAGCATCAAGGAAAAGGCGTTACCGGTCGCTTATAAAGCGAGCGATTTTATTGTTAGCGGTAGTAAAAGGTTCACGTTAGGGCGGCACACTGAAAACCGTAAATCCTGCTGAGGCGGGCAACGCATTTACAGTGACTCACCAAAGGAGTAACGCCATGCTTGACGCACTGTTTACCTCCGACGTGCTTTATCACGCAGCCAGAGAGTGTGCCATCGAGGCCGTAGAAGAGGGCGCTGACGCCTACACCGCTGCGCTTAAATTGATTACTGAAGTGAGTGGCAACAGCAATTTGCCGATGACTTCAGGCGAAGTGGTCAGCCTTGCTGAAAAAGCGTCGCAAGGTGTTCAAGCCGAACTGCTTGATCTCGCTTCCTGATCGACAGGTTGTCCGCTCGCTGGCCGTCACTGTCAGAGCTCCAGCGCCGCTCTAGATAGCGGTGCTGCATACTAAAATGCCCGTCCTGATGTGTTCAGGCGGGCATTTTTTGTGCGACAGCGTTGGTTGCGTTAGCAAACAGCGGTTGCCACGTGTTCGAACAAGGCTAAGAAGATAGCGTCCCTGTGCGCTAGCTTCGCGAAAGAGCCAGAGTGTCGTCGCGCAATATCAAGGCTTCCAGCAGACTGGTCAAGAACGCCGCCACCAAGGAGCCCGACATGGTCAGGGTAATGCGCAGAGCGATGGAGCCTAGCGCTGCGTTGCTGAACAAAGAGCTCATTACCAGCGCGATCGTAACCGAGCAGGCAAATTGGTACACCATTGGAGCGTGCCGGCCTTCCATCATATTGTAGCCAAGGTAAAGCGCTGCCATCGCCATCAAAATCATCAGTATCAGCGGATGAGCGCAGAGGAAAAACAGCGCCAGAATGATGATCGTCATCACCGCTCCCACTACGGTGGCGTATGTTCTCTCGATGGCCTCGGAAAACAGCTTTTTGCGCGTAGGGAACACGGTCACGAACATCGCGGCCATAATTAGCATGATGTTGGATGGATCGAGCACTGAGTAAAGCCATAGCATCAGCATGACCATTACAACGCCGCGAATAATCGCACGGGTCCACAGTTGACCGCCGGGCGCTCTTCGGTAATCAGGCTTGTCCTGTTCGGTACTGCGGGCGGGAAACACCAGATAAAGTAGCGGAATGAGAATCGCACCAGCGATGCCCGTTTCGATGAAAGCGTCCTTCAGCACAGCGGCCGCGGCAAGCGAATTCATGCCCATCACCGACATCATCGAAGCGCCCATCAGAATGATCATACCGATCGGGTTGCCCGTGCCTAAAATCAGGTAGTAGGCAAGGGTGGAGATAACGCCAATCACGAGTACCAGCACGACGGGCATCGGGATCAGAAAGCTGACCAAGGTATAGAACAGCACCATGATGAGCGCCATGATCAGCGGTCCACCAATCGCCTTGCCTGGATTGAAGGCCTTGCGCATGCCTGCCAATAGCGAGAACACGATGGCAGGTAGCAAGGTGGGCATCGATGCCTTGATCATCAATGCCGTTAAAAGTGCGAGCGCGAGCCCTGCCGCCAACCTGACGGCAAACAGCGGATCGTCTTCAAGCTTAGGTCTAGGTGCGACATACATCAGCAGCGTTCCTGTGTTGGCGATGCGCTCTTAATAGAGGTACGAGACCCACGAGCTAAGTCGAATCAATCCAGCCGATAGCCATCCGATGGGGTGTTTACCTCCGCCAGCGTACACCACAACGTTGACACGACCGCCGACTCTAGCGGCTTCAGGCCAAGGCATTTCGCTTTCATCGAGCTCAATACGCACCGGCATCCGACGAGCCGGCTCAAACCAGTCCTGTTCCGGCTGTGACTGCATCAAACCGTTGGCGGTGGGGCGGGCAGCGTCAATGCCCCAGGCGATACTCTGCACGCGCCCTTTAAACACCTTGCCGGGTATCGAATCGAACAGAATATCTGCGCTATCACCCTGATTGATGTGTCCCAACTGATTCTCGCGTAGATCGGCGCTTACCCAATTGCCGCGCACATCGATAAAGGTCATCGCTGGCTGAGTGCTCGCCGCATAGCGCCCCTCGCCAAGCTTGAGGTTGGTTACAACGCCGTCGGTAGGCGCGCGCACCGTGGCATAGTTAAGGTTGAGCTGCGCGTTCTCCAACTGTGCCTGCGCACGCTTGACGTCAGGATTGTCCATGCCCTTGGGCCCCAACGCTTCTATGTTGCTACGCAATTGCGCACGCGCGCTGGAAAGATTGGCTTCGGCATCGCGCAAGTCAGCGCGCGCATCGTCGCCCTGCTGGCGTGACAGGGCGCCCCGGTCAACCAATACGAAGGTGCGCTGGGAGGTGATGCGGGTATTCTCAAGACGGCTTTCGGCCGAGACCACATTCGCCTGCGAAGCCGAAATATTAGCCACTGAAGAACTATTGGTCTGAAGTGCTGATTTCAGCTGCGATTCGGCTTCGCTGACCGCTATTTCATACGGGCGCGGATCAATCTGAAACAGCGGTTGTCCCGCTACTACATGTTGCCCATCCGCTACCATGATATCGACCACGTTGCCGTCGACACGCGGCGCTAGCTGGGTGATATACCCATCTACGGCACCACGAGAAGAATAGGGAGCCCAGCGATCGGACATCACGTACCAGCTAATAAGCAGCAACATGATGATGGTCAGGATGATCGTCACCTTCTTGGCCGGATTTTTCCGTGGTGGGGACTTCTCCTCGGCGCTATTTGCCTGCGAAGCATCTTCGCTATGAGGGGAGCTCTCCTCGCTCATGGTGTTTTCTCTGTTGGCGTTAAAAAGGAAGGCACTATATAGAGATAGCTTGCGGCAGACATTAAGGAATTATTCGTCGTTGTTTTGGCTGCTCGTAAGTGTCGGAGCGTCGGCGCGCTGCATTATTTGCCTGATGGAGGGAGTGAAAATGCTGTTTGCGACCCTTTCTGTCAAGTTTGCACGGTAAAACGGGTAAGGTTGCGTCGGCGCTTCCATTTCTACGCTGACGTATGCACAACTGTTCATGAAGTGTGGAGATTGGGAGAGAACGCATCTTGGCAACCTCACCTGATCATTATAGGCGATACCATGGTAGGGGTTGCGCTTGGCGATCAGTGGCAGGCCGGCATGCGAAAGAGTACCTCTTTGGCATTAGCTCGATACTGCCGGCAGGTGCTAATGAGAGGGAATGGTGAGGGTTACCAACAATTGGCGAAGAACATAACAACGACAACTCACAAGGAGTAAGTGGGTGTTTTCTACGATAATCGGTGCGCTCTTGCCCGTTGTTATTACGTTGGCGCTAGGCTTTGTTGCGGGATGGCATCAGGACTTCGACAGTAAACAGGCGGCCGTCCTTAACCGAATGGTAATGCTCTACGCGCTTCCTCTTAGTCTTTTCGCGGGAATGGTTCAAACCAGCCGAGCTGAACTGATGGCGAGCATGAGCCTGTTTGCCCTGATTGGCGTGGCGATGGTGGCGGGGTACATCGTGATGTATGGCATCTCTCGCTACCTGTTCAAGCGGAGCATGAGCTGTGCAGCTTTACAGGCCCTAGCAATCGCTGGCCCGGCAGTGCCCTTCATAGGTTCGTCAGTACTGGGCTTCATGTTTAACAATGAAAGCGCGATGCCGATTGCGGTAGGCGGAATCCTGATGAATATCTTTCAGGTACCGGTAACGCTAGTGTTGTTATCTCTGGATGCTCAGTCAAATGCTCAGCCTGACGGTGCGCCTTCCCAGCGCGCTACCGAGATTCTGCTACGTCACGTGCTAACGTCGTTGAAAGAGCCCGTTATCTGGGCACCGCTGTTGGCCTTGGCGTTCATATTGCTCGGCATCTCGCTACCCTCCGCCCTCAATAGCTCCTTCGAACTACTGGGAAGGGCCACCGGCGGTGTCGCTCTATTTGCTTCCGGTATCATTCTGTTTTCCCAGAAAGTCATGTTGAACGCTGCCGTTACGGTTTCCGTTGTCGCACGCAACCTGATTATTCCGCTGGGAATATGGCTATTGGCGCGTAGTGTGGGCGCGGACGCCACTACTATCTCGGAAGCCGTACTCACCGTTGCCATCCCAAGCGCCTCTATCTGCGTTATCCTGGCCGTTCAGTACCAGGTGGCGGAACGCGAAATGGCTTCGACGCTGTTTTTAAGCACGATCGGCTCGGTGGTCACCATGGGGGGATTTATCGTTGCGCTGCCGGGATAGCAGGTTAGGCAGGAGGCCGCCTGTTCGCTAATCCAGCAGGCTGGCGGGAAGGGTAGTTTGGTCGACATTCAGCGCCGTGAATTGTTTTCTCGCTTTAGCCTGAAAGGGCCTGCGGTCTGCACAATCAAACACAAAAAAGCCAGCTGGGCGTTAACCTAACTGGCTGATTTTTGTGCTATTTGGTCGGAGCGACAGGATTCGAACCTGCGACCTTTGCAACCCCATTGCAACGCGCTACCAAGCTGCGCCACGCTCCGAGCCGTTCAGGACATCTGTCCCGAGAACGCAGCGCATACTACACGCTTGTTCTGAAAAAGAAAAGTGCTTTGTTAGCGCTTGGCGATAATCCAGATGGCATGAATGATGCCGGGAATATAGCCGAAGAGCGTCAGCAGGATGTTGATCCAGAACTGCAGACCAAGACCCACCTGTAGAAATACGCCGACGGGCGGAAGAATAATCGCGAAGATGATCCGAATCAGGTCCATGAGGAGAATTCCTTTTCGAGCCTATGGCTATCGTTGGTTTTATGAGTGACACCCTGTACTCAGCAGTGCCTGCGCTCGGCTATAAATAGGGGAGAAGTGGCCATTATTCAAGGGAAATGAACAACTTGGTGGGTTTATACGGCGTTTTTTTGATGTTTTGTATCGAAAAGCAGTTTTTGATATTTTTATGATATCAATTTTTCTGCCATTCATACGCTATCAACTTGGAGAATACTGCACATGCCACTGCTCGTCGGGATGGCTATTTTGCTGGGGTGCCAACTGATCGGTGAGAGTGCCGCTCGTTTTTTCCATCTGCCCATACCGGGGCCCGTTATCGGCATGATCATCCTGTTGCTTGGCTTAATGCTGCTGGGGCGGGTACCCGAAGGGCTGCGCGTGACCACCAATGGCCTGACCAAGCATCTAGCCTTTTTGTTTGTTCCGGCGGGCGTCGGGGTGATGGCCAACTGGTCGGCGATCGAATCGCACCTTGTCAGCATTGCCATCATCGTGCTGCTGTCGACGGCGGGATTGCAGCTGTTCATGGTGTTATTCATGCGTCGCACGCTTGGCAGCGCGCTGAAGAATCACGACGAAGATCCCGTGCTCAAGGAGCAGCGGCGATGAAAGTAACGTCGATCGATTCGCTGTGGGTGTACCTGTCGGCGTCGCCATTGCTATCGCTGTTTTTAACGGCGGCGGCGTATCTCGGCAGCTACTACTTGATCAAACACTTCAAACTGCTAAGCAAACTTAATTTGCAGCCCGCAGTGCTGGCGATCGCTGCGCTGATTGCAGTGCTTGCTTTGACGCATACCTCCTATGACGACTATTTCGCTGGGGCCCAGTTCATTCACTTTCTATTGGGTCCTGCCACGGTCATGCTGGCGGTGCCGATCTACGACAATCTGGCGCGCATTCGCATGATGATGGCTCCCATGCTGCTGGGAATTGCAGGCGCCGTACTGGCTTCTGCGTTTCTGACGATTGGGCTGTCAATGCTGTTCCATTTGCCTGCCCAGATGGTGGCCTCGTTTGCGCCAAAATCGGTTACGACGCCGATTGCCATGGGCGTCTCTCAATCGATTGGCGGAATTCCCGCGCTAACGGCGGCTCTTAGCCTGATTACCGGCATTGTCGGTTGCTTTACCGGGCCGCTGGTATTCAAGCTGACAGGAGCGCATGATCATATTGTGAAAGGGTTCACCATGGGGTCGTCGTGTCACGGCTTCGGTACCGCGCAAAGTTTTGCCAGTATCAGTGTGCTGGCCGGCGCTTTTTCAGGATTGGCGATGGGCTGCGTAGGGCTTGCCACCGCACTGATTCTGCCGTTTTTACAGGTATTCATGCGTTAGCGTATTGCCCAGCAATAGCGCAACAGAAAGGATGTCGCTGTCATGTCAGAGCTTGTTGTTACGTTGGTTCAGGCTGATCTTCGCTGGGAAGCACCGCAGGCGAACCACCAGTTGTTTGATCGGTTGCTAGAGGGAGTGTCCGGCAGCGACCTGGTGGTATTGCCCGAGATGTTTGCCACTGGCTTCACCATGCAGGTAGAGGAAGCGGCAGAGCCCGCTGAAGGCAGCGATACTTTGGCCTGGATGAAACGCAAGGCGAGCGAGCTTGGCGCGGTAATCACCGGCAGTCTCTCGATCAATAGCGGCGGTCACTACGTTAACCGCATGTACTGGGTAACGCCGGAAGGTGAGGTTAGCTATTACGACAAGCGTCACCTGTTTCGCATGGGCGAAGAGGCGAATCACTACAGCGCTGGAGATCAGCGCGTGATTAAAGAGCTGAAGGGTGTGCGGGTGCTGCTGAGCGTTTGCTACGATTTGCGTTTTCCGGTGTGGCTGCGCAATCGTGCCAATGAATATGATCTGCTGGTGTGTGTTGCTAACTGGCCTTCCAGTCGTCGCAAGGTATGGCGCACGCTGTTGCAGGCGCGCGCTCTGGAGAATCAAAGCTACGTGGTCGGCGTTAACCGCTGCGGCAAGGACGGCAACGAATTGCACTATAGCGGCGACTCCATGCTGGTTGATTACCTCGGCGAAACATTAATCGATGAGCCTGAGAACGTGCCTTTTGTGCGTACGGGCGTGATTGGGCTTGAGAGCCTGAACCGCTTCCGCGAAAAATTCCCTGCCTGGAAAGATGCCGACGACTTCACCCTGACTCGCTAAGGGATATCGTTACCTCACTCTGGCAGCACTCAGTGCCTGTGGCTAGTGGCCATGGTGAGAGTTTCGGGGATGCAGTCTTGGGCGTACAATATTCGGGCAGGTAGCACCCTGTGGGGTCGATAGCAGAGGGCGACCGTGGCTAATAATGAATAACGCGTGGAGCGTTAACGTACCGTCTCGTCAGCACCCTATCGGCGGCGAGCCATTGCCAAAAGCGAGAGCGAATGTGTTTTTTTACTTCTGGGGAATAGCAGCACTGGCGTTGATTTCGACCATCGTCAATTTCTTTGTATTCAGTAACACCCGAAAACGTGGCTTCGCCAAGGCCAGCAAAATTTCACTGGTCATCACGGCTGTTAGTGCGGTGCTATCAGTCGCATCGATCTTTCTACATCTTTGAACGCAGGCTTACGTAAGGAAAAGCCGGCGCTGCGAATAGCAGCGCCGGCTTTGTTTTGGGCATGTACCAGCGTACAGGTGTGCGCAGCGGCAGTGGCTCAGTGTGAGCCAATCTGGCGGCTGCAGGTGCCGGCCAATTCCTTCTGAAGGCGCAGTCGGTTTTCCTTGTTGCCAAGCCGTTTACGCTGGCGGTAAGCAACGTCTGACGAATAATGCAGCGAGTTCAGCAGGAAGATCTTGCGCTGGTTAGACTGACCGGCCAGCAGGTCAGAGTTGAGCAAATGCTTCATGACATCGCGATAGAATCCGCTGAACCCGGCATTCTTGCCAGGTTTGTAGCGGTCCAGGCGCTCCATGACCAATAGCGTTTGCAGTACGCAGATATCGCCATTGCTATAGCGGGGCGCTGCCATCGCGCGCTGCGCAGCAGGTGGCGAAAGCAACGTTAGCGACGCTACCAGCACAGCAAATAGAGAATAGGAAAGACGCTGCAGCATAAAGGATTATATCGGGGCGTGGAAAAAGCACAGCATCCCGATCATTGACGAATAAATCAAGCGCCAGCCAATAGTAGCGTTTGGCCGATTTTTAGCGGCTTGTCCTTCAGCTTGTTATCACGCTGAATCTGATCGACGGGAATGCCGGAGTGGTGACTAATGACGCTGAGCGTGTCGCCCTGTGCCACCACGTACTCAAGCTGCTGGCTGCCGCTACGCAGTGTCGCGAGCTGCTGCTTGAAGTGCTGTTCGGCGTTACTTGGAATTAACAGCGACTTGTCTACCCAATTGCCCACGTAAGCAGGGTTCAGGCGTTTGATCTCGTCCAGCGAAACTCCCGCTAGCTTTGCTGCGGATGCAATATCGAGCGAGTGATCCAGACTGACTTCCACCACCGACGGAGCATCGTCGATATGGGGCAGCTCGATACCGTAGCGTTCAGGATTGGAAACGATGGTCGCCAATGCCAGCAGCTTGGGCACATAGTTACGCGTTTCCTGCGGTAGGCGGGTTTTCCAGAAATCCTTGGTACCGCTTTCCACACGAGCCAGATTCACTCGCCCGGGGCCCGCGTTGTAAGCTGCTAACGTGGACTCCCAATCACCGTGATACCACTGGCGATGGAGCAATTCCAGATAGTCGAGCGCAGCCGCGGTGGAGGCTTTCACGTCCTGCCGCGCCGCATAGCCGAGCGTATTACGCAGCCCTAGATCGTCCGCCGTTGCTGAGGCCAACTGCCAGATGCCGGTGGGGCCTTTGGGGCTGCGCGCCAGCGGGTTGTAGCCGCTTTCAACGAAGGGTAGCAGCGCTAATTCGCCGGGAAGATCACGCTTTTCGACTTCACGAGCGACGTAGTGCATCCAGGGAGCGGCCTGGGTGGCATAGTCGGTGAACATGGCGGGATGAGCCTGATACCACGAGATCCACTGCTGTACGCGTGGATCGTCGCTGTGGTGATCGAGGGTAAAGTCGGCGGAGACGCGCTGCCATGCGGAATCGTAGGAGGTAGCGTCTTCGACGCTAACACCATAGAAACTGACATTGCCCTGTTCAGAGAGCACTAGCCAACTACCGACACCCAGGGTGAGCGTTATTATCCCCCCGGCCAGCATGCCCTTGCGTCGCTTGATGCGATTTTCAATTAAGCCTGTTAAAGACACAGCACATTACCTTGCGAATTTGCCGCATCGCCCGGTGATCCTTCCTGGATCCCGGCGACCGAGAAGTAAACGCATACATAGGCCTTGTGTAGAGCAATCTTCATTGACGGCCTTCAAGCGTTATCTTTCCAACTGCGCAAGAGCGCGAATGCCTCGGTTTCATCGGCAGGAGTTTGTCCAGAATGAGCTTCCAATGCCTGGACGACTGCGGAATTCTGATACCGCATGAACGGATTTACGCGCTGCTCGAGCTCAATGCTGCTGGGCAACGACGGACGCTGCTGCTGACGGAGCTGCTCTACGCGCTCGATGTCAGCGGCAATGTCTGAGTTGTCAGGTTCGACCTGACGAGCAAATTCAAGATTCGCCTGCGTGTACTCGTGGGCTCCATAGACCAACGTATTGCCAGGGAGTTCCGCGAGCCGCGCGAAGTTTGCTTGCATCTGCGCGGCGCTGCCTTCGAATAAGCGCCCGCAGCCCGCATGAAACAGCGTATCGCCACAAAACAGCAGCGGTGTGGCGGTGTCTACTAGATAGACGATGTGATCGAGCGTGTGCCCCGGGGTTTCCCAGATATGGGTGGTAATACCAAAGAGCTCAATTGTGTCGCCTTCACGCAGCGGACGATCGACGCTAACGCTTTTGCAGTGGGCGGGAGCGCTTACGCGAGCGCCATAGCGCTCGACCAGTTCAGCCACGCCGCCCGTATGGTCATGATGATGATGAGTGATGAGAATATCGGTCAACTGATAGGCGCTGCCTTCATCGCTTTCAAGCCACTCGATGACCGGCGCCGCTTCGCCGGGATCGACCGCAATGACCTCGTGCTGTCCCGCGCGCCGGATCAACCAAATATAGTTATCCGAGAATGCGTTGAGTGCAGATACCTGCAGCTCCGCCGACGCTTTGGATGAATGGGACATGCAAAACTCCTGACAAATCTGGTGTAGCAACGCTTTAGCCAAGCCGCCCGTCAAACAGCGATTTACTGTATAGTCGATGCATTGAAAGAAGCAGGCGAACAACAGTAATTACGACGTTTAGCGAGCGCGAAAATGAGTGACGTCTGAAAAATTGAAAACACACCAATTAGCGTAATGTGCCAATGGCGTTGATCGGCTGGAAGCCACTCGGTTGCCCCTGATGACGCGTTGCATAGGGCGTTGGCTCAATGTGAGCTACAAAGTATAACACAAAGTGTGGAGATGTTATCCATGTGTGCAGCGGGCACCAATGGAGTGGCTTCATCGGCCCGATTACTCCAACAAGCACGTGCCTTTTGGCAGGGTGAGCGCGGCAAGGCGATGTGGCAATGTCAGCGTGCCTGCGTGGGGCCGCTTATCGACGTAGTGCGGGGCCAGCACGGGCTCGAGTTTACTGCGGCCGCGCCGCTGCTGCCGCTTAGCCGTCTGCGGCATCAGGTGCAATGGGTGCCCAGCGCCAGCTATGCCGAATCCGCCTCTTCACTGCTCTGCGACCCCGCTCAACTGCCGTTGCCCGACGAATCGATGTCGTTGGTGGTTATTCATCATTTGCTGGATATTTTGCACGAGCCTCACCATTTGCTGAGTGAAGCTGCGCGCGTTACCGATGATAACGGCAAACTGATCATTCTTGGCTGGCATCCAATGGGGCCGGGGCGGTTGAGCCGCATCGGGCCGAGCCGCCATAAGCGTTTTCCCCATCAGCTCAAGTGGCACTCAACGTCGCAATTACGTGATTGGCTGGCGTTTGTTGATTTCGAGATTGAGCGGGTAGACTACTGCGCTTATTCAGTGTCGCGCTATCGGCCGCGTTGGGAATCCTGCTGGCGCCGCTACAATGTGCCGTTTGCCCATGGTTATGTTGTTACTGCCAAGCGGCGTCTTGAGCGGGTTATCCCGGTGGGGCGGCGGCGTTGGCCGCCGCTGGCGCTGCCTGCTCGCCATGCGGGATTAAGCGCGTGCCGCAATAAGCTGCCAACAAACTCCCGGCGCTGATCGTGAGCAATCGCCGCGAGCGTGCCGGTAACCAGGTTGGAACGCTACCTGTACTGCCACGCGCCTTTATAATGTACCGCTTTGATGAATCATTCTGATCGAGTTGCCCATGTCTTCTGAAGCATCCGCACCACTCCCGACCGTGACGCTCTACACCGATGGCGGCTGTCGCGGCAATCCAGGCCCGGGCGGGTGGGGAGCGGTGTTGCAAAGCGGACCGCACGAAAAAGAGCTGAAAGGCGGCGAGCAGCAGACCACCAATAATCGCATGGAGCTAACGGCCGCGATTATGGGACTGCGTGCGTTAACGCGGCGTTGCGACGTGGCGCTTTATACCGATTCCGAATATGTCAGAAACGGCATTACCAAGTGGATTCACAACTGGCGTCGGCGGGGCTGGAAAACGGCCTCCAAGGCACCCGTGAAAAACGCGGAGCTGTGGCAGCAATTGCTGGTCGAAACCGAACGCCACCAGGTGGCCTGGCATTGGGTCAAGGGCCACGCAGGGCATCCCGGCAACGAGCGCGCAGATGCGCTTGCCAATCTCGCCATGGACGACATCATGGGCAAATAGCGCTGCCAATAGCGATCGCGGCCGCCCGCGCAGGCAAGCAGCGATTACATGCAGCGCTATCGACGACTTTTCCATAACGGGCGGTCAGGAGTACATGCAGCCTTTATGAATACTGCACATAACGAACGTCAGATTGTTCTGGATACCGAGACCACGGGTCTTGAAACCAGTGAAGGGCACCGCCTGATCGAAATTGGCGGGGTAGAGGTGATCAATCGCCGCCTCACGGGTCGCCACTATCATCAGTACATCAATCCCGAGCGCGCGATTGATCCTGAAGCGATGGAAATTCACGGCATTACCGACGAGCGCGTCGCCGAGGAGCCGGTATTCGCTCAGGTAGCCGATGAGTTCTGGGAATTCATCAAGGGCGCGGAGCTCGTCATCCATAATGCCTCGTTCGACGTGGGCTTCATCGATCACGAATTCAAGCTGCTCAATCAAGTTCGTCGTGAGCCAGTGCTGGGCCCGGTAGCGGCTGGCTGCGGCGTGCTCGATACGCTGGCGTTAGCGCGTGAGATGCATCCTGGGCAGCGCAATAATCTGGATGCGTTGTGCAAGCGCTACGGTATCGATAACGGCCATCGAACGCTGCACGGCGCCCTGTTGGATGCTGAAATTCTGGCCGAGGTCTATCTGGCGATGACCGGCGGCCAAACGGCGCTTTCGTTGGGTGGCGACAGCACTGCCAATGGCCAGCAGAAGGGCGGTCCTGCGGGTCGCCGTGCGGTTGCGATAGACCCCTCACTGCTGCGCGTGGTGAGCCCTAGCGCTGAGGAGCTGGAAGCTCATCAGGCCAAGCTTGAGCAGTTGCGTGGCAAGGCCGGCGGCGAATGCCTGTGGGATAAGCTGAATGGTTGATCAGCCACGGCTTGAACGCACACTCAAGCACGCTCGCCATCTGGAAAAAGCCCGTCATATTCGGGTGGATGCAGCGGGGGGCATTGTCGCGGGTGAGGTCGACGGCATTCTCGGCGAACTGCGCTATCCATTACCCCACGCCATCGCGTTAGGGCAGTGGCGGGGCGAACCAGTGCTGCTATCGCTGGATGAAGCCACTCACCCTGAGTGGCCTAGCGGCCGCGAGTGGCTGAATCAGCTTCCAGAGTATGCTTTTGAGCTGATTTCGACCGCGCTTCAGGTCAGTCACTGGCGTCGCGACCACCGCTTCTGCGGCCGCTGTGGCAAGCCAACCCAGCAGCATCGCAATGAATTGGCGATGGTGTGCAGCAACTGTCGGCTGCGTGCCTATCCCCGCCAATCGCCGTGCATCATTACCCTGGTTAGTCACGGCAGGCAGCTGCTGCTGGCGCGTAGCCCGCGCTTCAAGCAGGGGCGCTTTAGCACCCTGGCGGGCTTCATCGAGCCGGGCGAATCCGCCGAACAGGCGCTGCGCCGCGAGGTAATGGAAGAAGTGGGGGTAGAAATAGGACGAGTGCGTTATTTCAAGAGCCAGTCATGGCCGTTTCCGCATTCGTTCATGCTGGCATTCTTCGCCGAAGCCGTCAGTCGCGATATTCATATCGACGGCGTCGAGATCGAAGCGGCCGACTGGTTCGAACCGGAACAGCTGCCCGCGTTGCCCGCCGTCGGGGCGATTTCCCGTCAGTTGATCGACACCTTCGTCAACGGCATTGCGATACAAGACTAACGTCATCACGGTTTACCAAGGTTCGAGTTTTCAAGGAGAACGTCATGCTCGAATGGCTCTATCATTTTGGGCTTTTTGTCGCCGAAGCGGCCATCATTGTGGTGGCGATCGGCATTGTTATTGGCATGATCGCGCGCCAGAAAGCGCAGCGCGGCGAACGTGAAGCCACGCTGGTGATACGCGATCGCGGCGAGCACTTTCGTCAGCGTCAGCAGCGTTTGGCATTGGCACGTCTTTCTCCTGCTCAGGCAGGCAAGGCGCAGAAGTTATTGGGCAAGGAAGAGAAGAAGAAAGCCAAACAGCAGAAGAAACAGCCGCCCGAAGACCAAAAGGCGGTTTGGGTTGTCGACTTCAACGGTGATATGCGCGCCAGTGCAACACCCGAGCTAAGCGAGCAGATCAGCGCTCTTTTGCTAGCGGCCAAAGCCGGTGATGAGGTGGTCGTGCGGCTCGAATCCGGCGGCGGTCTAGTGCACGCCTACGGGCTTGCTTCTTCCCAGCTTGACCGTTTGCGCAACGCCGAGCTCAAGCTCACCGTGTGCGTCGATAAGGTAGCGGCAAGCGGCGGCTACATGATGGCGTGCTGCGCCGATCATTTGGTCGCAGCCCCCTTCGCCGTTGTCGGTTCGATTGGCGTGGTGGCACAGATTCCCAATGTGCATCGCCTGCTGAAGAAAAACGACGTCGATGTGGAAGTACTAACGGCGGGTAAGCACAAGCGCACCTTGACCATGCTGGGCGAAAATACCGAAGAGGGCCGTGACAAGTTCCTTGAGGATTTGGCAGATACCCATGGGCTGTTCAAGCGGTTCGTTAGCGACCGTCGCCCTCAACTTGCCATCGACGACATTGCCACGGGTGACACCTGGTACGGCAGCGAAGCCGTTAGCAATGGGCTGATCGACGAAGTGGGCACTAGCGAAGACTATCTTCAGCGGGCGGCCCAGCACGCCAAGGTGCTGGAAATTTCCCTGAAGAAACCGCGCAGCCTGGCGCAGCGTCTTGGCAAGCAATCAAGCGCGGCCGTTGAGCGCGGCGTTGATCGCGCGTTCGAACGGCTGGCACGCTTGAGCTGGGAGAAACACTAATGGGGGCGGCGGTTGATTCGAAAGCGACAGCGGCTAGCGATGCTGGCGGGCTGCGCCGATGAACCTTGCCCTCGAACACTCACGCCAGCGCGGCAGGGCGTTGGCGGTACTGGTCATACTGCACACGCTGATTATTTGCGTAAGTAACTACCTGGTTCAGCTTCCCATTCAGATCGCCGGTTTTCACACCACCTGGGGGGCGTTCAGTTTCCCGCTTATTTTTGTGACTACCGATCTGACCGTGCGGCTAATGGGCAAACGTTCGGCGCGCAAACTGATTGCGCAGGTAATGCTGCCAGCACTGGTTCTTTCCTACGTTATCTCGGTAGTGTGGCAGCAAGGTGAGTACCGCGGCGTTGCGGCTCTGCTGGAATGGAATACCTTCGTTGCGCGCATTGCATTGGCCAGCTTCTCTGCTTACGTACTCGGGCAGCTATTGGATATTCAGGTGTTTGATCGCCTGCGACGGCTGCCGCAGTGGTGGATTGCTCCCACCGCCTCGACCATTTTCGGGATGCTGATTGATACGCTGGCGTTTTTTGCGGTGGCCTTTTATCGCGGCCCGGATCCCTTTATGGCGGCTCACTGGCTGGAAATTGGCATCGTCGATTACGTGATCAAGCTGATTATTGGGCTGTTGCTGTTTGTGCCGTTGTACGGCGCACTGCTGAACCTGCTGCTGCGGGCGCTGGGGCGTTTGGATAATAGCTCTCAGCAACAACAAGGCTAACTCTGTGAAGGCGGCACCAGGCGAGTCGAGATAATTGGCCAGCCAGTGTGAGGAAGTGGGCATTACCGCATTAGTTCGGTGATGCCTTTTTTACAGGCAGTCAGTCACTTCTTTTTTCACCCGATGGCAAGTTTGATCAGCTTTCCCTCTAGGGTTAGCATTGTTCCGTTTGAAGGAGGACGGCCTCCCCCAATTCTGGGAAGTAACGATCAGGACGACCTGGCTCCGTTATATTCCGGAGAGGCCAATGCCTTGGATCTATCTTTTCATTGCCGGTGCACTCGAGATCTTGTGGGCTTACTCGATGAAGCTCTCGCGTGGCTTCAGCCTGCTTATTCCATCAACCATAACGATTTTAGCAGTGGTGGCCAGCTTCTGGTTGCTGTCTATTGCCATGCGTACTATCCCGCTCGGTACGGCTTACACGATCTGGACAGGGATAGGCGCGATAGGTGCTTTTGTTATCGGAATTGTATTTTTGGCTGAGCCGGTTAATACGGCAAGAATCATTGCAGCACTGCTGATTATTTCAGGACTGCTGCTGATGAAGCTGTCCAGCACCTGACATAGGGAGCTTAATGGTGGGGGCGTTAAATCTTCATTACATCGAGCAGGGCACGCCGAGCGATCACGAGCGACCGCTGGTGATTCTGCATGGGCTGCTCGGTAGCGCTGATAATTGGCGCAGCGCGCTCAAGGCCTTTGGTCGCGACCGCCGTGTGATGGCGCTCGACTTGCGCAACCACGGTGCTTCGCCGCACGCGCAAGACGTCGGCTATGAAGCGCTGGCAGAAGATGTGGTCGCTACCCTGGCATCCTTGAACATTCAGCGCTTCGACCTGCTGGGACACTCGATGGGCGGCAAGACCGCAATGCTGCTGGCGCAGCGCTATCCGCAGTGTGTGGCACGCTTGATCGTGGTCGATATTGCACCGGTTGCCTATCAGCATGGTCACCGTCGGGAGTTCGAGGCGATGCAGGCAGTGGCGAGCGTCGCCATCGAAAGCCGGCAGCAGGCCGACGAGATTATGCAGCGCCATATTGATGACCTGGCAACGCGCCAGTTCCTCGCGACCAACCTGAAACGCGATGGCGATAGCGGCCAGTTACGCTGGCGAGTTGGGCTTAACGAACTCATCGATGGCTATGCCGAGATTGCCGCTGCGCCGGAGGCGGGCGGTAATGCCGAGGTGCCGACGCTGCTGATTCGTGGGCGCGACTCAGACTATGTTTCGCCGCAGGGTGTTGAGGCAATGCGTGCGCTGTTCCCAAAACTGGAAGTTGTTGCGCTGAACACCGGACACTGGGTGCACGCGCAGGACTTCAAGGCGTTCAAAGCGACCGTGGATCAGTTTCTGGAAGGCGCCTGACCCAGGCAGGCAATCGCCGAGAAGGGCGTCGCTCGCGCAGGATGAGTCAAGCGATAAGGTGTTAGTGGGCAGGCGTTAATGGCGTTCGCTAGCAATAGCGGCTGGATGCGGCCCTCTTATTGAGGGCCGTATGGCTACTTGCCTTTCAGGAAGCGCTTCATGGCGGCAACGGTTTCGTCGCTGCAGTGATGCTCGATTCCTTCAGAGTCGGCGCGGGCGGTTTCCTCTGGTACGCCAAACTGTCGCAGCACTTCCAGCACGACTTCATGACGAGCGGCTACCTTTTCGGCCAGCGTTTCGCCTTCTTCGGTTAGGAAGATACCCCGATAAGGGCGTGCGTTGACCAGGCCGTCGCGCTTGAGCTTGCTAACAACCTTGGAAACAGCCGCAGGACTGACACCAAAGCGCTCGGCGAGGTCGCTAGCGCGCGCTTCCCCGAGCTGATGATGCAGATGGGCAATTTCCTCTACATAGTCTTCGACCAACTCGCGCTGGTGATCTTGGCGAACGCGGTCAAAGTGTTCGTGGTGAGGAAGCGATTCCATGAGGTTAGCAATTCTCTTCAATCATAAAGTGATGAAACTACCACAAGGACCTGTTCTTCGATAGGCAACGGGCCTAATCTGCGCAATAACATCAAATTTTCCATGGCAGGTGGGCCACTGGCTGTATCGCTGTTGGTTCACCACCACACCCGCACAGGATCCTTTGTCGTAATGACAGCACCTTCGTCGACACCCAGCAAAACCCGCACCAGCTTCTACCGCAGGCTATATGTTGCTTGGCTGATTGAGCAAGCGGTGGCCAGCGTGCCCGCCATTACGTCACATAGCGGCATGCCGCGTCGTACGGCTCAGGACACGATCAGTGCGCTGCACGAGCTGGATATCGAGTGCCGCTTCCAACAAACCGAGGGCGGACGTCAGAACCAGGGAACTTACGTGATAGAGAACTGGGGCGCGATTAATCGAGACTGGGTTCAGCAGCACATCAAGCAGATTGCCGCGCTGTTGGGCTATCCGCTACCAACATCACCCTAACGCATTCCCCAGCCGACGATGCAAACGGTGACACAGCAGTGCACCCAGTGCAGCAACGACCGCGGCCACCAAGTAGATCGAGCGATAGCCAGCGCCGTCGATTACCAGCCCCAGCAGCGGGCTTGATAGCGCAATGCCGAGATCCTGAAACAGTGAGAAGCTGCCAATCGCCAGCGCTCGATTGGCTGGGCCCGCACGCTCGACCGCCAAAGTGCCCAGCGCCGGGAAGATCAGCGAGAAGCCAGCACCGCATAGGGCCGCCCCGAGCATGGCGGCAAGCGGCGAATAGAACAGCACGATCAGTGCCATGCCTACCGCTTCCACAATCAACGAGACCAGCGTGACGGTGAAACCGCCGTAGCGATTGATCTGGTCGGAACCGAAAATTCTTACACCAATAAAGAATAGCCCGAACAGCAGCAGCGCAACAGGTGTTCCAGCCCAGCTATTGGCGGCAAACGCCAGTGCCATGAATGACCACACCGCAGAAAATCCTACCGAGCCGGTAATCAGCACATTACCGAACGGCAGCACCTGCTTAAACACCTCACGAAATCCTGAAGGAGCAGCGTTCTCATGCCGCTCAGGGCGCACGGGCGAATAGGTCTTGCACAAACACCAGCACGCCAGCGGCATTGCTAGCGATAGCAAACCGATAGTGGTCAGCCCGCCGAAAGCGCCCGGTAGGTGATACAGCATCAGCCCCACTGCAGCGCCAACAGCGATACCGCCATAAGAGCACACGCCATTCCAGGAGATCGCAAACGGCGTGTTGATAGCGCCGAGTCGATGAATGTTCCACGCAATAACGCCGGTGGTTCCCCAGCTCTCTGCCCAGCCCAGCGCCAGTCGTGATATTGCTAACACCGCCAATGCCAGCCAAGGAGCGGCACTGAAAACATCGGCAATAAACAAAAGCGCTCCTGATATCCCCGCCACCAGCAAGCCTCGTAACACCGACGTTCGAGGGCCGCGTCGATCAATACGGCGACCGGCGGAAGGTCGCGACGCGAAGGTCGCGATGTATTGCAGCGATACTGCAAACCCCGCAATTACGGCGCCGAACTTCAATTCGTGACTGACAAAGAGTGGGATCGCTGCCATGGGCAGCCCGATGTTGAGATAAAGCGCCAGATTAAAGATCAACACCGGGAATATGCGAGTAAAGGATGTTGCCTGAGTCAGTCGTTGCGAGGATTGCACCTTCGAGCTCCCGTGGTCGTCACGCTGTTGTGATTATGCCGGCAGCATATAACGTGACGCTGGTCAGGGGAAAACCCAACGCGAACGCGAAGCTGCTAAACCAGCCCTGAGGTTTGGCTGCCAAGCATCGATGGAGGATGAGCAAGGTTCATCTGTTGCAGGGTGTTCAAGCGCTCCCCGATAGCGGCTGAAACCTGCGCCGCAGCGCTAGTTCAGGGGCTTTTTCTGGCCGCACTGAGCTCAGTTTCGGTGAATCCATCTTCCCGTAGGCGAAGCCGTTAGCGCCATTGTGCGACGAAGTTTCGCCATATACCTGCTACGACACGCCATTAGTTTTAGAAACTAAAGTCCAGTTGTTAGTATTGATCACAAAGTCACAGAATTAATCAAATAAGTTGTTACTTTTTGATCGTCAACGATGTCGGTATGGGAGCGCGATGCAATGTCTCAGCCAAATTATCGGGTATTAGTCGTGGGCTTAGGTTCCATGGGGGCCGGAGTCGCCCAGTCTTGCGTGGCAGCTGGCCTTGATACCTATGGCCTCGATCTTGATCAGCAGCGCTGCGAGGCGTTAAAGGCGGCGGGAGCCGTTAGTGCGGGTCCCAAGATAAACGATGAAGCTGCCGCACAGCTCGATGCGGTGGTGATGCTGTTGGTGAACGCCGACCAGTGCCGTGCGGTGCTGTTTGGGGAAGGTGGATTAGCGGAGCGGCTCGCCGCTGGCGCCGCGGTAATGCTGTCGTCGACCATGGCAGCCGACGATGCGATGAGCATTGCGGCACAGCTTGAGCAGCGCGGCCTACGCGTACTGGATGCGCCGGTATCTGGCGGGGCAGTCAAGGCGGCAAGCGGCGATCTTTCCATCATGGCGGCGGGGCAGGCTCAGGTATTCGAGCAGCTTGCGCCGGTGCTAAACGCAGTCGCGGCTCACGTCCATCGCGTCGGCGACACCATTGGGCAGGGCGCTACGGTGAAGATTATCCACCAACTGCTGGCCGGGGTGCACATCGCGGCAGCGGCGGAAGCGATGGCTCTTGCTAGCCGCGCAAAGGTGTCGATGGAGGCGCTGTATCAAGTCGTCACCAGTTCAGCGGGCAATAGCTGGATGTTTGAAAATCGCATGCGTCATGTCCTTGACGGTGATTACACACCCCATTCGGCGGTAAATATCTTCGTCAAGGATTTGGGCCTGGTGAATGAAACCGGGCTAGGTCTGCGCTTTCCGCTGCCGCTGGCCAGTACCGCCTATGCGATGTTCGCCAATGCCGCTAATGCGGGCTTTGGTGAAGAAGACGACGCTGCCGTGATCAAGACCTTCGCTGGTATCTCGCTGCCCACCAAGGGAGGCGAGTCATCATGTATCTAGGGGTTATTGCCGACGACTTCACCGGAGCGACTGATGTTGCTGGCTTTCTGGTGAGTAACGGGTTGCGCACGCTACAGCTCAATGGCGTGCCCGATTCGCCTATCGAGGTCGACACCGACGCTGTCGTTATCAGTCTGAAAAGCCGCTCCTGTGCCGCTGAGTCTGCCATCAAGCAAAGCCTCGCGGCACTGAAGTGGCTGCAAGGCAACGGCTGTCAGCGCTTTTTCTTCAAGTATTGCTCTACCTTCGACAGTACCGCCGCCGGCAATATCGGGCCGGTCACCGATGCGCTGCTCGACGCGCTGGATGAGTCATTTACGGTGGTGTGTCCCGCACTGCCGGTCAACGGTCGCACTACCTATCAGGGCTATCTATTCGTTAACGGCGTGCCGCTTAATGAGTCGGGCATGCGCCATCATCCGGTGACGCCGATGACGGACGCCAATCTGATGCGGGTAATGGAAGCTCAGGCGCAAGGCACGGCAGGCAATGTCGCGGTAGCGCAGGTCGAGCAGGGCGTTGACGCGGTACGCGACCAGTTCGCCACGCTCCGTCAGCGGGGCAACCGCTATGCGGTATTGGATGCCCTGAACGATCAGCATTTGCAGGTGTTGGGCAAGGCGGTTGAGGGCCTCAAGCTGGTTACCGGCGGCTCTGGGCTTGCCGATGGCATGACGCGCCATTGGCAGGGGCGGTCTAACGCCGCACAGGCCGGTGCCCCAAGCGATGGCAGAACAGCCGTGCTGGCAGGCTCATGCTCCGAAATGACCAACCGACAGGTAGACGCGTATCGGCGTCAAGCGCCTGCGTTGGCAATCGCGCCCGAGCGCGCGATAGCGGGTGAGCTAGCGGACTACGTCACCGAGTTGGTCGACTGGTTCGCGATACAGCCCAATGCACCATATGCGCCGCTGATCTACGCCACCATGCCTCCTGCAGAGCTACAGCAGATACAAGCGCGCTACGGTGCCCAGCATGCCAGCGAGCGCATCGAGGCGCTGTTCAGTGCCTTGGCGGTAGCGCTATCCGATGCTGGTGTCAGCCGCTTTATTGTCGCGGGCGGTGAAACCTCAGGAGCGGTCACTCAGGCGCTCGGTATCGATGGCTTCATTATCGGGCCGCAAATAGCGCCCGGGGTGCCATGGGTCAAAGCGCTCGACCATAGTAAATCGCTCGCGCTGAAATCGGGAAATTTCGGCGCGGATACCTTCTTTTTCGATGCGCAGCGCATCGCCAATCAGGGAACGGATTGATATGCCACGTTTTGCTGCCAATCTCTCGATGATGTTTACCGACGTGCCCTTTATGGAGCGCTTCGAGCGTGCCGCTGCGGCCGGTTTTAGCGCTGTCGAGTACCTGTTTCCCTATGCCTACGAGGCCGAGGATATTGCTCGCGAGCTTGATCGCCACCAGTTGACGCAAGTGCTGTTCAACATGCCGCCGGGAGACTGGGACGCCGGCGAGCGCGGTATGGCGGCCATTCCCGGCCGAGAGCAGGAGTTCAGAGCGAACGTCGACAAGGCGCTACATTACGCACGTGCGCTGGGCTGCCAGCAGCTGCACGCCATGTCGGGCATTACCGGCGAGCTGCACGCGGCACAGTGCCAGCGTACCTTCATCGATAATTTCCGCTATGCCGCTGACAAGCTCGCGCCGCACGGGATCACGCTGCTGGTCGAGCCGATCAATCAGCGCGACATGCCTGGCTATTTCATTTCTCACCAGCGCGAAGCCGTACGCCTATTGGAAATGGTAGATCGCACTAATGTGGCGGTTCAGTTTGACCTTTATCACGCCCAGATCATGGAGGGTGACCTGACGCGCCTGATGGAGCAAATGCGCGGCGAATTCAGCCATGTGCAGGTGGCTTCAGTGCCCGATCGCCATGAGCCCGATGAAGGCGAACTGAATGTCGAATGGCTGTTCCAGCAGCTCGACCGGCAGGGCTATCGCGGCTGGATCGGCTGTGAATATCACCCGCGCGGTCGCACCGAAGACGGTCTGGGATGGTTTTCTGCTTATCGGGGGCAACCATCATGATTCCTGCCAAGCGCCAGACTGAAATCATCAACTTGCTGTTACAGCGCGGCATTGTGACCACGATTGAGCTAGCGTCACTGCTGGACGTGTCGCCGATGACCATTCGTCGCGATATTCGCGTGCTGGAAGAGCAGGGCCGAGTGGTCGCGGTAAGCGGCGGCGCGCAGTTGGCGGGGCGGTTATTCAAGGAGCCTTCTCACCTCGATAAAAGTGCCCTTCATACGCCAGAAAAGAGTGCCATTGGCGCGCTCGCGGCCAGCATGATCAGCCCGAACATGGTGGTGTATCTGGATGCGGGCACCACAGTGCTGGAAATTGCCCATCATCTGGTGAATCGCAGCGATCTGACCATTGTGACCAACGATTTTGTCACCGCAGCCTTCATCGCCAAGGAGACTCGTTGCCAGCTGTGGCACACCGGCGGCATGGTCGAACGCGAGAACCAGTCGTGCATTGGCAGCGCTGCCGCCGATATTATCCGCCGCTTTAATTTCGATCTTGCCTTTATCTCCACCTCATCCTTTGACCAGCGCGGTGTATCGACGCCTAGTGAATCCAAGGTAGCGGTCAAGCAGGCCATTGCTGACAGCGCACAGCGCCGCGTGCTGGTGTCCGACAGCAGCAAATACGGCATGTTTTCGACGTTCTGTGCGCTGCCGCTCGGTCGTTTGACCGATGTGGTTAGCGACAGCGCGCTTGCGCAAAACGCCCGCGATGTCATTACTCAGCAGGGTGTTCAGCTGCACCTCAGTACCAGTATCGAATCCAATGAACGTGAGGTATCCCCATGAATATCGTCGTGACCGGCGGGGCCGGATTTTTAGGCCGTCGACTCATCCAGGCGCTGCTCGAAGCAAGTGACAAGGACGTCATCCCGCCGCTTGATCGGATCGTGTCGGTCGATCTGGTGGCGTGTTCGCTCGACGATACGCGCGTGCAGTCGATTACCGGCGACATCGCCGATCCTGAATTTGCGCGTAGCGTTATTAGCCGCGACACCATCGCGGTCTATCACATGGCGGCGGCCTTGAGCGGTCAGTCCGAGGCCGAATTCGATACCGGCATGCGCATCAATCTCGACGGCACTCGGGCGCTGCTGG
This sequence comes from Carnimonas bestiolae, assembly GCF_051251145.1. NCBI lineage: Bacteria > Pseudomonadati > Pseudomonadota > Gammaproteobacteria > Oceanospirillales > Halomonadaceae > Carnimonas > Carnimonas bestiolae. The sequence goes on along the minus strand of NZ_JBPCZK010000001.1, from coordinate 178,450 downwards.
AAGCCGCTCGCGAAACGGGCACTTCACCTCGTTTCATCTTTACCTCATCGCTGGCGGTCTTTGGCGGCACCATGCCCGAAGTTGTGCCGGAAACGCTCGCGCTGATGCCGCAGTCGTCCTACGGCGCAGAAAAGGCGCTGGGTGAAATATTGGTCAACGATTACTCGCGCAAAGGGTTTATCGATGGCTTGGTGTGTCGCCTGCCTACTATTGTGGTACGCCCCGGCAAGCCCAACTCGGCGGCGTCATCGTTTGCCAGCGGCATTATTCGGGAGCCGGTGGCGGGGCAGCCGTCCAATGCCCCTGTGCCGCTTGATACCCGAATGTGGCTCTCTTCGCCCGATGCAGCGGTCGCTAATCTCGCCCACGCGATAACGCTAAAGGCTTCTTCACTCGGTATTTGGCGAGTGCTCAACCTGCCAGGCTTGTGCGTCACCGTTAACGAGATGCTGAACGGCCTTGAGCGGGTGGTCGGCCGTGAGGCTCGCGCATTGGTCAGCAACGATATCGAGCAGCGGGTGGTGGATATTGTCTGCTCCTGGCCGGGCGATTTCGATGTGGTTCGCCCGCTTGGATTGGGGTTCTCGGCGGATGCCCACATCGATGATGTGATTCGTCAGTACGTTAACGAATTTGGACCGGGAGCCTAAGCATGAGCGAAAACGAACAGCGCGAGATGTTGGTAGCACTTGGCAAAAGCTTGTTTGATCGCGGCTACTCGGTGGGTACCGCGGGCAATATCAGTGTGCGGCTTGAGGATGGCTTTCTGATGACGCCGACCAATTCGTCGCTGGGCCGGCTAAAAGCCGACAGAATCAGCAAGCTTGACCGCAATTGGCAGCACATTAGCGGCGACAAGCCGACCAAGGAAGTATTTCTGCATCGCGCCGTGCTGGAGGCCAGGCCGCAAGAGGGTGCGGTGGTGCACCTTCATTCCACCTACGCCACCGCGCTGAGCTGCCTTGCTCGCTCTGATGAGGGACAGGCGGCAATGCCAGCGCTCACGCCGTATTTCATTATGCGGGTAGGACGTGCGTTGCCGGTCGTACCCTATTTTCGCCCGGGCGATCCCGCGATGGAGGAGAGCATTCGTGGCGCGGCAAAGGAACACCGGGCCTTGCTGTTGGCCAATCACGGCCCGGTGATCGCCAGCGCGACGCTTGAAAGTGCGGTGAATGCCGCAGAGGAACTCGAGGAGAGTGCCAAGCTGGCACTGCTATTGAAAAATCTGCCCGTCAACGAGCTGTCCGAACACGATATCACCGACCTGCTTGATACGTTCGGCTAGCAACAGCCGCAGAGGATTACCATGAACGACTCAATGATACCGCCGAGCGCCGATGGCTCGGCGCGGGACAGTGTGTTCAAAAAAGTGGCTTGGCGCATTATGCCGATCCTGTTAATTGGCTACATTATTGCCTATTTGGATCGCGTTAATATCAGCTTTGCCAAACTGCAGATGAGCCACGATATTGGCCTGAGCGATACTGCTTATGGGCTAGGTGCGGGGCTCTTCTTTATTGGTTATTTCTTCTTCGAAGTGCCCAGTAACATGATGATGCACCGCATTGGCGCCAAGGCATGGATTGCTCGCATCATGATCAGCTGGGGCGTTATCTCGGCATTATTCGCCTTCGTACAGAACGATTGGCAGTTCTATACGCTGCGCTTCTTATTGGGTGTGGCCGAAGCCGGATTTTATCCGGGCATTATTCTTTATTTGACCTATTGGTTTCCTTCCCAGCATCGCGCCAAGATGTTTGCGCTGTTCCAGATTGGTAGCCCGATCGCCGGTATTATTGGTAATCCCATTTCCGGTGCCATCATGTATCAGTTTGCCGATTGGGGATCGTTTGCCAACTGGCAGTGGCTGTTTTTGATCGAAGCCGTGCCGGCCTTTGTATTGGGCGTCATTATTATTCGCGTGCTCGACAATTCGGTGAAAGATGCCAAGTGGTTGTCGGCTCAAGAACGCACCATTGTTGAAGAAGAAATCGAGCAGGATCGTCAGCATACCATTGGCCACAGCGGTTTCCTTAAACTTCTGAAAAATCCGGATATCTGGCTAATGTCGCTGATCTATTTCAGCTTCGTGATGGGGCAGTACGGGCTAACGCTGTGGATGCCCTCGCTGATTCAGCGCTCCGGCGTCGAAAGTAACCTGGCCATCGGGTTATTGAGCGCCATCCCCTTTATTTGCGCGGTGATCATGATGTATTTCACCGGCCGCAGCGCAGATAAGCATCGCGAGCGACGTTGGCATTTGATCGGTGCTGCAATGGTGGCAGCCGTTGGCTTTGTGGTAGCAGCGTCGGCCTCGAGTGTGGTTATCTCGATCATCGCACTATCGTTGGCAATGGCAGGTGTGCTCTCCTGCGCACCGATGTTCTGGTCACTGCCCACGGCGGTGCTGAGCAGTGCCAGTGCGGCGGCCGGTCTTGCGATGATCAACTCGCTCGCCAATCTGGCAGGATTTGTCAGCCCTTATATGATTGGCGCGTTGCAGGACTGGACGCAGTCTTCCGCCATCGGCATGTATATGCTGGCTGCCTTTATGGTGTTCGGTGCCATTCTGGTGTTCACCGTGCCGCCCCAAAAGGTCAACCGCTAGCACAGCAGCGGGGCGGTAGTGATGCGAGTAACGTCCAAACAGTAGCGGGGCGCCTAGACAGGTGGCCCCGCTTTTTGTTGGGGGGAAAACATCGCAATAGACCGCCGACGGGACTCTTGCCGCAAGATTATTCGCGTGCAGATATTATCCGCTATTGCGCTGTTCATTGGCGGACGGGGGCTGTCGGAGCGTCAGGCTGCGAATTCCGGCGCGATTGGTACACAGTAATAGAAGCGGGCGTGGCATCCAGCCATCCATCCAACGAAAACTTACCGGCATCCACGTAAGCAGTGCTGCCAAAGACCACCAGAATCAGCAGCACATATTCCCAGCCGCCATTTGGCGTGTTCCAACGGTAGCCGCTGCTCCATTCACCTCCAAACACCACCGTGGCAATCAGGAAATAGATGACGCCGAGCAATCCGCCTGCGCGGGTCAACAGCCTCAGCCCGACGCTGATCGCAAGCGAAAACTCGACGATACCCGCCGCGATCATCATAACGGCCGCCAGCGTTGGATCCATTATTCTCAAGCCCATGAATACCGACTGATGTGGTGGAATGAATCCAGACCGGCAAAAATTTTCTCATCGGCGTGACCAATCTCAGTAATTCCAAATACCAGCCGTACAAACGTCATTTGTCATCGCAGCGTTGTAAACCAGTCCAGTGATGACCTGGCGTTCTCCTTAGGATCGTTGATCACGCAGCTAATAAACTGCAATGTCTGCGCAATAGCGAAGAAAGCCGCTAATAGACAGAAGATCGGCGAGAGGTAAGCGTTCGAAGGAGAGGGATAAGGTGCAGAGGAACGTCACGATAACGATGTTGCGATCAATCGAGGGCCGTGAGCGTTCGTGTTCCACATATTGTATTTAACATAATATATATTATGCGAAGTGCGGATATGGCGCGTTTTAGCGAGATCAGCGAGCCATCCTTGGCGATATCGCCAGGATTGGTCTTCACCGTAAGCCAAAATCGTTTATCGACGATCCCTGTACCAACGCTCAGCGTTGCCAACCCACTGTGGACGTTAGCGTTGTGGATGATGCCAGCGCCACAGCATAGGCAGCACCATGAATACTACCAGCTGCACGGTTACCATCATCAGCACCGTAATGATCGGATGGCCCCAGTAATTGAACGTCACAGCGATCGCGATCATCACGAAGGGAAATATTCGCCCAGCGCGTTGCAAAAAACGCTGACGCGTCAGGTAATCAAGATCCAGATAGCGTGGTTTTTTTCCAGTTCGCATCGTCGGCATCCAGCCAGATAGCCAAGGTATCGTGGTTTGGCAGCTTGTCTTTGATGTTAGGCGCTGGCGTGTGCTGGTGTCGAAGAAAACCAGCACACGCCAGCGTTCCTATAGCGCCATTTTATGCATAAATTCACGCGAACAGCTGTAATTTAGCGTTCGACGCGAAAAAATGAATGATTGGAAAGATAACTGGGGCCACGATGCGCCGAGCGCTTCATAGCATCGATAAGCATCCATTGGCAGGCCCCAGCGCCCCGCTTTCTCTCAATCCAGCGGCTTACCTGCGGTTTCTTTCATAAATAACAGCGGCACCATTGAAATCAAACCGCACCCAATCAAATACCATGAAGGCGCGAAGTCGTTGCCGCTAATTTTAATCAGCAGTGTCGCGAAAAATGGTGCGAAGCCGCCGAATATCGAGGCGCCTATGCAGTAAACGACCGACATGCCGGTGACACGTACTTCGCGCGGGAAGAGCTCGGGCTGCATCACCAAGGCTGACACGCTGGTGAAGGTAACCAGCATCGCCAGCAGCGAACTAACGATAATAAGAACGCCGATCGTTGGTAGCGCGTTGATCAGTACGAAGGCGGGATAAATCCCGATAATCAGTAGAATTCTGGAGATGCCCATCACTGGCTTACGTCCGTAGCGATCGGCACAAATGCCCGCCAAAGGCGCGCTTAGTACCATCACCGCGGAGCTGACTACGGGGGCCCACAGCGATAGCGCGATGGGGAAATGCAGCACTTCGACCGCATAGCTCGATAGATAATAAAACACGATATACGTCGCCGAACTGCTGCCAATGGCGGTCAGGATGCCAATAACGAGGCTGCGGTAGTGCTGAGTAAACAGGCGTGCGATGGGTTTGCCCAAATCGCTGGTATGCGACGACTTGGTGGTGGTGAGCGTTTCGCGAAGGTTGCGGCGAATGTAGATGGCGATCGCGCCAACGACGGTGCCAATAATAAAGGGTGTTCGCCAGCCCCACGCTTCCAGTGCGTGTGTCGATAACCACGAGGTTAACGCGAGCCCTAATAGAGCGCCGCAGATCGAATTTAGTCCTTGGCTAAGAATTTGCAGACTGCAATAAAAGCCGCGTGAGTGGTTGCTGCCCATTTCGATCAACAGCGTGGTCGACGCTCCAACTTCGCCGCCCAGGGCAAATCCTTGCAGCATCCGTGCGGCAATCAGCAACATCGGCGCCCATATTCCCAACTGCGCATAGGTGGGCGTGCAGGCGATCACGGCCGAGCCGACGGCCATCATGAGTAGCGTCAGGCTCATCGCGGCCTTGCGCCCTGCTCTATCGGCGTAGGCGCCAAGAATCAGGCCGCCTAGAGGGCGCGTAATAAAGCCTATGGCGAATGACGCTGCTGCCAGCAGCCATTGGGTCATCGCATCGCCAGAAGGAAAAAATAGCTTGCCTATTATTGGTGCGAAAAAGGCGTAGCTGGTGAAGTCGAAAAACTCGAGGCCATTACCGATGGTAATCGCCGCAATCGACTTCGCTCTTCCTACGCGCGTGTTTTCGCGACCTGCGCTGCTGGCATCGTTAGCTGTCATACGTTGACCTTCTTCGTGGCTCGTTATTGTCATTGTGCCGCTGCAACGGTAAAGGTTAGACCAAAAAGCGCTCCGCAAGCTTTATCCAGTAATAAGCACCGTACGCCAGCCCCTCATCGTTGAAGTCGTAGTACGGGCTGTGTAGTGAAATCTTGCCATCACCGCCGTTCCCCATGAAAACATAAGCCCCCTCGCAGGCCTCGAGCATGAAGGCAAAATCTTCGCTGCCGGTCACCGGTGCCATCGGGTAATTAAGGTTCTCCTCTCCGAAGTGGTCGAATATTACGTCACGCGCAAATTCGGTGGATGCCGGGTCATTCACCAGCACCGGATAGCTGGAGCGGGTCTCAATCGTGGCAGTGCATCGATACGCCTGGGCCTCAGCCGTTACCAGTTCGCGGATTCGCTGCACTAACAGGTCCCGTACTTCCGGTTTAAGGGCGCGCACCGATAGCCGCAGCTCGGCGGTTCCCGGTATCACATTGGGCGCATCGCCCGCGTGGATGGCCCCCACCGTGATAATGGCGGTGTCGAGCGGTGCCACATTACGCGCAACGATCGACTGCAGCGCGACAACGATATGCGCGGCGGCAACGACTGGATCAGTGGTGGTATGCGGAAAGGCACCGTGCCCGCCCTTTCCGTGGATGGTAATAATGTAGGAGTCAGACGACGCCAGGAATGGCCCTTCACGCAGTGCGAAGCTGCCCACGGGAATGCCGGGCGCGTTGTGAAGGCCAAATACGCCGTCACAAGGGAACTGCTCAAACAGCCCTTCCTCGACCATGCGTTTAGCGCCCCCGAGCCCTTCTTCCGCAGGCTGAAAAATCACGTTGAGCGTGCCGTTGAAGCTGCCGTGTTCAGCCAGATAGTGTGCCGCCGCCAACAGCATGGCGGTATGGCCATCGTGACCACAGCCGTGCATCTTGCCGGGCACGCTGCTGGCATGAGGGAGCGCCGTCTCTTCGTTGATCGGCAGCGCATCCATGTCAGCGCGCAGACCGATGCTGCGTGAGCCAGTGCCCTTCTTCAATTGACCTACCACGCCGGTACCCGCCAGCCCGCGGTGCACCTCATAGCCCCATTCTTCGAGGCGCTGCGCAACCAAATCGCTAGTGGCGAATTCCTCGAAACCAAGCTCAGGGTGCTGATGCAGGTGGCGCCGCAGCTCGATCAGGCTGGGCAGCGATTGGTGTAAGAATTCAGGCATTATTATTGTCATTGAGAACTTCCTGCTGGTGGTCAATTTACAACCCAACGCTAGTGGGCCTACGTCTTATAGTTTACAAGTATGGCAGTTGTTACTCTGTTTTGCGTGGCGCTTTGCGCGCACGAACGATGATTAAAATGACGCGGAAAGATCCGTGGTCTTAGGCATTTCACCGTTGAATCAACGCTTGGGGAGTACGCGCTGGATGGTAACCAAACGAATACTTTGCTTTGGCGATTCTCTTACCTGGGGGCATGTACCCGATGAAGAAGGCAAGCCAGTCACCCGCTACCCATTCGGCGAGCGCTGGACCGGCGTGTTGGCGGCGCAGTTGGGCGCTGAGGTAGAGATTATCGAAGAAGGGCTGAGCTCGCGCACCACTAATATAGATGATCCTCTCGATAGTCGTTTGAATGGCGCTAATTATCTGCCAGCAACGCTGGGCAGCCATGCGCCGCTCGATCTGGTGATTATCATGCTGGGCACCAACGATACCAAGGGGTACCTCCAGCGCACTCCTTACGATATTGCCAGAGGCATGCAGCAGCTGGTTGGTCAGGTGAAGGACTCCCAGTACGCTGGCGGTACGGCCTATCCCGCGCCGCAGGTACTGGTCGTGTCTCCGCCTCCGCTGGGACCTCTTGATCAACCCTGGTTTGCCGATATGTTCGACGGCGGCACCGAGAAAAGCCAACAGCTTGCCTCACGCTACCGTACCCTTGCCAAGATCATGGGCGTAGCGTTTTTCGACGCGGGCAGCGTCATCTCAACGGATGGCGTCGATGGCATTCATTTCACCCGCGAAAACAACCGCGAGCTCGGCGAAGCACTAGCTGCGCAGGTGAAGCCTTTACTATCCGCTTAATCACCCTTCCTCGCGGTTTCTGGCACACAGTTGGCTGACTCTGGCCATCTGTGTGCCTTTACATTGGCTGCCACGTAAAACGGTATGTCCCTCGCGTTGTCCGACTGAAATTCAGGGTTAGAAGTCCCCCTTCTCAAAGCCCTGCTGGCAACGTTCGTCTTGCTGCTGCGCTTTGCCTCTGCCCACTCTTTCGAGCCTTTACCGCGACGCTAACCGACCGTCGTCCAAGCCCTATCGCGCCGCCCTGGCCGATCACTCATCCGAGCCCATGCCACGCCGTTACGCTGACCAATTGCTCGAGCTCCTGACATGCTAGCCCGCGCTCATTGCTGGCGGCCCCTTCTCACAGCCCTGCTGGTACCATTTTCCACGCCGCTGCGCTTTGCCACTAATCAATCCTCTGCGCCCTACCGCGCTGCCATAACTGAAATTCACTGTTTACCAGATAGCATTTTAATGCCGCGCAATAAGCCCAGAAGCCAATGATCTGGCGATGCGCGCGGTGTTGCGATCGGGTGCGGTGACGGCGATTAACGCCGCTGGTTGCGCAAAATAATCCATGCCGGTGGTTTTGCTTGCCAGCGATACTGCGCTTGAGGCATCTTCGCTTACGTATAACAACTCATAATAATGTTAGAGGTTTGCTACTCATGACCATCGATGCTTCCAATTCGGTGCCCCCAACTGCGCAAGCAGGTAACTCATCCAGCGCTGCCAACGAAACCCTTGAAGACTATACGCTGCGCTATGCGCCGCGAAGTTTCCGGCGCTGGAGCCCTGCGGTTGTATCAATTACTGCTCTCGGCGGTATTGCTTATCTGGCCGACTTTTCCATCGGCGCCACCATCGGCTTAACTAACGGCTCGTTGAATGCACTGATCGGCATCGCGGTGGCTGCGCTGGTTATCTTCCTGACCGGTCTGCCCATCGCCTTTTATTGCGCGCGCTATAACATCGATCTTGATCTGCTAACGCGCGGCGCAGGCTTCGGCTACTTCGGCTCGGTGCTTACCAGCATCATCTTTGCCACCTTTACCTTTATCTTCTTTGCCACCGAAGGCTCGATCATGGCCCAGGGGCTGCGGATAGGATTGGGTATACCGCTGTGGGCGGGTTATTTGCTTTCGACGCTGATCGTCATACCGCTGGTGATTTACGGCATGAAGGCGTTGAGCAAGCTGCAGGTGTGGACCACCCCCGTCTGGCTGGTGCTGATGGTAGGCCCGGTCGCCTATCTGATTTACTCGCAGCCAACGGTGGTAAGCGATTGGCTTCACTATGCCGGTAACAGCGACGGCGGTATTCATTTCGCCAATGTGATGATCGCTGCCGGTGTGGCTCTGTCGCTGATGGCTCAAATCGGAGAACAGGTCGACTACCTACGCTTTATGCCTACTCGTACCGCTGAAAATCGACGTAGCTGGTGGGTCGCGGTAATTGCTGCAGGTCCGGGCTGGGTTATTCTGGGCGCGCTCAAACAGGCCATTGGTGCCCTGCTGGCGGTTTATATTGTTGCTGAATCAGGCGTTGCCGGTGCCTCGGAGCCTATCCAGCAATTCATTTCGGCGTTTAGCCTGCTAATGCCGCCATGGCTGGCGCTCACCTTGGCGGTGATTCTGGTATTCATCAGCCAAATCAAGATCAACGTGACTAACGCCTATAGCGGCTCGTTGGCGTGGACCAGCGCCTTCACGCGTATTACCGGACACTATCCGGGACGTTTGGTGTTCGTGTTGATCAATCTGGCGATTGCGTTGGCGCTGATGGAAGCCAACATGTTCGAGATGCTTGGCAATATTCTTGGCTTCTATTCCAACTGTGCAGTGGCGTGGGTAGTTACAGTCGCCACCGATATCGTAATCAACAAATATCTGCTGAAGCTGTCGCCGCTGCGTCCTGAATATCGCCGCACCATGCTCTATAACATCAACCCGGTAGGGACGCTTTCGTTTGTGCTGTCGGCACTGCTGTCGATCATGGCGTTTTTCGGGCTATTGGGCGACACGCTGGCGCCCTACTCACCGCTGGTGGCGATTGTGATGGCACTGGTGGCAACACCGCTTCTGGCTATCCTGACACGCGGACGTTTCTATTTGAAACGCCAGGACGATGGCATTAGCGAACCCCGCTTCGAACCGGATGGCACCCCCGCCGCCGGTATTTATCGATGCGCCTGCTGCGGTGTCGATTACGAGCGTCCCGATGTGCTTCATTCACTGGCATTGGATAGCGTGGTGTGCTCGCTGTGCATGATTACCGATAGCCGCGCACGCCGTTAGCGCTAACAGCCCTGCCGTACACCTGGCCCCGCTGATGCGGGGCTTTTCGTGCTGTCGCTATGCGAAGCGTGAAACACCGCCGAACCGGCTCGCGCTATTGGCTGGTGGATATCAAGGGTCAATCAGCGCTACCAAGGCGGTAGCAACAGCGGCACTATCAGCTGATGCCGTGTCCCAAAATGTTGCACATTTGGCAACGCTGCCCGGCCCTTGAACGAATATCGATTCGCCGGCTCGAGTCGCGCTGTCGCATCCCGGCTCGGCTGCCGCTAACATCCTCCACCCCCTCTATGGTGGTGTCTTTCCAGCGGCTTATCACGCGCAGCCTGGCACATCTCGTTACGATCGGTAGTGGCGGAAAACTACCTTTGTGTGGCACGGTAGCGCTGAAATTGGTGCACAATTGCTAATTTCTTACTAACGTTGAGTTGATGCGTTAGTAACGCGTAAGTGCAAGGCGCGAATAAGCGTGCAAGCGCAATAATAACCGTTCAAGGAGAGCTCCACATGACGTCCACTTCGTCTAGACCCGTCCCACGTTGGGCGTGGTTGCTGTTTTCGCTGCTCGATCCCATTCCGTATGGCGCTTTTGTTGCTGCGCTGATCTTCGACGCGATCTATTACAACACCGCTGAAATCATGTATGTCAAAGGAGCTGCCTGGTTACTGGTATTTGGCCTGCTAGCGGCCATCATTCCACGGTTAATCAATCTGTTCCTGACGTGGATGCCCCGCTACGGTGCCTCAGGGGGTGTGCGTTTTGATTTCACCTTTACCGCACTGGCCATTATTGCGGCAATCTTCAATGCGTTCGTCCATAGCCGCGATGCGTTCGCTACCATGCCGACGGGGCTTTGGCTGTCGGTGCTGACGGTCGCATTGCTGGTGATTGGTCGCCTGGCCGGAAACGCAAGCGGACCCAAGGGGGGTAAATAATCATGCATAAGTCTACCCTGGCACTCGTGGGTGGTATCGCCGCAGTATTGGTGTTGAGCGGTTGTGAAAAAGCCGATCTAGGCGGCTCCAAGCAAACGGGCGATCAACCGCCGCTGCCGAAAGCCAAAAACTATCTGATGCCGCCCATTCACGTGCCCAAGCGCGCTGGCTGGCAGGACGACGAATCGCCCAAGGTGCCTGAAGGCCTGAAAATTACCAAGGTTGCCGATGGCTTCGAGCACTCGCGTCAGGTGCTGCCGCTGCCTAACGGCGACATTCTGGTGGTGGAAGGCAATAGTCCTGGCACTGAGAAGGTTACCTCGCCCAAGCAGTTGATTGCCGACAAGGTAATGGCGCGTTCGGGCAAAAGCGGTACAGGCGGTAACCGCGTTACGCTGCTACGCCCTCAGGACGATGGCAGCTACAAGAAGTACCCGTATATTGAAAACCTGAATTCACCCTTTGGTATTCAATTGGTGGGTAACGACCTCTACGTGGCTAACACTGACGGTCTGTTGCGCTATCACTACAACCCAAATGAAACCAAAATGTCCGCTGATGCTGAGCAGTTCGCTGATCTGCCCAGCACCATCAACCACCACTGGACCAAATCGCTGCTGGCAAGTCCCGACGGCAGCAAGCTCTATGTGGGGGTTGGTTCCAACAGTAACGTGGGCGAAAACGGTCTCGAAGTAGAATACCGTCGTGCCAACGTGCTTGAGATCGACGTTGCAACACGTGGCAGCCGCGTATTCGCTTCCGGCGTGCGTAACCCCACTTCGCTGGATTGGGAACCCACTTCCGGCAAACTGTGGGCCGTGGCCAACGAGCGTGACGAAATCGGCGGCGATCTGGTGCCCGACTACCTGACCTCGCTGAAGGATGGCGGCTTCTACGGCTGGCCCTACAGCTACTATGGTCAGCATGTCGATACTCGTGTTCAGCCGCAGCGTCCTGATCTGGTCGAGCGCGCTATTGCGCCTGACTACGCGCTAGGCTCTCACGTCGCGGCGCTGGGCGTGCACTTCTCGCGCGGCAATGGTTTGCCAGAGAAGTACCGCAACGGTGTATTCGTCAGCGAACACGGTAGTTGGAACCGCTCGCCGATGAGTGGCTATCAGGTCGTCTTCATTCCGTTCCACGACGGCAAGCCGGCTGGCTCGCCTCAGCCTGTGGTTACCGGCTTCTTGTCTGACGATGAGAGCAAACTGCACGGTGCTCCGGTGGGTCTTGCTCAAACTCAGGACGGCTCACTGCTGGTGGCTGACGATGTGGGCAACACGGTCTGGAAAGTGTCAGCTGATAATTAAGCGCCTCTTTCAGCCGTGGAAAGCACCCTCTTTTGAGGGTGCTTTTTTTTGCCTGAAGGAAAAGCGCTGCTGACCGTCGGTAGCTATCGTCGAGCGCTGTCGACCCCGTGATAGCGGCTGCCGCGCGAAGAATAGAGGTTTTATTCAATATGGTAATAAGAGAATCCTTTATTATTCTTTTTATATAGAACAAAACTGACGTTCAATATGACAAATACGCTTCACAGGGAATGGTGATGGGCATTCGGCATGGTTGCGCACACCGCTGGCATGAAATTATTGAACGATATTTCGGGGCAAGGTGAATCATGAAATTGCAACAGCTTCGCTACATTTGGGAAGTAGCCGCCAACAATCTCAACGTCTCACTTACGGCGAACAATTTGTTCACGTCACAGCCGGGCGTTTCCAAACAGATTCGTCAGCTTGAGGAAGAGCTGGGCATTGAGATATTTGCGCGACGCGGAAAGCATTTCAGTCACGTAACCGAAAGCGGCCAGCAGATTATCGATATTGCTGGTGAAATTCTGCGCAAGTCGGACAAGATCAAGCAGATTGCCCAGGAGCACAGCGATGAGCGCAAGGGCAGCCTGTCCATTGCCACCACTCATACTCAGGCCCGCTATGCCCTGCCGCCCATCATCAAAGCATTCCGCCAGCGCTATCCCGATGTCTCGCTGCATATTCATCAGGGTACGCCGCGCCAGATTGGCCAAATGGTCTCCGATGGTCAGGCGGATATTGCTATCTGCACCGAGCCGCTGGATATGTATGCCGATTTGGTATCGTTGCCGGCGTATCGCTGGAACCGCTGGCTGCTGGTGCCGGAAGGCCATCCGCTGGAGGGGCTCGATAAGCCAACGTTGGAGGATGTCGCCAATTACCCGCTGGTCACCTACACGTTTGGCTTTACCGGTCGCTCGCAATTGGATGACGCCTTCCAGACGGCCGGCCTAACGCCTGAAGTGGTGCTTACCGCGGTGGATGCCGACGTTATCAAAACGTATGTACGACTTGGCTTGGGCGTGGGCATCGTGGCGCACATGGCGGTAGAGGATGAGCGCGACAGCGACCTTACCGCCATCGACGCCAGCCACTTGTTTACCCCTTCCACCACGCGCTTGGCGCTGCGTCGCGGTACCTTCATGCGCCGCTACATGTTCGACTTCATCAACCGTTTTGCCGGCCATCTCGATGCTGCGACGGTTGAAGAAGCACTCACGACTCCCAGCGCCGATATTCCCGCGCTATTCGACGGCATCGAGATACCGGGCCGCTAGCCACCGCTGGGGCGCTCCCGCTGTAGCTCGCTATTGGGCGGCAAGGCGCGGGGCGCCGGTGATTGAAAGGCCGTGACTCTGCGTCGCCGCCTGCGCCTAAATCGCGCTAAGCAACTTCCCTGCCTGCGGGCGCTCGCCTGCGATGATCCAGCTCCCCGCCTCTCGACGCTTACTATCAGAGTGCAGAGTATAGAGTACCTGCTACCTGCTACCTGCTACCTGCTACCTGCTACCTGCTACCTGCTACCTGCTACCTGCCTTCGCTGATATCGCTGATATCGCTGACTTCGCGCTGCCATTGGTCTGCACCAAGTTCGTTAGTGCCCTTCCCCCGGCGACGGCTCATGGTAGTGGCCGACTCGTGATATACTTATCCTATTCTGAAAATCTGCCCGCCCACCGCACCGGCATGTATTGCGTGTCATTGCGATACATCGTTCCCTTGCTGTCACAACACAAGACGCAGCGGCGCCAAGCGTTCAGTGCGTGGCTTTTCAGGCACAGATAAACGTACCCTTGGTTGGTTCGGAGGTTTAATGCATTGCGATCATAACGCCAGTGCAGAGCAATTGATGCAGATAGCAGAGCAGCGCTGCCGTGATGAAAAAGTGCGCTTCACGCCGATTCGCCGTCGCGTGTTCGAGCTGATAAGCGCTACCCCTAGCGGTTTGAAAGCCTACGAATTGCTCGACAAGCTTTCGGTAGACCATGCGTCGGCCCGTCCGCCCACCGTTTACCGCGCACTGGAATTTCTAATGGAGCAGGGCCTGGTGCATCGCATTGAGTCACTGAATGCGTTTATCGCCTGCCCATGCCCCGAGCCCAACCCCACTCATCGCAGCGGCTTTCAGCTGGTGATCTGCCGACGCTGCGGCCGTGTAGAAGAGATGCACGAGCCGGAGGTAAACGAACTACTTGCCGAACTGGTGGGCCGCCACGGTTTCTCGCTGGAGCGTCAAACCATCGAGCTATCGGGCGTTTGCGGCGATTGCCGCGACCAGGCAGCCAGTTAGCAGCGCGTGCGCTGCAAGGAGCTTTTTGTGTCAACGACAACGTTCTTCTCCGCGCTTGAAGCGCAAGCATCCGGTGCGACGCTTGCTACGGATAACGTGCTGGATGCCATTCCGTGGAATGAGGCTGGCCTGATTCCCGCGATTGCGCAGCAGCATGACTCTGGCGAAGTGCTCATGATGGCGTGGATGAACCGCGCAGCACTCGAAGAAAGTTTGGCGACTGGCCGAGTGTGTTACTGGTCTCGCTCGCGGGGTAAACCATGGCGCAAGGGCGAGAGCTCGGGACAAGTACAGCTGCTTAAGGAAGCGCTGCTCGACTGCGACGGCGACACCTTGCTGTTGAAGGTAGACCAGACCGGCCCCGCGTGTCATAGCGGTAGGCGCAGCTGTTTTTATCTGCGCGTGGAACAGCAGCAGGTTGAGGTGTGTAGCGACCCGATCATCGATCCCGCCGAGCTTTACGCGAATTCGTGAGTAATGAGGTAGCACGCAAATGACATTCAACGCTCGTAGTGTGCGCTGTTGGCTGGTGCTACCGCTGGTGATCCCCATACGTTTTTATCAATGGGTGATTAGCCCGATGCTTGGGCCACGCTGCCGCTTCTATCCGAGTTGCTCGAACTACGCGTTAGAAGCACTGGCAACACACGGCCCTCTCAAGGGAAGCTGGCTGGCGCTGAAGCGCTTCGTCAAATGCCACCCTTGGCATCCTGGTGGGGTCGATATGGTGCCGCCCGAGGGTGAAAAAAAATGCCAGCATCGTTGATGCTGGCATTTTCCTATCGCCCACCTGCTGTGGTGCGGCTCTATCAACATCTAATGACGCCTAAGCATACTGCTGGGCAGTGGTATAAATATGATTCAGCATCGCGTGCAAGCCGTTGTTACGGGTGGGCGACAGATGCTGCTCCAGGCCCAGTTGCTTGAAGGTGTCGGTGGGTGTTGCAAGGATGTCGGTGGGCGTTTTGTCGTTATAAAGCCGCAGCACGATGGCAATAAGACCGGCCACAATCGCGGCATCTGACATGGCATCGAAATGCAGCACACCCTGCTCGATCTGATGATGAATCCATACATTGGACTGGCACCCTTCGATACGATACTCCGTGGTCACCCACTCGTCGGGCATGCTGGGCAACGCCTTGCCCATGTCGATGATGTACTGATAACGATCCATCCAATTATCAAAGAAGCTGAATTCTTCGAGTAATTCAGCGGTTGCCTGCTGCGCACTGCTCATGAAAGCTCCTTGTCACCTAAGACGCGCAGTATAGCGCGTGAGCCCTGTGATGTTCAGTACCTTATGATGCTCACGCCGTCGCCAGCGGATACCTGCCCCGCTGTGCGCTTACACTCCTTCACTTATGCAGGAACAGGCGTTTCATCCACCAGCACAATAACCGCTGCGCGCAATGGATTGTCGCTGCGTGCCGTGCGTGAGCGCCCGGTTGCCACCCATTCACTGCCGTTCCAATGCAGTGAAATACGGTTAGCAAACACCAGTGCCATGGTGGCAGTGACGTCATCAACGTAGTTTACTTGCGACTCACCGGTACGCTCGGCGAGAGCGGCATTCAGTTCTGCATTACTTAATAGCGTTGTGCCCATCGATGTTATCCCCTTCCCTTGCGATTAATCGTTGAAGCGCAATAGCTTAGCGTTGAAAGCGTTGGCACTTAGCATAGATGCTTTTCTTTTTTCTTGCTTATTCTGTTGTCGCACTATGCTTTGTACCAATGATCGACGAAAGTAAACAGGGAAGCGTGCAAAAAATTTTGTAACGTATGTTCATATTACGTATTACGCGTAATATGATATCGCCTTGCTGGTCGCTTGGGCGCGTTATTAATCGCGCTATGTGGCGTCCTCCTTGGCCTATGATAGCTTCTGCGCCGGCCTTAATAACAACAGCCCTGCTGCATCGGGCACTTAGCGAATGTGGAGACCACCATGGCTCGAAATGGCATTCAATATGAAGATGTGCAGCGTGCAATCGAAACGCTGATTCAGCGTGGAGATGCCCCCAGCGTGCAGCGTATTCGCGATGTGCTGGGTACCGGCAGCTTCACCACCATCAGCGATCACCTGCGCGAATGGCGCAATCGGCGGGAAGAAAACCGCGACACCCCGCTGCCGCAGAATATTCCTGAACGTTTGCAGGATGCGCTGTTGGGGCTGTGGCAACAGGCGCAGGAAGAAGCCTATGAAGGGCTCGCGTTTTATCGCCGCCAAGCAGATGACAGCATCAAGGAAGCGCGTGGCCACGCTGATCAGGCCAATCGTCGCTCCGAAGATACGCAGCAGCGCCTTGAGGCGTTGGGCGAACGGCTCGATGCCACGATCGCGCGACTCGAAGAAAAGAGCTCGCTGCTGGCGCATAGTGAAAGCGAGCTCACCCAACTGCGCGCTCAGTTGGAAGAGCGCGAGCATCGACTCAAGCTTCGCGATACCCAGATCGAGCAGCTTAGCCAGGAGCGCGATCGTCAGGAACGCGAGCATCAGCAAAGCCTTGAGGATAAGGAAACGGCTCACCGCAAGCGCTTGGCACAAGAGGAATCGCGCCATGAGGCAAGCGAAAACCGGCTGATGCAACTGCTTGATGGTGCACGCAGCGAAAAGGCTGATATCGAAAAACAGCTGCGTCGGCAAAATAGCCAGCTCGAGGAACGTTTGGAGCGCCTGAACAGCCAAATCGAGGAAAAGCGCCGCGCACTTCAGGAAGAAGAACGCCAGCATCGCGACCTTGCCCTGCGCGCCCAGCAGACCGAACAGCAGCTCAGCGAAACGCGTGCACGCAACGAGCGGCTGGAGCGAGACGCAGAGGAAGGTGGCAAAGAGCTGAATCGTGTCAAAATGGAGCTGCGCGTGCTGCAAGAACGCGTGTCGAGAACTCCGGTACCGCCGTTCATTTACTAACAGCGCTGCGACGTCCCGCTGCGCACGGGCGTCGTTGTGATGGCAACGCAATCCATGCTGTTGGCTAAAGCGCCACTATCCCACTAGCGTTGCCAGCGCGCGCACCAGTCCGATCACCAATGCGACTGCCCCGCCTACCAGCGCGCCGTTCACTCGAATCCACTGTAGATCCGGCCCCACCTTATCCTCAATGGTAGCGACCAGCTGCGCCGTGGGCATATTGGCCTCCGATAGCGACTCACTGACGATACTGCCCACTGCGCCGGGGTGCGCATCGATCAAATCACCCGCCCATCCCCTGACCCGCTCGTCAAAGCGCTGGCGCGCTTGAGGCTCAATCAGGTAGCGCTGCATCAGGTGATCGATCCCGCCATCAATCCAGCGATTAAGCAGCGATTGCTCGTCGTTAATGCGCGCTTCAGCCCAGCGTTTGCCGAAGGATAGCCAACCACCAATACCGCGCTGTTCGATGAAGGTGTTATATAGCTGCCACTTGCCGCGCTCCAGCAC
Source organism: Carnimonas bestiolae (assembly GCF_051251145.1). Lineage (NCBI taxonomy): Bacteria > Pseudomonadati > Pseudomonadota > Gammaproteobacteria > Oceanospirillales > Halomonadaceae > Carnimonas > Carnimonas bestiolae. The sequence continues at coordinate 160,688 of NZ_JBPCZK010000001.1, read as the reverse complement.
CTGATGCAGACGACTGCCTTGCTGATGGCGCAAATGCCGTGCGGTGACGATCAGCAGTGCACGCATACGCAAGCGCAGCGGATGCTGCTGGTCCTGCTCGATCTCTTCGAGATGCTCGCGCGCGGTGCCAAGCAGGCGACGCAGCAGACGCTCGGCTTTCTCGCGATCGTCCTCGCCTTCCAGGAACTGTTTGCCCAGCCATACCTTCACTGAGCTCCACTTGCCCTCGCTGGACAGTGCATCCAACTGATCGAGCAAGATATCGCTGAGTACGTTGAGCAGCTGCGGATCCGCCAGCACGCGCTCAAGAATTCGCAGCGCGCCCTGCCACAGTTGCTCATTCAGGGTGCGGTCGTACGCCAGCCGCTTGAGTAGCGGCGCAAGCTGCCTACCGCTGTCGATGCGCTCGACCATTCGGGTAAGGGCGGGTTCGAGCACTTCTTCAAGGCGTGGATCATCGAGCCATCCCAGCGCTTTGCGGCTTTGCTGACGGGTGAGTTGGCGCAATTGTTCGCGCCCTTCGCCGCGGTAAAAGCGCTGGGTAAGGAAATTGGCACAGGAGAACGTTGCCAATCGGGCCCGCAGCGCCGCTGGCGAAAGCCATTCACGCTCGGCCATATCGACAATGCCGCGGCTAAGCGCGGCGCGGCGTTTGGCAATCAGCCCTGTGTGGCGACGCAAGCCAGGAATCGGAAACTGCTTGAATAATGCGGTAACGGCAAACCAGTCGGCGACGCTGCCTACCAGCGCCCCCTCGAAGGCGGTGACTACCGCTGTTCCCCAGGGGGCGGGAAGCCAGCCGACTGTTGCGGCCAGTTCGCTGGCGGCAAAGCCGAACGCAGAAATACCCAGCGCCACCCCGCCACGATGACGGGCTAACCAGCCAGGCGTTGCTGAGTAATCACTTTCCGATGACGGTGACGCCATGCCCCGCTCCTTACGACGATGCAAAGGCGGTCACTATAGCGAAGCGAAGGTATCAATCAACAGCTTGATGTTAAGTGCCAAAATAATGATTGCAATCAGCCAGGTTACTGCTTTCACCTTGGCGCCAATCACGAAGCTGCCCATGGTCTTTTTATTCGATACCAGCAACAGCAGTGGGATCACCGCGAAAGGCAACTGCAGTGATAGCACTACCTGGCTAAGAATCAGCAGCCGGCCTACCCCTGCTTCACCGTAGGCGGTCACCACGTAGAGCACCGGCGCAATCGCCAGCACTCGCGTCAGCAGGCGTCGCACCCAGGCCGGCATACGCAGATTGAGGAAGCCTTCCATCACAATCTGCCCCGCTAGCGTTGCGGTCACGGTCGAGTTAAGCCCCGAAGCGAGCAGCGCAACGGCAAACAGCGTCGCGGCAATCCCCGCTCCTACCAGCGGTGCAATCAGCGCGTAAGCATCTTCGATTTCCGTGACGGTGTGACCTGAGGTGTGAAACACCGCGGCCGCCAGAATCAGGATGCCGGCGTTGACGAACAGCGCTAGACACAGCGACACCGTGCTATCGATCGTAGCAAAGCGAATCGCCTCTTTGCGCCCTGCGTCGGTGCGCTTGAAATTGCGCGTTTTGACCAGCGCCGAGTGCAGGTAAAGATTATGCGGCATTACCGTCGCGCCAATGATTCCGATTGCGATATACAGCATGGCTGGATCGGTCAGTACCTTGGGGCTAGGCGCAAAGAAGCCTTCGGCGATACCCGCCATGGAAGGATGAGCGAGCACCAGCTCTATAGCGAAGCAGACAAAGATGGTGGCCAGCAGCGTCATGACGAAGGCTTCGATCCAGCGGAAGCCCTTGCGCATAAGCGCCAGCAGCAGCAGCGTATCCAGTACCGTGATAATGGCGCCCCACATCAGCGGGATGCCAAACAGCAATTTAAGCGCCACCGCGGTACCAATTACCTCGGCCAGATCGCAAGCGATAATTGCCAGTTCGCACAGCAACCACAGCACGATATTAACGGGCATCGGGCAGTGATCGCGGCAGCCTTGCGCCAGGTCGCGACCGGTCACGATACCCAACCGAGCGCACAGCGCTTGCAGCACAATCGCCATCAGGTTCGACAACAGAATCACGCATAAAAGCGAGTAGCCGAAGCGCGAGCCCCCCTCCAGTGACGTGGCCCAATTACCCGGGTCCATATAGCCCACCGATACCAGTGCGCCAGGCCCGATAAAGGCAAACATGCGCGCCCACCAACGCCCTGATGTGGGAACGTCGACGCTGCCTGCTTCTTGATGGAAGGTGTTGTTTGATGTCGCCAACGAATGATCGGAATTGCTCATTTCACCGTTCTCACTCACTGCTTAGGTGCACCCGTCTGGCGGTGCCAATACATGTCAGGTCGTAGTCGCGACGTTGGGAAATGCCAATATTGGATAATGGTTATAAATGGCGTGTTCGTTCGCGACCTATCCATTGTTAGTAAGCAATGGTACATAAGATTAACCTAAGTTAAAACAGGCGAAGGTAAGATAAACCGTCGTCGCTGAGAAATCGGGGCAGGCAGTCGCCCCACCATCACATTGTCGATACGACACGTTAGCGCCCTCTCGAACGTCGAATAGCAGCGGTAAGCAGCGTCTCCAGACAAAAAAACGGCCTTCAAATGAAGGCCGTCTCAGTGCTACTGCGCCGCGCTGCATCAGTAGGCGTGGCGGATGGAGATCAATAGTAGGCGTTGGTGGTATCCGTGTGGTCGGTAACGTCACGAATGCCTTTTAGATCAGGAATGCGTTCGAGCAGCGTGCGTTCGACGCCATCCTTCAAGGTTAAATCGACCGCCGCGCAGCCTTGGCAGCCGCCGCCAAACTGGAGCACCGCGACATCGTCCTCGGTCAGCTGAATCAGGCGAATTTCGCCGCCATGGGAAGCCAGGCCCGGATTGATTTCGCTGTAGAGCACATAGTTAATCTGATCTTCCAGCGGGCTGGACGCGTCCACCTTCGGCATCTTGGCGTTGGGGGCCTTGATGGTGAGCTGGCCGCCCATACGGTCGGCGTTGAAGTCGACCACCGCATCCTCAAGGAAAGGCTCGCTGTGTGCTTCAATCAGCAGCGGGAAGTGCGCGAGCTCGACACGCACATCGGTGGGCTCTTCTTCGCCCGGGCGGCAATACGCCAGACAGGTTTCTGCGTAAGGCGTGCCCGGCTGAGTGATAAAGACGCGCACTCCAATGCCATCAACATCCTGCTTCGACAACAGCTCGGCAAGATATTCCTGTGCGCTGGTGGTAATTTCGAGAGGTGCGCCCTCGTTAACGTTGTCTGCTACGGTCTGTTCGCTCATGGGATATTCTCTGGAGACGGTGCGATGGCGCTTGAGAAAGAGTATGCTTTGCTGCCAAAGCGCCCTAATGAAGAACAGTTTACGCCATCGCCAGATAAGCGTAAAACCCGACCAATTAGATCAACCAAGATACGTTGGGTAGCCTCGCTAATAGTGCTTGATGCTGCGTCATGACATTTTCTTGTAATGAACTCACAAAACGTTCATTTCCAACCAGCGCGCCAATTCGCGATGCTGTCACTGCTGCGCTCGCCCCATGGCAGTCGCGTGTTATTCATTTAATGATCCGATAGAGAAGCACAGTTCATGAGTCATAGCCTCCCCGTTCGCGCCCCGTTAATGGAACAACTCAACGCGGCGCTCGCCCAGCGTATTCTGATTCTTGATGGCGCAATGGGGACGATGATTCAGCGCGAGCGTCTCAGCGAACACGACTTTCGTGGCGAACGCTTCAAGGAATGGCCGTCGGATCTGCAGGGCAACAATGACATGCTGGTACTGACCCAGCGTGATCTTATCAAACGCCTGCACCGCGATTACCTTGACGCGGGCGCTGATATTATCGAAACCAATACCTTTAACAGCACGCGGCTGTCGCAGTCGGATTACGGCATGCAGGAGTGGGTGCCGGAGCTGAATCTGGAAGCCGCGCGGCTGGCCCGTGAAGTGTGCGATGAAGTCGCCGCTGCCACCGGCGTACCGCGCTTTGTCGCGGGCGTGCTCGGCCCTACCAGCCGCACGGCGTCGCTCTCCCCCGATGTGAACGATCCTTCCAAGCGTAACGTTACCTTCGACGAACTCCGTGACAACTATTACGAAGCTGCGCAGGCGCTGATCGAAGGCGGTTGCGATCTGATCATGGTCGAAACCATTTTCGACACCCTCAATGCCAAAGCGGCGCTGTTTGCGCTGGACGAGGTGTTCGAAGCACGCGGTGAGCGGCTGCCGATCATGATTTCCGGTACCATTACCGACGCCTCGGGGCGCACTCTGTCGGGCCAAACCACCGAAGCATTCTGGAACTCGGTGCGCCATGCCAAGCCGTTTAGTATCGGCCTTAACTGTGCGCTGGGCGCAGAAGAGCTGCGTGCCTATATCGCCGAACTGTCACGAGTGGCCGATACCTGGGTATCCGCCCACCCCAACGCTGGCCTGCCCAACGAATTTGGCGAATACGATCAGGAAGCCGACGAAATGTCGGCGATTGTCGGTGAATTTGCCGAAAGCGGCCTGGTTAATATTCTTGGCGGCTGCTGCGGCTCGACTCCTGAACATATCGCGTTTATTGCTGACGTTGTGCGCGGCAAACCGCCGCGTCAGATTCCCGAGATAGCGCCGGCGTGCCGCCTGTCGGGGCTCGAGCCCTTCAATATCGAGGCTGATTCGCTGTTCGTTAACGTCGGCGAACGCACCAACGTCACCGGCTCGGCGCGCTTCAAGCGGTTGATCAAGGAAGAAGACTTTACCACCGCGCTTGAGGTTGCCCTGGAGCAGGTCGAAAACGGCGCTCAGGTCATCGACATCAACATGGATGAAGGCATGCTCGACTCCCAGGAGGCGATGGTGCACTTCCTCAATCTGGTGGCGGGCGAGCCGGATATCTCACGCGTGCCGATCATGCTGGACTCCTCCAAGTTCGAGATTATCGAAGCTGGCCTTAAATGCGTGCAGGGTAAAGCGGTGGTCAACTCGATCTCGCTCAAGGAAGGCGAGCAGGCGTTCCGCGAGCACGCCAAGCTGTGCCGTCGCTATGGGGCCGCCATCGTGGTGATGGCCTTCGATGAAGAAGGACAGGCCGACACCTTCCAGCGCAAAACCGAGATATGTTCTCGGGCCTACCATTTGCTGGTCGACGAACTCGACTTCCCCGCTGAAGAGATCATCTTCGACCCCAATATCTTCGCGATCGCGACCGGTATTGAGGAGCACAATAACTACGCCGTCGACTTCATCGAAGCGACCCAGTGGATCAAGCAGCATCTGCCCCATGCGATGATTTCTGGCGGGGTGTCCAACGTTTCGTTCTCGTTCCGCGGCAACAATCCGGTGCGCGAGGCCATCCATTCGGTATTTCTCTATCACGCAATCAAGGCCGGCATGAGTATGGGGATCGTTAATGCCGGCCAGTTGGCGGTATACGACGACCTTCCCGAGCAGCTGCGCACAGCGGTAGAAGACGTCGTGCTCAACCGCTCGCCCGATGCCACCGAACAGCTGTTGGAGATTGCCGAGCAGTATCGTGGCGACGGTAGCGCTGGTCAGAAGAAGGAAGACCTTGAGTGGCGCTCGTTTGAGGTGAACAAGCGTATCGAGCATGCGCTGGTCAAAGGCATTACCGCCTATATCGAAGAAGACGCCGAACTGGCGCGCCAGCAGGCCGAGCGCCCCATCGAGGTCATTGAAGGGCCGCTGATGGACGGCATGAATGTGGTCGGCGATCTGTTCGGTGCCGGCAAGATGTTCCTGCCGCAGGTGGTGAAGTCGGCGCGCGTAATGAAACAGGCGGTCGCCTACCTGATTCCCTATATCGAGGCGGAAAAAAGCGCTGACGCCCAGAGCAAGGGCAAGGTCGTGATGGCGACGGTCAAAGGCGACGTGCACGACATCGGTAAGAACATTGTCGGCGTGGTGCTGCAATGCAACAACTACGAAGTGATCGACCTTGGGGTAATGGTGCCGGCCGAGAAAATCCTCGCGACCGCCAAGGCCGAAAACGCCGACATTATTGGACTATCCGGGCTGATTACCCCTTCCCTTGACGAGATGGTCAATGTGGCCAAGGAGATGAAGCGGCAAGGCTTCGAACTACCGCTGCTGATCGGCGGTGCCACCACCTCGAAGGCGCATACGGCGGTCAAGATCGAGCCTAACTACGACTCACCGGTTATCTATGTGACCGACGCCTCGCGCGCGGTGGGTGTCGCCAGTCGACTTCTGTCACCAAGCCTGAAAGAAGACTACGTAACAGAAATTCGTGCCGAATATGAGCGCGTTCGCGAGCGCAACGCCAAGCGCCGCCCCAAGGCCGCTGATCTGACCTATGCGCAGGCGCGCGAGCGCAAGTTCAGCGCCGACTGGGAAAGCTATACGCCGCCCCGGCCCACCTTTATTGGTACCAAAACCTTCGTTAATTACGACGTGCATGAGTTGATCGAGCGGATCGACTGGACGCCGTTCTTTATGAGCTGGCAGTTGGTGGGCAAGTATCCGAAGATTCTCGACGACGAGGTGGTCGGCGAAGCGGCCCGCAGTCTGTTCGACGATGCCAAGGCGATGCTTGAAAAGCTGGTTAACGAAGCGCTGATTGAAGCGCGCGGCGTGATCGGCTTCTGGCCCGCGGCCACCGTCGATGATGATGTGATCGAGGTGTACGCCGATGAAAGCCGTCAGCAGGTTGTACAGCGGCTGCACCATATTCGCCAGCAAAGTGCCAAGGGGCGCGATGGTCTCTGCTACAGCCTGACCGATTTTGTCGCCCCGCGCGCTAGCGAGGTCGAGGATTGGATCGGCGGCTTCGCCGTGACCACTGGCCACGGTGTCGACAAGCTCGCCAAGGCCTATGAAGATGCCGGTGACGATTACAATTCGATCATGGTCAAGGCGTTGGCCGACCGCTTGGCGGAAGCCTTCGCCGAACGCATGCACGAGCGGGTGCGCAAGGAGTTCTGGGGCTACGACCAGCACGAGCAGCTCGATAACGAGGCGCTGATTGCCGAGAAATATCGCGGCATTCGCCCTGCTCCCGGCTACCCCGCCTGCCCCGATCACACCGAAAAGGCAACGCTTTTTACTCTGCTCGATGCCACCGCCGAAACCGGCATCTCGCTCACCGACAGCTTTGCCATGTGGCCTGCTGCCGCGGTGTCGGGCTGGTATTTCTCGCACCCTGAATCGCGCTACTTCGCCACCGGCAAGATTGGCAAGGATCAGGTGACCGAGCTGGCCGAGCGCAAGCAGATGCCAATGGAAACCATGGAACGCTGGCTCTCGCCGGTGCTCTCCTACAACCCCGACGAATAACCTTCACGCTCAGTAAAACCACAGCTCAGTAACACCACAACGGCGGTGTGCGGACTATTACGTTATCCGCGCACCGCCGATGTTTTTTGCGTGGCAACTATCGTTTTGCGCAGCAACTATCGGCCGGTTGACGATACACACGCCAGCGCACGATGAAGCCTGAACGAGTGGCTGATCAGCCTAGCGCTCAATGGCTGCGTGAACCAGTAGCCTCCCTCAAATAACTGCGCCTTTCGGTGAGCATCTCAGCTAATTTACCAGCAGGCACAACGCTTGCTGCCAACGAGGGCGATCGACGTTTAGGCGGAAATGAACCTTTTTCGCTCCGCGCTCCTAAAGATGCTTGAACATAAATAGGAATAATTATTATTGTTATCCATTGTTTATACGGCTTTGGAAACTAATCATGGCGGCCTCTAGCCCATACCAGCTATTCGACATGGTGGTGAAGCGACGCGAGCAGATCACTCCATCCATCGTGAACGTTACCTTCACTGGCGATAATCTCGATGAGGCGACCACCTTCGCGCCCGATCAGCGCGTCAAGCTATTCTTCGGTCAGGAACAGGCGGACGTGCCTGCCATGGCCTCACGTTTTGCGCCAGGCGAGGACTGGTACGCAGCGTACCGCAAGATGCCGGTGCAGGAGCGTCCATGCATGCGTACCTATACCATTCGCGCGGTTCGGCCAGAGCACAAGGAACTCGATATTGAATTCGCTCTGCATGGCGATATCGGCCCCGCCTCCCGATGGGCCTGCCGCGCGCAGCCGGGTGATGGCATCTCGATCTCAGCCCCCCACCGCGATTACCAAGGGGCGCCGGTTGGCTTTGAATGGAAGCCGCCTACTGACCCGCGCCATATGCTGCTGATAGGTGACGAAACCGCACTGCCAGCCATCATGGGCATCATTGAAGAACTGGATAAGCGCTATCGCCAGCGCGCTCGCCCTAGGGTGCAGGCGCTTATCGAGGTGCCGCTCAAGGCGGATTGCAGGCCGCTGCCCAACTGGATAGAAGCCGCTTGGCTGCCCCGTGAAGGACTCGACTGCCAGTATGGTGAGCGGCTGATACAGGCGTTGCGCATGCTGTCGCTTGAAAAGCAGTCGTATTGCCACACCGGGGCGGCGGAGCTGGCGATCGATATCGATCAGGACATTCTGTGGGACGTTTCTGAACTTACCCCGACCGATCATTTTTATGCGTGGATTGCGTCCGAATCCAAGGCCTGCCTCGATATGCGCCGCTATCTGATCGACGATCGCTGCATTCCCAAACATCAAGTATCGGCCATGGGCTACTGGCGCAAGGGCAAGGTACACCAGTAGTCGCAATAACGTCCCTCGGCCATTTGATAAGTAGTAGCACGTTAGTGCCGCGCTAGGTTACGCCCTGGAGCCCACACAGTGTGACGAATTTTGCTGTCACTTTGCCGCTACCAAGCGCTTCTTAATCCACGAATCTGCCCTCTTCAATGGGCAAATTACGGCTAGACAATGGCGCCACTAAAATGTAAATCTAAATGATAATAATAGTCGTTTATAGGGATAAGGCTGCTCCACCATCCCTGCTTTCACTCACTCATAGGCAATTGGAGATGTCTGATGGGCATCAGTCAGGAATTTCAACTATCCGAGCCATCCAAGCCGCTTACCGGGTACTTGAAAAATACCGCCGCTACCTTTTTTGGTATCGACGACTTCGACCACTACCGCACCTTAAAAGCCCATGTCGATCAGTCGTTAGCGCAGACGCTTAGCGAACGCGAACACCCTACCAGCGGAATACTGCCCGGCGAGCTGTTGAAAGCCTTCCAGCCTCTTGATCTGGACGTTCCCCTCAATGATTTTGTGGCAGCCCTCGAAGAACTGAAGCCCCTTTACCTCGACCACGCGATTTTATTCCACCATCAGGATTACGTCGCTCATTTGAATTGCCCCATCCTCGATGTGTCTCTAGCGGCGGAGCATTTGGCCAGCGCACTGAATACGGCCGTTGAAACCTGGGACCAAAGCGCTGGTGGTACCTGGATCGAGCAGCACCTGATTAACTGGCTGGCGAAGCGTGCCGGCCTTCCCGAAGACGCCGATGGCGTGTTCACCTCAGGCGGTTCGCAGTCGAACCTGATGGCGATGCTGTTGGCGCGTGAACAGGCGTTTGCACGTGCGGACAGTGAAACACCTCATCAGCGCCTGGCCCGCTACCGCGTGCTGTGCTCGGAGGATAGTCATTTCAGCATCCAGCAGGCCTGCATGCTGCTGGGCATGGGCAAGCAAGCAGCCATTCAGGTGCCCTGTACCGACCAGCGCTGCATGGATGTAAGTGCGCTCGAAGCATCATTGGCCGCCATGTTAAGCAACGGCGAGATTCCCATCGCCATTGTGGCGACCGCAGGAACCACGGATTTTGGCGCCATCGATCCGCTGGTGGATATCGCCAGACTAAGTCGCCAATACCAGTGCCACTTCCATGTGGATGCCGCCTATGGCGGCGGCCTACTGCTCTCCAAACAGCAGCGACAGCGGTTGGCAGGTATTGAGGCGGCCGACAGCGTTACGCTCGATTTTCACAAGTTTGCCTTCCAGCCGGTTGCGTGTTCGGCGCTGTTGGTTCGCGATACCGCTATGATGGCACCGCTGGCCCACCATGCGGATTACCTGAACCCGCTAGAACAGGCGTTGGCCGGCACTCCTGATCTGGTCAACAAGAGCCTGCAAACCACCCGCCGTTTCGATGCGCTAAAACTGTGGGTCACCTTGCGAACGCTGGGCCCTGATGCGCTCGGCGAGATGATCGACACGCTGGTTAGCAAGACGGCGCAGTTGGGCGAGTGGATGGTCAACCAGGCGAATATCGAACTGCTGGCCGCGCCCTCCATCAGCACCCTGGTATTCCGTTTCCATGCGCCCCGCCTTGACGATGACACGTTGGATGAAGTGAACCGCCAGATTCGCTCGCGGCTCGCCCGCAGCAAGCGCGCCATGGTGGCGGCGACACGCTGTCAGGGGCGTCAGTATCTGAAATTCACGCTGCTGAATCCCCGTGGTGATGTTGATCACCTTGCCAGGCTTGTGGCGGATGTCGTGGCGATGGGCCATGAGGTGCTGCAGCAAATGCAGTCATCTCGCTAAGGAACCAGGAATAAACTCATGTCTTCTTCTGTTTACGACATCGTGGGCGTTGGTATTGGCCCCTTTAACCTAAGCCTTGCCGCCCTTGCTGAGCCGCTGGAGGACGTCACCACCCTGTTCGTTGATGCACGCGAAGGGTTCGACTGGCACCCCGGCATGATGCTGGAAAGCGCGCACCTGCAAACGCCCTTCATGTCGGATTTGGTGACCTTGGCCGATCCCACCAGCCGCTACAGCTTCTTGAATTTTGCCAAGATGACCGGGCGTCTTTATCCGTTTTATATCCGCGAAAATTTCTTCATTTTGCGCAAGGAGTATAACCAGTACTGTCAGTGGGTGGTCAGCCAGCTTTCCAACCTGCGCTGGGGTTTCAAGGTCGTCGATATACGCTACGACCAAGAGCGCGACATCTACTTGCTGACCGGCCAAGATGCCAGCAATGGTGAGCGCACCACTATCGCTGCTCGCCACCTGGTGCTGGGCACCGGCACCCAGCCATGGACTCCCTTTGATACTGCGGACTCTGCTCGGATTCAGCACAGCAGCCACTACCTGGATAACAAGCAGAGGCTAACCGAATCGAATGACATCACGGTGATCGGCAGCGGTCAGAGCGCAGCGGAAATCTTTTATGACCTGCTGGCAGAAATTGACCAGCACCACTATGCCTTGCGCTGGATTACCCGCTCGCCACGCTACTTCCCGCTGGAATATACCAAGCTCACGCTTGAAATGACCTCGCCCGAATACATCGACTACTTCTTTTCGCTTCCTGCTGATGTACGGGAGCCGCTGATCAAGTCGCAGGCGAATCTTTTCAAAGGCATAGATTCCGAGCTGATTAACGCCATCTACGATCTTTTATATCAAAAACGCTTGGATGGGCCGCTGGATGTCACGCTGCTAACCAACAGCCAGTTGGATCAGATTGAAAATACCGGCACAGGACTGACGCTCGACTTCACCCAACATGAACAGCAAACAAGGTTCAGCATCGATACCGAACAATTGATATTGGCGACCGGCTATCGTTATCAGCGCCCGGGCTTTATCTCCTCTTTGCAGCCCGAGCTCAATCTGGATCAGCGCGGGCTGCCGGTGCTTGATCGCCATTACCGAATCGATAAGCGCCAGCGCATTTTCATTCAAAACTACGGCCTCGAAACCCACAGCCTGACCATTCCCGATCTGGGCATGGGCTGTTATCGCAACAGTGTCATTCTGGCGGCCATTCTTGGCCGCGAGCCCTATCGGGTCGAACGCTCGATTGCGTTCCAAACCTTCGGCGCACCCCATGCACAAGGCCGCTTAAATACCGCCCGCCAACTCGAGGACGTTGCGCAATGAGCCAGTTGTCGTCCTTTACTGAACGCTACGCGCCTGCTCATGGCACTCGGCTTGAGATCAATGGATTCACGCTGGAGCGTTATCGCCCTGAGCAGCATTTCGAGCTGCTGAATGAGTGGCTGGCCGCTCCCTATGCCAGCTTCTGGGGCATGAATGGGCTAAGTCGTGATGATCGCTTCAAGGAGCTGGCTGACACCGACGCCAAGTTTGGCATGGTGGGTCAGGATGAGCGTGGCGGTATCTTCTATACCGAGCTTTACGACCCGCTCTTTGACGAGATTGGTCAGCATTACTCCCCTCGCCCCGACGACTGCGGCATGCACCTGCTGCTGGGCCCTGTCACGACCCCACGCCATGGGTTCAGCCGCCAGGTCATGATCGCCGTGATGACGCTGATTCTGGAGCGACTCGCGCTGGCGCGCGTGGTGGTCGAGCCCGACAGTCGCAACGACAAAATCCATCGCCTTAATCATGCCGTGGGCATTCGCTACCAGGGTGAGCGCACGCTTGCCCACAAGACCGCCTGTCTGGGTTTTGCGACCCGGCAAGATTTTCTCAGCGCGTTAAATGAAGAAGTGACCTCATGAATACTGATATCCACGTTGCCGACGTCCACCACGCCTTGACGCCACAACGCTGGCAGCAAGCCAACCAGCACCTGGTCGCCAAGATACTGGCCGAATTCAGCCATGAAAGGATTATCGCGCCCACCGCCGTTGCGTCAGTTGAGGGCAATAGCACCACTCGCTGGCAGTTGATCATTGAGCAGCACGATGAGCGTTGGGAATATGGCTTCGATGCGCGTCAGTTCATGCTTGAGCACTTGCTGGTAGATCCCGCCTCCATCACCTGCACGCTTAACGGGCAGCCCAAGCCGGTGGATGCCCTGATGCTGGTAATTGCGTTAAAGGACAAGCTGGGTATTTCCGAGCAACTATTGCCTACGTACATGGAAGAAATTACCAGCACCCTGTATGGCAAGGCCTTCAAGCTAGCCTTCCGTGATACGCCAGTAGCCGCGCTAATCGATGCCGATTATCAGGAAATGGAAGCCTCCATGACCGAAGGGCACCCCATTTTCATCGCCAATAATGGGCGCATTGGCTTCGATGAAGCGGACTACCTCAACTACACGCCGGAAAGCGCGCGCCCCATGCGCGTGCGCTGGTTGGCAGGCCATCGCAACCGCACCAACTTCCATGCCCTGGCTGATATTCACTACGATAACTTTATCGAAGGCGAGCTGGGCCAGGCGCAGTGGCAGCATTTTCGCCAGCAGCTGAAAGATCGTCAGCTCAACCCGGATGATTATGTATTGATACCGGTTCACCCCTGGCAATGGCGTGAAAAAATTGCACGCGTGTTCACCGCAGACATCGCCAACCAATGGTTAATCGATCTCGGGGAAGGCAGCGACCACTATCAGGTCCAGCAATCGATACGGACCTTTTTCAATCTGGATGCCCCAGCGCGCTGCTATGTGAAAACGTCGCTATCGATCCTCAATATGGGCTTCATGCGGGGGCTTTCTCCCTACTATATGGCGCGCACCCCCGCCATCAATGCCTTTGCGGCAAAACTGCTGGCGAGTGATCGCTTCTTTGCCGAGCACCACTTCCATATGCTGCGTGAAGTCGCCACGGTGGGCTACCACCACCGCTATTATGAAATGGCGACCAGCAAGAGTTCGCCCTACCACAAGATGCTGTCAGGGTTATGGCGTGAAAGCCCTTATGCCCTTGAGGACCCGGCCCAGCCCGGCCAGCCACTCATCAAGCCGAACCAGACCCTGATGACGATGGCGGCTTTACTCCATCAGGACAGCAGTGGCGATGCGCTAGTGGCCGCGCTGATAAAGGCTTCTTCTCTAAGCCCCAGTCAATGGCTGCAGCGCCTCCTCGACCTTTACTACATACCGTTATTGCACGCGTTCTTCGCCCATGACTTGGCCTTTATGCCCCATGGGGAAAACCTGATTCTGGTGATGGAAGACTACGTGCCCGTGGCCATTTTCATGAAAGATATCGGTGAAGAGATTGCGCTGGTAAACCCTCGCGAGGAGCCGCCGGAAGAGGTTGAGGGCATCCGTTTCAGCATTGCCGATGGACGTGCGGTCGACGTGGTATTTACTGATCTGTTCGATTGCATCTTCCGCTTTATCGCACCGCTGATGGCGAGCTGCGAGAACTTCACCGAAACGGCCTTCTGGCAACTGGTCACCCAGAAGACCCGCGACTACCAGCGCGCCCATCCGGAAAATGCGCAGCAATATCAGCGCTACGATCTGTTTGCGCCGGAATTCGTGCGTACCTGCCTCAACAGAATTCAGCTACGTAACAACCAGCAAATGATCAATCTGGATGAACGCGATGAAGAGCTGCCTTCCGCAGGCACGCTGGCGAATCCGCTCTATTTGCCAGAGCACGGATGGAAGGCATCCACGGATGCAGAAGACGCGACAATCCATACGACGACTCACATGGTGTGAGTTGTTCACGGCAGTACGCTGCCAGAGGCTATAAAAAGATAACATTTGAGCAATGTTTCCCGGTGCATACGCTGATATGCCCGGGTTTTCATGCAAGGGAGATACATCAATGACAATAGTTTTCAGACCTTCCCGCGTTGGTTCTCAACGATCGAGGGCATATTTCATCCCCCCCTTGATGCTGGGGCTGGCGTTTACGTCACTGGCAGCGCAGGCGCAAAGCTCAGCAGATGACGCTGATGACGGCGAGCGACTGAATACAGTGGTGGTGCAGGGCCAGGCACCAACGGGCGACGGTCCTCTCGATGGCTATTCCGCCGTTAACAGCAATGCCGCGACCAAAACGGCAACGCCGCTGATCAATACCGCGCGGACGGTCAATGTCGTGGGTCGTCAGCAAATGGAAGACCAGGGGGCGACCAACGTCAACGATGCGCTGCTGTATACCCCGGGCGTTTTCACTCAATTGGCAGGCGCCTCCAAGCGTTCCGACACCATTTCCCTGCGCGGCTTTCACGGTGGCGATGTCGATAACACCTACCTTGATGGGATGCGGCTGCAGTCGGACCCCGCCACCTACTCGGCGATGCAGATTGATTCATTCTTCCTCGAACGCATTGACGTTGTAAAAGGCCCCTCTTCTTCGCTTTACGGGCGCAGCATGCCGGGCGGTATCGTTAACTTCACCACTAAGAAACCGCAACAGCAGCAGCAAGGGCTGTTCCGCATCTTTGCCGGTAGCCATGGCAATCGCGGCGCTGGCGTGGACGTGACCGGGGCACTGCCTGATAGCAGCCTGGGCGAATATCGCCTGACCGCTATCGCGGACCAAACCGACACCCAGTACGACGCGGTAGAAAGCAAACGCTACGCCATTATGCCGCAGGTCAATTTCCACCTGGGCGACGATACCGAGCTGCTGCTGTCGGCCATCTTCCAGAAAGACCCCTCCGCGGGCTATCACGGCTCAGTCCCTTATGATGTCGCTCATCACGTCAAAGCGAGTTGGTCAGATGCCGACAGGGACAACAACGATTTCGAGCGCATCGAGCGAATTTTTTCCTACAACCTGACCCACCGCTTCAATGACCAACTGAAGTTCAATTCGCGGGCTCGCTATACCGACATGGATGTCACCATGAGCCAGATTGCCCAGACGGGCATTGAGAGCGAAAACCCACTGCGGCTGGGCATGACGTACTACGGCTCGCGTGAGAATCTGCACGCCTTCAGCACGGACAATAACCTGCAATGGAACTTCGACACTGGCCCCATTGAGCATGAAGTGCTGTTGGGTGCTGACTTCCAGCGCATGAAGAACTCGCTTCGCTTCGCTGGCGCCTCCGTCGGTTCCATTGATCCCTATCATTTCTCACATAACATCGGGCGGACATCCCCCATTACCTGGGCGCCTCACCAAACCGATCGCATTCAGCAGGGTGGTGTTTACCTGCAGGACCAAATGACCTGGGACAAGGTGCATCTATCCTTGGGAGGACGGGAAGACTGGCTGGATCGCAAGTATCATCAGGATGGGGTGGGTACGGATAGCCGCAACGATCATAAATTCTCGGCCAATGCGTCGCTGCTGTATGCGTTCGACAATGGCATTTCGCCTTACTACTCGTATAGCCAGGCCACTGATCCTAGCCCTGATACTCAGATTGATGGCGCGGTGCCACCGCCCACCGATAGTGAACAGCATGAAGTTGGCGTGAAATACCAGCCCAATGGCACCGATGACCTTTATCAAATCGCCGCCTATAACCTGGTGCAGAAAAACGTACAGCAGCGCACCGGGGTAAATCATATCGCTTATAGCAGCGTTGGCGATATCCGCTCTCGCGGTATCGAACTTTCCGCCAATACGCATATCACCGATAAACTGCGCGCGCTGGCCAGCTACAGCTACAACAAGCAGAGCTATCGCAGTGATAGCGATGGCTTCCAGAAGGGCCAGACGCCTTATCTGTCACCCAAACAGATGGCGTCGCTGTGGCTTCAGTATGACTTCCCGAAAGGCGTGCGTGGCGGTATCGGCGAGCGCTATGTTGAAGGTGCCGACTTCAACGACAGCAGTAGCCAAGTAAACTCTGCTACCCATCACAAGAGCGCCAGCTATGCGCTAACCGATGCCTTTGTCAGCACCGACCTTGGACAGTGGACCAGCGCCCTGCAAGGCGCCAGCCTGCAGCTGAATGTGTCCAACCTGTTTAACCGCAAGTACCTTTCTTGCCTCGACTCGACCTACTGCTACTTCGGCGACCAACGCAATATCATGGCCACCATGAACTACCATTTCTGAGGCATTATCCTCGGATGCACAAACGCCATACGGGTGATCTATATGGCGTTTTTTATAAAATCACAGCGGCGGTGTGCGGACATTTACCCATCCGCGCACCGCCGTTGTTTTTCTGCGCTCGCGGCCGCTCCCTATTCGGTGACGAAAGAGCGAACCATCGTTAGTCCAGTGTCGGGCCGTTCCAGCCTTCGCTGTATTTCACCAGCGTATCGTTAACATCGACGATTCGCTGCGTATAGAAGATATGCATCTCAGGCGTTAAATGTGCGGGTAAAACGCCCTGATGTGATCGGGCGATCATTTGGTTCGGCACAACGTTCATACCAAGCCGATTGGTACCAAACAGGATGTCGCCGCAGCTGGCGCAATAGGTGCGTGTTAGACGTTTAGTGGGATGCGAGAAATCTCTGCAGTTGCTGGCAGAAAGCGTTAACTGACTCGGCTGCCAAGCGGTAGCAGAGAGAAAGCTGCCTCCGTAAACATCTCGACACGACGCACAGTGGCAATTCGCCCGAGCCAACGGCTCCCCGGTCATTACTAACCGGTTTTCTCCACACAGACACTGTCCTTCAAGCATCGCTATTTATCCTTAGATGTAGAAGTAAGCCATCTGCCTACGTTGCTTTCCTTCCAGCAGAATACATTACGGTGTACATATGCCCTTAATCACTAGATGCTGAATAAGAATAATGGTTTTAGCATCAATAATGAGCCCTTGGTCAATCATGTCGAGCGCTTGGGCGATGGGGAGATCCAATACTCTGATATCTTCGCCCTCTTCTATAACGCCACCACCGTCGTTAACGCGCATCCCCCGATGAATAGGCGCAATGAAGAAATGTAGGCGCTCGGTGACCGAGCCTGGGCTCATGAAAATTTCACCAATTTTAATAACTTCACTTACTGCATAACCCGTTTCTTCTTCGGCTTCCTTGCGGATAGCCTCTAAAGGATGCCTTTCATCGAGCAAGCCGGCACAGGCTTCGATAAGCTCAAAATGATGCCCTAGCAAAAAAGCGGGAAGGCGAAATTGGCTGGTGAGGACGACCGTCTTTCGCTCTGGGTCGTAAAGTAAAATGGTGGCGCCGTGACCGCGGTCATAGGCTTCACGCGTGTAGTGCTGCTGCGAACCATCGCGTCGGGTATGGGTAATATCGTATTTAATCAACGTGCCCCAGTCGTCCGCTAATACATGTTGGCCGTTGATTGATGCAGTCGTATCGGCAGGAATATAGCGCGTGTCGGTCATTGTAGATTCCCATCAGTGGTCATAGCGCTGAACGGTGCCCATCATCTGACCGTTGCGCTGGTATCTACAGTGAAACAGCAGTGCTCAGGGGATGCTAGCAGTACTTTAGTGATGGCGAGTGCGCCAGCGGGCGGTATCCTTCGGGCCTTTCCGATAAAAGAGCTTGTTGATCCGCTTGCTCGTTTCATATCCCCTATGACACCCCGGGCGGTAAGGTGAAGCAGCTCAGTTCGGGCGGATTGCCTTGCAAGGCGACCACTTCCACGAGTGTGCTCATGGCGCTGGTGCCTTGGGTTAACGAAGAGCTGGGCCGGTCGGCGGTAACAACATTGGGATTGCCGTGGCGCTCCAGCCCTGACGGCGTCGCTTCGCTAAAATCGAGGCCGGGATCGAACCAGGCGCCGGTGGCCAGTTTGACGACGCCGGGCTTGATGCCTGCGTCGATCGATACGGCGGCTACGCAGGCGCCGCGTTCGTTGAACACCTTCACCAGTTGGCCTTCGCTGAGGCCGCGCTGAGCGGCGTCGCTGGGCGAGAGCGTAATGGGCTCGCGACCGTGCGGGCGCGTACCTTGACTGAGCGACGAGTGGTCCAATTGGCTGTGCAGCTTGTTGGCGGGCTGACTAGAAATCAAATGCAGTGGAAAGCGCTTGGCCCGCGCACCGCCGAGCCATTCAATGGGCTCCTTCCACTCGGGATGCCCGGCTAGCTGATTGGCGCTAAAGTCTGCGATGGTGGGATGAAATAGCATGATCTTGCCCGACGGCGTATCCAGCGGCGCTCCTTCGGGGTCTTCTCGAAAGCGCGCCCAGCGCCCGGCTGGCCGTGGGCTGGCATCGGGCTCGCGACCGAACTCAACTACCCCCGCTGCTTTCAGCGCGGCGAAATCGGTGGGCAGCTTAATGCCCCGCTGCTCGGCGCGCTGGCGTGCTTCACTGTACAGAGTGTCCAGCCAGCCTTGCTCGTCGTGTCCTTCATTGAAGATGTCATTGATATCCAAGCGCTGCGCCAGTGCGCTGAAGATGGCGTGATCACTCAAGGCCTCATGCGGGGCATCGGCGAGCTTGTGCATTGCCAGGATATAGCCATCGTTCGATGCATAACCGATGTCTTCTCGCTCAAGGGTGGTGGTGGCAGGCAACACAATATCGGCCATGCGAGCGTTGGCGGTCCAGAACTGTTCATTGGCGATGATGGTGTCCGGGCGCTGCCAGGCTTGGCATAGCCGGTTGAGGTCCTGATGATGGTGAAACGGATTGCCGCCCGCCCAATGCATTAGCCGAATATGCGGGTATTTACGCCATTGGTTTTCGAACGGATAGCGCTCACCTGGGTGCAGCAGCATGTCGGCGATACGTGCCACTGGGATGAACTGTTCCACGCCGTTGCTACCGCGCTCAAGACGCGGTCCGGCGATGCGCTGGCCGCCGTAGCCCATCGAATTGGTCGAGCCATAGCCAAACGCAAAGCCGCCGCCCGGCAACCCCAACTGGCCCAGCAGTGCCGCCAGCGCTAGCGCTGCCCACAAGGGCTGTTCGCCATTTTCAGCGCGCTGGATACCCCAGGCCAGATTGATCAACACCCGCCGCTGCTGGCGCTGGCAGTCGATTAATAGCTCGCCCAGCTCGGCGATGCGGGCGGCATCGATATCGGTAATGGTAGCGGCCCACTCGGCATCTTTAGCAATGCCATCCTGCGTGCCCAGCAGATAATCGGCGAACTGCTGATAGCCGCTAGTGCAGCGCTCGATAAAGCGATGATCATAGGCATTATTAACGATCAACTGGTGCGCCAGCGCCAGCAGCAGCGCGGTATCGGTGGCTGGCCTGATCGGCAGCCAGTGGCAGCGCTGGTCGAGCTCGGGGGCTTCCAGCACTTGGTGGTGAATCGGACTGATGTTGTAGAGCGCAGCGCCGTTATCGAGCAGTTGGCGAATGCCGTTAGCGGCCAAATGCCGCCCCGCTCCGGACGACTCAATTTGGCTGTTCTTGGTCGGCAGGCCCCCAAAACAGAGCATCACCGCGGTGTGATCTGCCAGCGTCTGCCAGCCGTCGGCTTCCGCCATTAGCGTATAGATCGATTCAGCAATCATCGGCATCACCGATTCTGCGGTACCGAAGCTGTAGGTATGACGGCTGGCGACAAAACCGCCTAGCGCGTTGTAAAAACGCCGCGCCTGGGTTTGCGAATGATGAAACCGGCCTGCGCTCGACCAGCCGTAAGGCGCTGCGTAGATGGCCTGATTGCCGTGCTCGCTGATTACCCGCTTGATCTCGTTAGCGACCAGCTCGAGCGCCTGCGGCCACTCGACTTCAACAAACTCATCGCTGCCGCGCCGCCCTTCGGCAGGGCCAGGGCCACTTTCCAGCCATCCTTTACGCACCGCCGGTCGCTTGACGCGCAGCGGGCTGGTGCTGGCCTGCCACTGATAGCGACCAATCGCAGATGGCGCGGGGTCGCAGCGCCACGGCACCAGCCGTTCAGCGCGCTGATCGTCGAACTGGTAAATGCCCCAGTGGCTAAGAGTAAAACGCTGCATAAGAGCCTTGGGTAGTGAAGAAGTGAGTGGCGGTGAATACCGAGCCCGTAAGCGAAGCGGCTGGTAATGGCAGTGACGCACGCCGCATACAGGCGGTGCCGGAAGCGTGTAAACTCTGCCCCGATACCTTTTTGAACACCACCTTGATCATCTAACTATGCCCTACCGTTGCCCGCTTTGCCGACTTTCGCTGCACCCGCTCTCCGCTGGCTGGGGGTGTCAAAATGGCCACCGCTTTGACCGCGCCAAGGAAGGCTATGTGCATCTGCTACCGGCCAATCGCAAGCATTCACGCGCTCCGGGGGATGAAAAAGGCATGGTACAGGCGCGGCGGCGCTTTTTGGAAGCAGGACATTATCAGCCGCTCGCCGCTTATTTGCGTGAGCAGAGTGCTGATCTTGCCCCGCAGCGGCTGCTCGATATTGGCTGTGGTGAAGGTTACTTTACCGCCGCCTTGGCCGCTGGATTTCCTGAGGCGGCCAGCTATGGCGTCGATATCAGCAAGAATGCCGTGCAGAAGGCTGCCAAAAAATACCCAGCGGTCAGTTTTTGCGTGGCATCCAACCACGATCTGCCGTTTGAGGATCACGCCTTCGATCTGATTGTGCGCACCTACGCGCCCAGCAGCGACGCCGAGCTAACGCGTCTGATCAGCGCTAACGGGCAGCTCATCATCGTAACGCCCGGCCCTGACCATCTGCGTGAGCTGCGAGAGCGCATCTACCAGCAGGTCAACGACCATGCCGAAACGCCCAGCGTGCCAACGGGCTTTACCCTACTCGACAGCCAGCGTATCGAGCACCAGATAGCCGCGAGCGGCGCCGAAGCGCTCGACCTTCTCACCATGACGCCGTTCGGCTGGCACGCATCGGACGAATTGAAAAGCGCATTGGCAAGCGAAACGCAGGTAGCGCTGAGCGCCGATTTTATTATTCAGCGCTATCAGGTGAGCCGCTAATCCAGCGTTGACCGCATTAAGGCCGAAGAAGCTGCCAAGCGTTCTACGGCGGCACTGCTCAGCGCCGCGCGGGATGCCCAGGTTAGCTTTCACGCTAACGTCGAGGCGTATAAACGCCGCCCAACGATTATTTCCTGGAAGCTAACGAGCGCGTCGCGCTAAATGCCGCTCGCGGGTGTGGTGTCGGGCAGCTTCCGACTTGCTGAGCACTATCTGAGTAGCGCCCAATCCGCCCAGCCGTGGAGCGGCTGAACAAAACGCCTGCACGCACTCAAACTGGGCCAGCCATTTGGCCATATAGCTGCGCACGATGGTGGCGTGACTGTCATCACGTCTGCCGCGTCCGTGAATGATTAACAGCGAACGCAGCTGATGCGCCTGCGCATCACGGATGAAGCCAAACAGCTCGCGACGCACATCGCTTAGCGGCCGCCGTTGGACGTTTAGTTGTGACTCGACCAGATAGCCGCCGTGGGCCAATTTATCGAGCAGTCCGCGCTGAATGCCATCTCGACGATAGCGGAGCGGTTCATCAGCAGCCACTAGCTCGACGAATTCGTCGCTAAGGAAGTTGTCGTCGGTGTTGCCTGCGGTGGCGTGCTGGCGGCGCGCAAGCTGTGCTTCGCTGGGCGCTTTGGGTGTATGGTGACGAACGTTTGAGCGCTGGGCGATCGGCTCGACGCCGCTCATTTCGCGCTCAAACAAACGCCGCTCGCGTTCATCCAAACAATCATCGAAGGCTCTGTCGAGCATACTGAACCCCCTCATTTACGGCTGGTTTATGGCGTTGCTTCCTCGTGCTGCTCAAACAGTGCAGCCACTGGCGTGGCGAGAATATCGCGTCGCTGCTGGCGTGCTTCGGTCAGCGCGCGATTAAGCGTGTCGATATCCACGCACTGCGCCAAGGCTTCTGGCGCTTGCTGCTCCGGCACGTCCCACGGTAGCTGATCGATCAACTGCCACAGCGGCAGCGTTTCCATGGCGCGCGCCAGCACCCACTGCTGTTCATCTGACTCTACCAGCCAGCCGTTTTCGATCAATGGTTCGAGCACCCGCCGGAAGCCACCACCCAGCCGCTCTGAAATATCCGCTGTCGCTACCAACTGACCTTCGCGCTGGCTGTGATACAGCCACGCCAGCACCTGCAGTGCCTGCCATAGCGGCGGCTGCTGGGCGTATTCGCCGCTGCGCGTTTCACCTAGCCAGGAAATGATTTCAGCGCCTAGCAACACGATCAGCCAGGTCACATATATCCATAGCAGGAACAGCGGCACGGCAGCAAAGGCGCCGTAAATCAGCTGATAGGACGGGAAATTGGCGACGTACAAGCCAAAGCCGAACTTGGCCAGCTCAATCAGCAGCGCGGTGATGGCCGCCCCCACTGCCGCGTAGGCCAGCCGCACTCGCGCGTTGGGAATAACCATGTAGATAAACAGCAGCGCCAGAAAGCTCAAGACTGGCGATAGGAGGCGCAGTAAGCGCTCGTAGCCAACGCCTTCCACCGCGTTGTTGACCAGATTGAGTGAGGTAATGTACGAGGAAAGCGCGAACCCAGCACCGATGAGAATCGGCCCCAGCGTCAGAATGGCCCAGTAGCGTAGGAAGCTCGACACGCCGCGGCGATGGCCCGACACCTGCCAAATCGAATTGAACGCACCCTCGATACTGACCATCATCATTACCGCCGTCACAAACAGAAAGCCTGCGCCGACCAAGGTCAGGTTGCGCGCCTGATTCGAGAAGTTATTGAGCTGCTCGCGCACTACCTCTCCGGTAGCGGGC
Source organism: Carnimonas bestiolae (assembly GCF_051251145.1). NCBI lineage: Bacteria > Pseudomonadati > Pseudomonadota > Gammaproteobacteria > Oceanospirillales > Halomonadaceae > Carnimonas > Carnimonas bestiolae. The sequence continues at coordinate 137,581 of NZ_JBPCZK010000001.1, read as the reverse complement.
ACAAACTGGTCGAACAAGAACTGCTGCGCCTTGTCACCCACGCCCTGAAATTCAGGCACCGCCGACAGAATGCTGTACACCACCGCCGTCAGCGGTACCACTGCAAACAGCGTGGTGTAGGTCAAGGAAGCCGCCGTTTTCATCACATCGTGACGCATGAAACGGTTATATAGCTCGTGCAGCGCCGGCCACAGGTGGCGACGCTCGTTATGGTTATCCAGCGGCAGTGAGGCTAACCGCTTCAGCCAGTTCCATCGCATCCGTGCGTATCCCAGCAAGTCGTTAAAAAATGTGCCGCTTGGCTGCTGCTGTTGGCCCCCGCAGCGGCGCTAGCATGAGTATAATGGCAGCCGTCGTATTTTCCTCTACTCAAGGTCAAAAAGGAGCGCTTATGCAGCCCTATGTTCTGGTGCTGTTTTATTCTCGCAGCGGCAGCACTCGCCAGTTGGCAGAGGCCATTGCGCAAGGTATCGAGCGTCAGCGCGGTATTAGCGCCAGAATGCGCACGGTGCCGCCGGTATCGGCTGAAAGCGAGCAAGTGGGCCCCGACATTCCCGATGAAGGCGTTCCCTACGCCACCCTCGACGATCTGCGCGATTGCGCGGCGCTAGCGCTGGGCAGCCCCACCCGTTTTGGCGCGATGGCTGCCCCGCTGAAGTACTTCCTTGAGCAGACTACCTCGCTATGGCTAAGCGGCGCGCTGATCGACAAGCCCGCCACTGCCTTTACCTCAACCGCGAGTGCGCACGGCGGTCAGGAAGCTACGCTACTGAACATGCTGGTGCCACTGCTGCATCACGGCATGATCTACGCCGGTATTCCCTACAGCGAAGCAGGCTTGCAGAGCACTGACGGCGGCGGTACTCCTTATGGAGCGAGCCATGTCGCAGGTGCCGACAACCAGCGACGTGTATCGGAAGTCGAACGCGAGCTGGCCCGCGCGCAGGGCGAACGCATCGCACGTTTGGCGCTAACGCTGGGCCGATCGCAAAACGCTGAAGAGCCATCGTCATGAATCGCGATATCTCCGACGTGCGCCACGATTACCACGGTGACACCTTGTGCTGTGAAGATGCGCCGTCAACACCCTTCCCGCTGTTTTCACGCTGGCTTGAGCAAGCGCTCGAAAGCGACCCCGAGCATGCTAACGCGATGACGCTGGCCAGCGTTGATGAGCGCGGCTTCCCGCATGCGCGGGTGGTGCTGCTAAAAGGCTTCGATGAGCAAGGCATGGTGTTTTACACCAACTACAAGAGTCACAAGGGCATCGAGCTGACCACCACCGGACACGCAGCGCTGGTGTTCTGGTGGCCTCAGTTGGCGCGTCAGGTACGGGTGGAAGGAGATGTCGAGAAAGTCGATAGCGCTCAGTCGGATCGTTACTTCGCTGCGCGCCCCAAAGAGAGCCAGTTGGCCGCGTGGGCATCGTCGCAAAGCACCGTTATCAGCGGACGTGAGGAGCTAACGGTGCGCTTGTCGAAATTGCGCCAACGCTTTGCCGAGCAGCCTATCGAGCGTCCTGCGCATTGGGGCGGATTTCGCTTGCGCCCTACCATGATTGAATTCTGGCAAGGCCAGCCCAGCCGTCTGCACGATCGGCTGCGCTACACCCAACGTGCTGATTCCGATAACAGCGGCAACGCCTGGCAGTGCGCCCAGTTGGCTCCCTAACCCGCTTTTACGGCAATGTTTTCTGGCAGCGTGGCGACGGCCCTAGTCCAACCGCAAACGCTGCCAATCCTCGGTCGCCTCGTTAACCTGCAAGGTGGCAATGTAAAGCTGCGCTTGCGGATCTTCGTGAAGGTTAAACTCAAGCCCCTCAAGCAGCGCATACATGGCGTGATTGTCCCACATGATCTCGCCATACAATTCAATAATGCCGGTATTGCGCGCATAAGCAATCGCCTTCTCCATCAGCCTGAGTCCAAGCCCCTGACGCTGATGGTCGTCGCGCACGATCAGTGAAAACTCGCTGCGCAGGTTGTCGCTGTCCGTTTTCAAGCGCACCACGCCGAGAAGTTCGCCGCTTTCGTGTTCCGGAAGTACCAGATCCTCAGGCGATCCTGCCATTCGGCCGGCCATCTGCAGCGGCGAGAAGTGCTCGACCACAAACGCCATTTCGCGGTCGTAATCGATGGCGGCGAACTGTGCCAGCTCACGCTGGCTGAGCGTAGCTTTGGTTTGGAAATAGCGGAAGCGCTGGCTGCGAGCACTGAGGTGGGTATGGAACTCCTCAATCAGCGTCGCGTCTTCAGCACGCACCGGACGCAGCACCTCGACGCCACCGTCAGTGTGCGTGGTCACTTCCTTCAGCCCCTCGGGATACGGGCGAATTGCCTGACGGGCGGCAGGCCCAAGCGATGCGGCATAATCGAGCACGCTCAATTCGCCAGCCCCTAGTGCCACGGGATGCAGCTCGAGTGCGGCAAGATAGGGTAAGTCGGCGCACATCTGCGATAGCGTTACCAGCAACCGCGATAGCTGCCCCATCGCCGCTTCCAGACGCTCACTGTCGTCGTTCATGCGCTCGCTCAGCAGCGCGTAAATGGAACTGCGCTGGATCATCTGCACGGCCAGCGCGGTGTTCAAGGGCGGCAGCGCCACCTGACGGTCCTTGTGAATGTCGCTACTGTAGCCAGCACGTCCAAATACGATCACCGGCCCGAATATCGCATCGCGGGTGATGCCCGCCGACATGGTCAGATCACTGCGTGCACCGCGCATGCCCTGAATGGCAAAGCCACACGGCTGGTCTTCGGTCTGCCGCTCACTGACGGTTTCGCTGATGCGCTCGATAGCGTCGCGCATGGCGGAAGGCGTTACGACATCCTGAATCAAGGTGTGCTGGCGCGGCGAAATACCCCTGACATCGAAGTGATCATGCCCATTAAAGGGGAAGCTATAGGCGCTATGGAGCGCCTTGACCGCGTGTGCGCCGAATAATCCTTGGGCCAGCTCCTCACCTTCAGCGGCAGATTCAACGTATTCGGTTTGCGCCACATTAACGCCGTAACCGCGCAGCAATTGGTCGATCTGCTGGCGATGCAGCGTGGCCTGGCCCTCGCGATAAGCGCTTTCGACCATCTGCGCTACCCGCTCGCGCTGTTCGCTGGAGGTGAGGTAGCCACTCAAGCGCGGGCGCTGCCACAGCAGCTCCTGCACGCGCTGGTAGCGATTCAGTGCGATGAAGGCAGTGATCGCGCGTTCAGGCGTGGCAAAGCAGGCGATATTGGCGCGCGAAAAGTAGTGTCGCGCACTGCTGGAATATTGGGTGCCCATCCAGGCCGCCAACAGCGGACGATTGAGCGTTTCAGCAATCTTGATCACGGCCCGCGCGGTGGCATCGGGAGGTGCCATGCGGGTGGGCCCGTGCAGAATCAAAAACGCATCAATGCCGGGGTCATCCGCTAGAATGTTCAGCGCATCGGTAAAGTCCTGAACGGAAGCGGTACTGCCCAAATCGAGTGGCGCCAGAGGGTGCCCGGTACGCAGCAAGCCGCGCTCAATCAGTGCCTGACGGCAATCTTCGCTGGGTACTGCCTGCGTGCCCCCTGCGCTCAAGGCTTCGCTGGCGAGCAGTGAAGGTGCCGAACCGTTGGCGATAATCATCAGCCGCGGGCCGCGGTAGCGTCGGCGAATGCGCGAGATCACTTCGAGTACATCGTAAAGCTCGTCGATGGAGTCGATGCGCAGGGTGCCAGCGCGCCGCAGCGCCGCATCCACAATGTCGCTGCGCCGCGACACCCCGGGCACCGGAGGCAGCTCTCGCTGCGCTGAAGAGGCCGGACTCGTGCCGCCGATGGCCAGCACTACGCAACGTCGTGCCGCTTCCCGCAGCGCGGAAATAAAGTGGCGCGCATCGTCAATGCGATCAACGTTAAGGACGATCGCCTGAGTACGTGTGCGCTGCGCAATAAAATCGAGCATGTCTGAAAGCCGCACGTCTACGCTATCGCCAAGCGAGATCAGATGCGACATACCGATGCCGTGCAGCCGTGACCAGCTCGCCATTACCGCGCCCAACATGCCGGATTGGCCGAGATAGGCAAGGTGTCCGCGCAGCGGTGCATGTGCAGCAAAGGTGGCATTCAAACGTGTGTCGGGTACCGCAATGCCCACGCAGTCGGGGCCAATCACGCGCATGCGATGGCGCAATGCGATCTCGCTCAACTGAGCGCGCAGCGCGCTGGGATCGACGCGTGAATGATGCCCTGCTTCGTCATCGCGCAGCACAATCACCGCTTTGATTCCCAGGCTGCCTAGCTGCTCGAGCAGTTCAGCGATGCGCGTAATGGGCACACAGGTGATCGCGAGATCGACGCTTTTGCCGAGTTCGGCTAGCTGGGTAACGTTAACGCAGCCTGTGCGCGGTGCCAGCCCCACGCTGTAGAGCACACCACCAAAACCTCCTTCCACCAGATTATCCAGCACGGCTTCAGCGAGTGCCGGCGCTTCGGGATCGGCCACCAGCAGCAGCGAACCCGGTGAGAAGAAACGACGCAGAAAACGAGTACCGCCCACATGGCGTGGCAGAGCGTCGGTTTCAGGGTGGACGTGTGACAAGAGTAACCTCGCGATCAGCGCAGCAGCAGCTACCCGACAGCGTCGGATGATTGGCCGCTTGGCCTAAGTAGTAGTGCGGCGACGCCCAACAAGGCAATGGCTATTTTTATAAGGCCCTTGGCGCACCGTGAAAGAAGAAATTCGTGCCAACGCTGCTACCTGATGGTGGTAACACACAGCGTAGTGACGATGACCTTCTCTTCATTCAGATAGTCTATATAGTGCCCCAATTCAACGGTATTTGGCTGTACAACCAACGTATACGACCAAAGTATCGGCGCCGTCGCCCGTTCGGCGATCGGTGGTTGATTGCCCCGCAATGGTTTCGGTCAACCGCCTTCGCGGCTAAGCTGGAGCCAATCAATCGCCGCCTGGCAGTCGTTTCGCTGCCATGGCGTTTTAGCTACCCATCCAAGGAAGTCTTATGCACCGTCTTGCTCCCGCACAACGTACCGAACTGGAAGCCGCAGCGTTTCGGCGTTTGCTTGATCATCTCGATCAACACAAGGAAGTGCAGAACATCGATCTAATGATTCTTGCCGATTTTTGCCGCAACTGCCTGTCGAAATGGCTGGTTGCTGCCGCTGATGAGCGCGGTATCGAAATGGCCGACGATGAGGCACGTGAGTACGTCTACAAAATGCCTTACGCGCAGTGGAAGGAGCAGTTTCAGCAGCCTGCTACCCAACAGCAGCTTGATGCGTTGGCGCAGCGCAGCCAAAAGGACAATGCGTCATGAGCACCTCCGACGCACTGTCGATTGCGCTACTGACCATTTCCGATAGCCGCGATGAGGCAAGCGACCGCTCTGGCCACTGGCTGGCAGAGCAGCTTCAGCGCGCTGGGCATCACCTTTATGAAAAGCGCATTGTGGTGGACGACAAATACCGCATTCGTGCGCAGGTGGCAGCGTGGATTGCCGACAGCGCGGTGCAGGTCGTCATCACTACGGGCGGCACCGGCTTTACCGGACGCGATGCCACGCCGGAAGCCGTCAGCGTGCTGTTTGATAGCCATATCGAAGGGTTCGGAGAGGCCTTCCGCTACTATTCGCTGCAAGAGATTGGCAGCTCTACCATTCAAAGCCGCGCCTTGGCGGGGCTGTCGAATAACACCGCGGTGTTCTGCCTGCCCGGCTCTACTGGCGCTTGCCGCACCGCCTGGGACAAGCTGATTGGCGAACAGCTCGACGCCCAGCATAGGCCCTGCAACTTCGCCAGTTTGCTGCTGACAGGGCATCATCCTCATGGCTGACATGCATACCTTGGAAGACGCTCGCGCAATGCTGTTAGCGGAAGTGAACGCACTCGACGCCGAGCAGATCGCTGTGTGGGAAGCGCATGGGCGTATCCTTGCAGAGCCGATTGTGGCGCTGTCGGATAGCCCACGTTTTGATGTGAGCGCGATGGATGGTTACGCCTTGCGCGCCCAGGATCAAGGCAAACGCCTGGCGGTGTCGCAGCGCATCGCGGCGGGCCAGCAGCCTATAGCGCTGGCGGCCAATAGCTGCGCACGTATTTTTACCGGTGCGCCCTTGCCTGCCGAGGCCGACTGCGTGGTGATGCAGGAGCGTGTTAGCGAGCACGATGGCTTTATCGACGCCCCCAACGCACTACCGATTGGCGACAATGTGCGCCTGCGTGGGCGCGAGGTGCTAAAAGGCACCGAACTGCTGCCAGCAGGCGCGCGGATAACGCCGGCGGCATTGGGGCTTATTGCCTCTCAGGGCATTGCACAGGTGAAGGTCCGTCGGCGTCCGCGGGTGGTCATTTTGGCGACCGGCGATGAGCTGGTGGCACCGGGTAAGCCGCTGGCGGCTGGGCAAATCCATGACTCCAATCGCGTGATGCTGGCAGCGCTGCTGCGCGATATGGGCGCAGACATTATTGCCACGCAGCACGTCAGGGATAGCCTCGATGAAACCCGCGCGGCGTTGCGCCACGCCGCTGAGCACGCCGACCTCGTACTGACCAGCGGTGGCGTATCGGTGGGCGAAGAAGATCACGTTAAGCAAGCGGTGACTGCCGAAGGCGAGCTGTCGTTATGGCGCCTCGATATTCGTCCAGGCAAGCCGTTAGCGCTTGGCAGGCTGCCACGCGGTGATGGCAGCGCTGCACACTTTATCGGGCTGGCGGGCAACCCCGTGTCGAGCTTCGTTGGTGCGCTGCTGCTGGTGCGTCCGCTGCTGGGGGCGTTGCTAAAGGCCCCTGCCCTCGACGCCTTGCCTACGCTGACCGCTCGCGCGCAATTTACTACTCACACCGCGGCGCGCTGGCACTATATGCGCGTTACCCTTGATTACCGCGCCAGTGCAGATGGTTGTTACGCCCATGCCTACGGCGATCAGGATTCCTCGCTGCTGCGCTCCTGTGTTGGCGCTGATGCGCTGGCGGTTATTCCGCCCAATAGCCGTGTCAGCCCGGGGGATGTAATCGATTGCCTGCTGATTCCAGAATAAGACGCTCGGCTAATTCGATTCCGTTGCGTAAGCAACGTTAAGCTGAGCGTCGAGCAGCGGCCATAGCTGTTGGTAGGTGTGTTCTAGCAGGCAGTAATGGTCGCGAATCCATGGTAGCAGGCGCTCAAGGCGGTTGGGGCCGCTGAGGCGACGCCCCACCCCGGCAATAGCGTTCAGGGTGAAGTCGAGCTCAGCATAGCGCTCAAGCCAGCGGCCGCGCACTAGATGCTCAAGCATCGCTGCATTAGTGGTCGGCAGTGGTTGGCTGGCGAGCACTCGATAGCAGCGTTCGGCCAATGCGGCGCTTAGCTCATCCCGCGATAGAAAGTGATCCCACACGATATCCAGCGCAATGCCCGCGACGCGTCGCTCGGGCATGCGGCGCACCAAATCGGTCACCAGTGGTTGCTTGTCGATCACAGCATCGACACGGCGATGCCAGCGCACGCCCTGCTCTACCTGGTTAGGCAGTGATTCCAGACGAGTGCCCTTAATACCATCAGCCACCAGATTGCCCAACAGAAACGCATCACTCCCGCCAGCGGCGAGCAGCGCGTGGCCAATAAAATTCATTGTACCGGCTGCCACAGCGTGGCGGAAATGGCGTCCGTAGGGGCGACACCCCTTACTCTGCCGGCGACGGCAGCGAGCGGCGCTGTTGCATGAATGTGCATCGAGAGGCCCATCGCGCTAGTGGCAGTTGGTCGGTTTGGGGAGTCCAGCCAAACGAGCAGCAATGCGGGCCGGACTTTCGGAATGAGCACCTTCCGGGAACAGCGTCATCAGATACAGCGATGAACCTTTGGCGTCACCGAGCTGCTGCTTGATGGCCTTGATCAATGGGCGCATCGCCGGCGATAGCTCATAACGCGCGTAAAAATCACGCAGCAGTGCCAGTATCTCCCAATGGCGCTCGTCCAATTGCCGCTGCTCCCGCTGCGCCAGCGCTTCGGCGACGGGTTCGCTCCACTGCTCCAACGACACCAGATAGCCCTCTGGGTCCAGCGCAATCTGGGTGTCGTCTACCGTTAAGAAGGATGTATCGGTCATGGTGATCAAGGTGCCAAAAAGTAGCCAACGCTTGCGAGTGGCGTGAAAGGTGTTGAGCAGCCGGCGTTAGGTGCTGCGCTTATCCGCTCAGTACCAGCTGAGTGATGCAGGATAGCGCGCGGTCAGTTCGACGAAGGCGCTCATGTCGATGAGGTTCAGCGCCTCATGACAGTGCTCCAGCAGCCCACGCGCCGCCAAATCCTCACGCAGTACGCAGCAACGTGCAGCGGATTGTGCCAAACGTTCAGCACAGCGGCCGCTCGCCCCGAGCACGCCATCTTCGATAAGCAGCACGGTGGCTTCAGCATCGAGGGTATCGAGCAAGCGCTCGAACAACGCTGGGTCTGCATAGGGAGAACGGCACACTAGATGCAGCATAACGGCTCTCGCAATCGGAACATTAAACGCACGCGACCTCCTTGAAACGCCATTTTAGAATACCAGTGAACGCTGATAGCGCTTCAGCAGCGCTGGCAGTAGCGCGGGGGTGACTTGCTGGACCAGATGCTGCGGTTCGAGGCCGCGCTCGGACAGCGATGCGGCGTCGACATAAAGTGTGTCGATATCGTACATCTCGAGCGCCTTGATGGTATTTAGGGTGCCCTTCTGATCGAGTGCGCCGCGCGTTTGACTATCCAGCAGCGCGGTGACGCCATCGTCGCAAAAATAGAGCGCCGTATCGCCGCCAAACGAGGCGTTCAGCAGTGCCACGTCGAGCGCTTCCGCCACCCAGTGAGTGCCTTGCGGCGCATGGCGCACAATAATCAGTAGTGAAGGTAGCGATGACATAGCGAGCCTCTGTTCCCTGATTCACCAGGATCATGCGAAGGTGATCAGGCGATCACTGGTGGCGCTGGCGTGCAATAACTGCCCTAGCCCGGTGAGTTCGAAGCCTTCCGCCAGTGAGCTGCCCACAAGGCCGTGGCGTTTGGCTTCCGCTTCATCGACGATGCCGCGCCGCAAACTGGCGGCAACACACACCTGCAGCCGTGCACCGGTACTTTCAGCGAGCGAACGCCATGCTTGGCCCAAATGCGGTTCGTCCTGCGGCGGTGCCATCAAGCGCGAGCCGTTAATCACGCCATCGTGATAGAAGAACACGCTGTCCAGAGAATGCCCCTGGGCGTGCAGGGCCTGCGCGAAACGCAGCGCGGAATGAGAAGCCTGGCGGCTATAAGGAGCGCCCATTACCAAAAGCGCATAGTGTAACGCTGCTGACGACATGATGAGCCCCACTAACAATAAGGCGGAAGTTTAGCATCTCGCTGTCGCGGCGTCAGACCAGCCAATAAAAAACCCGAGCCTTGAAGGCTCGGGCCATACGGCGCGAGTTGCGTTACACCGGATCCTTGCAGGAGTACCACTGATTTTGCATCGCCCAGCGGGTTTTGGCGAAGCCGCGCTGGGTAATCTTGGGCTGTCCTTTAAGCTGCACGCGCAGCAGGTCGACGCGCATCAGGTAGTCTTCACCAATGGCCCCTACCTTGCCCACCATCACGAAATCACCCCAGAGCTTGTTCTTGAAGTCACGGCAAACCTGCTCGCCCACCTTTTTGGGCGATTCAGCGGCCGCCTGGCGCGCTTTCTCTGAGGTATCAATTTGCATGCTCTGCTTGGTGTATTCCTGCGGTGCGGGCTTGCTGTCGCCCAGGCCCAAAAAGGAGCAGCCAGAAAGCGAAGAGAGCAATAACGAAGCGCCAACACATTTAACCAAAGTGGCTCGGTGAGTACTGAATGAAGAAATAAACGCGCGCAAAGGAAAGAGCCTCTTGATTCATTAAGTCAGGTGCAAACAAGCGTTTGCACTCAGTTATCTATTTAACGTTCAAACATCTCGTTTGAGCGTTGAAGCCTGCGCAGGCAGCTTAGTCGCATTCCCTGCGCTTTGCGAGCGTGGCCGCGATTAATGCCCTACGCCCGCTGATGGCAGTAGCGACATAATAATAGCCAACATGATCGGTAAATACACCAGCGACATAACGGTAGAAATAAAAACACGACTTGCGGCAAGTTCCGGCGAGCGCTTCGCCTTCTGCGCAAACATATAGGTATAGACCGCTACCGGCATGCTCATTTGCAGCATCAGCTGTGACGACAAGGTGCCTGACAGCCCCGCCAGCCAGCCCACGCCAAGGCTGATCGGAATCACCATGGCCAGTCGCAGCAGCCCAAACACCGCACCGGCCAGCAGATTGTTCGGCTTAATGCTCGCCAGCGCCACGCCCAGCGTAATTAACATCAGCGGGATGGTCATATCGCCCAGCAGATGCGTGGAATTTTCGATCCAGGTAGGCAGCGGAATTTGGAAGAACATAAACACCAGCGATATCCACACGGCGTGAATGGTCGGTGTTTTCAAAAGCGCCATAAGCGGTCGCTCGGCATCCATCATGGCGCTCAGGCCAAACTGCACGATAGAGACAGCAACATTGATCGCCACGGCATAGCCGAAACCGGCTTGCCCAAAGGCGAACAAGGAAATGGGAAGCCCCATATTGCCGGTGTTGGGAAACATCAGTGCGGGTACGAAGCTACGCCAATCGATACGCTTCACTTTGCAAAAGGCGATACCAATAATGCCTAGTGCGAGAATGGTGCCGAAGGTACCGATGGCCATTTTCATGAATAGCTGAATCGAGAGATGGGTTTGCGCCAGCGACGACAAAATTAGACAAGGCGTACCGATGTTTAAACACAGCGTCGACACAAAATTGGTCGGAAATTGCTGGCCGCTGCGTACCCATCCATAACCAATTGCAACCGATACCAACACCGGCGCCATTACCGCTAAGAGCTGTTCGAACATAGGCCTTCTCACTGGTGCTGGATAAAGCACCACCTCGTCGTTTACGTCGTCGTGACAGTCGGCGGTCCGCCTGTCTGCTTATTAAGAGTCATTCAAGGGATGACTGATTTCGCCTTCACTCTAGAAGCTATCGCGGTCAAAAGAATGTAAAGAGTGTTCAATGTCGTTGATATAATCGTGTAGGCCGATTAGCGCCGTTAATCAATAGCGGCGAAGTTATCTTTAAAGCAGCCGGCAATGCTGACCACTACCGTTAATACACGAAACAGGGTGGACGTGCGTTGACCAAGAGTGTCGTTAACGGCAACCAGGTTAGGAAGGCGTATAGGCTACCGGTAATACATCGCAGCTAACCGCCACTAGGGCTATTCGCACGCAAAGGCACCCATCCAAATGCGTGCCCGCTGACGGCATCTAGTGGCTTGAATGGTCAGTCGTCCCTAGCGATGTCTGCTGGCGAGCTTCACGCCAATAACTGCTCCAACGAATGAAAACGTTAGCCAGTGAGGACCCAGCACTAACGCGATGGCTATGGCGGCGGCGATCGCCAGCCAGCAAAGCCTGCGCCCACACTTGCACCATACCGTTTGGCTGTTGGTTAACTTTGTCATTTCCGCCTTGATGTCAGGTTGGCCGTGGTAGTTAAAGCCCGCCAGCCCGTCGCCATCATAGCAATGGCGGGTGGCGCCTGCTGCACGACCAATGGCTAGCGCTAGTAATAAAAAAAACCGGAGCGCAGATCGCTCTGCACTCCGGAATGCCACTCTACTCGTTATTTACTGTCAATGCCGTTATTGAGTTAATTAAAGGGGCATCAGTAGTTGTAGCGTGCGTAAATTCCCGTTGAAGGATGCCGTTCAGCAATGTGCATACCGTCGCTGCCCTTGTCCTTGTACCACATGTGATCAACGGCAAGGATCAGTCGCTCATGCCACATGATCGCGCCTAGACCAACAATATGGCGCTCAAGCTTGGCGTCTGAGCGCTGATCGGTGCGCAGGTTGTAGTCATAGTAAGGCTGCAAATCGCCCCACTCGCCCAAGCCGCCAACAAACGTATAGCCCGCGAATGCGCCATAATGGTTGTAGCTGGTGTTGGCGGCGATGGCATTGCGGCTTTTACCGCCCACCGCGCCCAAAAACCAGTTGCCCGGCGCCCAGTTGACGCCAAGGTTCCACGCATTGGCATTGGGTTCGTCATAGCCGAGGTCGCTGCCTGCATCAACGCGTGCATGGTGATAAGCGGCCGCCAGCGTAACGTCATACCCTGGGCGATACTGAACGCCAACTTCCCAAAAGTTTTTGCGTTCGAGGCCGTGGCTCGAATGATTCTCTACCCAGTCGCCATCGACCTGCGTATAGCGTTGGTCGTGCTTGATGTCACCGCGCGACCAGCCGTACATGGCACCCAGCGTCCAATCTCCCAGGTTGACCACGTATTTAAGCGTGTCTGAAGGTCGCTGGATCACCCCATTGATATCGCTTCCGCCGTAGCTGGCTTCGCTGTAATCGGCGTACCACCATGGTTGGTCGGTGAAGACATCGACAAAGTCGTAAAGAATGGTGTTTTGGCGACCGGCGGTCAGCGCACCATACTGCGGATGACTGACGCCAAAATAGAGATAGCGATTGTAGTGATTATCGCCTTCCGATGTGGAGAAGAAGGGATCGAACGCCTCTTCCCATCGAGCGGCCAGTGTCCATTCGTTGGCGACCAGACGCTCGTAAGCGACATTGATACGACTGCCGGCGTTGCCATGCTCGTCACTGCTGCTGCCACCGCTGTTCACATCGTAGGCGTATGCGATACGGCCGCTAATCACCAGTTTATTGGCCTCGTCTTCAAACGCGGTAAATGCATTGGCATCGCTGGCAAGCGCTAATAACGTGACACCAGCAAACGAGGTGATCAGGTGTCGCGATCGTATAGAAGGGGTACGTGCTGCTGTCATTGGTATGCGTGTTCCCGCTGGTTGTAAGAGTCGTTAGCGGGAAAAAGCCTGACGCATTTTTGTTACAGGTTCAGGACATTAAGGGGCGTTCGCCGATATTTAAGATTGACGTAATAAATTCCCGAGGACAAAAAATGGCATCGAAACGGTGAGTTCCGATGCCAGACTCCGCGTGGGAGATATCACCAACAGGCTATTTCTTGGCAGCACAGTTCAGGGTGGCGCTGTCATCCATGCCGTTGCGCAGCGTGGCATCGTCGCCCTTCGACCACCATTCGTAGATACCGCCTGTGTAGCGTTCTCCCGATCCCGAGATCACGTTATTCATCAGAACCTTGTTATCCTGACTAGGCAATGTCACCAGTGCGACGGCCGTATCATCATTATGGGTGTACTCCACCCTCACTTCGCCCGCGGCATCGCCCGTCTTATCGTTAGTGCACTGATACTGAGCGGTTGTTTTCTCAATCGTGCCGCTGCCGGGAAGCGCGATGGCATTATCCGGTAGCGATTTTCCACCACACCCCGCCAGCAACAGCACCGCTGCGCCCATCGTCCATGAAATACGCATCGCCATAACGCTCTCTCCTTATAGGTATATGCCACTAGACCATGAACCATCTGGCCCGGATTGAGCAATAGACTAAAAGTCTTAAGGTTATATTATTAAACCTCGGTGATATTACCGCCCCGCTGTGCTGAGCGGCCAATGGGGACGCTGCCGAAATGCCAACAACAGCGTTCGCTGTGGGGGATGGTTCCGAGGTGGATGGCGGTGTTTGACCACAAAAAAACCAGCCGCCCGAAAGCGACTGGTTTTTGAAATAAGTGGCGGAGGGACAGGGATTCGAACCCTGGAAAGGCTATTAACCTTTGCCGGTTTTCAAGACCGGTGCATTCAACCGCTCTGCCATCCCTCCGGACACGGGGCGCATCTTACCAGCTTTTTGCGTCCCGTCAATAGATGCTTCCGATTCAGTTGGTTAGCGGAACCTAAAGCATCATTGGATGGCAATTTCTAGCCTACTTGCGCACTTTGATCACCGTACTTGCGTGCGACCCGGTTTAGGGTGCTGGTCAGCTGTACGGTCAGCATCAAATCGGCCAGTTCAGTGCCGGTGAAGTTTTCAATCGCTTCACGGCGAATCCGGTCGTCTTCGCTGGAGCGATGAATGAAGTTTTCACACCAGGCAAGGGCTGCCCGCTCGCGCGCGCTAAAGGTAGCGGAGCTCGACCAGTTGGCTAGCTGCTCTACCTTCTCTTTCAGTCCGAGCGATTCCGCTTCGACTAGCTGCGAGTGCGTGCAATTCTCACAGCCGTTCAACTGACAGGTGCGCAACTCTGCCAAACAGCGAATGGAGGGATCCAGCGTACACTGCCTGATTTTACGGCTGGTATGATAAATATCGGTCACATCAATGAGCGTGCGGGCCATCATTAACCCCAGAAAATAGCGTGAATCGAAGCCATGACAGCGCTTTTGCTGCCCTTCCGTCGGCGTTCCGCTCGAAGCGGCATAGACGGCATGCCATCCAATACTGCTATTGAATACCGATTTGGTACTCTTTTCTACAGCCTCGATTGATAGTTTTCACCCAGGTTACATTTATGTGTCTGGACAACATAGGCTGGCCTTGGTAACGTATGCGCGCTCAATCGGGGCCTACCCCGACTTCGGAAGGCTGGCAGAGTGGCCGAATGCAGTTGTTTCGAAAACAACCGGGTGTAATAGCCCCGTAGGTTCGAATCCTACGCCTTCCGCCAAATACCAAGCCCGAACCCTAATTATCGCGAGGGTTCGGGTTTTTTTGTGCCTAGCGCTCTCCCCCGAGCAGTTAGCCATTGGGTATCTTTAATTGGAATTGCCCTACTGCAAGCACTCACCCACGTGGCGCTAGCCAGCAGTCGTAACGGTCGAGCGCTTCGAGACTCATCTCTCCCCATAGCCCCATTGCTACAAATAGAGCGCGGCAGGCGTGTCGCCATTGGATGAGTTGCTGAACCTTTGGCTGCTCGCCGTAGCCTGCCAAAAAAGCCTCGCGATAATCGGCGGGTACCAGTATTTCGATAAGCGCCCACGCGAATTCGGTCGGTGCCCACACCATCGCTTCCCAATCGAGCCAGCAATAGCCGTCACTTGTACGCATGAATTGGTCTTCGCGCAGGTCGAGCAGTAGCGGTATGGCGCTTTTCGGCGGCGCTGGCAGTGATGCAAGCAGGGTTGCCGTGTCGCCCAGGTTCGAGTTGGGTGAAACACTGTTCAGATAGCGAGTGACGCGGGCGTTCCAGCTGTCCAAGGCGAAGGTGGGCGCGGGAAAGCGCCCGAACTGAACACTGTGGCGTCGCCCTAGCAGCGCGCACTGTCGTCCTAGGCTATGAGCAAAGTCGTTTGTCCATCCTGCGACCTCGCCACTGACCCATGATTGCGACCACCAGGGCGCGCCATCCAGGCGGCCTTCGTAACGCATCGGCTCGGCGGGCATTGGCAGGTTGCTCGGTAAATGATCGCTAATCGCGGGTAAGCGCGTCGCATCGCGCCAGCGATCTATCCCGAACAGCTGGTTGGCGCCGTTCCAGAAAGGCGCCTTGCGCTGGGACTGCCGTGCCAGTTTGTAGACGCGCCCGTGACCTCGCCATAGCCAGTTGGCAGCATCGTCGAATCTTAATGCGATAGGCGTAACGCTGTGTCCAAGCCGCGCAGCCAAGCGTAGACTTTTCGAATTCTGGATGCCCTTGAGGCGATGTGCTTTACTATCGCTCATGCAGTGGTGGGCCTATAACGATGGCGACTCTGCGCATACAGTAACCTTGATAGAAAAATAGCCGGATCGATATCGCGACCTGAACCGTCACTAAGTTGATCATAATGGTACATTAGCACTTGTATCACCTGGTTCGGTGCGAGTGAGAAGAGGTGCCTGGCACGTCTTCTTCTACATTAAAAGGAGTCATTGCAATGAAAAAGTGTTTAGCGGTAGCGCTGCTGTCCTCTGCTGCGGTTATCTCCACTCAGGCATATGCCAGCTGTGACAGCCTGATCAATCGGCTATCCCAGAAGATCGAAAGCAATGGCGTGCCTGCGGGTAGTTACAGTATCGAGGCAGTCCCCAATGCCGAAGCTCAGCAGGCCGGCGGGAAAGTCATTGGCTCTTGCGAGGGGCAAACTCGCAAAGTGGTGTATGACCGTAACGGCGGCGGCCACAGCAGCTCAAGCAGCAGTCAGGCTTCCGGCAGTGATCACAGCCCTAGCGACGACCAGGCTGCTCCTGTATCCGGCAGCAAGCCCGGTTCCTTCAAGGGCGGCGTACAGCGTCCTGGTTCAGTAAGCGGCTCTTCCGAAACGCCGGTATCGGGTGAAGCGCCTAACGAAGCTGAGCAGAGCGCCCACTCTGACTAACAAACGGCGCTGTATCGACGTTGAATCGTTGATCTAGTCACCGTACAGCGCTTGTTGTATTGAGCGCGTTGAAAGAAAGCCCCGAGCCTCAGATGGTCTGATACTCGGGGCATTTTTTTGCCCGCAACGCGGTGGATGGTGGGGAGTAAGCGCTGACACGTTAACGCTGTCGTCGATCGATAAAGTGCCCTACTACCGCTGCCAGTGTTTCCTTCAGCCAATCGCCCCCTAGAAAAGCGACTACGGCGCCAATCGCTACCGCAAGATAAGGATTCAGGCTCAGGTGCTGCAGCAGCGGAAAGCTCGCTAGACTCAAACAACCGCACAGCAGGCCCTCAAGCAGCGCGCGTCCTGGCGCCGCATCCCCGAGCCGAGAGCGCACATAGGCGATACAAAAGCTAAGCATCATGGCGTAGCTGCCGAGTACCAGGTATCCCAGTGAAGGTAACTCAAGCGCTATAGCGACGATGTAATCATGCGCCATGATGACTGACCTCCACGTGCGTATTGGAACAGTACCTCGCAGCAACGCGTTGCTCGTGCACGTGGCAGTCGCCGCACCGCCGATCGACGTGTGCGGAACACTCCGCCATAAGAGATATTGCAGAATATCCGGTTGGTAGCAGAGTCGACCGGCGGCAATGCGCTGAGACGATCCGGGTGGTTGCGTGAGCCATGGCCTGACTTCCTCAAACGTGATGACGTAGATAGGGTCGTAAGCAGGCGCTACCAACGCACACTGCATCTCGTTGCCCTGTCTGTATCGGCACGCGGGCTGTGGGGCGGAGGGAATGAGGCTTAAGTCTTTCCGTGGATAAAGGCTCGCAAGCAAAAACGCTACACCACCCGGTGTAGCGTTTTACTGGCCTGCTTTAACAACGCTTGCTAACGCATTAACGGCGCGTCACTTCACGCATGGTCACAATCTCTTCCGCGCTGGTGGGATGGATGCCAATGGTGGCGTCGTACTGCTGCTTGGTAATGCCTGCCTGCACCCCGATGGCAAGTCCTTGCACCAATTCCCCCGCATCGGCTCCCGCCACATGCACGCCCACGACCCTATCGCTGGCATCGTCCACGATCAGTTTCATGAAGCAGCGTGCGTCGTCTTTCGCCAGCGTATGCATCAAGGGCCGGAACGATGACACATAAATGCGCAGCCCGTCGTAACGCTGACGCGCCTGCTCCTCGGTAAGACCAACGGTAGCCGCATTAGGCGAGCAGAACACCGCCGTGGCAACCGCGTCATAATTAATCGGTGCGGGACGACGCTGCTCGAAATGGATAGCGACCATCCGAATGGCCTCGGCAATGGCGACCGGCGTCAGCTGAGGGGTATCGATAACGTCGCCGAGCGCCAGGATGGACGGTGTTGAGGTTCGGTAGGCGTCATCCACCTCGATAAAGCCGCTTTCATCGAGCGCTACATCGACGCTATCGAGCCCTAACCCGTCGAAGTTGGGGTCGCGGCCAACGGCGCTAAGCACCAGTTCGGCCTCGAGAGTGCTACCGTCGTCAAGCGAGACCTGATGCACGCCTTCGCTTTCCTCAATGCCGACAATATTGGCGTTGAAATGCAGCTTCACGCCCTTGGCGCTAATTTCGTCGCGTAAAAATTCGCGCAGTTCCTGATCGAAGCCCTTCAGGAATAGCTCGCCGCGATAGACCAGCGTGGTATCCACGCCTAGTCCATTGAGAATACTGGCAAACTCCACCGCAATATAGCCGCCACCATATACCACTAGCCGTTTGGGAAGGGTGTCCAGCGAGAACATCTCGTTGGAGCTAACCATCTTGCTTGCGCCGTCGAAATCGAGCTGGCGCGGCTTGCCTCCGACCGCTATCAGAATACGTTCGGTGGTCAAACGCTTGCCGTTAACGCTTACCTCGTGTGGCCCCTCAATGCGAGCGTGCCATGGCAGCAGCTCGACGCCGGCCTTATCAAGCAGCGACTGATAAATTCCGTTCAAGCGCTCAATCTCGCTGGCGGTGTTATCACGCAGCGTTGGCCAATCGAAGTGATGCTCACTTTGGAAGCCGTAGCCGCGGCTTTGCTCGAAGCCTTCAGCAAAATGCGCTGCATAAGAGAAGAACTTTTTCGGCACACAGCCTACGTTGACGCAGGTGCCACCTAACCGCGACTGCTCGGCCAGCGCCACTCGTGCGCCGCCAATGGCAGCTACCCGCGCCGCCCTAACACCCCCCGAGCCACCGCCAATAACAATCAAATCATACTGGTAATCAGACATTTACTACCTCTTTATAGGCTTGGACGACGTCAGGCGAAATGCTGTCGCCGAACGGCTATTACTTAACGATGAGGCTAACATAATAGGCCGCGTTGAACGCAGCGAAGATGCTGGCAAAGCGCCGAGGACAAACGGTTAATATTTGACCCGCTGTGCCAGTCACGGTAAAAGGTGCTCCACACCAATTGGCTGAAGAGTAGATATCCTTCATGGGCGAAAAACCCGCTTCGCAATCATTCAGTATTTCCGACCTGATCAATAACAATCGCGATTGGTCACGCCGCATGCACGAGCGCGACCCCGAGTTTTTCACACGCTTGGTGGACGGACAGCGTCCCGGTTATTTGTGGATCGGCTGTGGCGACAGTCGCGTGCCGGCAGAAACCGTGCTGGACGTACCGCCCGGCACCGTGTTCGTGCACAGAAGCGTGGCCAACATCATTTACAACAATGATGTAAACACCATGGCGGCGGTAGAGTTCGCGGTGGATTCGCTGAAGGTACGCGATATTCTGGTGGTTGGGCATTATGGCTGCGGCGGTGTTAACGCCTCGATGAACGCGCCGGGCAATGGCGGTATTCTCGACGACTGGCTGCACCCCATTCGCCAGGAATATGTGCGTCGTCGTGAAGAATTGGCGCATTTGCCCAACAAGGAGCAGCACGACCGCATGTGCGAGATCAACGTGCGTATGCAGGTACGCAATCTTGCCAGCACGCGTATTGTGCAGCGCGCTTGGCTGCGTGGACAGCCGCTGACCATTCATGGCTGGTGCCACAGTCTCAAGGACGGCTTGATCAATAACCTTGAGTGCACGGTATCCGGTTTCGACAAGGTACCGCAGCTGTACCGCTTGGATTAACGTCAGGTACTGCGATTCTGCTGCGGCCTATTGCCGATGAGATTCGGTGGCGCGGCAGAATCGTTGGCAACGGATAGAACTCTCGCCCCCCTTTGCGGTCTTAAGCTGAAGTCACCTCGACTTCACGGTAGCTGCCCTACCTTACAGGACACGTACGCCGCTTATGGCTAGAACGCTCTTCAATGCTGATTTTATTGCGCCGCGCTGGCTGAAGCATCGTCAGCTGCAAACGCTGGCTCCCCATCTGCTATGGCGCAGCATTCCGCGATTCGATACCGAGCTTCTGGAACTTCCCGATGGCGATGTGCTCGAGTTGGGATGGAGTGTTCCGACTACCGCAGCTGCCAATACGCCGATGTTGGTCATCCTTACCGAAGAAGAATCCTCACTGTTGCGTTCGCCTTCTACTCGCGCCTTACTGGCATCAGTGGCGCGCAAAGGTTGGCGCGCGGTGGTAATGCATTTCAGGGGCTGCGGGCAAGTGCAGAATCGCTCCTCTCGCGGCTATCACGCCGGCGATACCGCCGATGCCTACTGGCTGATGAGCGTGCTAGCCCGCCGCTTTCCCCATGCCCCAAAGGTCGCGGTAGGCTTTTCAATCGGTGGCAACGTATTGCTGAAGCTGGCCGCCGAGCAAGGCGGTGACGGCCTGGATATCGCCGGTGCGATTTCGGTAAGTGCGCCGCTCGATCTCGCAAGTCGCTCCGATGCGCTTAATCTCGGTCAGGCTCGGCACTACCAGCGGAATTTGCTGCGACGCATGCGGCGACGCATCGAACGCAAACGTGAAGAAAAGCTGCTGCCGCTTGAGATCAGCGCGCAGCAGCTGCAGCGCATCGATACCCTGTGGGCGTTCGACAACGAAGTGACCGCGCCGCTGTATGGGTTCAGTTCAGCGACCGACTACTATCGCCGCGCATCCGCCGGTGCCCTGCTCGATCGTCTGGAGCTGCCGACATTGATTTTGCACGCTCAGGATGACCCCTACGTGCCCGGCGATATTTTCATGCGCCTGCCCTTGCCTTCCGCTAACGTGCGGATCGAGCTAGCGCGTCACGGCGGTCATTTGGGCTTTGTTGAGCAACACAAAGGCCTGCCGCACTCTTGGATGATCGAACGCATTGTCACGCAGGTGGAACGCTGGGTAGAAATGCCTGAGCTAAGCGTGGTCTACCCTTAAGCGAAAACGGTTCGCGGGCAGTGTTGTCTGCCTGAAACGAATGAAGCGCTTTATTTTTCGCCCAACGAAGACGGCTGCATCGATGGATGCAGCCGTTTTCATTTGAATCAACGCAGTATTCAGGCTGTCTTAGATGGCACAGGCCACGCCGGTGCCTTTCAGGCCGCAGTACCCTGCGGGATTCTTGGCCAGATACTGCTGGTGATATTCTTCGGCGTAATAGAAACGCGCCAGCGGCGCTATCTCGGTGGTCACCTCTCCCTTGCCTGCCTCACTCAGTGCGGCACTGTATTGGGCACGTGAGGCCAGCGCGGCCTGGCGCTGAGCTTCACTGGTGTAGTAGATGGCAGAGCGGTACTGGGAACCGATGTCGTTGCCCTGCCGCATTCCCTGTGTGGGGTCATGGGCTTCCCAGAAATGCTTGAGCAGCGTATCGAGCGATAGCTGCTGCGGGTCGAACACCACTCTCACTACCTCGGCATGGCCGGTCTGGCCGCTGCACACTTCTTCGTAGCTAGGGTTGGGCGTTATGCCGCCGGCATACCCCGCTGCCGTTACCAGCACCCCGGGCAATTGCCAGAACAACCGCTCGGCACCCCAAAAGCACCCGAGTCCGAGCACGATCTGCTCTGCGCCCGTCACCCAGGGCGGCAGCATCGAGTGACCATTGACCATGTGTACGCCACTGATCCGAGTGGGCTCGCTTCTGCCCGCGAGCGCTTGGTCGGGGTCTGGCAGTGAAACTGAACGTGCCATGCCGCGTCTCCTAGAAAAGATGGTCGTCGACTTACTGATCGCTTTGAGGATCAGGCGTGCGGCCAAAGCTGAATGAATAAAGCAGATCGAGGGCCTGATTGCCGCCCGACACTGCCTGCACATAAAGGTTTTGCAACAATCGATAGCGCAGCGTTAGTTCCGCAATCGAGGAAAATACGCCAACGCCGTAGCTGACTTTAAGATTGGGGTTGAGATAGCCGCTTACAACCACCTGACTGCTATCGCCGGTGCCAGCGGTATCCAAGGCCAGATCCTGAATGCCGAAGGCTTCACCCAAAGCTCCCACCGCTCGCCCACTTTGCGACACTGACAAACCAATCAGCGCAGACGTTAGCGCGTTATCGTCGCCGTCGGCATCAGGAGCACGCCCGCGCAGCAGATACGACAGCGCGGTGGTTTCGTTCATGGCCGGATCCGAGAAGATTTTCAGCTGCGGCGCCATCGCTGAGCCGGTGACCCGAATGCCCGCTGTCACGTCATCTTCGATAGTGTCGGGGTTACGGATGGCTTCGAAGTCCAGCATCGGTGTTGACGGTGGCCCGTTGAAGGTGATTTTGCCGCGATTGATCGTTAACTTCTGCCCAAACGACGAGAAGCGACCGTCTTCGAGGCTGATATCACCGAACATCTGCAGCGCGCCCGCTCCCTGATTGTTCTCACGTATATTCACCTGGCCGGCCAGGCGGGTATTCAGCCCGTAAGCAGCCAAGCGCACATCGTCGCCCATGCGCAGCGCCACGTTGAGATCGAGCGCCATGCCAGCCTTGCTGAGTTCCTGAGTGGTCGCCCATACCGCTTTAGCGCTGTCTTCGCTGCCCGCGGCCTGTCCGGGAGCAAGCCGCTGGCGCGCTTCATCCAATTGCGCCGCCTGCTGCTGGGTCAGCACCACTTCATCGGTGGAAGGCGCTTGCGCGAACTCAGGCAACTGGGCTACTTCGATACGCGCCCACGGAATGCCTACCGCGCCGGTAATCGCCAGCCGTGCGGGCGTTGCATCGACGTGGATGTCAGGCGCAATGCGCACGCGGCCGTATTCGAGCGCCTGCGCTTCGAGCGGTGAATGTTTGCCATCAAGCGCCAGTGTGGCATGCCAATCACCGCTACTCGGCCAGTCTGCCCGGCCGTTCAGGCCCCAGCGCGCGTCGCCCGATTTCAGGTAGCCATCAATAACGCCGCTGTTGCCATTAAGCGCTACGCCAAGACGCGCATCGTTTAGCTCCAGCGGTAGCTGCTCGCCCTGGGCGCTTACCTTGTCGAGTACGATCTGGCCGTTTAACAGCGGTTGCTCGGCGCTGCCCGCCAGCCGCACATCACCGTTCAGTTCTCCGGTCAGCTTGCGCATTCCCGGCACCAGCGGTTGATAAGGACCAAGCTGCAGCGATGCGAGCTGTAGCCGTCCCGATAGACTGCGCTGCCCCAGCGGATCGCGCACGTTGGCATCGAGGGTGAGGCTGCCCGCCTGCTCAAGCTGCGTGGTCAGGGCCAAATGGGCATTGCGGTCGTTTGCATCGAAACGCGTATCCAGCGCGATTGCGGGGACCTGGAAGGCGTTGCCCGCGGTATCTTCACCGCGCACCAGCAGCTTGCCGTTAATGGCTCCCGTGGCGTTGAAGTTCTGGCCGCCGTTCGACCAACGCGCTTCGAGGTTACCGGCGGCGCTGCCCGACAGCTGCCACGGCGGTGGCAGAAATTCATTTACCATCTCGACGGGCAGGCGATTTAGCGCTAGCGCCGCGGTGCCATTGTCCGCCGATGCCTTCATCTGGCGGGTTAGACACAGGCCGCCGCCCTGCTGGCGGTTAAGACAGAAAGGCTGGACCGTTGCCGAGCTATCGTTGACGTTGGCGTCAAAACGCAGCGGCGAATCGAGGGCTAGCGTTCCGGCCTGCCCAAGATCGCTGGTGAGTGAGCCGATGGTGCCGCGGTAGTGACCGGCATTCATGTCGTAGCCGCCATCGAGCCGCGTGGCCAGGCTGACCAGCGGCCCTTTGGAATTGCCAGCAACATCGAGACTCAGACGATGCTTGCTCAACCGGCCATCCAGATTGGCACTCACCTTGGCGAGCTGTTGGCCGCCTGCCACGATGTCGGCCGCGTTCAGCATTAACTGCATGCTGGGATCGTCGATTCCTTCACTGTGGGCACTGAGATCAAGCGAGCCAAGATGATTGTCACCATATTTGACGCTGCGCCCGTTAAGCGTGATATCGCCGCGTGGCTGTTTGAGCGAGCCCGCGAGGCGCAACTTACCGTTCACCGCGCCGCCGAGCTGCGGAAGCAAAGAGCCGAGCGCAGGTGCGTTGATGTCCGCATTGAGATCAAGCTGCTGGTCGACCTTGCCCTTGGCCTGCACGCTATTGGCGCCTTGGCGTACGTCCAAACGTTCGATCTGTAGTGCTAAATCACTGTTGGCTGCAAAGCGTGCATCGGCAGTCAGCGGTTTTCCGGCTAGCTGGCCTGTCAGTTTCAGCGTCGGCACATTGACGTTCCAGCCGTTATTATTCTGTAGGTTGAAGGCCGCCTCGCCAGCGCCGCTGATATCGCCCTGTACCGCAGGCGTGAAGGTTTGTGGCTTGAGATGTTGCAGCTTCAGCGAAGCCTTCAGCCACAGCCCGGTAGCCCAATTGACGGTACCCGCGCTTTCCACGCTACCGCCCTTGCCCGCATCGATCTTCAGCGGCTGCCAATCAAAATGCTGGTAATCACCGCTGCCGGTGACGGCGAGTGCGAGCGGCTTAAGCTGCGAGCCTGATGCATTTCCGGACAGCGATAGCGCATACCGATTGAGATTGCCGTTCGCTTCAAGCGCCAGATCATCGACGCGGTATTGAGCAATGGCCTGCCCCTGCGCGTCCTTTTCAGGCATTCCGGGCAACGGCCATTGCACGTGCGGCGAGCGCACGCTCGCCTTGAACGGTAGACGCTGATCGAGTGCGTTTAGCTGTGCCTTGATAGTAGCCTGCTGCGGGCCGCTGGCGGCTATCGCTAGATCAAGCGCTGCCAGTGAGCCACTGGCATCTATGCTCAACTGCTCGCCCTTGAGCGGCTCCAGTTGCGAGGTGCCGTGCAGATGCAGCGCAATGGGGTACTGGTCTTTAAGAGCGATATCTGCCGTCAGCTCGGCGTTAAGATCAGGTCCGGTCAGGCTGAGTTTTTGCACTTCTACGCGCGAATTCTCTGCCTTGAGCGCAAGCGCAATGCGATCAAGTGTGAACGGCTGCTCACCGTCAAGCACGAAATCGCTGACCTCAAGCGAAGGTGCATCGATATCGATGGGCAGTTCGATAGCGGGAAGTTCGATTTGCTGATGGGCATCGGTGAGATCGTTGCTGGCGAATGCGGCCAGCGGGTTAGCAATAGCGCTGCCGTCGCCGCGAGTGGGACGGGTCGTTGCGCTGGCCACCTTAGTGGCGGCGGCAACATTAATGTCGCTGTCGAGTGATGCGGAAGTGGCACTCTGGGACGCAGCCGCGTCGTCGCTCTTCTCAGGCTCGGCCGCCTTCGCCAGCGAGATATGGGGCGAGTCGAGATGCGTTTCTCCCAACCGCAATTGGCTGTTGGAAAAAGCCACTGCGCTGGCAAAATGCTGCCAATGAATGCGCGTAGCGTTTTGTGCAGTGGGGTCTGATTCGGTATCAGTTGCGGCGGGCAGGATCAGGCTTACATCGTTCAGCACCAGCTGTTGCACATCGACACTGACCGGCAGCGAGATGCGTCCCGGCAGGCCCTGGTCACTCTCTTGCTGAGGCTGATTCGGATCAGACGGTGCCAGCGTAATGGCCACCTGGTCGGCACTCAGGTTGGAAAGCCCCACGCTTCCCTTGATCAGGGCGTTGTTTAGCCAATCGAGACGCAGCGCTCGCGCGCTAACCTGCGTACCCGCCACCTCAAGGTGCAGATCATCCAGCTCGAAGTGCTCCAAAGGCGCGCCTTTTACCCGCGAGAAGTCGATCAAGCCACGTGATTTGGCCTGATGCAGTGCCCAACTGGTGCCCCATGGCGATAATAAAATGCCAATCACTACCAGCAGCACGCCAAACAGAGCCACCACCGACCAAAGGGAATATCGCAGTAATCGCATTAGAACTCCGGCCCAATGGCAAAGTGAACGCGCCAAGACGAACGATCATCGTCAAACGGATGCGCGAGATCGAGCCGGATCGGCCCCACCGGCGAAATCCAGCGAATACCCACGCCAGCGGCGCGCTTCAGCGATTGATCCGACCAGCTAGTAAACGCGTTACCTACATCGTAGAAAGCGGCCCCCCACCAGGCTCCAGTGATACGCCGTTGATACTCGAAGGTGCCGGTGAGCATATTCTTGCCGCCCAGCAAATCGTCCTTGTGATCGCGCGGTGCCAGAGTTTCGTAGGAGTAGCCGCGTACGCTTGAATCGCCGCCCGCAAAGAAGCGCAAGCTGGGCGGCATTTTCGAGAACGAGTCGGTTTGCGTGGCAGCAATATTGCCGCGCAGGAAAAACCGATTGTCGTTGCCGATGCTTTCTATCCAGCGCGTGGTAGCAACGGCACGCAAAAACGAAATATCGGAACCAAACTGCTTGGTCGTGCCTTCTACGGTAAGATCCTGGCGGTTCCCATGCATTGGGAACTGCTCGTTATCTACCGCAGTGCGATCCCAGGCGATTCCCGGAGTAATAAGGAAGACATCGGCGCTGTCGCTGGCCTGAGTGAAATCTTCCTGACTGAAGCGCACATAGAGCCGCTGATTCCAACCGTTGGCGAAGTGCCAGACGCGCGTGGGCGTGAACCACAGTTTGCGGCTGCGCGTATCGTTGTCGTCAACGTAGTCGAAGCCATAATTGAATTCATAGGCATCGTTCAGCGGCTGTTCGAGCGGTATTCGGTACTGCCCCGCTAACGACTGACGGCGTTGAGAGAAGTAAAGACTATTGGTCAGCGAATCGCCGCGATCATTCATCCACGGACGCGTCCAGCCGAACTGAACGTGCGGGCCGTCGTCGGTGGAGTAGCCGATGCCGGTCTTGAATTGATCACGATCAGCGGCAACCACATTGACGCTTACCGGGGCGACCGCGCGCTGGGCGGCGGCATTCTGCTGTGCGGAGGTCACCGTCGAATCATCATTCGAGGGCCGCGTCATTTGCTCATTGTGGTTGTGCTGTTGGTCGAGCTGCGGTCGCACTGACACGCTGCGGAACCAGTTGGTACGCCCCAGGCGGTTGTTGAATTCCGCGATATCGCTGGTTTGGTACGGGTCGCCTTTCTTAAACGGTTGCAGGGCATCGATACTGGAACGGCGAATCTGGCTGCCTTCCACATCGATATCGCCATAGCGGTAGCGCTTGCCCGACACGTAAACCAGATAGATATCCGCGCGCTGCTCCCACGGCCGCACCTCAATACGATGCAGCGGATAGCTGGCATCGAAATAACCACGGCTCAGCGCCAGCGTATCAAGCTGCTTTTTCAGGTATTCGTAATGTTCGTGGGACAGCGGCTTGCCCTTGTCTTTCATCAGGGCGCTATTGGCCAGCAACTTTTTGACTTCAGGGTCTTCGCTTGCTTCTCCCACAATCTGTACATCCAGCACCTTGACGTGGGTTTGTGGCCCCTTGTCGATATGAACGTCGACGTGCTGACGATCGCGGAATTTCACCTCGATAGTGGGCGTATAGTAGCCATACGCCTTTAGCGCGCTGACCACATCGCTGTGCACGCTATTGCCGTAGAGCTCGGGACGTGAGTTGGCAGGAATCTTGAGCGGGGCCAGATACGCGACAACGTTACTGCGCACCTCACCACCTACGCCATGCACATCGGCTTCCAGTGCCGATGCGTGAAGCGGCCATAGCGCACACGCCGAAAGTGTTCCTACGCAACCCACCATTCGCTTGAGCGGAAGAAAGGTTCGCTGATGATTCAACGCAAGGGGTAGCATCATAGTCAGTGAGAAGCGTTACCTGATTCCAAGGACGAAACACGCTCGTTCAGCGAGTGCAGCTGATCCTCCAGCGCTGCTAAACGAAAGCCCAGGGAGTGCTGCTGGTCATTCGGCGCTTGCTGCGTGTCAGCGGCGTTTGCATCGCTGCTCTGCTGCTGTAGCGCGCGCAACGCCACCCCCAGAGCACCTAGCTGCACGTCCATCGCGTCGAGCCGCTGCGGCTCGATATTAGGCAGCGCATCCAGCCGATGCTGGTGATCGTTAAGTTTGTCAGCCAGCGCGGCTTGCTGGTGTTGTAATGCTTCGATGTCGCGCGTTGCCTGCTGCAGCTGCTGTTGATAGCGACCATTGCTCGACAGCAGTTGCTGGCGATCGTTGGCATAAAACGCGGCCAGCGCAATAACTCCCGCGAGCGCCAACAGCGCCAGCAATACGCCCGGCCAACTCACCCGTTTAACGGGACGCTGCCCGGGGCGCGGACGCGCTAGCAATTCGTCCTCGCCCGGTACAATCGCATAAGGGTCTCGGGAGCCGATATCGGGCTCAGGCATGCTGTTTCTCCATCTGTGCATTACGGCAACGCTGTGCAGGTAACGCGTTAATACTGCACCTGTCGCTGACCGGCGGCTATGAACACTAGACCATTGTGGTGGAAATACGCGAGTGATGATAACGGGTTGTCACATTCAAGCGAATAGCAGGATGAAACTAACCGCCTTCGGGGGGTAAACTTAGCGTCAATTGTTTTCCGACGTACATTCTCGCTGGTTCGTTACTGGCGGTCTTATTATCTGGAGCAGGTTATGACCCTCAACGCTTCCCAAGCTGAGCAAGGCGCGCAGCGCACCAGCAACAACTTCGACCAGGCCGAACTTGACAAGTTTGGTGCACTGGCCCAGCAATGGTGGGATCGTGACGGCAATTTCAAACCGCTTCACGACATCAACCCGCTGCGCCTTGGCTATATCGAAGAGCACAGCGGTTCGCTGGCCGACAAGAAAGTACTCGATGTGGGCTGCGGAGGCGGCATTCTCAGCGAATCAATGGCCCGCCGCGGTGCGCAGGTAACGGCCATCGATCTTAGCGAAGCACCGCTCGCGGTGGCAAAGCTGCATCTCGCTGAAAGCGGTCTTGAGGTCGACTACCAGCTGATCAGCGTTGAAGATCTTGCAGAGCAGCAGCCAGGCAGCTTCGACGTGGTGACCTGCATGGAAATGCTCGAGCATGTACCCGACCCTGCTGCCATTATTGCGGCCTGCAAGAAGCTGGTAAAACCGGGCGGACAAGTCTTCTTCAGTACCATCAACCGTAATCCAAAATCCTACTTGTTCGCGATTATCGGTGCCGAACGCATCCTCAAACTGTTGCCGGTAGGAACGCACGAGTATCAGCGCTTCATCCGTCCTTCGGAGCTGGCCAATTGGACGCGTCATGCGGGGCTGAATACACGCGATCAGCGCGGCCTTCACTACAACCCGCTGACCCGCCGCTATTGGCTGAGCAGCAATATC
This sequence comes from Carnimonas bestiolae, assembly GCF_051251145.1. NCBI lineage: Bacteria > Pseudomonadati > Pseudomonadota > Gammaproteobacteria > Oceanospirillales > Halomonadaceae > Carnimonas > Carnimonas bestiolae. The sequence goes on along the minus strand of NZ_JBPCZK010000001.1, from coordinate 108,854 downwards.
GATGTGAACTACATGGTGCACTGCCAGCGTCCGCAGGATAACGCATGACCGGTAGTATTCCGTGTGCGGCAGTGCTGTTTGATCTCGACGGTACGCTCGTCGATACCGCTCCTGACCTGATTCATGCCACTAACCTGCTGCGCGAACGCTATGGGCTGCCAGCGCTGCCCGACGACCAAGTGCGCGCTGAGGTGTCGATGGGCGGCCGGGCGCTAACGCGTTTGGCGCTCGGAGAAGCTGCCGACGATCTGGCGCTGGAGCAGTTGCTTGCCGATTATGCGGCCTGTCTTGGCGAACACAGCCAGATATTCGCGGGCCTGGAGCCGCTGTTAGCGCAATTGCGCTTGCATCATCAGCCCTGGGGAATAGTGACTAACAAGGAGCGGCGTTTCGCTGAACCGCTGCTGGCAGCGCTATCGCTGGAACCGCCGACGCTGGTATGCGGTGATGACGTGGCTAAGGCCAAGCCTCATCCCGAAGCGCTGATCGCCGCCGCCGCTGAGCTAGAAGTTACTCCCGAGCAGTGTTGCTATATTGGCGATCATCGGCGCGATATGGATGCTGCGCACGCTAGTGGCATGTGCGCCATTGCGGTGGGCTACGGCTATCTGTCTCCTACCGACGATATTCGCGATTGGAACGCCGATCGGCGCTGCGATACCCCTGCTCAGTTGAGCGCGCTGCTAACCACTCAGCTCAAACAGCGCTATTCCGGCAATGCCTCGGTAAATGCCTCAGCCTGTTGGGCTGAAAGCTCTACCTAGCGACAGCATCGATAGCGCTATTCGTTAGCGCTGTGAGCAGCTATTAACCAACAACGCCACGCATAACGCGTGGCGTTGTTGTCTTCAGGCGGTGCATTAGCGCCAGTGCAGCCACACGGAGCTGTCACCGCCCTATCACCGTGCTTAACTCAGCACCCGTCCCAGCGTGTGGCAGATATCGGTGGGCATCATGGCAGCAAAGGTCCAGAAACAAATACCGGCAACGCCCGCCGCCGGCTGATTTACCAAAAACAGCAGAATGAGTGCTGCAGTCGCCAGGCCCCACAGCCAACTCGCCAACAGCGATAGCCCAGTATCGTGAATACGCGGCACCAGTGTGATCACAAACAGCGGCGTAAGTATCAGCCACGCGGCGGTGTTGTGCATGAAGGCGTCGAGTGATTGAAAGCCGATCACCAGCGCCAAAGCAACAACAATATTCATGATAGTGAAAGGCAACAGGCCAAGTTTGAAGTGCCTTAGTGACGTCATGCGAAGGTCTCCTTATCAGTAGTAGAGATAAATGTGGTGTCGTTATGTCAGCGCACACTGCGGCTGATACAACGGCGCCTAAATAACCACTGCCCCATTGGCAGGATCTTCAGTGAGCGTCGCCGCGATATCGGTCAGTGCGGTGTCCAGTGCGGCGCGAGAAATAGCCCCACCCAGCGACAATCGCACCGCTTCGGGCGGTGGCTCGGTAACAGCAAAGCTATCGCTTGGCACCACCGATACCCCTCGGCGGGTCAGATGGTGCGCGAAAGCTGCGCGTGTCCAATGGGCCGGCAGCTTGAGCCATAAGTGGAAAGCGCTGTTTTCCCCCGACAGCGCAGTGCCGGGCAGCAGACTTTCTGCAATCTCACGTCGATAACGGGTTTCGGTACGAATAGCCTCCAGCAAACGCGCGGCGGTGCCGCGAGTCATCCACTGGCTGGCAAGAGCGGTGGTCAATGGTGATGCCATCACCGAGGTGGCACGCAACACGCTGATTAACTGCTGCGCTTCGATGGCTGAAGGTGCAACGGCATAGGCAAGCCGCAGCCCTGCGCCAAGGCATTTCGATAAGCCGGCGATGTACCAGGTATTGTGCGGTGCGAAACTGGCGATTGACGGTTCGGGATGGCGAGGCAGCATGCCGTAGGCGTCGTCTTCGATAATCGGCACTCCGTAACGAAGCGCCAGCTCGGCAATGTGCTGACGGCGTTTGAGCGACATCGACAGCGCCGTCGGGTTATGCAACACGGGATTCAGGTAGAGCGCCCCCACCTGCTGCTGCTGACAGGCGTGTTCGAAGGCATCGGGATCGATACCTTCCTTATCAAACGGCAAACCGCAAAGAGGAATGTTGAGCTGGGAGGCGGCCCGTTTGACGCCTGGATAGGTGAGCTCGGCACAGCACAGCGGCTTAACGGGCGATAGCTTCAGCAGCATGAAAATGGCCAGCAGCGTTGCCTGCACCCCCGGTAAAATGACGGTGTGATCCTGCTGGCAGCGAATACGCGGAGCTAGCCAGTCGCAGGCAATCTCGCGGTCGGTCAGCGTGCCCCCCGCCTGCTGATAGCGCATTAGTTCAGGCAACTGCCGTCCAAGTGCGTCGAAATCGTCACGCAAGCGCTGTTGCAGCGCAACGTCATCAGGTTCAGGCGGAAGATTCATGCTCATATCGATCGCCGCGTGATCCGTTCCCAAAGGGCGCTGATGCTGCGCACTCCTGGCGGCTTCGATGTGCTGCGCGGCCTTGGTGGAGACGAAACTGCCCGCACCAACCCGCGCAATAATCAGTCCACGCGTAAGCGCTTCTCGATAGGCGCGCGTAACCGTAGTGAAGTGAATGCCGAGCTCTTCGGCCAGCGCACGTTGAGCAGGCAACTTTTGCAGCGGCACTAGCGCGCCGCTGGCAATATCGGTTTCCAGCGCGTTCACGATCGCCAGATATTTGGGCCCATGTGAGTCGTGAATGACGGGCCGCCATTGTGAGGTTGCCATGCTTCTCTCCTTCTGCTGGATCGACTCCACCTGCAAAAGCTGCTGCTAGCGTTTCAAACGGGGTAATACGTCCGCCTGAACAGAAATGCATACAATATAAGGCATTTATGCATACATTGTTGGCTGTAGACCAACCAAAGTGCATGCAATCATACTCCTAAAACGACAAAAAACGCTATAGCTGCGTCATTTCGCCACAAAGCTGCATGACAGGGGATAATTGTATGTATATATGCATACAATTCACTCGTCCCGGGACGTCAGTGAAACCGTGGTGTTGCGCGCGCGAGTAAGAAGAAGGCCGATTCACGGGGCTCGACACTTGCCACAAAGGCGGAGGGATGGGGGAGAAATGAGACTGGCGCAGATGGTACGCCAGTACACCGATGCTGTTGGCAGCGGGAAAACCACTGCCAACAGTCGGTAAAGAAAACATACGCTGACTCGTTAGCCGTTAACCTTGGCGAGAAATGCCTTGGCTTTTTTGCCGGCATCGGAGTCGGGATGTTGCTTGACCAGATCATCCAGCAGTTTTTGAGCGCCGGTGTCGTCGCCCTGCTGCGCTTTGATCATTGCAAGCGCGTAAGCAGAATCCGGTGCTTTACCACTGTCTGGATACTTTTTCAGCACCGCTTCGAAGGCATGCGCGGCACCATCGTTCTGCGACTTGTTGCTATAGATTTGCCCCAGCCAATAGTAGGAATTGGCCAACAGCGGTGAATCAGGGTAGTTCTGATTAAACGCCTTGAACGCTTTTTCGGCTTCGTCGTAATGCTTGTCACGAATCTGGTCGAAAGCGTCGTTGTATGCCTGACGATCACTAACGTTAGCACCGTCTGAATCATCAGAATTTCCTGACTGGCTGGCCGCCGCGCCTGCTGCAGCCCCGGCGCCCGCACCCGCTGCGCCCGCGTCATCGGAGTTATCACCATCCGCTGGCGCATCGCTATTGGATGCCCCGCTACCGCTACCGCCATCGCCGTCACCTTCGAGATCGGCTAAGCGCGTATCAAGATCGAGGTAGCGTTTCTGGCCTTGATCCTGAGATTGCTGGATCTGGTGCTGTAGCTCTTCGATTTGGCCACGCAGGTCGTTAATCGCCTGCTGCTGATCCTGAAGCTGATTGAAAAGCGCCAGATTGCCGGACGCGGTTTGCTGCTGACCGCCGGCCTGATCGCTGGAAATACTAGCATCCTGGGCCCATACGGAAAGCGGGAGCAACAAGGCTCCCGCACCGCACAGTTTTTTCAAACTGTGTTTCATGACTTACCTCTGGTTTCAGTAGTCAAATACTACACGACGGTCCTGAGCGTAGGCCTCCTGGCTGCGACCAGTGGACGCCGGACGTTCTTCACCGTAGCTGACAACTTCTACCTGAGAACCGTTCACGCCCTGAACTGCCAGGTACTGACGAACAGAGTTGGCACGACGCTCACCCAGACCCAGGTTGTACTCACGAGTACCCTGCGGGTCAGTGTGGCCCTGCAGCACTACGTGTGCGTCAGGGTGCGACTGCAGGTAAGCAGCATGCTGGTTGAGGACAGATTCGAACTCAGGACGGATGGTGTCGTGGTCAAAATCGAAGTAGATAGTGCGAACAGACGGAATTTCGTTCTGTGCGCTGGCATCCCCTGCTCCTGAACCATTGCCGTAGCCAGTAGCGCCGCCTGTAGTGGCAGTGCCTTGCTGACCAGAGCTCATACCACCGTCGGTGCCCTCCTGGGTACCGCCGCCGCTGGAGCAGCCAGCGATAACGACCACCGAAAGAGCTGCTGCCAAGGTTTTGGCGTAAGTGGAAAACTGCATGGTTTTCTCCTTGCTTTTTAAGAACACTGATGACTGATTTATTCTAGTCATTTATTTGGTGAACGGCGACCAGGAAGGTTCCTGAACATTTCCATCGGGGACCGGAATCTCGAAAGACGCACGGCCATCCGCTGAAGTCGCTCCCAGAATACCACGACCTCCCTTCTCTGTGGCATATACCACCATTGTTCCATTAGGAGCAACAGTAGGCGCCTCATCGAAACGAGTTTTACTCAACACCGTCAGGCGACCACTGGCAAGATCCTGCTTGGCTGCCTGGAAGCCCTGATTGGTGCGCGTTACAAAGAATATAGTAGAGCCATCTGGAGCGAAATGCCCGCCCGCATTGTATCTATTGGTGAACGTAACGCGCTGCGACTGGCCGCTACCAAAGTTGTAACGATAAATCTGCGGCTGACCCGACTGATCGGAGGTGTATATCAGGCTGCCACCGTCAGGCGCGTAGTTGGGCTCGGTATTGATGGAGCTGCCGTGGGTAATCTGGTTGAGCTGACGCGAACCAAGGTCCATCACGTAAATGTCAGGAGAACCGCCTTTCGACAGTGACATGGCAATCTTGCGACCATCGGGAGACCAGGCCGGCGCACCGTTGATGCCCTTGAACGAGGTCAGCTTGATACGGTTGCCAGTGGCAAGCTGCTGAACATAGATCGAAGGACGCTTGCCTTCGAACGACACATACGCCAGCTTGCTGCCATCGGGCGACCACGCGGGCGATAGAATCGGCTCGTTGGAGTTAAGGACACGGCGCGGATTGTAGCCATCCTGATCGGCCACGTAGAGCGAGAAGCTCATGTTGGGGTCGATGCCAGTAGAGATAACGTAGGCAATTTTAGTGCGGAAAGCGCCGCGAATGCCGGTAATTTTCTCGAAGATCTGATCGGCAACATAATGGGCGCTTTGGCGCAGCTGCGCTTCGCTACCCGACACGTTGGCGCTGATTTCACGCTTGTTACCGAACACGTCGTGTAGCTCATAGGTAATCTTGTAGCCATTGCCTGCGGCTTCGACGCGGCCATCGACCAGATAGCTGGCGCGAGTATTTTGCCACGCCGAGTAGTCAATCTGATCGCCCGGTGCAGGTGTGCCAATCAGGCTACTGCTGTCCAGCGGCGCGAATTTACCGCTGTTACGCAGATCGTTGGTGATGATATTGCTTACATTTTGCGGTAGCTGCTGACCATTGGCGTTAAACGATGTGATCGCAATCGGAATGGCGTCGTTACTGCCGCGGGTAATCTGAATATCTAGATCAGCGCGGGCTACCGCACTTATCGCAAGCATCAAAAACAGGCCAGTAAAGGCCGCTAAACGTCTCATCAGCGTACGTCCTCTGGGTTGAAGGTCAGGGTGAAGCTACGGAACTGGCGCTGTGTGCCGCTTGGCGCATTGCCCAGCTCATTAAAAGGTGCGGCACGCTGAACGGCCTGCACCGCGGATTGATCGAACGAACTATCACCGCTGCTACTGGATACGCTGACGTTGATCAGTTCACCGGTGGCAGGTATGAGGCGCACTCGCAGGGTGGTTTTAATACCCGATGGCAAATTATCCGGTTTGTTCCAGTTCTGCTCTACCGCATGGCGAATCACATTCATCATGCTATTAGCGGCTTGGGCGCCCTGCGCTGCGTTAGACGAATTCTTCTCACCACTGCCCGATGCTGAAGCGAGCGCTGAGCTGTCGCTGGAAGCAGCGGCGGCCATGCGTTTTTTACGCGCATCGGCGGCGGCTTTTTCCTTCGCTGCCTTATCTTTGGCGGCTTTTTCCTTCGCTGCCTTATCTTTGGCGGCTTTTTCCTTCGCGGCCTTTTCCTTGGCCGCTTTTTCCTTCGCTGCCTTTTCTTTGGCGGCTTTCTGTTTCGCTTCCTTGTCAGCCTGAGCTTTCTCGGCAGCAGCCTTTTCCTTCGCAGCCTTCTCTTTGGCAGCCTTATCGGCTTCGGCTTTCTGTTCGGCTTCCTTGGCGGCCTGTTCACGCGCCTGGCGCGCGTTTTCAGCCTGTTGGCGCTGCTGCTGTTCCTGCTTGGCTGCCGCCGCTGCTGCGGCGGCAGCTTGTTGTTCCTGCTGCTCGGCAGCGGCCTGCTGTTGCTGTTGTTCAGTGGCCTGCTCGGCGGCTTCTTGCTGCTGTTCCTGTTCTTGCTGCTGCTCTTGTTGCTCCTGCTCCTGAGCCTGACGCGCCTCGCCCTTCGCCGTGTCGTTTTCAGGACTCGGTGAAGGTGTGCGCGTCTGCGAAGAAATCAGCGTGGCCTGAACGTAGGAGTTGTCCTGAGGGGGCTGCTCAGCGCTTGGCCAATCCACCAGCAGCGCCACAATAAGAATGACGTGAAGCACCACCGCACAGATGATCGGTGTCTTGAAGCGAATTTCCTGGGGCTTGTCGGCCATTAAAATCCTCCTGACCGGCACGGTAGCGTCAATTCGATATACATCTGCATGCCCTTATTGCCCCCGTTTGGCTGCGCTTGAGGCGGGTGACAGCAGGCTACGGTATAAAAGCGTATGGAGTTCTTCTGCGAAATCACGGTAGCCCAGCACCAGACGTTCGGTAGTGGCGGTAAAACGGTTGTATGCGATAACGGCGGGAATTGCAGCAAACAGCCCCATGGCCGTCGCGACCAGCGCCTCAGCCACCCAAGGAGCCACCGTTGAGAGATCGGCGCGAGTGGTGGCTGATAGGGTCAGGAAGGAGCCCATAATCCCCCACACCGTGCCGAACAGCCCAATATAAGGACTGGCAGAACTGATGGTGGCCAACACCGGCAGATAGCGATTAAGACGCCCTTCTTCCTCGGCAACGGCAACCCGCATCGAGCGCTCGACATCGACCAGCACCGCCGATGCCTGTTTGGGCGTTAACGCGCCGGTGCCATTGCCAATGCTGCCGCGCAGCCGCTTGAACGATGCCATGCCAGCCTGAAACACCGCCGCTATTCCTTCATGGCTATCACCTAACGTTTGTTCTAGCTGACGCACATCGATGCCCGACCAAAAGGTTGCCTCGAATTCGCGAAAACCCGCATCAGCGCGCTTCAGGCTGACCGCGCGCTGGAAAATAACCATCCATGACACCAGCGAGAAGCACAGCAGTAATAGCAGTACCAATTTCACGACGATGCCGGCATGGGCGACCAGCGAGACGATTGACATCGAATCTTCCACAGCTACCTCTCGTTTCTTCACTCAGGCGCTACCAGCGACACTATGGTGCGTTAGGAGGCCCGGTGACGGCTGTTCCTTATGGGGTAATCTCACGCTTTAACACGTCACGCATTGCGCCAGGCCAGCGCTGCGGACGTTGTGATGACGCACCAATACACGCTATATCGACACTTGCATCGCACAGCAGTTCGCTGCCGCGCGTGACTTGCTGGTGAAATGTCATGCTGCACGCGCCTAATGCGCTGACATTCACGACAATATCGAGGGCGTCGTCAAGCACCGCTGGGCGCACATAGCGACAGCTTAGACGGCTGACGACTAACTGTACGTCGCGCTCCAGCAGCGCTTGTTGTTCGAACTGATGGTAGCGCAACCACTCGGTGCGTGCCCGCTCCATGAAGTTCAGATACTGGGCGTGATAAACGATACCGCCCGCATCGGTGTCTTCGAAGTAGACCCGAACCGGCCATACAAATTCACTCATTCGATTCTCCGGGAGCGCTGCCCTGATCGTTGGGTTCGACGCCGAAGTGGCGATACGCCGTAGGCGTCACCATGCGTCCCCGTGCGGTGCGCAGAATAAAACCCTGTTGAATCAGATAGGGCTCGAGCACGTCCTCGATGGTATCGCGCTCTTCTCCTATGGCTGCCGCCAGGCTATCGACCCCGACCGGACCGCCTTCGAACTTCTCGATCATCATCAGTAGCAAACGCCGATCCATGTGATCAAGCCCGTGCTGATCGACATGCAGCATATCCAGCGCACGCGATGCGATATCACTGCTGACCTTACCGTCGCCTTTTACCTGAGCAAAATCACGCACACGGCGCAGCAAACGATTGGCAATTCGCGGCGTACCGCGCGCACGACGTGCAATTTCCTGCGCGCCTGCAGTGTCGGCATCGAGCCCCAACAGCGCCGCTGAGCGTGCGACGATGCTGGTCAAATCTTCCACCGAGTAAAATTCGAGCCGTTGGACAATGCCGAAGCGATCGCGCAAAGGGGAAGTCAGAAGGCCCGCACGGGTGGTTGCCCCCACCAGCGTGAAGCGCGGTAGATCGACCTTGATGGAACGTGCCGCTGGGCCTTCTCCGATCATGATATCGAGCTGGAAATCTTCCATGGCGGGATACAGCACTTCTTCCACCGTGGAAGAGAGACGATGGATTTCATCGATAAAGAGCACATCGCCGGGTTCGAGGCTGGTCAGCATCGCGGCGAGATCGCCCGGACGCTCGAGCACGGGGCCAGAGGTCGATTTGATATCGACCTGCATTTCTTCGGCGATAATATTGGCGAGCGTGGTCTTGCCTAGCCCGGGCGGGCCGAAGACCAGGGTGTGGTCGAGGCTTTCACTGCGTCCGCGTGCGGCATCGATGAAAATGCTCAGCTGCTCACGCACCGCGGGCTGGCCGACGTAGTCCGCTAGCTTACGCGGACGAATCGCGTAGTCGACCCGCGACTCGCTGCTATTTTTGCTATCGGAAGAGATCAGTCGATCCGACTCGATCATCGCTTGCCTCCGCGCTCACCGCTAAGCCGCGAGCTCAGAGCGGTTTTGATCAACTGCTCGGTGGCCAGGCTGGTATCGAGTCCGTTAAGCATCTTGGCGGCTTCCGTAGGACGATAGCCCAGCGCAATCAGTGCCGACTCGGCGTCGGCATAATTGTCTTCCGCAGCAGGCGCCGGCGCGGCACCGCCATCGAAAAGCTGCTCGACCGCAGCAAGGTCGTCGGCGTTAGTGTCGCGCGCCAGCTCAGGCCACTTCGACAAGCGATCGCTCATCTCAATGATTAAACGTTCGGCGGTTTTCTTACCGACACCGGGCAGCCGCGTTAGCGCCCCGGCATTCTGCTCCTTCAGGCAGCGCACAAACTGGATGCGATCCATGCCCGACAGGATTGCCAGCGCCATGCGCGGGCCAACCCCAGAAATACGGATCAGTTCACGAAACAGGCGACGCTCCAGCTCATCGCCAAAACCATACAGCAGATGAGCATCCTCGCGGACCACAAGATGAGTGTGCAAACGCACTTCCTCGCCAGTGGGCGGTAAACCAACGATGGTATTCATCGATGCTTCCAGCTCATAGCCAACGCCATTCACATCAATCACAATCCACGGGGGTTGTTTTTCGATCAGCGTGCCGCGTAGACGTCCTATCATGGTGCTGGGTATTCCTTGGGGCTGAAACAATGCCGTAAGCGGCGGATGTTATTGGAGAATCATAACAACGGACGCGCAATTAATCGAAAACAATAGTGTGAGGGAATGTATGTGCAGGTGACCGCCCCTTGTGCGACCTAGAGACGAATAAGCGCGAGTTATGGCAGTGCACTGCTCCCGGCTGCAACGTCTATTGCGGAAACACTACTGCTTGGGTGTGAAAGACCGCCAACTGCTGCTGCGACTTTTGCGACTGCGCGCGCTGGACGCACCGCCTCGGGAGACCAGGCCGCGCTGGCTAAAGCAGTGAGTCAGCGCAATCCCCAAGGCATCGGCGGCATCGGCCTGCGGTAAGCCGTCGAGTTTCAGCGTGGTGGCGACCATGTGCTGCATGGTGGCCTTATCAGCGCCGCCATGCCCGGTAACGGTCTGTTTGATCAAGGTGGCGGCATACTCAAACACCGGCAGGCCATGATTAGCGGCACATACAATCGCACTGCCGCGCGCCTGTCCCAGTTTGAGCGCTGAATCGGCGTTCTTGGCCACGAACACGCGCTCGATGGCCATTTCTGCTGGCCGGTATTCGCCAATCAGTTCGCTGATGCCGGCATACACTTGCGCCAGCCGCTGAGCAAGATCTTCAGCCGTAATACGAATAAAGCCACTGGCGATATAGCGTGGCACCCGCCCCGACGCATCGATCACGCCGTAGCCAGTGCGCCGTGAGCCGGGGTCGATGCCAAGCAGAATCACGCCAGTGCCTCGAGGACGTCGTCGCTGAAATCAGCATTGGTGTAGACGTTCTGGACATCGTCGAGCTCTTCCAGCCAGTCGATCAATTTCACGACGCGCGTCGCTAGCTCGATATCGGTGATTGGCGTGTAGTTAGCGGGATACTTGCCTACTTCGCTGAATTCAGGCTCAAGCCCCGCCGTGTCAAAGGCGTCGCGTACCGCGCCGAAGGCCGCTGGCGACGTCACTACAATGTGCTCGCCGTCGTCGCCTTCTTCTACATCTTCAGCGCCGGCTTCCAGCGCTAGCTCAAGTAGCTGCTCCTCGTCGCTGTCGCTGGCAAAGCCAATTCGGCCTTGCTGCGAGAACAGGAACGCCACCGAGTTGGCAGTGCCCAAATTTCCGCCGAACTTGCTGAAGGCGTGGCGTACATCGGAGGCAGTGCGATTACGATTGTCGGTCATGCATTCGACTAGAATCGCGACACCCTCAGGCCCGTAGCCTTCGTAAGTCAGCTCTTCGACGTTGTCGTTTTCGGTGTCACCGGCACCGCGATCAATCGCTCGCTGTACGGTGTCCTTGGTCATGTTGGCGCCCAGTGCTTTATCGACGGCCGCACGCAAGCGTGGATTAGCATCAGGATCACCGCCGCCCTGTCGCGCCGCTACGGTCAGTTCGCGAATCAGCTTGGTAAACACCTTGCCGCGCTTGGCATCCTGCGCCGCTTTGCGGTGTTTGGTGTTGGCCCATTTGCTATGACCTGCCATAAAGACCTCCGCTTATTACTGCTGGATGAATACGCCGAAGCGATACACCCTTCTGGTAGTCGCTTAAAACAGAACAGGCCGCCGACACTGTGAAGCGTCGTCGGCCTGTCAATAGGTATGGGCCTTGTTACGGCCCACTACCCGTGGCCGCTTGCAAGAGCAAACGACCGCGATGCCTTATTCGGCGTTTTTCTGCCGCAGGCGCAAACCGAGCTCGCGCAGTGACTGGGCAGGAACATCTCCCGGCGCTTCGGTAAGCGGATCGGAAGCGTTTTGGGTTTTGGGGAAAGCGATCACGTCGCGAATGCTCTTCGCGCCAGCCATCAGCATCACCAAACGGTCAAGCCCGAACGCCAAACCGCCGTGGGGCGGCGCACCGTAGCGCAGCGCGTTAAGCAGGAAGCCGAACTTCTCTTCTGCTTCCTCTGCACCAATGCCCAGAATGTCGAATACTGCGCTCTGCATGTCCTGATGATGGATACGTATCGAGCCACCGCCGACTTCGTAGCCGTTCAGCACCATGTCGTAGGCGCGTGACAGCGCATTGGCCGGGTCCTTGCGTACGTCGTCGACACTGCCGGACGGCGCAGTGAACGGGTGGTGAATGGCCGACAGCTTGCCTGCGTCGTCGACTTCGAACATCGGGAAATCAACCACCCACAGCGGCGCCCACTCACAGGTATACAGGTTGAGGTCTTCACCCAGCTTGGAACGCAGCGCACCAAGCGCATCGTTAACGATGCTGGTCTTGTCGGCGCCGAAGAAGATGATATCGCCGTCCTGGGCATCGACGCGATCAAGCAGCGTTTCGATGATGCCATCCATGAACTTGACAATGGGTGACTGCAGCCCTTCGAGGCCTTTGGCACGTTCATTGACCTTGATCCAAGCCAGTCCCTTGGCACCGTAAACACTGACGAACTGGGTATAGTCGTCGATCTGCTTGCGTGACAGGCTGGCACCGCCGCTCACCTTCAGTGCGGCGACACGACCGTTGTCAGCGTTGGCTGGCGCTGAGAATACCTTGAAGTCGACATCGGCCATCAGGTCTGAAACGTCGACCAGCTCGAGCGGAATACGCAGGTCGGGCTTGTCAGAGCCGTAGCGGGACATCGCTTCCGAGTATGGCATGTGCGGGAACTCGGGAAGCTCGACGTCGATCACGTCCTTGAACAGCGTGCGCGTCATCTGCTCGGTAATCGACATGATGTGCGTTTCATCGATAAACGAGGCTTCGATGTCGATCTGAGTGAACTCAGGCTGACGATCCGCGCGCAGGTCTTCGTCACGGAAACATTTGACGATCTGGTAGTAGCGATCGATACCGCCAACCATCAGCAGCTGCTTGAACAGCTGCGGCGACTGCGGCAAGGCATAGAAGCTACCGGGATAGACGCGGCTGGGCACCAGGTAATCACGAGCGCCTTCTGGCGTAGCACGCGTTAGCGTGGGTGTTTCGATATCGAGGAAGCCGTTGTCTTCAAGGAAGGCTCGCACGCTGTGAGTAGCGCGAGAGCGCAGCCGCAGACGTTCAATCATTTCAGGGCGACGCAGATCGATATAGCGATACTTCAGGCGTACGTCCTCGCCCACTTTGACGTGTTCATCGAGGGGGAACGGCGGCGTCTGAGCGGTATTGAGCACTTCTACCTGCTTGGCGAGCACTTCCACCATACCGGTAGGCTTGTCGGGATTCTGCGTACCTTCAGGACGCATCCGCACGCGGCCTTCAATTTTCAGCACGTATTCACTGCGCGCGCGATCAGCGTTGGCAAATGCGTCGGGGGTGTCGGGATCAACGACCACCTGAGCCACACCGTCACGATCCCGCAAATCGAGGAAGATGACGCCGCCGTGATCACGACGACGGTGGACCCACCCACACAGGGTCACGTGCTGGTCGACCAGACCTTCGTTCAACTGGCCGCAATAGTGGCTGCGCATGTTATTTCCTATTACCGAGACATTGATCGAGGCTGCCCGCCTCTTATACGTATATGTTACCAGATATAGCGATGCAGGAGTGGCTGCTTCCTGCGAAGCGGCTTGCGCTAAGCGTTGAACGTGTCGCTGCTTCGCGACCTGTCCCGCTTGGTGTGCAAGACGCCATTTGAATCAGATTAGCGCCGGCCACCAGCACCGGCGCTGTGTATAAGCTAGTCGTTACTCTTGCCAGTCGCGGGCGCCCCGCTGTCGCTGGCCAGATTGTGCTTGCCCGAGGTTTTGAAGTCGGTCTCGTACCAGCCACTACCGGCAAGGCGGAAACCGGGCGCCGACACCATGCGCTGCAGTGCAGAATGGTGGCACTCGGGGCATTCACTTAGCGGAGCAGCGTTCATGCGCTGCAGTTTTTCTACATGATGACCGCAATCGCGGCATTCATATTCATAAATAGGCATGATCTTGTACCTGAACACTGATTAACGATCGCGTCGTTCAGCCATCCGGCGATTCCACGCGTGTGCGGGGGACATCACTGCGCCTCGCACGCCGAGCACTTATATAAGGGCGATCAGTCGAGATTCTACCCCTTGCCCGTGTCAGACGCAGTAGCCTGGCCGGCACGTCGCAATGTGCACTGGTTCGGCGCATGAAGGGTTAGCCTGACCACTCACGCGGCGCCGGGCGCACCTTTACCCCGCAGATGCCCTGGCATGGCAAGGCAGGTGGCGAAAGCAGTTGCATCGTTCAAGCCGTGCATTATAGCGTGTTGCGACCAGTGACGGGCAAGCCTAAACAGAGGGAAGCAGTAATGAGAGCGGTGATTCTGGATCTCGATACCATGGGCGAAGGCATCAGCCTGGAACCATTGAAAGCGTGTGGCATAGAGCTGAGCCAATGGCCCGCGACCTCGCCAGACCAAGTGAAAGAGCGCATCGCCGATGCCGAGATCATCATCACTAACAAGGTGGTGATCAGCGCCGAGGCCATCAACGACGCCAATAAACTGTCGCTGATTTGTGTATTGGCAACGGGCACCAACAACATTGACATGCAGGCCGCAGAGACGGCAGGAGTAGCGGTCAAAAATGTTACCGCTTACGGCACGCCAAGCATTTCGCAGCACACCTTCGGATTGATTATTGCGCTTGCCAATCGCCTTAAACAGGTAGACCGCGACATGACCGACGGCGCATGGCAGCGCAGCACGACCATTTCGGCGTTCCTCCACCCCATGACGCAACTGGCGGGCAAGCAACTGACGATTGTCGGCAGTGGCGAGCTTGGCCGCGCCGTGGCGAGATTGGCCGAGGCCTTTGGCATGCAGGTAGTGTTTGCGGCGCGCCCGGGCAACAGCAATGATTCAAGGCCATCGTTACATGAGGTCTTGCCCAACACCGATGTGCTGAGCCTGCACTGCCCGTTAACCGAAGCTACCAAAGGGCTGATTAATGCTGACAACCTGCCGCTGCTGAAACCAGGTGCCCTGCTCGTCAACTGCGCGCGCGGCGGCGTTATCAATGAAGTCGATGCGCTTGAAGCGTTGCGCAGCGGCCAACTGGGGGGACTAGCCGTCGACGTGCTGCCGGAAGAGCCGCCTCATGGTGGTCATCCGCTGCTGGACGCACTCAGTGAAAACCTGAATCTGCTGGTCACCCCCCATATCGCCTGGGGAACGCTGGAAGCGCGTCAGCGCGTGATCGAACTGACCGCCGAAAACATTAATCACCACTTAAATTGATCGGGTATTAACGGTAAGCCCATGGGGGAAAACAGCGGCGTAACTGTAGCGATTGGGCTTCCCATAAGGGATTTCCAGCTGTTTTAGAGATAAATGCGCCGCTGCATAATTGTGTTGACGTAAAAGGTCTATACGACTAATGTTCGACCGCCTTCTCTACGGGCGAAACAAGAGACTTTTCTCAATGGACCCTCATAGGCGTAGCCCCGACTTCGCGGTCATTTGCTGCTCCCCCAGACATATCGCTACCACGCCGTAGCCACTCCGCACTGCGAGTGGGTTGATCGAAACGATCCTGCCCTCCCGCAATCGAGTGCCTGTGCGCAGTGGCAGCGCGCAGGAGAACACTCACCATGAACTTCAAAGAACTCCTCCCTGACGTACGCGACGCCATCGAGCATGGCGACGACGCGCGTCTTGATGCCTTGTTCAGCGAAGCACGCAGCGCTGATATTGCGGAGGTCATTTCTCATGAGGATGACGACACCGCGCTACGCGTTCTCGAAAGGCTACCGCTTGAGCGTCGCGGCAAGGTATTTTCGTACCTGCCCGAAGGCTATCAGCGCGACATCGCCAGTGAGTTGGACGACGCTAAACTAGCCCAACTGTTCGTGCAGATGGAGCCCGACGATATCGCTGACGTACTGAACTTCTTCCCGCCGGCACGTCGCGAAACCATCCTGCGTCGTGTGGCCAGCAGCGAACGTGCCGAAATTCGCCATCTCGCCAGCTATGACGAAGGCACCGCGGGCGCGATGATGACCACCGATTACGTGGCAGTATCGCAGCACCTAACGGTATCGGAAGCCCTTTCCAAGGTACGTCAGACGGCGCCGGACGCAGAAACCATCTATCAGATTTACTTCCTCGATGACGCGCTGCGCTTAACCGGCACCATGTCGTTGCGGCAGCTGATTCTGGCCGACCCTCAGGCGACGCTAGAGTCGGTGATGATTTCCGATGTCATCTCGGTGGAGGTTGAAACTCCGCAGGAAGAAGTTGCCAAGGCGATTTCCCGCTACGATTTGCTGGCGTTGCCGGTGGTTAACCCCGAGCGAGTGCTGGTGGGCATTGTGACTTACGATGACGCGATGGACGTGGTAGAGCGGGAAACCACCGACGACTTCCACAAGTCGGGGAGTGTTGGCTCGCTGGTACGCGGTATCGGTCGCTCCAGCCTCTTCCACCTCTATAAAAGCCGCGTGTTCTGGCTGGTACTGCTGGTGTTCGGCAACCTCTTTTCAGGGGCCGGCATCGCGCACTTCGAAGACACCATCTCTGCACACGTAGCGTTGGTATTCTTCCTGCCGCTATTGATAGGCAGTGGCGGTAACGCTGGCTCTCAGGCAGCAACGCTGATGGTGCGCGGGCTTGGCACCGGCGAAGTTAACATTCGTGACTGGACGCGCTTGCTGGGTCGCGAAGTGCTGGTATCGGCGCTGCTGGGTATCACCATGGCGATCGCCATCTCACCGATCAGTGCGTTTCGCGGTGGCTTCGGCGTTTCGGAAGTAGTCGCCATTAGCATGGTGGTGATCGTGGTGTGCGGTAGCCTGTTGGGCATGTCGCTGCCGTTCCTGCTGGATCGCCTCAAGGTCGACCCCGCTACCGCCAGTGCGCCGCTAGTGGCTACGCTGTGCGACTGCTGTGGCGTGCTGATTTACTTCTCCATCGCCTCGATGATGCTAAGTCTGTAACGCTGCTCGGCCTGCCAAAGTGATCAGTGCGCGATGCAATAAATGCGTCTATTGTTACTCAACAATGACAATTTTAATGGCATCAATGAAGTAAACTGATCACTTTTGGTGTCTCTTAAACATCACCCTTGATGTGACAAACGACAGGCCGTGAATGGAAGCGCTCAACCTTTACCTCTTTTCTCTTATTAACGCGACGCCGCAAAGTCCACACTGGCTGCTTGGCCTTGCCAACGTATTAGCGGTATACGCCATCTTTCTGGTGCCAGTGGTGCTGGTGATCGGCTGGCTGCGCCGCGACGAAGCCAGACACCGCCTGATGCTGGCAGCACTGATCGCATGTGGAGTGGCGCTTGCCATCAACGGGGTTATTGGTCTGCTGTGGTTCCATCCGCGGCCGTTCGTAATGCCGGTTGGCCACACCTTCCTGCATCACTCTGCAGATGCTTCCTTCCCAAGCGACCACATGACCATTGCCATGACAGTCGCGCTCAGCCTGCTAATGGCCCGCGAAACGCGCGCCATGGGGGCGATCATGTTCGCCATTGCGCTGGCAGTCGGCTGGTCACGCATTTATCTGGGCGTGCACTTCCCCATCGATATGATCGGCGGTGCGCTAGTCGCGCTGTTTGGGGCGAGCGTCGCTCATCTTACCAAGCGTCTTTATATCAGGCCGCTTTACCGGCTTTTGCGCGGCTTTCACCGCCGCCTGTTTGCGGTGCTTATTCGACGGGGCTGGATGTCGCGCTAAAAAACGCTATCCGCCATATCAACCGCCCGACTGCCTACGCAGCGGGCGGTTTTATTTGTGTGAAGCATTGCTAATGGCCCGCGAATGTCCACTATGCGTGCCACCTATCTCCTCGTTGTTCTGACCTTTACTACCTTCACGGCTTAACTAATCGTTTGGGAGCGTACCGAAGATGACCGCCACCGTGGTACTCTTCGCGAAGATTTCCTGAAGCGGAACGACGCAAGATGATTTACAACTTCGGCTCGATCAACATCGACAACGTGTATCGCGTGCCCCACCTGGTAACGCCGGGCGAAACCCTTGCCAGCCTCTCCTATTCTCAGGTCTTGGGCGGCAAGGGATCGAACCAAAGCCTGGCGCTGGCTCGCGCCGGCGCACAGGTCAGCCATATAGGTGCCATCGCGCGCGGCGATGGCTGGATTAGCGAGCTCCTAACAGAGTCCGGTGTCGATACCAGCTATTTGGCGCAACTGGATGATGTTGCCAGTGGTCACGCCGTTATCCAGATCGACAATAACGCCGAAAATTGCATCGTGCTGTATGCCGGTGCCAATCACGCGGTGCCGTCGCAGGTGATTGATGATGCGCTCAGCGCAGCCAAGCCCGGCGACTGGCTGCTGGCGCAAAATGAGTGCGGTGATCTATCCGCCCTGCTCGACAAGGCGCTGGATAAAAATCTCAGCATTGCGCTCAACCCTGCGCCCATGAGCGAGGCGATTGCGACCCTGCCACTCAACCGATTGGCCGTGCTGTGCGTCAATCGTGGTGAGGCGGTAGCGCTGCTCGACGCTCTGAACGCGCGCCCGAACACCGATGCCAGTGATGCCTTGCTAACCGCGTTAATGGCGCAATTCCCTGAGCCTGAAATCATTCTTACCCTAGGCAGCGAAGGCGTCCTTTATGGTCATCGCGACGACCGCATTGAACAATCGGTCTTCAGCGTAGATGCACAGGACACAACTGCCGCTGGCGATACCTTTGTCGGCTACTATCTGGCGGCACGGGTTGCGGGGCTTGGCGCAGCGGAGGCACTAACGCGCGCGCGCGCAGCATCGGCGCTATGTGTGCAGGCGTCCGGCGCTTCGAGCAGCATTCCAACGTACGATAAAGTGGATCGCTTCCTTGAGCAGCACGGCTAGCGCATTCGGCAGCACCACGTCACTGGCAAGGCTAGATTCGCCAACGAGATTCTAACTGCTTCGCCCATGAAGCATGTTTCTATGGGAGCTTTAATGTCCATTCCGATTATTTTTGATACCGACCCTGGCGTCGATGACGCGCAAGCAATCGCCATTATCATGGCTGATCCCGACATCGAGGTGGTCGGTCTAACCACCACCTTCGGTAATGTGCATGTCGAGACCGCAACCCGCAATGCGCTACTGCTAACCGAGCTGGCCGGGCAGACGATTCCAGTGGCGCAAGGCGCTGCTGCACCGCTGGTGAAGAAGCCGTTCCCGGTGCCCGACTGGATTCATGGGGCCGATGGTTTGGGCAATCAGCAGTTGCCTAGCGTTACTGGCCATGCCGTTGATACCACCGCTGCTGAATTCATTATCGAAGAAACCCGCAAACGCCCCGGTGAAATTACCCTGGTAGCGGTGGGCCCACTGGGTAATCTGGCGACTGCCCTGCAGTTGGACCCGAGCGTGAAGGATCGCGTAAAACGCGTGGTGGTGATGGGCGGCTCGATAGCCAAAGGCGGCAACGTTACTCCGGTAGCCGAAGCGAACATATTCTCGGACCCCCACGCGGCGGCGCGCGTGCTAACGGCGGGCTGGTCGCTAACGATGGTGGGGCTCGATGTCACCCTTAACACCGTGATCGAACCCGAGCGGATGCAGCGCATTGCCGCTAAACAGGGCGAGCTTGGCCCGGTATTGCAGCGCAGCT
This sequence comes from Carnimonas bestiolae, assembly GCF_051251145.1. Lineage (NCBI taxonomy): Bacteria > Pseudomonadati > Pseudomonadota > Gammaproteobacteria > Oceanospirillales > Halomonadaceae > Carnimonas > Carnimonas bestiolae. The sequence continues at coordinate 89,427 of NZ_JBPCZK010000001.1, read as the reverse complement.
ACGACTTCTACGCCGAGTTTTATCGCAATGCCATTCAGCTCGATGGCTGCTGCCCTCACGATAGCGTGGCCGTAACCTGGTTGCGCCACCCAGAGCTATTTACCACCCAACGCGGCTATTTGAGCGTGGTGACCGAGGGCCCCGCCGAAGGTCAAACCATCTTTGCTGCCGAAGATCGTGAAACTCCCGACCAACGTTGGCAGCAAGGCGGACTGGTGGATGTCTGCGTTGATGTCGATGGGCGTGCGGCCGTTGATTGGATGGAAAGCGTGCTAGTACGATAACTAGCGTCGCAATATAGCGATACGCCCAAAAAAGCCGTGACGCCCAGCGATGGGTATCACGGCTTTTTGATGCAGAGGCAACGCATCAGGCCTTCAGCATATCCCTCGGCAGTTTCTGCAAGCGACGCCACAGCTGCTCTACGCCAGGCTTGTGTACCAGTGAGCAGCGATAAAGCCGCACTTCCAACGGGATATCCCACTGACCGTCGCCCGCGCGCACTAGACGCCCTGCCTGCATGTCGTCGCGGGCGCTGAAATCGGGAATCCACGCTACGCCGCTGCCCTGCACCGCCATTGCCTTTAGCCCTTCCGCCATCGCCGTTTCGTAAACGGTGCGGAGTCGGCGGCGCACAGGGTTATTCTTGAGCATGGTGTTCACGCTTCGCCCCAGCAGCGCATCGCTGGTGTAGGCGAGATAAGGCACATCGCCGCTGTCGCTGTCGAGCCGGTAAAGCGGCGCGCCTTCTTCGTTTGGCACCGAAACCGGAATCATTCGCGCATGCCCGATCGAGAACGAGGGAAAAACCTCGCTGTCGAGCTGCATATTGGCGTCAGGATCGTAATACGCCAGCATCAGATCGCAGTTGCCTTCGCGCAGCAGGCGAATCGCATCACCCACGTTCATTGCCAGTAGCCGAGTAGGTAATTCCCCTACGCCCTTCTGCAAGCGCGAAATCCACTTGGGATAGAAAGCGAGTGCCAACGAGTGCGCAGCCGCCACGTCGAGCTTTTCATTGGCGCTCTCAAGGCCGCGCAGGTGATGAATGCACTCATTGAGCTGCCCGACCAAATTTCGCGCCGTAATCAAGAACAGCTGGCCTTCAGCGGTCAGGCTAACCGGCGTGGTCGAGCGATCGACCAGTTGCGCCCCTACCGCCTGTTCCAGCGAACGAATGCGGCGGCTGAACGCGGGCTGAGTGACATAGCGCTTGCGCGCGGCTGCGGAAAAACTACGCGCAGCAGCGAGCGCTACTAAATCTTCCAGCCACTTGGTTTCCAAATTCATTTATTCACTCGCTCACCGCTGCTTCCAAAAAATACTGTCGCTGCTAACAATAAGCGTATTAAGGACAGATCGGTACCGTTTGCGATGGGTATTTAGGCCAAATGCCTTGCTAGTAGACATCGAATGAAGCCCTGCCCGTTTCGCGCGAACGGTTGTGTGACCGGCGGATGCGCTGTGCTGGCTGGCCCAGAAGCACGGCATCCGTGATAAGCGCAAACGGGACTTAAAGACAACCGGCCACACTGTGTGACTTCCCTTGCCGCTGCCTTTGCTACTGTATCGGTGCCAGCAAATAGGCCGCTCGCGACATTAATTTACGCCAGATCGGACGATCGGTAATTTCACTGATATCGACGCAGCGGCTATTGGCAAAGTCGTTGCTAAGCATCGCTTCTACTTCGGCAGCAAAGCGATGATCGATCACATAGCCGGTAATCTCGAAGTTTAGCCGGAACGAGCGGTTATCGAGGTTTACCGTGCCCACCGCTGCGGTGTGGTCGTCAATCAGCATCACCTTCTGATGCAAGAATCCTGGTTGGTAGCGATAAATTCCTACACCCGCGCGAATCATCTCGCCGAGGAACGAAAACGCGGACAGGTAGACCAGCAAATGATCGGGGCGCTCGGGAATCATGATGCGCACTTCCACCCCACGCAGCGCCGCCAGCTTAAGTGCATCCTGAACGCTTTGGTCTGGCACGAAATAGGGGCTGGTGATCCAGATACGGCGCTTGGCGGTATGGATGGCGTTCTGCACCAATAGGCTGGCGGTATCGATACGATCTGCCGGTCCAGAGGGAACGATAATCACGTGCTGATCGTCTTGAGGTGCCTGCTGCGGCTGCCATTCAAGCGCTAGAACATCGCCGGTGGCCCAATACCAGTCTTCCCAGAAGGCCGCCTGAAGCCCCAGCACCGAAGGTCCAATCAGCGACATATGGGTGTCGCGCCACGCTCCGACACTGCGCTTTTCTCCCAGATATTCATCGCCAACGTTAAGACCGCCCACCCAGCCTTGACGACCATCCACCACCATCAGCTTACGATGATTGCGGAAGTTAACCTGAAAGCGATGCCGCCAGCCCCGCGATGAGCCAAACGGGGTGACTTCGACGCCCGCCGAGCGCAGCTCGGTGAAAAAGCGCTCTGGCATTTGATGGCTGCCGATTTCATCGTAGATAAAGCAGACGCGCACGCCACGTGCCGCGCAGGCTTTCATTTGCTGCTGCAATGCTCGCCCGAGGCGGTCGTGGCGAATAATGAAGAACTGGATCAGCACATATTCCTCGGCATCTACCATGCCCTGAAACATGCTGTCGAAGGCGGAGGTGCCGTCGATTAATAGCTCAACCTGATTGCCGCTGGTCAGCGGCATCATTGCCAACCGCTCTACCGCCCTTACACGGCCGTTATGAGTATGCAGATGAGGTAGAAATGGCGTAAAGCGCTCTGCCACACCTTCCAGAGCATCGCGCAATTCGTTCTCACGCTCTTCACGCGCACTGACATAACCGTAAAAGCGCGGCCGTCCAAGAATCCAGAATGCCGGAAGCGCCACATAGGGGAAGGTAATCAGCGAGATAATCCACGCGATGGCCCCCTGCGAGGTGCGGCTCGACATAAGTGCGCGCATGGCCGAGGCAAAGCCCAGAACATGCACCACTAGGATGAATAACCCGCCGATAATTGCCGTCATGCACTTCCAGCCGCTGTAAATCGTGCTGCACTGACAGCAGCCGAACAAATATGCCTAGAGGATAACCGAGCTGCTGGCTGGAATCATCCTGATTCGCTGGACGGCATGGCGATTGTTGCTGCCAGCCCCTGGCGCTGCGCGCGCATAGACGCTATGCCAAGGCAAGTGAGCAATCAGGATGAGGGCCACTGAGCGCGAATAAGGCGACGCCTTACTCGCAGCGTTCAGCCGCTGCGGCGGTATCTTCTAAGGAAAATTATCCAGCGCCGCTACAGCACACTCTACCGTTCAGTGTCGATCAGGCTTGGCAGCTCGGGCAATAATAGAGTCGCCGCGTGGCAATGTTGCATCGCTGAATAAGCGTACCGCAGGCGTGGCAAGGTTCTCCGGCACGATTGAACACCGCATGACGCCAGCGACGTCGCGGCTGGCCGGCAGCGATCATTGGAGCACGCCACGCCTGCGCATTGGTCACGCCAGCATGATGATAGGCGCGTCGGCAAATGGTCAGGATGGTGTCTGCCAAGTAACGCTGCTGATACGGCGAAAGCGCCTTGATCCGATGGTCAGGTAGCAACCCAGCGAAGAACAGTATTTCGGAGCGTAGGTAGTTGCCAATGCCCGCGACGAAACGCTGCTCCAGTAGCAGCGGACCGAGTTGACGCGAGGCAAAACGCGGCTGGGTAATGTGCGCGAGCAATTGCTCGGTATCGGTATCCGCGGCTAACGGATCCGGACCAAGCGCGGCAATGAAGCGATGCTGCGAAAGCTCTCGCTCATCGAGCAGTTCGATATCCGAAGCACTGAGCAACCACGCATCGTGGCGCTGAGTCGACAGCAGCAGGCGCGGTGAACGCTTGCCAGCAAGTTCGCTGCCGTGGGACACCACGCGCCATACCCCGTAAAGCTGGTTATGGCTGTAGATCACCGAACCTTCGTCAAAGTGCGTGAGTAGCGCCTTACCGCGGCTTTCCACGCGCAGAATACGATGTGCCTGAAGATGCGCGGCGCGCTTTTGAATACTCTCGAACGCACACCACACGCTCTCCAACGGGCGATCCGCCAGCACCTTGTCGAGACGATCAGCGACGCGCCGAATTTCGGGTCCTTCCGGCATCAGGGAGCCACGCCTTCCGCGAGCATGCGCTCGTTAAGCTGATGCAGGCGATCGCGTAGCTGGGCCGCCCGTTCGAACTCCAGCTGCTGGGCAGCCTTGCGCATGGCGTCTTCTATCCGACTGCGCTCGCGCTCAAGCTGCTGCCGCGACATTGCTTCAAGCGGCTGCTGTTCGGCGCTATCGCTACCGCTATCAGCGCGTTTCTTGCCTCTACGGGTACCATGCGCGCGGGCGCCCTCCATGATATCGGCAACGCTTTTATGCACCGTTTTGGGCACAATGCCGTGTTCTTCGTTGAAGGCAATCTGCTTGGCGCGACGTCGCTCGGTCTCATCCATCGCACGGCGCATCGAATCGGTAATCCGGTCGCCATAAAGGATCGCCTTGCCGTGGGCGTTACGCGCGGCGCGTCCGATGGTCTGAATCAGCGAGCGTGTTGCACGCAGGAAGCCTTCCTTATCGGCGTCGAGGATGGCAACTAACGAGACTTCAGGAATATCCAGCCCCTCACGCAGCAGGTTGATCCCCACCAGCACGTCGAATTTACCAAGACGCAGATCGCGAATAATCTCGACACGTTCGACGGTATCGATGTCGGAGTGCAGATAGCGAACGCGAATATCGTGCTCGTCGAGGTATTCGGTGAGGTCTTCGGCCATACGCTTGGTCAGGGTGGTGACCAGTACGCGCTCTCCCACCTCGATGCGTGCCCGCGCTTCGGACAGCAAATCATCGACCTGAGTAGTTGCTGGGCGCACTTCCACCTCAGGATCGAGCAGTCCCGTCGGGCGCACCACCTGCTCGACCACCTGCCCTGCATGCTCTTCTTCGTAGGGCCCAGGCGTTGCTGATACGAACACGGTTTGCGGAATAATGCCTTCCCACTCCTCGAACTTCATCGGCCGGTTGTCCAGCGCTGAAGGCAGGCGGAAGCCATATTCGACCAGCGTTTCCTTGCGCGAACGGTCGCCGCGGTACATGCCGCCCACCTGCGGCACACTGACGTGGGATTCGTCGATAAACAGCAGCGCATCGCTTGGCAGATAGTCGAAGAACGTTGGCGGCGCTTCACCGGGCTGACGGCCCGATAGATAGCGTGAGTAGTTTTCGATGCCGTTGCAGTAGCCCAGCTCCAGCATCATTTCGATATCGTAGAGCGAGCGCTGCTCAAGGCGCTGTGCTTCGACCAGCTTGTTGCTGTCGCGAAGCTGCTCGAGACGCTCTTTCAATTCGCCCTTGATGTGATCGATGGCGCCCAGAATGGTTTCGCGCGGCGTCACATAGTGCGATTTCGGATAGACCGTCATGCGCGGCACCTTGCTGCGAATCTCGCCAGTCAGCGGATCGAACAGACTGATGGTGTCGATTTCATCGTCGAACAGCTCGACGCGCACCGCTTCATCCTCGGCATCGGCCGGGAAGATGTCGATAACATCGCCACGCACACGGTAGGTACCGCGGCTGAAATCGGTATCGTTGCGGGTGTACTGTAGCTCGGCCAAGCGGCGCAGAAAGGTGCGCTGATCGATCTGCTCGCCGCGATTGAAGTGCAGGCGCATCTGCTTGTACTGGTCGGGATCGCCCAAGCCATAGATCGCCGATACCGACACCACAATCAGTGCGTCGCGACGTTCCAGCAGCGCCTTGGTAGCCGACAGCCGCATCTGCTCGATATGGTCGTTGATCGAGGCATCCTTCTCAATGAAAGTATCCGACGATGGCACGTAGGCTTCCGGCTGGTAGTAGTCGTAATAGGAAACGAAGTACTCCACCGCGTTGTCGGGGAAAAACGACTTGAACTCGCCATACAGCTGCGCCGCCAGCGTTTTATTGGGTGCCAGCACAATGGTAGGACGCTGCAAGCGCTCCACCACGTTGGCCATGGTGAAGGTTTTACCTGAGCCGGTAACCCCCAGCAGCGTTTGGTGCGCCAGGCCTGCTTCAAGGCCGTTCACGAGAGCGTCGATGGCCGCAGGCTGGTCACCGGCCGGCTGATAACGCGACTGGATGCTGAAGGGCTTGTTCATCGCTCTCTCCTGATTGATACGGTGCGGTTTGGGTGCCACCAGGTACGTGCAGGGTGAGGGCTCGCCGGACGACTCGGTCCTGTGCTGCGCTCAAACCACCCAATAGACGGAAGGACTCTCTACATATAGGCCGAATCTCCCGATTACAACCCATCGACGAGGTCCGTGATTACTTCGCCTTAAAGCCCGCCTTGTGCACTGCCTTTACCAATACGTCGCGACGCGCTTGGCCTTCTACCTGTGCCCATTCGCGTGCTACCTCAACGTTATCGACGCCATCCTGCTCGATAAGCGCTGCGGTTACCTTGTTTACATCTGCTACTGAAGCCAGCCCTTCCAGAGTGAGGGTTGTTGCCATGCCGTTTTCCTCTTTGCCAATGATGTTACCGCCCAGGCACTGGGCGCCTGCCCATTTTAGCGCCCCTACCCGTTAAGAGCGATTGAAATACCCGACCACCGCCCTGATAGTGGTACGCAATCTTTCTTTTCAATTTCAAGGAGTGCGTAGCGCCATGAGCGACGCCACTGCTACCGCTAACACCAAAGAAATCGCCGCGCTGCCAGGCCTGAGTATTGTCGAAGTAGCTGGCAAGGATGCCGAACGCTTTCTGCAAGGCCAGGTCAGTGCCAACCTTACCCACGCCGACGGGCGCTATGCTCCGCTTGGGGTATTTTGCACGCCGAAGGGGCGTGTTATCGCTAACGTACAGGTGATTCGGCCTGAGCCAGAGCGCTATTGGCTGCTGTGCGATGCCAGCATTGCCGACACGATCAATGCACATCTCACCAAGTATGGCGTGTTTTTCAAGGCCACCCTTAGTGTACGCGACGATCTGCACATTGCCGGTGCCAGCGGTGATTCTGCGCAGTTGCAGAGTGCCTTGGAATTGACAGCCCTTCCCACCCTAAGCGGTGCGATGGTGGCTGAACCGCAGTGCCTCGCCGTGGCGGCATTGGGAGAGCAGCGCTGGTTGATTGTGAGTACGCCCCCCATCGAGGCGACGGCTGACCAAGCCCATTGGTGGTTCGAAGATATCCGAGCGGGCTTTGTATGGATCGGCGCGAGCCAATCCGACGCTTGGCTGCCGCAAATGATCAATTGGGAGGCGCTGGGAGGCATTAGCTTCAAAAAAGGCTGCTACACCGGTCAGGAAGTGGTCGCCCGCGCCCATTACCGCGGCCAGGTCAAGAAGCGTTTGGCGCGGTTCAGCGCCGCCAGCGATGCGATTGAGCGTGATGCTGCGGTGATCGATAGTGCCAAAGAACGATCCATCGGCAGCGTGGTCGCCGCGCAATACTATCAGGGCACGACTGAGCTTTTGGCGGTGGTATCGCTTAGTGACGAGCCGCGCGAGCTATACGTCAATGGTGTGCTGCTGACCGAGCAACCGCTGCCCTATGCGATTGAACGCCTCGATCCTGAAACTCAGGTGGCCGCGCTCGACAACGCCTGACCACAGCGCTGCGCCCCTTAGGCTGAAGCCGCCACAGCGTCACTACCAGTGGCCAAATACCCGCCGCACGTTGGTGGTGGTACTGTCGGCCAACTGCGCTAACGAAACGTTGCGCAGTGCCGCTACTTGCTGGGCGACAATGCGCAGGTTTGCAGGCTCGTTGTATTCGGCCTCCCCGCGCAACGACGCTGGCAGCATATCGGGCGCATCGGTTTCCAGCACAAAACCGTGTTCAGGCAACGCCTTCACCACTCGCTGCAGCTTTTGCGCGCGATCGAAGGTTACCGCCCCACCAATGCCCACCAGATAGCCTTGGTCGACAAAGCGCTGCGCTTGTACGGTACTCCCGCTGAAGCCATGGATTAGCCCGCCTACCAGCCGGGGATGCGCGCGCAGCAACTTGGCGACTTGGTCATTTAGCCGAACGCAGTGCATCACCACCGGCAAACCATACTGTTCGGCCAGCCCTAGCTGAGCATCGAACAACTGCCACTGGGCATCACTCTCGAAACGTTGATCTACCCCGCATTCCCCCACCGCGATCAGCGACGGCGGCGGATCGCTCAGCAGTGTTTCCAGCGCATCGAGGTCGTGATCGACTCCTTCCAAGCGATGCTCAAACCACGGATGCAAGCCAAACGAAACAGCGATATCGGAGTGGTGCTCTCGCAATGCTAAAAGCCACCGCCAACTGCCTCTATCGGTGGCCGCAGAGATGAACGCCGAGACGCCCGCTGCCCGCGCCGCGTCTATTATTTGCGCGCGACGCTCAGCAAAGGCGAAAGCGGTCAGGTGACAGTGAGCATCTATAAACATGGCGTCGTTACTCGAATACCGAAAAAACAGCGGGCGATAACAACGATCGCCGCTATCGAAGGGGAGGCGAAACTGCAGGGTATGCCACTCCGACCTTGTTTGGCTATCAACCAGGCGCAAGCGATGGCCGGCGCGCGATAGAGGAGGCGTTACGGCGAGCCCATCACTGCTGGGCGAGCGGCCCGGATGCGACAAGCATGCCGGTACTTCGATAAATACAAAAGCCGCAGAGACGTAAATCTCTGCGGCTTTTAATGGTAACGCATTTGCCAGCGAGTCCTACGCTCGCACAGGCGGCAGCTAAGACTAAGCGGCAGCGTTAAGCTCGGAGGTGCAGTGCGGGCAGCGAGTGGCTTTCACCGGTACTTCAGTGAAGCAGTAGCCGCAGTCCTTGGTGCTTGGCTCTTCCGCAGCTTCTTCCGCTGCTTTCTCGCGATGAAGCTTGGCAATGCCGCGCACCAGCAGGAAGCAGACGAACGCCACAATCACGAAGGAGATGATGGAGTTAATGAACAGCCCCAGGTTCATGGTCACTGCACCGGCTTTTTGCGCAGCTTCGAGCGTCGGATAAGGGCCTGCTGTAGCACCTTCTTTCAAGGTGACAAACAGGTTAGTGAAGTCGATGCCACCGGTTAGAAGGCCAATGAAAGGTGTCAGAATATTCTGCACCAGATTATTAACGATGGCCGTGAAGGCTGCACCAATCACGATACCAATCGCCATATCAATGACGTTACCCTTGACCGCAAATTCGCGGAAGTCTTTCAAAAAGCCTTTCATGGCCACTCCTCGAGATAATGTATAAGGCGCTACTTCGTTTTAGCTGTTAACGCAATCGTTCACCAGTTCTCTCTCGCTAAAGCGAATCTTCACGTAGCCGCAAGGCGCACATAAGCGCGCAACGCAGCTGCGCTATCTGCTAGCGAAGGAGCACCGCTGATGATCGAAGTTTACACATTATTTCAGTGAATCTTAACCTAGATGCGCAAACAGCATTTTCGCGGTATTGCACACCCTGAGCGAGCCGGTCGTCATTGTTCGACTATTGGCGCAGCTCAAGGTGTCAAAATTCCGGTGCGGGAGCGTAATCACTGCTCCCACCGGCCGCTCAATGCTCGCGAGTAGCGCGGAAATTAACGTCGGGCCAGCGCTCTTCCATCAACTGAAGGTTGACCCGCGTGGGAGCCAGATAGGTTAGGAAGCCACCGCCGTCGATGGCAAGGTTTTCACTCGATTTACGTTTCAGCTCATCAAGCTGGCGGCTATCGGCCTGAAGCCAGCGCGCTGTGTGCACGTTAACTGGCTCGTAGATGCACTCCACCTTATATTCGTTCAGCAGCCGGTGCGCTACCACATCGAACTGCAGCATGCCCACGGCCCCCACAATCAGGTCATTATTGTTAAGCGGCATGAACATCTGGGTCGCCCCTTCTTCCGACAGCTGCTGCAATCCCTTGTGCAGCGCCTTGGTCTTCAGCGGGTCCTTCAAGCGCACGCGACGGAACAGCTCTGGAGCAAAGTGCGGAATGCCGGTGAAGCGCATTTCTTCACCATCGCTGAAGGTGTCACCAATCTGGATAGTGCCGTGGTTGTGCAAGCCAATAATATCGCCCGGCCAGGCTTCTTCGACATGCGAGCGATCAGACGCCATGAAGGTAAGCGCGTCGGCGATTTTGACATCCTTGCCTATGCGTACGTGGCGCATCTTCATATTGCGGGTGTAGCGACCGGAACACACCCGCAAGAAGGCAACACGGTCGCGGTGGCGCGGATCCATGTTGGCCTGAATCTTGAACACGAAACCGCTGAAACGCTCGTCCTCTGAGGCTACATCACGCGTATCGGTGTGATAGACCTGCGGTGCTGGCGCATATTCAACGAAGCCATTAAGCATTTCGCGAACACCGAAATTGCCCATCGCGGTGCCGAAGAACACCGGCGTTAGCGCGCCGCGACGATAGGCATCGAGATCGAACTCGTTGGAAGCGCCGCGCACCAGCTCGATTTCATCGCGCAGCTCGGCGGCACCGTGGCTGCCCAATACCTCATCAAGCTCGCTGCTATCAATCCCCTCGATGAATTTCTCATCGGGAATGCGGTTACCCTGCCCCTGGGTGTAAAGATAGACGCGGTCTTCAAGCAAGTGATAAACGCCCTTGAATGCCTTGCCCATGCCCACCGGCCAGGTAACCGGAGCGCACTGAATCGACAGCACCGTCTCGATTTCGTCCATCACCTCGATGGGATCACGGGTTTCGCGATCCATCTTGTTGATGAAGGTAAGGATGGGGGTGTCGCGCAGCCGACATACTTCCATCAGCTTGATGGTGCGGTCCTCAACGCCTTTGGCGGCGTCGACCACCATCAACGCTGAATCGACCGCGGTCAGCGTACGATAGGTATCTTCCGAGAAGTCCTCGTGACCAGGCGTGTCCAACAGATTGACGATACGGTCGCGGTAAGGGAACTGCATCACCGAGGTAGTTACCGAGATGCCGCGCTCCTGCTCCATTTTCATCCAGTCAGAGGTCGCGTGGCGGTCTTCCTTTTTGCTTTTGACCGCCCCTGCTACCTGAATGGCATTACCGAACAGCAGCAGCTTTTCGGTGAGTGTGGTTTTACCGGCATCGGGGTGAGAAATGATCGCGAACGTTCGCCGAATCGACGCTTCGTGCGCTTGAGTTGAATCAGCCATGAATAATGTACGTACCGTGCGTATACCAAAACAGAAATAGCCTAGCGACAGGAATGCCGTGGCGAGCAATGGCGGTAATTGTACAGCAAGGCGATGCGCTAGGCACGATGAGCGTGGCGCCCACCGCCGCAGCATGTGCCACGGGTGATTATCCGAATGGGGGGCAGCGCGAGTGGGCTTTAGCATAACTGCGTTACCCATGCTCCAAAACGCCCAGAAGCCCGCGACTGCCCTAGCCGTTTAGGCACCTTTCCGGCAGCGCGACATTTTGCCGCGAAATAAAATTACGTAGTAAATTTACAACGACGCGACCTTAGTCTAATATGGTCAATGCAATCACACACCACCACGTCGAGGCTGTCTAACATGAGATGCGCTCACGAAGTAATGCTCAAAGAAGATCAGCGTATGCGCCAACGGCGTGCGGCTGAAAAAGCGGCACGACAAGCGCTGACTGCGACGAAAGCTGCCTAATTACCAGGCGCTGATCCGAAGCGATAGGCGCAGCGCGATTGCACCGCATTTGTCGCTACGCAATTAATTATCAGGAAGCCGGCCCTATGATGGGCCGGCTTTTTTTAGCCTGTAGGTTGTTACGGGGAGAGCTGAGGGAGATACGTAGCGCGAGCCAGCCCTCCGATTATTGTTGTTTTATTACTATAATATGACCGTTTGAATGTCTCGCCGTGCACGCGAGTGTTTTGCGGTGGCGCTTCATCTTCGCGGCGTAGCCGTCGCCGAGGATAGCCTCTACACTACCTCCTTGATTATCCGAGGCTTAGCCCCGCTCGCTTCGCTGAGTATGCTGAGCCTGCGCTTTCTGCGTTCCCTTCGTCAGTATTGAGATCACCATGCCGCATACGTCTCCGCCGATCGCCCTTTCAACGCCCAATCAAAACCTGGTGCGCTTGACCATGATGCGCGGCATCACCTGGACAGGCTTTCTGCTGGTGATCATCTTTGGCATCAACGTGCTGCAATTTCATCTCAATGTGCTGTGGGTGATTGCCTGCATCATGGCCATGGGCCTTATCAATTTGCTGACCTGGTGGCGGCTTGGCAGGCGCAGTGCGGTTAGCGATCAGGAATATGTACTGCACCTGCTGCTTGATATCGCGGGCCTGACGCTGCTGTTCTGCCTGACCGGTGGCGCAACCAATCCGGCCATCAGCTATCTGCTACTGCCAGTGACCATCGCCGCCGCAACGCTGCGTTGGCGCAGCACCCTGCTGATCGCCAGCGTGGCAATTCTTAGCTATCTGATGCTGATGTTCTGCTATATACCGGTGCCCGAGCTGTCACGTCAGCTGCCTAACCTTCCCTTTAGCCTGCACGTGATCGGGATGGGCATTACCTTCCTGCTGAGTGTGGTGCTGTTGATCTTTTTCGTCTCGAAAATGGCACTGGCGCTGCGCATTCGCGATCGTACGCTGGCACGTACGAGAGAAGCTGCGTTACGCAGCGAACAGATTCTTGCCGTTGCCAGTCAAGCAGCCGGTACCGCCCATGAGCTGGGCACCCCGCTCTCTACTATCTCGGTGATTGTTAGCGATATGCTGGAAGACGCCGATGGACAACCGCAGCTGCAAGAAGATTTGCAGCTCGTCAAACAGCAGGTGGATACCTGCAAGGCCCACCTGCGCACGCTTGCGGACAGCGCACGGCGGCAAGCAGGCAGCGTCGAGGAAATTGGCGCTGAAGAGTGGTTTAAACGCGTTATCAATCGCTGGACGGTCATGCGCCACGATATGGACTTTCAGCTTGACGTGGCCAGGGGCCGCCCTCCGCTTATCGAGGTGGATGCGACACTTGAGCAAGCGATGATGAATCTGCTCAACAACGCTGCCGACGCCGACCCTAATAACATCGAAATACAGCTTTATTGGGAGAATCAGCAGGTCGTTTTCGATATCCGCGATCACGGCGACGGGGTGCCGTTAGAGATCGCCGATCAGTTGGGTGACACTTTTATCTCTACCCATTCGAAGGGCATGGGAATTGGCCTCTTTCTGACCCACTCCACCCTCGACCGCTTCGGCGGCAGTGTCAGACTTTATAATCATGAAGGCGGCGGTACGCTGACCGAAGTCAGACTGCCGATCGCCTACTCGGCACAGTAAGCGTCGAACAAGCGTATAATTGTGATGCATGGTCACACCGCACCCGCTTATGGGCAGTTCCTGCGTTATCGGAGGCCGCTTAAGCGCCTGCGGTAATATTGCTACGCTAAAGTATGATTTAACCGCGGCGCCGCAAGCGCCAATGTCACTGCGGCAGGCTATTGGCAAGCACCCGCTAGCGCTATCCTTGCCGTCTGCGTCAAAGGTAGGTTTCCAGCGTGCTGAAGGGTAAGGCGCCAAGGCGAACAACCGCTGCAAGCCGTGCATCGGCACCGTGAACGGGCTGGCAAGACAAGGACGATTGTAATGACATCTGCAAATACCTTTTTGATCATCGACGACGATGAACTGTTCTGCCGTGTGCTCGAGCGCTCCATCAAGCGGCGAGGCTATGACGTCGAAGTCGCGCACACTGCCGAAGACGCCCTGCTTCTAGCCAATCGGCATGCCCCCGCCTATGCCACCGTCGACCTTAAATTGGAGCGTAGCTCTGGGCTCAAGCTATTGCCTGAGCTATTGCGCATCAGCCCGCACTGCAAGGCGGTCATTTTGACCGGATACTCGAGCATTTCGACGGCCGTCGAAGCGATCAAGCTGGGCGCGGTCAATTACCTGTGCAAGCCGGTGGATGCCGAAGACGTGCTGAATTCACTGCTACAAACCGCGCCTGACCCCGACGCGGAAATTGCCAGCCATCCCCCCTCGGTCAATCGTTTAACGTGGGAGCACATCCAGCGCGTGCTTCAGGAAAACGACGGTAATATTTCCGCTGCCGCGCGTAGCCTGGGCATGCACCGCCGCACCCTGCAGCGAAAACTGCAAAAACGTCCGGTCAAGCGCTAATCCTATAGGCTGTGCAGTCCCCAACTGGCTGCGCTCACGCGGTCCGTTACGCAGCTTACTGACGTTGATTAATGCAGCCAAACCAAAGGCTCGCGGGCCCGAGCAGCAGCGATTACAAGCGCGCGTACGCTATCGGCTTGCCGATACGCGCTATTGGGTAATGAAGGAAGCCGCTGATTATGCGACAATTATCGGCTATTCTGGGATTGCCCAACGCTCAGGCTGGCGAGTAAAAGCACGGACGCTATGCCAACCTGACGTGGCATTCATTTATTACTACGTTACGTCTATAAAAGCGCGCAGCGAGCGTTGGCACTACACTCAGTCGGCGAGCACGGCGTTCCACGTACGCCGTCATTTATCCGTTTTCAGCGCAACCTCCACGCTATTGCGTACCGCTCGCCCGTGCGCCTACTACATCAAGGATTGACGTTACCGCATGAACTACGCACCGCCTCGCCACCGTACTGCTTTGCCGGGTAATGCCTTGACCAGCATCCTGAAGCGATTCGCTCGTCCTTCAGCAGGTGCCGTAGCGCTCGCCGCCATGTTGACGCTAGGCGCTTGTGCCACATCGGGTGGCGGTGAAGGTGCCGGCGGTTGGTACAGCGTCGAGCGTGGCGACACCATGGGTACCATCGCCCGCCGCAACAATATTCCGGCGCTGCGCTTGATGCGTATGAACCCCAGTGTTCACCCTGATCGGCTCGAGGTGGGTCAGCGTATCCGCTTGCCCGACAGCGAAGAGCGTACCCCTGGTAGCGGCGCCTACCGCTATCGCGTTCGCCAGGGCGACACGCTCGCGGCACTTGGCCAACAGTTTTCGTCGTCGGCCTCTGCCATTCAAAGCGCCAACTCAGGGCTTAGCGCCAACAATCTCAGCGTTGGGCGCCTGATCTGGATTCCTCAGCACGGAGTTCGCAGCGGTGCCGGAGCCTCCGCTAGCCGCCAGCGTCAGATCGCAGCATCGCGAGCCGCCCCCGCAGCGCCTATTCCGGCAGCGGTGAAAAACTGGCAATGGCCATTAACCAACGCCAAGGTCATGCGTGAATTCGGCGCGAACGGCAGCGGCACGTTAGAACCAATGCTGTTGAGCGCTACCTCGGATCACGCGGTTAAAGCCGCTGAGACAGGCACCGTTAAATTTGCGGAAAACATGCGCCAGCTTGGCAACGTGGTCATCCTTCACCACGCCAATAACATGCAGAGTGTTTACGCGCAGTGCGATACCTTGCAGGTATCGGTCGGCCAAAAAGTATCGCAAGGTTCGCCCGTATGCAGCGTCGGCAGCAGCGGCAGTTACGCAGGTCAGCTGCTGTTCGATGTGCGCCATGCGGGCAAACCCGTCGATCCACGTAGAGTGCTTAAAAAGTAATGTCGCTTCGTCGTGGTGATAAACAGCCGTCTGCGGTAGCGGACGCAGCGCCAGCCGTGCGAAAGGTGTGTTTCGTTAGCGAAACCTGGCACCCGGAAATCAACGGGGTTACGCATACCCTGTCGCACCTGGTCGATCATCTGCACCAGCGTGGCTATCCGCTGCAGCTGGTACGTCCTACGCCCGACGAAGGCGGTACCGATCCACGCATGGATGAGGAACTTCAGGTTCGCGCCCTGCCAGTGCTGGATTACGATGGAGTGCACATGGGCGGGGTTATGCCCGCGCGGCTAAAGGCATTTTGGCAGGCGCAGCGCCCCGATGTGCTCTACATCGCCACCGAAGGCCCGCTCGGCATGGTAGCGGTGCGTGTGGCGCGCCAACTGGGCATTCCGATGGTTAGCGGCTTTCACACCAACTTTGACTTTTACAGCCAGCATTACATTCTGCTGCGCGTGGTGCGCCCTTTCGTGCGCAGTTTTTTACGTCGCTTCCACAACAAGACCGCCATTACGCTGGTGCCAACCCGTGCGCAGGCCGATCTGATGGCCGACCAAGGTTTCAAGCGCGTGGAGGTGATGGGTCGAGGCCTCGATACCGCGTCCTTCTCGCCTGAATTTCGCTCGCCCGAATTACGAGAAGAATGGTGCGCCGGCAGCGACCAAAGCGTTGCCTTGCACGTTGGCCGTTTGGCCGCCGAGAAAAACGTCGGCCTACTGATCGAAACCCTGGAAGCCTTGAGAGCGGCTAATCCGCGGCAGATTGCCGTGATCGTCGGTGATGGCCCGCTTCGGGCAGAAATGGAGAAACGCCTGCCCTGGGCGCATTTCGCCGGCTTCCAGCGTGGCGAAGCGCTGGCTCGCTACTATGCTAGCGCTGACATGTTCCTGTTTCCTTCGCGCTCGGAAACCTATGGCAATGTGGTCATCGAAGCGATGGCCAGCGGGTTGGCTACCGTCGCGTTTGATTATGCGGCTGCCAGCGAACTTATTCGTGACGGTCATAATGGCGTCACGATAACACTTGACAATAACGCTGACTTCATTGAGAAGTCTAAGCAACTCGCTGCGGATCCAGCGGCCGTGTGCTTACAAGGCGAGAAAGCACGCGAACGAGTGCTGGAACTCAGTTGGGAAAAAATAGGTGTATTATTTACGCACTACTTACATGAGGCACAGGAGGTGAAGGATGCGTGAAAAGATGTATCCCTTATTCAAGCGCCTTGACATGCTTGAGTGGCGAGCCTGTAACCGCATAGCGCGCCTCGGTGCATACAAGCCTTTGCTATGGATACTGCGCAAGGCCAGCTGGCTGGGCGACTATCCTGCATGGATTGTGCTGTGCGTGAGCCTGCCGGTGCTTTATGGCATGCGTTATTGGGCACTCGCCATTAGCTGGGGGTTGTGCGCCGCCTTTGGTGGGCTGGTGTATCGCTTCCTGAAAAACAAGCTGGCGCGCGAACGTCCTTATATTTCATATAACGTCATCCCGTGCACCATGCCACCGCTTGATCGCTACAGTTTCCCCAGCGGTCATACCTTGCATGCGGTGATGTTTCTCACCCTCACCTACTACTATGTGCCACAGCTGCTGCCGATTGTGGTTCCGTTCGCCATCGTGGTAATGGCTTCGCGGGTCATTCTTGGGCTGCACTACCTCACCGACGTTGCCGCCGGTGCACTGCTGGGCTTCGCCATTGCCCATCTTGGCATCTATGCCATTAACTCAGCATTTGTGGGCTGGTTCTAAGCGATCAACGCCACCCAATGAGCTCGCCCAGGCAAGACGCAACTGCGTTAATCAGTCACACGGCCTCTTCTCCATGGCCGTTGTGGCTGCTTTCTGACTGGCTTCCTGCTGCACAAGCAAACCAGCTGCTCGAACAGCTTGATAGTGAGCTTGAATGGCAGCAGCCCAGCATTACCCTGTTCGGCAAACGGCACACCATTCCACGCAGTCAGGTGTGGATGGGGGATGCGAACAGCCGCTATCGGTACTCGGGCCGCGATTTCGAGCCCACTCCCTGGACGCCATTGTTGCTTACGCTATGTCAGCGCCTTAACGCGATTCAGCATGAAGCAGCCCTCCAATTAGGCTGGCATCAGCCACCGCCGCTTAATAGCGTATTGTTAAATCGCTATCAGGACGGCCAACAAAAAATGGGCTTTCACAGTGATAACGAGCCAGAGCTCGGCCCCAATCCCATCATCTGGTCGATTAGTCTGGGTGAGCCTCGCGATATGCGCTTCAAACCAGCCTCGGGGGTATCAGGAGATGCGTTTAATCTGCGCCTTCCGCATGGCAGCCTGCTGGTGATGGGGCCGGATTCGCAGCGACTGCTTCAGCATGGCATTCCCGCCCGCAGTCGAGGTGGCTTGCGTATTAATCTGACCTTCCGATCGATTGTCGCGGCAGGTTGATTATCACGCTGCCAGGCAGCACGGGGGCTGGTTTTCCGCTTCATCGAAGGCTCACGAAGGCGCTCGCTGTTTCGATCCAGGCCGCGACCAAACGTCAAAAGCACACGTAAAAACGCCCGCTATTTCCAGCGGGCGTTGTGCTTTCTACTTCCTGAACCGCTTAACCACGATAATAATTTGCGGGAACGAACGGCATCTTGCTAACCACCACCGGCAGCCGTTTGCCACGCACCTCGGCGAAAAGCTGCGTTCCCAGCGCCGCTTGATCGGACTCAACGTACGCCATCATGATCGGTTTTCCCAAGGATGGGCCAAAGGTGCCGGAAGTTACCTTGCCCACTTCGCGATCATCGGCGCTAAACAATAGCGCGCCCTCACGCACAGGAGCACGCCCTTCCGCCACCAGCCCAACCCGACGGCGTGCGTCATCACGCTCAATCAGCCGCGATACAATCACGTTAGCCCCCGGGAACCCTGCTTCGCGCTCACCGCCCTGACGGCGCGCCTTACCAATGGCCCAGATCAAACCGGCCGCCACCGGATCAGTCGATTGGTCGATGTCATGACCATACAGGCATAGCCCCGCTTCGAGACGCAGCGAGTCGCGTGCACCCAGCCCGATGGCCCCTACTTCAGGATGTTCCAACAGCGTGCGGGTGAAGCGCTCGGCGTAAGCATTGGGCAGTGATATTTCGAAGCCATCTTCGCCGGTATAGCCCGATCGGCTTACCCATATATCCTGGCCTTCGTGCTGGTATCGCCCATGCTGCATGAATAGCAATTGCGTTGCTTCGGGCAGCACGGTCTGCATCACCGCATGTGCAGAGGGGCCCTGTAGCGCGAGTAGTGCGCGATCGTCCCGCAGAGTAACCTCGACGTCACTGCCCAAACCGGTACGCAGCAGCGCCAGATCCTGCTCCTTGCAGGCAGCGTTTACCACCAGATAGAGATGATCGCCCGCGTTAACGGTCATGAAGTCGTCGTAGATACCGCCGTCTTCGGTGGTAAATAACCCATAGCGCTGCTGACCTTCACCCAGCCCGATGAAATTCGCTGGCGCTAGCGTTTCGAGACGCTCTGCTACCTGTGAGCCGCGAAGCTCAATCTGCCCCATGTGCGATACATCAAACAGACCGCATTTGGCACGCGTATGAAGATGTTCCCCCTTCACGCCCAGCGGATACTGCACCGGCATTTCGTAGCCGGCAAAGGGCACTAGTTTGGCACCTAGCTCACAATGGAGATCGTATAGAGCAGTACGCTTCAAACCACACATAGCCATACCTTTTGTTGTCATTGCTGGGTTGAGAAGCGCGCAGAGGCAGTGCTATACGGGAACCGTCAAACAGCCAGGGGGCGTGTTGGGCAGTTCGATCACCCTGCGTCAGCGTCGCCGCTCTTTTTTAAGCATCGCGCTCGAACGGTAAGCGCCAGTTGAAATAGTTTCTTAAGGGAAAGTTAATAAACGCCGCGTATATGCCTCGTCAGCCTGCCGAAACACGCCCGACAATCACCCGGCCAAAGCGCACTCTACCAGCAGCATCCCTAGAGCCAAGCGCCGCGGAGCGCCCAGTGTAGCACTCTTGCGCCGAGGTAGTGGCCCTTGACTGCCTGGTACTTTCGGCCAGCATGAGTGTAGTCAACAGCGTTAACGAGCCGCTGTCTGCTGCCACGCAGAGGACTTTACAGAGTAACCATAAAAAGACATGCTACTGGTCTTCGATTTTCGATAGATATTCAGTAGTGCTTGTTACAAGAATGACAACAACGAGCCTTTGCTGTCTCAACTTACTTTACCGCGCGATGCAGTCGTAACCAGTGCTGGGCCTACCTCGGCTAAAGGGAGCACGCTTCCCCGCCCACTGATGCTGAGGCATAATCGACTCCATCCGACTTTTTCATTTTTTGTATTGGACTCTCATCATGAGCGAAATCCCGCAGCAGCTCCGTTACTCCGATAGTCACGAATGGGTACTCGATCACGGCGACGGCACCGTCACCATCGGGATCACCGATCACGCTCAGCAGGCCTTGGGTGATGTAGTGTTTGTTGAGTTGCCGGAAGCAGGCAGCCATCTAAGCATTGGAGAGGAGTTTGGCGTGGTCGAATCGGTAAAGGCCGCTTCGGATTTATATGCGCCGCTGTCTGGGGAAGTAGTGGATATCAATACGACACTTGAAGATCAGCCTGAGCAGCTCAATGATAGTCCTTATGGCGACGCTTGGCTGTTGAAGCTGCGAGTGGAAGACACCAGCGCTATTGGCGACCTGCTCGATGCAGCCGCGTACGCCGAGTTGATCGAGAACGAGTAAACGTTTCAGCCGCACTGGCTCTATATCTTCATAGCGGCAGTCAGTCACGCCGCGTCTCCCGTATGTTGGCCTGCGTCGATCGGCGCAGGCGGCGGATTTCACCGTAGCAGGTAGTCAACGCCAATGCCTCTCGACACTCGAGCGCTGTCCGAGCTTATTGCTCAGGACGATTTCATCTCCCGTCATAACGGGCCGAGTTCCACTGATAACGCCATTATGCTCGACACCATTGGCGAGCCCTCCGTTGAGGCGTTACTGGATCACACCATCCCTGCTGATATCCGGCTGCAGCAGCCTCTCGCGTTGAAGACTCCGTTCAGTGAGCGCGACACACTGCGCTATCTGAAGGAAATAGCTCGCCGCAATCAGGTGCACAAAAGCTACATTGGAATGGGCTATTACGGTACGACGCTGCCGCCGGTTATCGCACGCAATGTACTGGAAAACCCCGGCTGGTATACCGCTTATACCCCCTATCAGCCTGAAATCAGCCAGGGCCGGCTGGAGGCACTGCTCAACTTTCAGCAAGTCATTATCGACCTTACCGGCATGCCGCTGGCCAACGCGTCGTTGCTCGATGAAGCCACCGCCGCCGCAGAGGCGATGGCGCTATGCGCGCGCGGCAACAAAAAAGCCAAGCAGTGCAACGCCTTCTTCGCCGCCGCTGATTTGTTTCCGCAAACCCTCGATGTATTGCGCACGCGCGCCAGGTATCTAGGCTTCACGCTGATTGTAGACAGCACCGATCAACTGGATCGTTACGACGTGTTCGGTGCGTTGTTTGCCTACCCGGGGGAAAGTGGCGAAGTTGTCGAGCTGGAAGAGCTGATTAATGCGGCGCACCGGCAAGGCGCGATGGCCTGTGTTGCTGCTGATCTTTTAAGTTTGGCGCTATTGGAAGCCCCTGGTGAGCGAGGCGCCGATGTGGTGCTCGGATCAGCACAGCGTTTCGGCGTACCGATGGGGTTCGGTGGCCCTCATGCAGCCTTTCTCGCCGTGACTGACTCGCTTAAGCGCGCCATGCCGGGCCGCGTTATCGGCGTTTCGCGCGATGCTCACGGCCAACCGGCATTACGCATGGCGATGCAAACCCGTGAGCAGCATATTCGCCGTGAAAAGGCGACGTCCAATATCTGCACCGCTCAGGCGCTGCTGGCTAACATCGCCAGCTTTTATGCTGTTTATCATGGCGCTGAAGGCATCGCGGAGATCGCCAACCGTGTTTATCGCCTCGCCCACATGCTCGGCCATGGGGTAGCTTCTCACGGAGTCCTGTTACGTCACTCACGCTATTTTGACACCCTGACGCTGGATGGCCTCGACGTTGATTCGATCAGGCCGCGCGCCGAGAAGGCCCAGATTAACCTGCGCTACCGTGCTGATGGCGGCGTAGGAATAAGCATTGATGAAACTACCTCGGGCCCGGACATCAGGCTTCTGTTTGATGTATTGCTTGGAGAAGGACACGGTCTCAGTATCGCGGTGCTCGATCAGCAGGTTCGTCAGCAGGTCGCGCTACCCGACAGCGAGCTTCGCAAAACGCCCTACCTAACGCAGCAGGTCTTCCAGCGCTATCGCTCAGAAACCGAAATGCTGCGCTATCTGAAGCGGCTTGAGAATAAGGATCTGTCGCTGGCCCATGCGATGATTCCGCTGGGCTCATGCACCATGAAGCTTAATGCGACCAGCGAGATGCTGCCTATCAGCTGGCCTGAGTTTGCCCATATACATCCGTTCGCGCCGAGCTCTCAGGTAGAGGGTTACTACCAACTGATCGACGAGCTCTCCTGCGCACTGCTCGAAATCACCGGTTACGACGCGCTATCGATGCAGCCCAATTCTGGTGCTCAAGGAGAGTATGCAGGTTTGCTGGCGATTCGCCGCTTCCAGCAGGCGCAAGGCGAAGGACAGCGCGATATCTGCCTGATTCCCAGCTCAGCGCACGGCACCAATCCAGCCTCTGCGGCGATGGCGCAGCTCAAGGTGGTGGTCGTTGAATGCGATGATCAAGGCAACGTCGATCTTGATGACCTGCGCACCAAGGCCGAGCAGCACGCCTGCCATCTCTCCGCGATCATGATCACCTACCCATCCACCCACGGCGTGTTTGAAGCCAACGTGCGCGAAGCGTGCGACATCGTGCACCGCTGCGGTGGTCAGGTGTATATCGATGGTGCCAACATGAACGCTCAGGTGGGCGTCTGTCGTCCCGGTGATTACGGTGGCGATGTCTCTCACCTTAACCTGCACAAAACCTTCTGTATCCCCCACGGTGGCGGTGGTCCCGGGATGGGCCCCATCGGCGTCAAAGCGCATCTCGCCCCTTGGCTGCCCAATCATCCGGTCACCCCGATCAATGGTGTCGACGAACGCAGTCTCGCAGTGTCGGCAGCCGCCTTCGGCAGCGCGTCGATTCTGCCAATCAGTTGGGCCTATATCACCATGATGGGCGGTGAAGGGCTGCGCAAGGCCACCGAGCAGGCATTGATTAACGCCAATTACATCGCGGAGCGCCTCAAGCAGCACTATCCGGTGCTCTATCGCGGCAGCGGCGGTCACGTTGGCCACGAATGCATCATCGATATTCGCCCGCTCAAGGCCGCCAGCGGCATTTCCGAAGAGGATATCGCCAAGCGCTTGATGGACTATGGCTTCCACGCCCCCACCATGTCGTTTCCGGTGGCAGGTACGCTGATGATCGAGCCGACCGAATCGGAAGCATTGGTTGAGCTCGATCGTTTTTGCGATGCCATGCTGGCCATCCATGCCGAGATCAAACGCATTGAATCCGGCGAGTGGCCGGCCGACGACAATCCGTTGATTAACGCGCCCCATACTCAGCGTGATCTGGTCTCGGATTGGCAACATCCCTATTCGCGCGAACTCGCCTGCTTCCCTACCGAAGCAACGCGGATCGCCAAGTTCTGGCCATCAGTAAACCGCGTCGATAACGTCTTTGGTGATCGTCATCTTGTCTGTAGCTGCGCTCCCATCGAAGCATACCGCGATGCCTGACCCAACGACTGAGCGCTTGCGCGACAACCGTTAGCGCGCCCAAGGATACGAGTCGACCACATAAACGAACAATCACAGGAGAGCACCATGACTGACAGCGCCCCTTGGCAGCAATCGCTGCCCGACGAGCAGTTCGAGTTGATCAAGGAAATTCTGGCCGCGCCAAGCCCGGTAGGTTTGGAAGGTGCAATGACGTACGGCGTACTAAAGCCACGTCTGGAAAGCATCAAGCTCGATGATTGGCATATTCACCAGTTCAAGGGCAATGCGGGGATCGTGCTCGACACTCATCCCGGGCGCGATGACCTGTTCTCGATCATGCTGATCGGACATGCCGACAAGATTCGCATGCAGGTTCGCTCGATTGGCGAAGATGGCAAGATTTGGGTCAATACTGATTCGATGCTTCCCAATGTGCTGGTTGGTCACGAAGTGTCTCTGTTCAGCGAAGATCCCGAACAGCCCGGTCAGTATCGTCGTATCGACGGCGGCACCGTTGAAGCGCTGGGCGCCATTCATTTTGCTGATGCGCCAACCCGCAGCGGCGAGCGCGGTATTCGCAAGGAACAGATCTACGTCGATCTACAGATTTGGGGCGAGAACAAGAAGCAGCAGGTGCTGAACCTGGGCATTCGCCCCGGTGATTCGATTATCTTCAACCGTCCTGTTCGCCGTGGTTTCAGTCCTGACACCTTCTACGGTGCCTACCTCGATAACGGGCTCGGTTGCTATGTGACTGCCGAGGTAGCACGCCTGATCGCTGAAGCAGGCGGTACCGAGAAGGTACGCGTGCTGTTTGCGATGGCCACTCACGAAGAAATCGGCCGCTTTGGCAGCCGCGTACTGGCCGGAAGCTTCAAGCCCGATGCCGTGGTAGGTGTCGACGTCAACCACGACTATGTGGCGGCTCCCGGCATCGGCGACAAGCGCGTACAGCCGCTGGAGATGGGCAAGGGCTTCACTCTGGCGGTAGGCGCGGTAACCAGCGCCACGCTTAACCATTTCATTCAGAAAGCAGCACAGCAGAACGACATTCCGATTCAGCTTGACGTTACCGGTCGCGATACCGGCACCGACGGCATGGCCGCCGCGTTGGCCTCGGTCGATAGCGCTGCTACTTCGGTGGGCTTCCCGATTCGCAACATGCACACCATTTCGGAAACCGGCAACACCCGTGATTTAGTCGCCGCCATCCATGCGCTAACGCACACTATCCAACTGCTGGATACGCTGCCCGATGCGCGCGCAGCCTTTACCGATGGGCACGTACGCCTCGATGAAGTGACCACCCTTTCTCATCAGGGTGGCGACAAGGCCTAACCGCCTGCTGCATTGCACCATCGCTCAACGCTCTGCCGAGCCATCGGCAGAGCGTTTTTTATGTCCGAGCAGTCAGCGTCGCATCACCGCGCGCGCTGTTGGCTATTATGGATGGCGGATGCCATTTCGGCATGAACACGTCTCACCAGTCGAAAGGATTCACTATGCTACCTGACCACTATAGCGAGCTGCCGCGCTGGTCGTTCGGCGATTCTCCGCAGCAGGCCGATCAACTGTTGGCACTGGTGTTGAGCGGCACCAAAACAGCGACCTGCTCAGCGCTGCAGGGCTATGTCAATGACCAAGAGCCGCTGCCCCAGCAAGGCTCCCGCGCTATCATCGAAGATGGACAAGGCGTACCAGCCTGCGTTATCGAACTGATATCCGTTACGCAGCGACGCTTTCACGACATCGATGCCGCCTTCGCGCGCGCCGAGGGAGAAGGCGATCTATCGCTGATGTATTGGCAGCGCGAGCACCAAGCATTTTTCGAGCGTCTTGGCCTGTTTGCTAAGGATATGCTGCTGGTATGCGAGCACTTCAGAGTGATTGAGGTGCTGTCGCGGGAGCGCTAACGGTATTAGGGCTATGCGTTCTCATCCGGTGAAGGCGCAGCAGCTAACGGCAGACGCTGTTCCATCCATGCCGCTATCTCCTCGCTGGCGATGCCTTGCTGAGCATTGAAGGTACTCTCCTTGGTCCACGCCCCGCCCCACTCCTGCGAATACCGCGCGGTATGTCGTCGAGGGCCTGCTCGAGCGTTGCAGGATGCTAACCAGAACGCTCAGACAGCTGGAACGAGATAATTTGATTACGCGGCATGACCGCGCAGAGGTTCCACCCCACGTGGAGTATTCGCTTAACGCATTGGGAGAAGAGTTTCTGGTGAAGCTCATTCCTGTGTGGCTATGGATTTTTGAGAATGCTGAAGCCTTTCGTCCACCGGAGCCTGCTTCTAGGGGCGAATGAACCCTCGGAACCTGCCACCCGACAGCCACAAAAAAAGCCCGAGAATAATTCCCGGGCTTGATGGTGTTGGCTACCAAAATGCTGCCAGCATCACCAGATTTCGACGCGCTGGTCGCCGCTGCGCACCATTTTATCGCCTGGCTTGCATTGGAAGGTCTTGGCAAAGCTTTGCATGTTGGACGGCGCGCCGATCGCACGTAGCGACGTCGGGGCGTGCGGATCAACGGTTAGCAGCATGCGCTGATACTGCGGCAGCGCCTTGAAGCGCCATACGGTCGCGAAGTTGAAGAAGAAGTTCTCGTCGCGACTGTGGCCGCCCACCATTGGGTCCTGCTGCCCCGCTTTGGCCTTTTGCAGCGCATCGTAGGCAGTGTTTAGTCCGCCTAGATCAGCAATGTTTTCGCCGAGCGTCAAATGACCATTCACCGGCTGACCATTCACCTTGTAGTGGTCAAACTGATCTACCAGCCCCTGCGCCAGCTCATCGAAGCGTTTCTTGTCGGCAGGCGTCCACCAGTTTTCAAAGTTGCCGTGCGGCCCAAAGCGCGCGCCCTGATCGTCGAAACCGTGCGTCATTTCATGCCCGATCACCGCGCCGATGCCGCCATAGTTAAAGGCGATATCGGCATTGGGATCGAAGAACGGCGGCTGCAGGATGGCGGCCGGGAAGACCACTTCATTGGCTGACGGATTGTAGTAGGCATTGACCGTTTGCGGCGTCATGCCCCAATCGTTCGGGTCTACCGGCTGACCTACCTTGGCCAGATCCCATTTGAAGTTGAAGCGCTGCGCGGCGCGAATATTGGCCAGATAATCGTTGTCTGATGTGCTCAAGCCAGACCAATCACGCCATTTGTCGGGATAACCAACGCGCGGGGTAAATGCTTTCCATTTCTCGATAGCGCGGGCCTTGGTTTCATCGCTCATCCAGTCGACGGCTTCGATACGCGCCTTCAACGCCTGAGAGAGATTTTCCACTAGCGTCTGAATCTTGGCCTTGGCATCGCCGGAGAAGGCAACGTCGACATAGCGCTGCCCCATCGCCTGTCCGACCGAATCGTTGAGCTGGCCCAACACACGTTTCCAACGCGGCGTAATTTGCTTCTGGCCGCTCAGCTCCTTGCCGTAGAAATCGAAACGCGCATTGGCGAAATCATCGCTCAGATAGGAGGAAGCGTCGTTCAGGGTGTGTGCTTTCAGATAGGCCTTCCACACAGACACCGGCGTTGATGCAAGTTCGTGATCAAGCGTTTTGAAAAACTCGGGATTGACCAACGACACCTTGTCCTGGGTATTGATACCCAGCCGCTGCAGCAAACTGCTCCAATCAATGTGCGGGGTTAGCTTATCGGCTTCGCTCACCTGAACCGGGTTGTAGGCCAGCGATGCATCGCGGGACTGCTGCTCCTGCGAGTACGACACCTTGGCAAGCCGGCCTTCCAGCGCCACCACCTGCTCTGCCTGCAAAGCCGCCTCGCGCGCTTCAGTGCCAGACAGCCTTAGCAGCTTGGCCAGATACGCCTGATACGCGTGCAGGTCATCGGCGTGCTGGGCGTCGGTGTAATAGTTCTTATCCGGTAGCCCCAGCCCGCTGGTATCGATGTAGAGAATATTGCGCTTGGGGTTCTTGAAGTCGGAGCTTGCGCCCATACCGAACACCAGCTCGTCGCCTTGCTCGAGACGATCTTCAATCAAATGCACCACATCGCTGGAAGAAGAGAGACCATCGATGGCGCTTAACTCGCCTTTGATGGGCGTAATCCCCAGCTGGTTGATACGTGTTTCATTCATGCCCGAGCGCCAGAAATCGTGCAGCAGTTTATCAACGCTTGTGGCGCTGTCAGACTGCCCGGCCTGCTCAGCGATCTGCCGCTGAATGCCCAGCGAGCGCTCGGCCAACGAATCAAACGCGCCCCAACGCGGACGGTCCGGTGGAATATCTGCCTTGTCGATCCACTTCTGATTAACGTAGGCGTTCAGGTCGGTGCACGCATTCAGCCGCTCATCCAGATCGTCGGGGGAGAACTTGATCAGCGCCGGCAGCTTATCCTGATCGATGTGATAATCGACCGAGCTTTTCGAGATCGACTGATCGGCGGCGCCGTTGTGCTCAGCATGGCTTTGACACCCCGCCATGGTAAGCGCAATGGCAGCACTCAACGCGGTACGTCTGATTGAAAAAACGCTCATGGAACAGTAATTCCTTTTGTTTTGGATAAAACAGTAAAACCGTAGTTGGTTGCGCCTACCCACCTGCGCCAGGCCAGCGGCTGATATTCATCGCCCTGCTATCTGTTATAAAACACCCTGCCAGCATACGCCATTGCGTCTTAAGTGCATCACCAGCCGCGTCGGCAAGCAGTAACGCCAAGAGGCCCGAATACTCTCTCAACTTCCCTCCGCAACTTCAACGCGGCGGCACTCAGCGTTAAAAAAACCGCTGTTACCTCGGCAACAGCGGTTAGATGGACTGACTACTTTTTTGCTACTTAGGGCTTGATAGCGGCGCTTTCGAGATCGGCCGCATTCACCCAACTCGGGTACTTATCGCGGCGACTCCACACCACATAGTGCAGTCGAGATAGCATTACCGGATCGTCAAGCACAGCCACCTTGAGCGGCGCGGGAAAACGCTCGGGACCGGCTGCCAGCGCCTGGCGCACGATCTCCTGACGCCGCGCGTCCAGTAGCTCCGACTCGCGGTGACGAGCAAAGCCCATCGCGCATGCTACTGCGTTTGCCACTGGCGCCACCACGCTATCAACGAAGCTCGGACCAAGCCCGCGTTCGCGACCAATATGATTGAATTTCCAGGTACGGCGCAGCACGCGCGCAGGATGTGCTTCATCGGGGGTCAGGAACAGACGACGCTTGCGTGCTCCGATACCCAGATTCACTCGGCTGGAGATAACCGATACCGGAATCGACAGCACCAGCGCCCCAACAATCGGCGACAGCCACATCAGAAAGCGCGGATCGAGCCACAGCACCACCAGAATCCACACAATACCAAGGATGGTCTGGCCCATATGGCGTTTCGCGGCATCGCCCCAGCTGGTTTCACCACCGGCACGGTCGGGCGATTTCCACTTCGCCTTGATGCCCAGCAATGCGCCGAACACAAACTTGGTGTGGAACAGCATGCGCACTGGCGCCAGTAGCATCGAGAACAGCGACTCGATCACCATACTCACGAACAGCCGCAGCCGCCCGCCGTATTGTTCGGCACCCTTGCAGGCGATCAACAGCACGCTGAGAATTTTCGGCAAGAACAGCAGCGTTAGCGTGGTACTGAAGAGCCCCACCGCGCGCCATGGATGCCATTCTGGCCAGCTTGGGAAAAGCTGCATCGGCTGAGTGAAATACTGCGGCGCCGAGAAGCTCGACACTGCCAGCATCGCGGTGGATAGCAGTAGGAAGATAAACCACAGCGGCGCCGACAGGTACGACATCACGCCAGTCACGAACACCGCGCGGTGTACCGGATGCATGCCTTTCACGAACAGCAGCCGCACGTTCATCAGGTTACCGTGGCACCAGCGCTGATCTCGCTGTAACTCTTCGAGCAGGTTGGGCGGCAGTTCTTCATAGGAACCCGGCAAATCGTATGCGATCCACACGCCATACCCGGCACGCCGCATCAAGGCCGCTTCAACGAAGTCGTGAGAGAGGATTTCGCCCGACAGCGAGCCCTTGCCCGGCAGCGGTGCCAGCGAGCAATAGCGCATGAAGGGATCGACGCGAATGATCGCGTTGTGGCCCCAATAATGCGATTCGCCCAACTGCCAGAAGTGCAGGCCAGCGGTGAACAGCGGCCCGTAAACCTTGGAAGCGAACTGCTGAAGGCGTGCGTAAAGGTTGGTCGCCCCTGCGGCTACTGGAGCACTTTGGATCAACCCCGCATTGGGGTTGGCTTCCATCAGTTGGACCAGGCGCGTCAAACAGGCACTGGTCATTACGCTGTCAGCGTCGAGTACCAGCATGTAGCGATAGTCGGCACCGTAACGACGCAACCAGTCATCGAGGTTACCGCTCTTGCGCTTGACCCTGCGGCGGCGGCGGCGATAGAAGATATTATCGAAACCATCGACTTCGCGGCACAGCCTCAGCCACGCGGTCTGCTCGGCCACACAGGTATCGGGATCAGCGGAATCGCTGCAAATATAGATGTCGAAATGATCGAGCTGGCCGGCATCCTTGAGCGACAGATAGGTGGCTTTCAGCCCTGCGAAAACGCGATTGACGTCCTCATTGAAGATGGGCATCAGCAGTGCGGTTTTTGCCTCTGCGGCAATGGGCGCGTCGTCGGGAATCGATTTGGCGTTGATCGAATACCGATCGCGACCAGTCAGCAGTTGATAGAAGCCCATCAACGCTGTCCAGAAGCCCGACGATACCCACGCAAACAGCACCGCAAAGAACACCATGTTGGTCATTTCCAGCACGGTGCTGCCGTGATTGGGCAGGATGGTGGCCATATAGGTGACCGCCAGCGCGCTTTGCGCAATCACCAGCAGTAGCAGAATCCAGCGACGAATACTGCCGACGATGCGCCAGCGCGGACGCGCCGGCCGTTCGGAGGATTCTCGCTTACTGCGCCAGGGGCTCACCTTGCCACGGCGCAGCTGAACGCCTTTCACCATCCGCGCAAACAGACCGGTAGTCCAGGGCTTGGGCCCCATCGGCAAGCGATTGATCGGCGGCAGCGTGAGTAGCTGAACACGTCCAGCCGGGTCCTTGCGGAACACGCTCGACGGCGCCAGCGGCGTGCTGCCGTAGGCAATTTCGATACGCTTGAGCACTGAAGTGCTGGCCGGATCGGCGCTGTTGCGCTGCCCTTCCGCCAGCGCGTCCTGAACCTGATCGAACGACTCGACCGACGCCGCCTCGCGGCGCAGCCGTTCGGCTTCAGCACTATCCTTTGCTTGCTGCGCCAGCCGCTGCAAATAGAGCGCAGCGGCGTTTTCACCAGATGCGGATATATCAGTCATTGGGCTGCTGCACCATGCTCCAGGTTTCCGACAACCGCTGACCGGTTCCATCCTTGATGAAGGCGTTCATTTCTACCGGTTTCGACGCGTCTTTCGCCTTCACTTTCAAAATCACGCGGAAGCCATCGCTAACCGGATTGCGAACAACCTGACGATCGACGATATCGCCGTTGTCACCTGCGCTTGCCTCAAGGCTTACGCCGCTGTTGGCATCCAGATCCTTCAGATTGGGGCCCTTGAAATCAACGATGTAGGCGTTAGAGCCATCCGGCTTGCGCACCAGATTGTCTTGGGTGGTTTCGCCCAGCGAGCGACGCGTTTGATCGACCCATGCCAGATCGGGGTTTTTCAAACGCTGCTCATCCTTGGTAACCACCATGCGGTAATTGAAATTGATCGGCTCGCCCACCGGCAATTTTGCCTCGGGTTTCCAGTACGCAACGATATTGTCGTTGGTTTCGTCAGGCGTGGGAATTTCGACGAGCTCAACATCCCCCTTGCCCCAATTTTCCAGTGGCTTGATCCACAGGCTGGGACGCAGGTCGTAGCGATCGTTAAGGTCCTGGTAGTTATCGAAGTTGTGGCTGTTTTGCAGCAATCCGAATCCACGCAACTTCTCAACCGGAATGTCGGAAATATTGAGACGTTGCGGATTCGCCAACTGCCGCCACTGCCACTGATCTTCGCCCCGATCGTTGGCGGTCTGAATAGCCAGTCCGTTAGCGTCGTGGATGGCCGGGCGGTAGTTCACCTCAGAACTCGGCTGGGCCGGGCTGAACAGGTACATGCTGGTAAGCGGCGCGATACCAATCTTATCGACGCTGGTGCGCAGGAATAGCTCAGAGCGTACATCGACGACGGTGTCAGCGCCGGGGCGCACGACAAATCGATAGGCACCAGTCAGGCTCTTGGAGTCGAGCAGTGCGTAAATCACCAGATAGGGATCGTCCTTCTTCGGCTTGGCAATCCAGAATTCCTTGAACAGCGGGAACTCTTCGCCAGAAGACAATGCAGTATTGATCGCAACACCACGACCAGAGCTACCGTAGCGCTGATTACCGCCGATCGCGCGGAAATAGCTGGCGCCCAGGAACACCATCATCTCCTGCTTGCTGCTGCCATCGAGCTTGTGGTTAACGCGAAACCCTGCGTACCCGTTAACGTCCTGCAAGCTAGCGGGATCGATGCCGCTGTCGCCGAAGTTGAACTGATCAGGACTATAGGTGAGTGGTTTCACCTCACCTTCATCGACCTGATTAATTTTGACCGGCATGTCATAGCGCATGCCCTGATGGAAAAAGCCAATATCGAAGGGTAGATCTTCGCTGCGCCAAAGCGACGCATCGGGCTTGAACTGAATATCGGAGTAATGCTTGAAATCGAGCTGTTTAAGGCTATCGGGAAGATTGCTGGAAGGAGCTGAATAACTTTCCTGCGATAGGCTGCGCGCCTGATCGGCGACATCTTCGAAATTGAAGGCGAACGCCAGATGGGCGCTAAAAAACCCCGCAAGGCCGATGGAAAGTACTGCAATTCGTTTTTGCAGCCGACCCTGGGGGCCGACCCGATGTGATTGAGAGTGCACTGGCACGCAAAACTCCTTAAATGAACACCATGGCGTAGACCATGTAATGCAACCTATTGTAGCGGATCAGCCCACTAAATTCAGTGGCTCTGAACTAACATAAAAGGCTGGAAATACCTTCCAGCGATAACCACACCCCAACGAAAATAGTGACTATCAGGAAGTAAAAGCCCACTTCCCTCATCAGTTTCTTTTACGGTGCAACGTATCAACTTCGCCAGTAGCAAGTTGTTATGCACGACACTACATTGACCCGTGATCTCGCTATAAATTCGCTGGGCATGAGCAAGATAGCCAATTCAAAACGTTAACCATCATGACGCGCCCCCTATATAAATACTAGCGACAACAACGTTAGCTTACATAGTGATACAGGCTGCAAAGACGCTACGGCGACATTTTTACTCTTAAGGCATTGCTCAATTACCGTAGCGACCGCGCCCTCTCGCTTGGGTTATCTTGCACTATTCGCGGTTGTTTCCGGCATCGTTCGCTGGGTGCAACGCGGACCAAAACCCCATGTGGTGGTCGCACCATAGCTTTTGCTAAACTGAACGCATTTTCAACCACTTATCACGCGACAGGATGTCACCGGCATGAACTATACGGGAGCCCACGTGAGCGCTGCAGGCGGGGTCGCCAATACGATCGAACGCGCCGTTGAGATAGGCGCCAGTGCCTTTGCACTGTTTACCAAGAATCAGCGCCAGTGGCGGGCCAAGCCGCTCGATCCGGCACAGATTGAGGCGTTCAAGCAAGGCTGCGAGCAGCACGGATTTGGTCCGCAGCAGATTCTTCCGCACGCCAGCTACCTGATTAATCTGGGGCATCCTGATAGCGCTGCGTTGGAAAAGTCGCGTGCAGCGTTTCTCGATGAGCTACAGCGTGCCGAGCAGTTGGGCATCCATCTCGTGAACTTCCACCCAGGCAGCCACCTGCGCAAGATATCCCCTAGCGAATCGCTAGCGCTGATTGCCGAGTCGATTAACCAAGCGCTGGAGCGTACCGCTTTCACCACCGCAGTGATCGAAAATACCGCTGGTCAGGGCAGCAACCTTGGCTATAGTTTTGAGCAGTTGGCCGAGATTATCGATCAGGTGGAAGACAAGCAGCGCGTTGGCGTGTGCATCGATAGCTGCCATGCCTTTGCCGCTGGCTACGACCTCACCTCAGCCGCTGGCGCAGCGCAGGTGTGGGACGAGTTCGAGCGTATTGTCGGCCTGCAATTCCTGAAAGCCCTGCATGTTAACGATGCCAAAAGCGCCTTGGGCAGCCGCGTTGATCGCCACGATAGTCTGGGCGAAGGCAATATTGGTCTGGAAGGCATTGGCGCCTTTATTGGCGACAGCCGCCTCGATCGGTTGCCAATGATCCTGGAAACCGTCGAGCCGCAACGCTGGGCCGATGAAATTCGCTGGATGAATACGCAAATGGCGACCCAGCACTAACCGTTGGTCGTTACGATTACAATTTACTGCAGCTGAAACGGACACCCTATGCACGACTTTTTTGCCCAAGTGGGCGCGGCCATCGGTGCCGTTTTGCGTACGCTTATTGAGTGGGTTAATACCTTCTTCTCGTCTTTTGGCGATAGTTTCAAAGGATTTGCCGGCGGCTTGGGCGACGAATTGGGCATCGGCCATTCGCTCTTCAGCATTGTGATTGCCGTTATTGGCATCGCGCTTATCGTTAAAGGTATTCGCCGCCTAATGGCCAAGGCATTTATTAGTGGCCTTATCTGGCTGGTGATTGGGCTAAGCCTGCTTGGATTTATTATCCAATAGTGCTGTCGCTGAGCAGGTGCTAAATAGTCCTCCACCGCGACGACGCCGTTTGCAATATCCGCCTTGCCGAGGCTATCGAATGTTGCGTCAACCCAGTTTCAATGGCTAAATGCGCAGTAGTTTATTGCACAATAAAAACAAAATACGAAATAAGATTTCAGGAGAGCAGAATGAATTCGGCCGAACCCGCTTTTTCGCTAGACAGATACGACCGTAAAATCCTAGAAGTACTGCAGCGCGATGGGCGCATTAGCAACCAGGAGCTTGCCGACCGCATTGGTCTTTCTCCTTCCCCTTGTTTGAGGCGAGTTCGAGCGCTCGAGGAAAGCGGCCTGATTAGCGGCTACCGTGCTGAAGTAAGCGCCAAGCAGTTGGGCTTGAAGTTAATGGCGCTGCTTTATATCTCAATGGACGCCCACACCCCCGAGCGCTTTGCTCAGTTTGAGAAAAAGCTTGCCGATCTGCCACAAATCGTCGAGGCGTTACTGGTGACTGGGCAAGAAGCCGACTACCAGCTCAAGGTGACGGTGCGCGATATGGACGATTACCACGATCTACTGCTAAACCATATTACCCGCATCGAAGGCGTTACCGGCGTGCAATCAAGCTTCGTACTGCGCAAGGTATTCGATAACCCGCTGCCGTTGGAATAGTAACAAAAAGCCCCGAATAACCGCCGACCCTCGGTGTATTATTCGGGGCTAGTTATTTAGCAAGAGACGCTGCTGATTAGCCTTCCAACTCCTGCCTGACCAAATCAGCTCCCGCACTCAATGCTGCAAGCTTCCCTCTCGCTACTTTTCTCGGCAGCGGCGCCATGCCGCAGTTAGTGCACGGATACAGCTTGTCAGCATCAACAAACTGCAACGCCTTGCGTAGCGTGTCAGCGACCTGCTGAGGCGTTTCGATGGTGTCGGTGGCCACATCAATCGCCCCTACCATCACCTTCTTGCCGCGAATCAGCTCGATCAGCTCCATCGGCACGTGGGAGTTCTGACACTCCAGCGATACCATGTCGATGTTCGAGCGCTGTAGTTTCGGGAAGACATCTTCGTACTGGCGCCATTCGTTTCCGAGCGTTTTCTTCCAGTCGGTGTTGGCCTTGATACCGTAGCCGTAGCAAATATGAACGGCGGTTTCGCAGTTCAGCCCTTCAATCGCACGTTCGAGGGTTTCAATTCCCCAATCGTTCACTTCGTCGAAAAAGACATTGAAGGCAGGCTCATCGAACTGAATGATATCGACGCCTGCAGCCTCAAGCTCTTTCGCTTCCTGATTGAGAATGGTAGCGAACTCCCAGGCCAGTTTCTGGCGGCTCTTGTAGTGGCCGTCGTAAAGCGTGTCGATCATTGTCATGGGGCCAGGCAGCGCCCACTTGATCGGCCGCTCGGTCAATTGGCGCAGGTATTTGGCATCTTCCACAAACACCGGCTTTTGACGCGAGACCTCACCCACTACGCTGGGAACGCTGGCATCGTAGCGATTGCGAATTCGCACGGTTTCGCGTTTTTCGAAATCCACCCCGTTCAGATGCTCAATGAAGGTGGTCACGAAATGCTGACGCGTTTGCTCGCCATCGCTCACGATATCAATGCCCGCCAGCTCCTGCTCTTGCAGTACCAGCCGCAAGGCATCGTGCTTGCCTTCGGTGAGCACATCGTCCTGCAGCTTCCAGGGCGACCAGAGCTTCTCTGGTTCGGCTAGCCATGAAGGTTTAGGCAGACTGCCTGCCGTTGCTGTGGGTAATAACTTTTTCACGCTACGTCGTCCTGTCGTTGTTGCCTGATCAAATCGTGTAATGCTCGGCCCACTGATCCAGTACACCTTGGTATGGCTTAATGAAGTTCTCTTCGGTGAACCTGGCCTGTTTCACCGCCAGTTGGCTACGCTCCTCGCGATCGTAAACGATGCGGGTCAGAGAGAAGTCTTCATGCTCAAGGCGCGGTTGGAAGCATTGACTAGCAGCCGCATTGGCGTTGTATATCTCGGGGCGATAAATCCGCTGGAAGGTTTCCATGGTGCTAATGGCGCTGATGAGCTCGAGGTTAGAGTAATCATTCAGCAAATCGCCACGGAAATAGAACACCAGCGGTGCCACGGCATTGGGCGGCATGAAATAGCGAATCTTCATGCCCATTTTCGCGAAGTACTGGTCGGTTAGCGAAAACTCATCCTGGCGATATTCAACGCCTAGTATGGGGTGATAATTTTCAGTGCGATAATAGGTTTTTGTACTCGACACGCTAATACAGATAACCGGCGGCTTGCTGAACTGTTCGCGGTAGGTCGAGGAGTTTATAAAACAGTCAAACAGTTTTCCGTGCAGGTCACCAAACTTATCGGGAATGCTGAACTGCTCACTGTCCTTATTATGTTCCAGTAGCCGCACACTGAAGTCGTAATCGCGTACGTAGGAAGAGAAGTTATTTCCCACCATTCCCTCGATACGCCGATCATCCTGGTGATCCACAATGGTGGTTTTCAGGGTTTCAATGATGGGAAAGTTATTTCCATTACCTTCAATATCAGCGTCTACCGAGAGGATATCGAGCTCGACCGAATAGCGATCGCCCTTCGGGTTATCCCAGTGCGCTAATGCATTGAATCGATTATTCACCATCGTGAGAGTATTACGCAGATTAGCCTGACGGCTTTCTCCCCGTGCGAGATTAGCGAAATTGGTAGTAATGCGCGTGCGTTCGGCGGGCACATAATGCTCGTCGAATCTAATACTGTTAATACTAAATGTTATGTCGTTATTCATGTTTGCAACATGCCCCTATCCGTTAATTAAGAAGTGCCAACGGCTTAGAACGCAATGACGTTAACGCGATAAGCAATTAGCCAACTAAGCATTGACTCGCAGCGGTGAGTCGATCTTTATACACACGTTCTTTCATGAATAGAAATGACTTATACTCAAATAAACATGAGAAATTCTCATGAACACCGCCAAGCGGCGGCTGCGCCCGCTATTAATCGTGCCCGTGGCTATCAGCACCGCCCAGGCTCGGCAGCAACACCCAGGGTTAATCAATAAAAAAGTGCCATATCGAACAAATCGACATGGCACTTTTCTTTTATCTCGCCCGCTAGCATTAGCGCAGGCGAACATACTTCCTCGCCATGGTGCAGTGCCTTTGGGATATCGCGCGAGCCGCTGGCCCGTTACCCCGGCGCTTACGCCCTTATCGCGCTAGCCAGCCGCTAACGCTTTCTCGACTATTTCGAACAGATTACGTGACAGCGGCTCACGGCGAATCCTCTCCAGCTGTTCACGCATCAGCTGCTGACGCTGTTCGTCGAAGCGCTGATAGCGCGTTAGCGGCACAATCATGCGCGCGGCGATTTCGGGGTTAAGGCGATTGAGCTCGATCACTACGTCGGCCAGCAGCCGGTAGCCCTCGCCATCAATGCGATGGAAGTTAACCCGATTGGTCGCGAATGCCCCTACCAGCGCCCTCACCTTATTGGGGTTTTTCAGCGAGAATGCCGGATGCTGCATCAGGAATTTCACCCTTTCGAGCACATCGGGCTGCGGACGGGTTACCTGAATACCGAACCAGGCATCCATCACCAGCGAGTCGTGCCCCCACTGCTCGCCGAAGCGTTTCACTGCGTGATCGGCCAACTCGCTGTTATCGCTGTGTACCAGCAGTGTCATGGCCGCGCGCACATCGGTCATATTGGCGTCTGCATCGAACTGCTGCTTCGCCAGCGCGAGGCCTTCATCGCGCCCGCTGGCACACAGATAGCTCAGCGCCACGTTTTTGATCGCACGCTGCGCAATCTGCTTGAATTCGGGCACGTAAGGCGCATCGCTTTGCTGCTGACGGTAAAGCGCGAGGAATTCAGCGTAGAAGGTATCGCCTAGCGCCTGACGCACGAAATTGCGCGCCTGATGAATGGCATCGACATCGATCTGCTGCTGGAAGCCCGCAACGTATTGCTCGCTCGGCAAGGTGAGCATTTCCGCCAGAACGGCGTAGTCGTCGCTGGGCGTTGATACCAGCGTACCGACCACATCGGCCAACAGCGGATCGAGCTCCGGCGCCTGCTGCTGCTGAATGGCACGCATGGCTGACTCAATCGCGCGTCGCATCAGCTGCTGCCCAGCATCCCAACGGTTGAAGCCATCTTCGTCGTGCTTCATCAGCAGCGCCAAGGCGGCAGGCGAGTGGTCGTATTGCAGCTGCACAGGCGCTGAAAACCCGCGTAGCAATGAAGGCACCGGCCGGCTGGCAACGTTTTCGAAGACGAAGCTACGCTCGGCATCGCGTAGTTCTACCACGGTATCGGTACCCAGTGCTTTGCCCTCTATGACCAGCGACAGCGCCTCGCCCTGCTCACTCAGAAGCCCTAACCGCAGCGGAATATGCAGCGGTTGCTTCGACTCGGCGGGCTGTCCGGGGGTAGCAGGCGTGTGCTGGCGCACCGTCAAACGGTAGCGCTGCGCCCCTTCATCGTACTCATCGCTAACCTCCAGCACGGGCGTACCGGCCTGTGAGTACCAGCGCATGAACTGAGTGAGGTCGCGATTGCCCGCTTCCGCCAGCGAATCGATAAAGTCCTCTACGCGTACCGCCTGGCCATCGAAGCGAGAAAAGTACAGATCGGTACCCTTGCGATAATCGCCTGGCCCCAATAGGTGCTTGAGCATACGCACTAGCTCAGCACCCTTTTCATAAATGGTCAGGGTGTAGAAATTCGATATTTCGATGAAGCTTTCGGGCCTGACCGGATGAGCGGTAGGACCGGCGTCTTCGGCAAACTGGTGGGTACGCAGGAAATTGACATCCTGAATGCGCTTGACCGGTGCTGAGTTAATATCCGCTGAGAATGACTGATCGCGGAATACCGTCAGCCCTTCCTTCAGCGCAAGCTGGAACCAGTCGCGACAGGTCACGCGATCGCCAGACCAGTTATGGAAATATTCGTGGGCAATGATGCCTTCGATGCGCTGAAATGCGGCGTCGGTGGCCGTTTCAGGGTTCGCCAGCACCGCCGCGCTGTTGAAGATATTGAGGCCCTTGTTTTCCATCGCCCCCATGTTGAAATCGCTGACCGCGACAATCATGAACAGGTCGAGATCGTACTCACGGCCGTAGGTATCTTCATCCCAGCGCATCGCCCGCTTGAGCGCGCCCATGGCGAATTCAGTCTTGTTGAGATCCTGCTTTTCAACCCAGATTTGCAGCGTTACCTTGCGTCCGCTCTGGGTAATGAAATGGTCCTCACGCTTCTCAAGATTGCCCGCCACCAGCGCAAAGAGATAGCTAGGCTTGGGAAATGGATCCTGCCAGGTCACGTAGTGCCGATTGTTGGGCAAATCGCCGGATTCAATCGGGTTACCGTTGGAGAGCAGTACCGGCAATGAAGCGCGATCGCCGACCACCGTGACGGTATAAGCGGCCATCACGTCAGGGTGATCGGGGTACCAGGTAATGCGGCGGAAGCCTTCAGGTTCGCACTGGGTGCAGAACATCGAACTGGAGCGATATAGCCCTTCCAGCGCGGTATTGGCAGCAGGATCGATACTGACTTCAGTGGTCAGCTCGAACTGCTCCGACACGCTTAGCACGTCGAGGGTTTCGCCCTCTATACGATAATCGCGCCCTTCTTCCAGCGGCTGGCCATCCAGCGCGATGGCTTTCAGGGTCAGATCGACACCGTACAAGCGCAGCGGCAGCCCCACTTCACGCGCCGTATTGTGACGCACCGACAGGGTAGCCTGTACGCGGGTATCGTGGTCATCGAGCACAAATTTAAGGCTAACCGTATCAATCCAGTAGGCCGGTGGCTGGTAATCCTTCAGATAGATGGTGCGCGGTTCGGACATCCAAGCCTCCCTTGAGAAACGCAGCAATGAACAGTATTGCCGCCATCATAAGGGATTCAGCGGCTGAACGCAGGTGTTGTAAGTAGGCGGTCTGGCTTACCGTCGCCGCTGAGCCCTACCCACCGGCGCAGTACGCGAATAGCGGCAAGAGCATACCGCGGGCGATACCGCCAAAAGGTCTGCTCAGGCAATCGACCGGCGTTGAAAAAAGCTCGCTATCGGCGGGTTGATATCCACGCTAATTGCGCTGGCGCGCGAAGGAAGGACCGAGGGATCAGCGCAGCAGTAAGACACTGCGCTCGCCCTGCGAAGGAAGCGCAGCGCTGCGTGTTAGCGGGAGCTTAACGGCTTGATCATGCGCCACGCCGCACAACCATCGCTGTAATAGTTGTCTATCCAGCCTTGCGGCAGCCAACCCAAGCGCCGATAGAGCGCAAGTGCTGCACGATTGTCGGCGCGCACCTCCAGCATGGCGCTACTGCAGCCCCGCGCTATGGCCGCATTTTCGGCGTTGCCAAGCAGTCGCCGTGCCAGCCCTTGGCGCTGCACCCTGGGCTCGACGCACAGCGAATAGAGACGCGCCTTGCGGCTATTGCGCCGCATTAACAGCATCGCATAGCCCCACAAATACTGGCCCGAGGGCGCTTGGCGATCGGCGCTTTCGATTACTAGCGTGAGGGCATTGGCGCGCGTCAGCAGATGCCGCCACTGGCAGCGCGAAAACGCGACATCGTCATCGAAGCAGTCGAATTCGAGCTCTTCTAACTCGTCGATATCACTGATGCGCGCGGGCCGGATCATCATGTGGGAAAGATCGCTGCCGCGCCGCGCAGGTGTTAAGGGAGATTCAGCCATTACGCCGCGTCGAATTCGAGCAGATAGCCTTGGAAGCGGCGCACATTAATAACGCCGCTATCGAGAATCAGGTATTGCCCCTTCAGGCCCAATAAGGTGCCTTCGAGCTCAGGGGTGCGCTCAAGATCAATCGACTTGACCTTGCTCGGTGCCTCGAGCACAGGGTAATGAAAATGCCATGCCTGCGGATCAGGGTAAGGAGTGATCGCGCCCTCTCCAAACCGCTCGCTTAAGGCCTGAAGGCCGTCGCGAAAACGCTCGCGTAGTTGCACTGCGGTAGCCGCAAGATCAACCTCCAGCTGCTCGCCCTTCAGCATGCGTTGCCACGGCGTGCGGTCGGAAACAGCGCTGCGCAGCAGATCCTCAACCATGCCTGACTGCTGACGTGAGGCGACGGAAAAAATGGGCAGCGCCTGGCTGGCCCCTTGATCAAGCCAGCGCACCGGCATCTGCGACGGTTTGGTAATACCCACCTTGAGTGATGCGCTAGCGGCCAAATACACGATATGAGGAGCGAAGCAGTGGCGTTCGCCCCACTCGGGTTCGCGACAGGTGCCTTCGAAATAATGGCAACGCTCAGGTGCCATGATGCAGCGATCGCAGCGCGCCAAATGGGTGAAGCAGTACCAGCAATGCCCCTGCGAAAAGCTTTTTTTGGTGCGCTTGCCGCACGCAACGCAGCGAATCTCGCCCAACTGGCGCAGGCTGATGCGCTGTCCGAGCAGCCCATTCAGATCCACCGAATGCCCCCCCAGGGGCAGTCGATATTGCGCGACGCTATGGTTGTCTGCCGCAGAGATGTCTAACTTGCGAGCATGGCCCTGTAGCGTCACTCCTTCACCCATTTGATATCGTCGCCGTCATCGCTGTCATCGACATGAAGCTGCTCCTGCTGCCGATGGCGACTACGATCGATATAGCCAGTACGCGACTGTTCGTCGAACTGGTGGGTATTTTCGTATTTGATGATCGCTTCAAGGCATAGCTCCAACTGCGCCTGGCTCAGCTTTCGACCATCCGGCCACTTGCGCAACTCCACCGCCTGCTTCAGCGCCAAGTGAATCTCTGGCGTCATTTGGCCGGCCAATTCATCGAAGGTCATATCACTCATCGGAACTCCTTGATTGAGAACCGCTACCGTCCAACGGCGCTATTCTCAATGTAAAATGCGTGACCAGCGCAGCAAAAATACCCGCACAAAGTCCTGCCACATGTGCCCCGTTTGCCATCGTACCTAGCCCCAGCAACGCGGGCAGCGAAGTGAAACCAAATGCAAGCCACCCCAGCATAAACACCACCAACGGGGTCGGCACAAAAAACTGCCACGCTGGGCGCAGCCAGTTCAGCAACCACAGATAGCCCACATAGCCGAACACTACGCCTGACATGCCGCCAAACAGCGGTCCATTGGCGACGTACTGAGCCAGATTCGATATCAGCGCCACCACAATGCTGAACATCAACAGATGAAAGCGCCCCGCCCGCAGCTCAAGCTGCCGACCAAACACCCACACCCAGAGCAGATTATTCAGCAGATGCATCAGCGAAAAATGCATCAAGGCAGGCGTTACCAAGCGCCACCAAGCGCCACTGCCAAGCGTTTGGCTCAGCGTCGCCTGAGGTTCGCCGGCACTATTAAGCGGCACTATCGAAAGCGCTTGAAAGACGCGATTACTGGGCAATTGCAGCACACCATACACCACCAGACAGGCGGCGATCAGCAGCGAAGTGACCAGCGCCGCCTGTACTGCCCGACGCCATGGAGATGACTCAGCAATAGCGCGTGGCGGGCGCTCTACTCGCAGCGGTTCACCCGCCTGCCAGCGCTCAATCAGGGCGATGGTTTCCTGATAGCGATCGGGATCAGCAAGCGCAATCACCTGCCACTCGCGAGAGGCGCGATAATCATGGGTAATACGCGACTGCCACAGCGCTTGCCTAAGCGGCGCTAAATCAACATCAGGCGCAAAGCGCAATACCGGCGTTTGCATGAAAGCTCCTTGGCCGCCTTATTGGTGCACCGGATTACGCTGTATATCAGCGTGGCTGGCACCAATATCCGCGGGATCATCGACCGTTACCCATACCAGCTTGTCAGCACTCAAACGTCTTTCGCCGTCAAAACGGTAGGCCACCAGATGGCCGCCTTTTACGCCGCTGTAATCGAGACACGCAAGATTATCGCCAATCAGCTCCGGATGCCCCTGACGCCAATAATGGCCGAAGAACAGCGGCGGCTGATCAGGACCATAAAAGACTAATCGACGCTTGCTGGCATCATCCAGCGGCCGCTGTGCGATATCCTCCGGCAGCGGATCGGGCTGGAATACCACATCTTGGTAGCAGCGTGGCGCGATGGCCCAAAAACTGGTGCGGAAGGTGCGCCGCGTAACGCCATCCCGCGAGGTCATCGAGCGACCGTCGGGCAGCGCCAGTTGCGGCCCCCGCGTCAGCCGGCCAAACAGCATATGCGAAAAGCTTTGCGGATCGCAGGCACGCATCAGCATATAGCGATCAATGCGCCCGTCCGGATGATGATCAAGAAAAGGCGCCGCCAGCGCTTCATCCCAGCATGCGTGCACGGCGCGGTAACTTCCCGCATCGATACACAGCGGACACTCCAGCAGCCATT
Organism: Carnimonas bestiolae; assembly: GCF_051251145.1. NCBI lineage: Bacteria > Pseudomonadati > Pseudomonadota > Gammaproteobacteria > Oceanospirillales > Halomonadaceae > Carnimonas > Carnimonas bestiolae. The sequence goes on along the minus strand of NZ_JBPCZK010000001.1, from coordinate 46,271 downwards.
TCAGGGTATCCCGCCAGCGCTCGGGGCAGCTTCGATATTGCTCAATGGTTTCCTTGTGAATCCGTGGCACGCGTCGTTCGTCGCGCAGGAAGAAGGCAGTCAACGCACTGATCTCGTGGTTGCCCAGCAGCACGGTGGCAAAACCGCGCTCCGCCATGGCACGCGCGATCTCCACGGTTTCAACGATTTCTGGCCCGCGATCAATCAGATCACCCAAAAACAGCACGCGCCGCTGCGGATGCTGCCACACCCCATCGCGGTTGCGCCGATAGCCCAGCCGGTCGAGCAGTCGCTTGAGCAACGTGGCACAGCCGTGAACGTCGCCGATCACATCAATGGCGTCAGCAGAAGGCTGCATAGTCACCGGCCGTGCTGGGTCCAGCCAAGCTTACTGCGACAGCTTTCGTAGAAACTATGGCCTTTGGGATGCAAGAGTTCGAGATAGCCTGGATTGCGTGTGATATGCAGCGAATCCCCCACTTGCGCTGTGCGTACCGACTGGCCGTCGCAGGCGATTGAGGGCTGCTGCTCGATATTGGCGCAGATATCGAGCCTGATGCGACTAGCGGCAGACACTACCAGCGGTCGACTCGACAGCGTGTGCGGACACATCGGCACCAGTGCCAAGGCATCCAGAGAAGGATGCAGAATCGGACCTCCTGCAGACAAGCCATAGGCGGTTGAGCCGGTGGGCGTGGCGACGATCAAGCCATCAGAGCGCTGACGATAGACAAACTGATCGTCGATATAGAGATCGAACTCGATCAGCCTGGCAACGTGCCCTGCATGCACCACAACGTCGTTGAGCGCCAATCCGTAAGAGACCTCTTTGCCGTCGCGCACGATGCGGCTATCGAGCAGCAAGCGCTGCTCGCGGTCGTAATCGCCGTTGAGTATTTCGGTCAGGCGCGGCTCCATCTCATCGGCGGGAATGTCGGTCAGAAACCCAACGCGGCCACCGTTAATGCCAACCACTGGCGTGTGGGTAGCGCACAACGCCCGCCCTGCGCCTAGCAGGCTGCCGTCACCGCCCAGCACAATGGCCAGATCACAATGCTGGCCCAGCGCATCGAGTGGCGCATCGGCAATGTCTTTTACATTATCGCTAGGATTGTCCCGCAACAGCGTTGCTACGCCGCTTTCAAGTACTACCTGATGGCCCCGTTCACGCAAAAAGCTAACCAACCACCGCAGCGAGGCCTCTATGTGCTGACTACCGGGTCGTCCGATAATCCCGACAGTAGGAAATTGCATCATGCTGGAAGTTCGCTCATCAAAACGGTCATGGCGTCCATTATGCCGATCACGCACCATTGCGCCAACGCCTCAGCGTTACGCTTGTGCACTTCGCTGACGATGACCACCCCACAAATTGAGCGCCAGCGCGCCGCAAATCACCACGCTACACAGCGTTAATCGCCATGGGTCGGCGTCGTGATTCCAGATCACTACATTGACCGCCAGCCCTGCAGGCTTCAACGCTTCATTCATAATGGCCAACGTACCCGCGTCCACTCGGCGCGCGCCCTGATTCCAGAAGTAATAGCCCACGCCTGAAGCGATCAGCCCCAACCATGCCAATACGCCCCATTGAACGGGGGTAGTCGGCAAACGCGACCAGTCCCCTAGCAGCAGCCATGCGGGCACCAGCAACACCGCCGCACCAACATAAAACCAGCCAAACTGCTGCAACGCATCACGATGCCCATGACGGCTATCCGCCAAGCCCGGCAACCGCCGGTAGGCCACCTGACCAACGGCGAAGCAGAGATTCGACAGCTGGACCACGACGAAACCGTTCCAGAACCCAGGTTTGACATCGAAGGAGGCGATTAGCAGTGCGCCTACCACTGCTATCGCGGCGGTCGCCAAGTGGAAGCCAGAAAAACGTCGCGCTAATGCATCATCGAACAAGGTCACGTACAGCGGCGTTAGCACGGTAAAGAGCAGCACCTCGGGTACGCTAAGCAATGAAAAAGCTTGATAGACGAAAATGCTCATCGCGCCAATCTGAATGGCGCCAACGCCCATCAGCCCTAGCGCTGTCTTAAGCGGCGTGCGACGCGGCCTCAGCAGTGGCAAAAACAGTACCAGTGCGAGCAAAATGCGAACCATTACCGCAAAATAGCTGTCCACACTCGACGACAGGTATACGTTGATTAAACTAAACGAAAACGACCACAGGATCGTTACGGCTATCAGATACGCCATTCCTGGTTAACCCATTAGAGACTAGAAAGTTGACTGCAATTATACGCTTGGGCATTGAGATCAACAGCATCTCGCAATTGGAATTTTCCGCACGCACGCTTAGTGGTTCACGTACAGGGTGGGATGGGCACGGCAGCGGACGCGTTACCGTGCATTCGACATTGGAAGAAGAACGTCGCGTAGTACGCTTGGAAGAACAAGGTGAGTTCGCCCTACAGGAACAGCCGCCGGTGCCCTTCACCAACCGCTACCGGCTAACCTGGTACAGCGACTTCATTCGTTTGCATCACGAGCGACGCGGTCAGGACAACGCGGTATGGCTGTTCGATCTAATCGAGGACCCCAGCGACAGTGAGCGCTTGATCAGTCGCCATCCGCATCCTTGCGGCGACGACACTTACGCAGCGCGGCTGGTGCTTACCCAGCCAGGGTTCACGCTGTGCTGGAAAATCGAAGGACCGCGCAAGAACGAATTCCTCGAGTACCACTACCGCTGAGGCCACCTTTGCTGGCTCGTGCGACGCGCTCAACCATGTAGAAACGACGCTCCCAAGCGACATAGCAGTATCCCGAGCCTTTCGGCATCATCATCGCCTCGGCCAGCACGCATTATGCTGGCTGAGGGTTCTCTCGCCCTACCGTGGTCCAATCGCCTTTCCTTCCGCATTCCGCAGCCAATGCTCAACGGCCTAGTGTGCAGCAACGGCCAACCCGCTCTGCCCACCAGAGGATTTCATCCGCTCGGTTAGACCATTTGCTGGTAACAGGTCGTCTATCGCTGCGCTTATTCTTTAATCAAAACTGAAATAACGTTATAATGATAGCGTGTTAATTAATAGCGGAATTACTATGCTGAAATGTGTATTGATTGGTGTATGTATTGGAGGCGTTACTGGCGCCATGATGGAAAACGTGCTGGTTGGCATGTTCCTCGGCGCAATGATGTCATTTGTTTTTTATTGCACGCGCCCCACTGCTTAAGCGGATCCAAGGCTATTATCAGAAGCCGCTAACGCTTTAAACGAACGCGGCCCTCCCTAAATCGCGGCATTTCCCCGTTCAGGCTAAATGACTCCCAGCTTAAGCTATCGCCTCATGCCCCGATTATCCCGTCGGCTGTCGTGCTTCTGCAGAGCGCTGTTATTTAAAAATTGCTTAAGCAGCATACTTACATTTTTGTGCGTACTTATTTTTGTTCTCGCTGTGTGGCTATATGCGTTTACTTGGAAATGGCAACCGCTACCCATCTGATGGTTTGCCCTTCCAAGCCCCCCTTTAGCCAACATGGACGTGGAGATTACGCATGAAGACACTTGCTTCTCTCGCAGCGGCAGCCACTTTGACGGTATCGTCACTGGCCAATGCAGCCCCTCTCGAAGTATCGACTTTCAACCCTACTGGCGACGGCATCTTTCCGGTCACCTCAACGCTGATCAGCGGCGATCACGACGCCATTCTGGTAGATGCGCAATTCCAGAACCAGTACGCGGATAAAGTGATCGAGCAGATTAAGCAGTCGGGCAAACATCTGAAGTATATTTTTATTTCGTACAGCGACCCCGATTACTATTTCGGTGCTGACCGCATCGTTAAAGCATTCCCGGATGCCAAGGTAATTTCTACCGCCCAAACCGCATGGGTTATCTCCACATCTAAAGACGCCAAGCTAGCGGTGTGGAAAGATCAGCTCGGCAAGGATGCCCCGCAGCAGCTCATTACGCCCACCGCCTATAATGAAGACACCCTGAAGCTTGATGGCGAAACCATCGAGATCAAGAAGGATAAGCAGGACCCGCTGCATAGCTACCTATGGATTCCTTCCAACAAGACCGTTATTGGCGGCGGCTCCACTGCGCAGGGCGCGCATATCTGGATGGCCGACACCCAGGGCGTGAAAGGCATCGATGCCTGGATTGCCAAGCTGGACGAGATCGCCAAACTCAAGCCGGCCAAGGTTATTCCGCCTCACTATCTGAAAGACGATTTCAACCCGGCCATTCTTGCCAATAACCGTAAGTACCTAGAAAACTTCAAGCATGCCGTGGTTAACAACCCCGATGCGGCGGGCGTTATCGATGAAATGAAGAAAAAATACCCTGATCTGCCTGATGTTTCGGCACTCGAGATGGGCGCCAAGGTGTTCAAGGGCGAAACCGACTGGAAGGTATACAGCGCCTACCCGCCTATTGGCTACACCGCACATGTCGATCTGGGCCAGGCCAAGTTTGATCTGCACTTCCTTGATAACCAGCGCATGACCTTCACCGATGTGTCCGGTAGTGGCTCAGGTGATTCCGAAACCGTCGATTACACCGCTGTAGAAGTAAGCCCTAACGTGTTCATGGTGTACTGGCACGAGAACGGTAGCGGCGATAACGTGGTACACGTGCAAAACTGGAACGACGGTACCGTGTGGAGCAACATTGTTGAGAAAAACGGCAATACGCTTCACCTGAACGGCACGATCAAGCTGAAGTAAAGCAAAACAATACGCACATACAAGAAAGGCTCCGCCAGCAATGGCGGAGCCTTTTTTAGTAGTGCCGAGCAACGCTATGCGTTACCCGCCTAATCGGCCATTAGTTGCCTTTCTTGGCCGCGAGCACTTTTTCCTTGATGCGATTACCGATGGTTTCATCGACGCTGATCCAGTATTGGAACACGCGCTCGAGAATATCAGGGTCTTCAACGCCGCCAAGAATATGGCCGCTGGCGTTGTCGACTAGACGATCACGCTGGGCGTCGTCCATTACCTTGTTCACCAGCACGTTAGCCTGGTTGAAGTCGCCATCGTCCTCACGCAGCGTATAGGCTTCGCGCACGAATTCGCCATCGGTGGCCCACACGGCGTCTTCCGGGAATTTCTGAGCGTCGGCTGCGGGGCCGCCTTTAGAGTTGGGCGAATAAACCGGGTCGCTGACTTCATTGATGCGCATTGCGCCGCCTTTGCTATAGCTGTGCACGGGGCACTTCGGCGCGTTAACCGGAATCTGCTTGTAGTTAACGCCAAGACGCGCACGGTGCGCATCTGCATAGGCGAACGAACGACCCAGCAGCATCTTGTCGGGAGACAGACCCGTGCCCGGGATGAAGTTGTTAGGCTCAAACGCCAACTGCTCGATCTGGGTATGGAAGTCGGTTGGGTTGGTATCAAGCACCATTTTACCCACTTCGATCAGCGGATATTCACCCTGCGGCCATACCTTGGTCAGATCAAACGGGTTGATGTGATAGGTTTTGGCATCTTCGTACGGCATGATCTGAACTTTCAGCGTCCAGCTCGGGAATTCACCGCGCTCGATTGCCATACGCAGATCACGACGGTGGTAGTCAGCGTCGGAACCGGCCATCTGGTCCGCTTCATCCTGCGTCATGCACTGGATGCCCTGATCAGTCTTGAAGTGATACTTGACCCAAAAGCGCTCGCCCTCAGCGTTCACCCACATATAGGTGTGGCTGGAGAAGCCATCCATATGGCGCCACGTTGCGGGAATACCGCGATCACCCATCAACCAGGTAACCTGATGCGCTGATTCTGGGCACTGAGTCCAGAAATCCCACTGCATTTCGTTGTCACGCAGGCCGCTGTCAGCGCGACGTTTCTGCGAGTGGATGAAATGCTGGAACTTCATCGGATCGCGAATAAAGAAGATTGGCGTGTTGTTCCCCACCATGTCGAAGTTGCCTTCTTCGGTGTAGAACTTCAGCGCGAAGCCGCGCGGATCACGCCATGTGTCAGGGCTGCCCGCCTCCCCCGCCACGGTAGAGAAGCGCGCCGCCATCTCGGTTTTCTTGCCCGGCTGCAGGAAGCTGGCTTTAGTGTACTTACTGACGTCATGCGTTACTTCGAAATGGCCAAAAGCACCGCTGCCCTTCGCGTGCGGCTGACGATCGGCAATCATCTCGCGGTTGAACGCGGCCATCTGTTCAATCAGATAGGCATCGTGCAGCAAAATCGGGCCGTTTGGGCCAACGGTGAGCGAATCCTCGGTACTCGCGACTGGAATGCCCGCATCGTTGGTTGCTGTAGGTTTGTTGCTAGTCACGGATTACTACTCCCTTTGGTCAGTAAGGGTAAAACGACCACGCTGCAATGCCTCACCGCGTTTTTCATGCTTTCGCGGCGTGTGCGTAGAGACACAGCGACGGTCAAAGAATCGTTATCAGATGATAGTTATAGAGGGTGAATTCCACCCTGTCCATGGTCGGGGGCGCATCGAATTGATAGGTGGTGGCTATCTGCATTGGGAGGTTTGTTAGCTGATGAAAATCACGTTTTTGTTTATTTAGTCAACCTTTATATAAAAATGATGTTGACAGACATAAAGGCCACTAACCTTATTTATGCAAGCTTGTCGAATAATCTTAAGCTATAATTAACTACAAATTTCCCTATGTTACAATTAATAAAATCGCGATTGAAGGAATAAGGATAGACGATTCGACCCCCTTCGATTTTAAAGCTGATTTAAGAAAAATCGTTTACGGTATTAATACGGATAAATCTGCTAGCGTTCATCAGCACATCGCGCTCCACTCGCAATTGCATGGGCTGATTAGAATGCTAATAATCAGTAATTTTTTGTGTTCGACGTTCATTGTTCTAATAGTTAATAAACTTGAATGATATACGAAAACACAAAATTAGCGACGAGAGGTTATCTTTGTTAAATTCCACTGCTCCAACGACAGTGCCCAACACACCACAGCGAGAAGATGACTTCATTATTAAAACAGGGCAAGATATATTTGGCACTGTTGACAATGTTTATTATCGATATCATATTTTCTCGCCCGATTCACCTATCGTGTTTTTCTTTACTTATCGATCTCATGACCATTACCCGTCAAGAGAAGAAGCCGAACGTGGAGAGAAAATACACCCGACATATAGATACTTCAGAAGGCGCGGTATAAACATCATGTCTTTTGTGTGTATAGAACGTCACAACTGGTATATATCACCGGAGTTCCGAGAGTTTACCAAGCTCTTGGGAAAGCATTTTGCTGGGTTCAAAAGAAGAATCGTGATCGGTTCGAGTATGGGGGCATATGGCGCTGGCCTTCATGGAGATAATTTGAAGGCTGACCTGGCAGTTTTATTCAGCCCAATTTCCACTCTAGATCCGGCAGTAGTACCTTTTGATCTAAGGTTTTATGAGCGTTCTTATAAAGGGTGGGCCGATAGCGCCATTGACCTAGCAAACTCGAAATGCAAAAAACTCGTGGTATATGACCCCACCTTCCATATTGATTCTCTTCACGCCAAGCGTATTGCAAATGCTGAAACCCTTCATGTACCAGGGGGAGGGCATGAAACTAGCCAGATGGTATCGAAAATCCAGCAGCTGGAGTGGCTTCAGGATGCCGTACTTGCGGAAAATTTCACCCGTAGCGAATTCTATTACCGAGTCAGAAGAAAAAGAACGCTTGAGCAATTCTACGACCGACTCATGTCCGATAAAAAAACTAACGACCATCTTACCGAAAAAAGAGGACGTGTAATTGAAGAATATAAGCGTATGGCGGAAGCATTGTGGGAGCACAAGATCCACGGGTGTTTTTTCGATATCGTTAACTCTGGGCCACATAATATTAAAATAGCCATTGCCACCTTTAATAGTAAGCAGCTGTTCTACAGCGTAGAGACCAAGCAGCTCCATGTTGACGAAATGTACTCATCGGGGAGCCTTACTCCCGTTTTGGTTGAAGCCAAAACAGGTAAGTTAATGGCCAAAGGCATCGGCTACCTCTCCTTTTCACGCCGCGGATGTGCAGTCGTAAAATCCAGAAGTGCATGCAAGGTAGGAAAACTGTTCGGTGAAAACAGGCATTATATTCAAACAGGTAACAGGAAGTACTACCTATGCGTTACAAATAAATGTGAGGTTGAGCTTCGCGAAGGTGTATGTCTTTGGGAAAAGTTCACACTTTTCGCGAGTTAAGCATTCTGTCAACAATGGCCAATGGCGACATTACACTAGATAAAAAGCGAATACCCATATCTCAGAAAAGAGATCGTTAAAACCAATCAAGTTCAAGGAGACGATATGCCCTTAGTAGTTTCTTATCGTCTCGGGGCGAAGTGAGGAAACCGCTGAAGATCGCAACAAACTGGAGCGGGCAAAGGGACTCGAATTATCGATATAAATCAACCATCTTTACCCGATATTTGGAATTGGCATACATGCTGGCATACAAGCCTCCTACCGCTGCAATATTGAACAGACCGCGCCTGCAATGCGGCATACAGCGTAACCACGGTATTTGTCCCATCCGATTGAGTCTACAGAGCTAGGTACAACCGGATGAGTCAGCAACCAAATGGCAACCACTCGTTCGACTAAGCACGGGATGCGCACTCGGATGAATGCCCGGCACATGGCCGGACATAGCACGTCATAAACCCAGCATCATTTTACCAGCGGTAACCAGGTCATCATCTGATAGTTTTGTATTCCAAAACGCAAACGAGCTAGATTCCGGGAGATCGTCGTATGCCAGGTTGCCGCCCCATTCAATGTGTCCGGTAGTTCTCGAATCTGAGCCAGTAGAATCTGATTTCGTTGATACATCGCCGGATTTAGAGATGGTGATGTATGTATAACCAACTCCGCGCTTGAATGAGTATCCGATCACCATCGTTTCACCGACATTAATTCCCAAACCAGAACGTATGAGGATGCCGGTTTTGTTCTGCACCGTCATTTCGTAGTCGAATTTTCCGTTCAGTTCAGAGCTACTTGGGATGCCGGTGCATGCTAATTCTCGGATGTTTATATCATCGGCATCAGGATCACGATCAACGTAGCCGCCCAGCGCACCATGTCCTAGATTCTGAGAATACGCTAAAACGGTGTAGCCATTAGATAGATCGACGCTGCCATCGTTACCGAATTTAATGTAACTGGTTTTATTTTTAGAAACTATACGTCCCTTTGAAATATCAACATCACCAATAACAGTACCATCACCAATAGACCCAGCATTGGGAACAACTCCATTATCGGAAAATGCTTTAGCATATACCAGCAACGAATCCTGTTCAGGCATCTCTTTTTGGAGTATGGGATTAGTAAACACTCCGGGCACAGTAATTCTCAAACATTTAGCCATTATTAGTTAACCTCTTTGTCAAATTGTACGCATGGGAAATTAAATTCAAACTCGAATCCCATAATTGTCATTTTGTCGCGCTTTCCGTTGCTGTCGAATAGTTGACCGCGCTGGCCACCTTCACGGCCTTGATAATTACCGCCCTTGTCTGATACTGCATATTGGATACGATCAGTTTCAGACCATTTACCGCTCTGGCGAGATACGCAAACTGTGTTGCCGGCAACGATAGACACATTGGAAATAGCAATATCATTGCCATCGCGATCTACTGCGGTAAACCCATAGTTTTCGATGTCAGCGATCGGGAAATCGTCGGAACCATTTGACCATTGGAGGGGGCCGTGCACGGTAGCGAATTCCAGTAACAATAGCTTACCCTGTTTACGAATATTTATAGGCCTAACTCCTGTTACGTCACGCCCCTTAATTATCTTTTCGCGCAGTGCTATTGCTCTATAAACACCAACTCTGCGATAAGTGATATTGTCGTGGTGCACGTTATCAACGTGGTTTGTAGTCGCAAAATAATCCGGGAATACGAAGCAGCCGTGATTCTCTGCCATTGTAAGATGCGCCCTGCCTACAGCTCCCACGCTACCGGAATATTTGTGGAAATTGACAGTCTGCACGATGCACATAGGCATTTTAGATTCGTCTAGTGACTCACCTGTGATGCTTCCGACTTTGTCCCTCACGCCTGCCCACAGATTGGTTATTGAGGACAAATAATCGTCATAGCTGGTTCCTGCGCTCTCATCGCTGCCACCCTGCCAGAAAAACAGCATCGGCATGCTATACGGTAGATTCCGTGATTGTGCGTAATTGTAAACTCGCTCAATCATATTCATCAGGTTATCGTAAGGCCCAGTGCCCTCTGAGATTTCGGCGATTGTCGCATCAGGGAGGGCAGAGTTCGTTGCAAAAACTGATAGACCATAGTTCCTAGATTCGATGTAGTCAGCGCCCAATTTATCGGCGAATCCGCTAGCGGTAGTTTCTGCTGGGCCGTTATAACGTGATGTGTTAGCGCCTTTTTTCTCGACTAGCGGGACTACATTGTAGCGATTATTATCATTAACGTTTGGGTCTGTGTCTTTGTAATCGCGCGGACCTTCGTTGAACATAACCGCGTATTTGTTATTACTCGTACTGATTGGGTTAATGTAGGCATCAGGTATGCCGCCCTTGCGGCCCGTGGCCCCGGTTTCTTGCGATTGCCCGATAGTGCCAAAGTGAATTAATCCGAAGATGTCATTAACGCTGTCTGAATCTGAGGACGGTAGCTCTATAGGATTACCGTTAACAGTAAACCCAGTTGCATCTACAGGTCCGTACGATTTTATTCCTCGGATATGGAAAACACCGCCTCGGTCTATAGCAGCGGCAAGTTTTTCGTCATTACCAGCTACCTCAAAGGCGTTCTCCGAATTAACCTCGGCAACTAAAGAGGTGCCGGTTTCAAATCCTGTTTTTGCTGAGAATTTGGATGCTGATAGTACGCTGTCCCAACCCAACGATGCCGCTACATTACCGAACATATCGCGAATAATCAGCGCATATTCATCATCTGAAAAATCAAAGTGATTCGACAATTCAATAAGTTTAGAAGTCTCTTCCGCGCTTGGTATTCTCCCAAGCTCAGTGGCTTGTCCATCTTTTACGACATATCCAACTTGATATGCTTCATCCTGACCGGCAACGGCGAAAAATCCGTTATCTCCGGTTGCTTTCAGCCCCTCATCGTAGCTCGTATAAACATTGGCATTGCCGAGAAACTGTTGGAGCACCATCGCGAGATTAGGGCGACGTGTGCCATCCTCGATCGTTACCCAGCCTGGCTCGGTGTCATAAAACAGTTCGCTATTTATATCTAGCCGTTTTTCCCAGGCATCGTTCAGCCCTTGGAATCTGCTAACTTCATTTGCCATTATTTTTCTCCGGCCACAAAAAAGCCCGCTCAAAGGCGGGCATTAAAAAATCGATTTGTTTAAACGTGCGATGCCGCCACTATGGCGGCAGTGCCGAAAAGTGCTACTCCGGCGATAACTGCTACAGCAATCATGACGCCAGCGATATCAGCAGCTTTCTGTGACATTCGGCCTCCTATTCTCAGTCGCGCTAAACGACGAAACCCCGGAGCGTTTGCGGCGCTGCCGGGGTTTCGTCGTTTCGGAAATAGGCTTACGCGTTGTCAGGCAACGGCGCGTCGTCGTATTGATATATTCGCGTGTCGTAGTTGTAGGCTCTTACCGAGCACTGTGGCTCTGATTCGTCCTGTGGCGTTCCCTGCGGCTTAACTGAGTCGATAAGGACGCTCCACCACGGTAGCTCGCGTGAGCCAAACAGCAGCCGCGTGGCGTCCACCTCAAGGCCATTTGATAACGGGAAGTCAGGCGCGGTAATAATGATCTGTGAGTCGTTATCCCCCCGAGTGGCACCGTAGGTATCTGACAGCTTGCCGTTAGGGCGCTGTAAGCCGACGACCTTCTCGCCACCGCTCCAATCGAACACTTGATCGGTATCGATAGTGGCCTTGCTGCCATTCACTTGATAGTCAATGACCTGCGCAGACTGGCCGTAGTGATCGTAATCGCCGTTGACCGCCACGTAGTCGAGATACGGGCTATTGAGGGCGTCCATACCGGTAGAGAATGACAACTGCTTAATACGGTACTTCTCCCGCGCTATCTGACGCATACCGTAGCGCCATGCCCGCTGTCGGTCATTGATGCCCTCAGCGGTCACTTTCAGCACCTTAATGCCCTCTTGCCCCGGCAACCGGCACTTCACCGTCTCTTTCTGACCTGTGCTGAAATCCACGTACTCAACATCTGCGCCGTCGTGCTGATCGGCATCGCCTTCGAACGGCAGTTTCGTCGAGATTTTCAGCTCGCTGGTCATGTTGTGCAGTGAGTACGCCTGGCCATACGTCGAGCGCGGCTCATCACGCACCGGCACGATGTAGCCACGATCGATGACAAGCTCAGCAAAGCCGACGCCAAGGCAGGTATTCAGCGCATCTTTCAGCGACTTTTCTTCGAGAAACTGCATATCGAAATAGTCGCCGCGCTGCTGCCAGATATCGTGCAGCCTGCCCAGTTCAGCCATATCAATATCGGAATCGCTATAACCCATCGCACGCAGCATGTACATAAATGCCGGCGCTATATCCCGCGTGGCAACTGGGTCGCCAACGGCGTTATTCCAAGGCGGCAACATACGCGTGCAGCGCACCTTGATCTTGTTCTCAGCTTGCGCCCCCAATCGCTCTCCCGTGCGAATCTGTATAGCCACTGAGGTGATGCCGGGATAGCTGCTCGGACGGTCTAGCTTGGCCTTGAGCGCATACCACTTGATGGTGTCATACAGCTGCCCTAGCTCATCTTCGTTGTAGTCGCTGCCGGTTTTGCGCAGTCGAACCTCGGGACGCATCTTGTAGGGCAATCCAACCGAAACAGTTGCGCCGAATTGATCTAGGCTATCTCCATGCACGCTGCTGGGCACTGCCTGCCACTCACCGCCGGCCATGTCGCGGTACTCAATGTCAAAATTGACGGTAACGCCTAATTCGTGGCCCTTGGGATTGACCACGGCCAGACCCTGCGGCGCGAAAATATCGATCTCGATGGAGTCAGTGGTTTCGCCATGCGGGCAGGCAGCAATAGATGCGGTGTAGCCTCCTCGCGGCTTGTTGTCGGACAACCAAATCTGCCCATCGTTAACGGTGCGGCTGGCGAATCCTGTCCAATCCGCCTGAATCTCACCATTAACAAGGCGCTCTACTTCAATCTGAGTCGCCCAGTTTTTATTAGCGTCATCATCAGTCGATGCATTCGTGGACGTTATTCGGTAGGTGCCGCCTGAGGCGTTGAACGTTACGTGGTATGAAGCTGGCTCTATCCAACTGACGTTAGCGCCACCGTTCCTATCGGCCAGGTAATATCTAGTCTGTCCATCCTCAGTAGTAACGACATCAGCGATGCGAAGCTGCGCATCAAGTCCCTGCTTGAACAGTACATTTGTGTTTCGTGATAGCGGAATATTGTCTGGCTCGCCAACAAAATAGTTACCCGTACCGTCGCGTTCGATACGGATATCAAGTGGCATTTCAAGGCGCACATCCATACCGGCTGCCCATCCATCGGGAAATGAGCCGGAGCCGCTGGGCACACTGATTACGCCGCGAGAGTTATTGCTGCCCAATACATAGGTACTAGGGTCTGCTCGCGTTTGTACATCGAACGTTTCGGTGATCTCAAGACCGGGGCTGGCCGATGAAGTGCCGCCGACCTCTTTTGCCGTGAACCAGTTCTCTGTCGCGCGGAAGCCATCGTGGTTCTCGTCAGGGCCATAGGTGCGGTATTGAGCATCGCTGCCGAAGGAACCAATGGGGGTGTTGCCAATCAGGATGTCTTCAACGCGGTACTGGCCCACTCCCAGTGACAAGTGCATGTAGCTGACCTGAATGTTGCCTTCGAATCGCTGATGCGTCTGTACAAGCAGGTCAGGAACGCGCCAGTTGAGGCCGAAACACTCCGGTATGACCTTGTTCAGCTTCGCTTGGTTGGTGTCAAACGTGGCTTGATCTAGCTCATCGCCCTGCTGTCTCCCACTGACAGAATTGGGCATCGATGGCTGACGGAAGAACAGGCCGAAAACCGAACTAACCACATTGCCGACGAAGCCGAATATGTCGCCAACAACGCCGCCTTTTGGCTCGAACGTTAGCGCCACGGCATCATCATGGCGTAGCTCACGCGAAGCCCATGCAGTTTGTGGTAGCACTACGCCGTTAACCTGCGCGGTGAAGCGCTGCGGCTCATCAAGAGCAATATCGCTATCGCTGAATACCAACCACTCCCACACATTCGAGCGTACGTTATGCAGCCAGTGGTAGAGCGTAATCGGCTTGCTGATGCTAAACGTCTGCATCGGCAGACCGCCGAGATTACTGGGATAAATCGCGATCATCGTAATACCTGACTGAATGGTAAATGCGTTCAAATTTGGCGATGGGGAGGATGCGCGGACCTTGGCGCGGGATGGTTTCGAGCACTGATCGACCTCGGTCGGCGTCGACCACACAGCCCACGTGCAGGAGTGTTTCTCCACGGAACACGCAAGCGATGCAACCGGGCACCGGCGAAGACTCGACAAGCTCCGGCACGGCCTCACCCCACGCATCCGTCACCTGCCCCTTATCCATCGGGTCAACGCGTCCCCACAATTGGAGCAGAGAGCGCCCGTACAGCTCGTGGCGAGCTGATCGGCATATTCCCCAGCAGTCGTATTCATCAGGCCCCCTTCCGCCGTCCCGGTACGTTGTGAACACGTAGTCATTGAGCGTCATTGATAGCGTGCTCCGGGGTACTGATGGCCGCGATAGTATTTGCGCCAGACGTTAGTGTTAATGATGTCGAAATGACCGCATTTGATCGTTGCCTGCGCCCCCTCAACTTCGAATTGCTGCGCGATCATCCGGATGGGCCGACTCGCGACCGCATCGAGATTATTCGACAACCATTCGCGGTAGATGACCTCGATTTCGTCGCCTGCCTCGACCGCCGCATCGGCGAATCGTATCGCTTCGGTGGTGACGTTCTGTAGCCCAAACGTCAGCGTTTGATTGCCGGTGTTCGAAGTTTCAGGAATAGCGACTTTCAGCGGTGACGGCTGGAACGTGAACGATTGACCGCCATCCTTTGCTGTCACCTCATCAAATCCAGCGCACAAAAAAAGCGGCTCCTGAGAGTCGCTTCGTATTTCCAAGGTGCTGATAAGATATGCCTCGCCGCCTTGGCTGCGCCATCGCATTAACTCGCTATCCATCGCCTACTCCTGCTACTTGTCTACCCGATGGCGGCATAACGTAGTAATCGCTATCAGGGCCATAGGGCACCCAGTGCGTGTTGATGTTCTGAATCTCAGCCAGCGCCTCTTCCACCGTTAATCCTCCAAGCAATGCCGCCTCTGCATATTGTTCTTCGCTAGGTATAGGCGCAGCCATTACATAGGCGCTGAAAGTGAATGAATAAAGCCCAGATACCGCATCGATATTCGGACCATCGTAGTAGTTAGGAAGCACGACACGCATCCACTCCACACCCTCAGTTCGCGGCGTTTCCATCGGAGCTAGGAACCATGCAGCACCGGCATTGGCTTCGTACTCAATAAATCCCTCAAACGCTACGGCCTGATCTCTGGTCAGATACCGCAGCGAGCACTGGGCCTCACTGGGAGTACGGCCAAAGCGACGCCTGCCACGCTGTCTCCCGGATTGCATGGTGGTAAATTGGGTGGGCTGGGTGTGCGACCAGCCGTAGCTGTCGATAACAGGCCTTGGCAGATCAGCAGGCCATTGTGGTGTAGCCATTACCTGCCCCTTCTAGTCATCCCATAATTGCGTTGAATAGCTTCATCAAGCTCATTGCCGCCACGATTTACGGCATCTGCTGCACGGGCAATTACATCAACCCCACCATCATCTCTACGCCTAGTCTCTATACTTGTATTGCCAGAATTGTAGTTATAAACGTTGACTGAGGGAGCCTGAATGGGTGATCCCTGGTTGCTAGCGGATGAATTGCCAACATACCCACCGCGTGCATAGCCGCGATTAAGCCCATCAAGGAAGGACCTCATACCAGGCTGTTGGGTAACGGACTGCTTCACTACGTATTCACCTGCATGCACAATGCCTGCCGGTTGGTATTTACTACCGGGGCCGGTATAACCACCGTCGGCGAATATTCCGCCTGTTAATGCTTTAGCAGCTCCGCTTAGACCCGATGTGATATCCAAGCCGCCAGAAACAGACCCGAAATTGGAAACAGCCGCTGCACCAATAGGCCCACCGAAACCGAATCCAGTCAGACCAAGCAGATAGCTCAATCCCTTCTGTGCGGCGATTTGAGTAAGACCCTTGATCACCGTATCGGTTAGATCGTAGAAGTTGAGCTTACCGGTACGTACAAAGCGCGCCAAAGAATCAGTGGCATTGTCGAAAGCACTGCTGAATAGATTCTGCGTTAGAGCGGCATTATTGCTAGCATTTGTGGCATAGTTCTGCCATGCAGCATTGGCACCATTTTGCCAGTCGGCACGCATAGCATCCATTTGCGCGTACATCTGCCGCTGCTGCTCAACGCGCTGATTAGCCGCCGCCTGTTCCAGTGAAATCTCTTTATTGATCGCATCAGCCTGCCTCGGATCAAGATTTGGCTGGTTGAGCTGGTCGTTGAGCTGCTGGATACGCTGCGCTGATTGCTGGCGAATCTGTAACAACTGCTGCTCTCTCTGGAGCTGCTCGCTGCCCATGCCAATGCCCGCTACCTGCAAATCATTCTGTTGCTGTTGTAGCGAAATCTGGAATTGAAGATTTTTGTTATAGCCTTCGAGCTGTGCATTATATCTGCCTGCTGCTTCAGCCGCTTTGTTGTAATCTGCTGCGGCTTTGACACGAGCAACGGTGGCTTCTACATCAGTTATATTTCCCTTCTTCAAAGCCTCATCGATTTGGGTTAAGCGGCCTTGATATTTTGTCTGAGCCCTGTCTACATCTCCCAGTGGCTGAATTAAATCAGATAGCGCTTTTCGCTGTTGAGATAGTAACGAAATTTGGCGTCTTTGCTCACGATGACTTTCCTTTGGTGCTTTTGGCTGCTTCCCTGCTTTATCTCTAATGTAGTTATTAATGAAACTCTCTCGATCATCATCTGTTTTTATGCTCCCTGCGCGCTGCAACGCGGGAACTAATTCTTCGGCCTCTTTACGCGCTTTAGCCGCCTTTTCAGCCCATGTGTCTGCTTTCTCGTTGACCTTGTTGAATATATCAATGGCCTTGACGCCATAGTCTTCTATCGCCTGCTTGTTTTGATTTAGCGCATCATAGCCACCGGTTGTGGCATCAATTACGCTTTGGATGCCATTAACTACCGACTGAAATCTATCAACGTCCTGCTGGGCCGGTCCGATAAACCCATTGTTTTGTTTTGCCTCCGCTAACCTTTTTTGAGCGGCAGCTAGGTTTTCTTGAGCCTTTGCTAATTGGCCTGCAATCCCTTCATCTCGACCTATACCTTTCAGGTAATTGTAAGTATCACCAATCGCTCCTTTAACACCAAGCCAAGCACGCTCTAAATACCCCGCCTGTTGCTGCATCTGCAATGTGCGTTGCTCATGAACACGTGCCAGTGCTTCAGTGGCCTTCTGAGTAGCAGCCATGGTATTGCCTGACTGTTCAAGTGCGCTTATCTCTTGGTATTCAGCAGTGGTAAGGAAATGGAGCCGTTCGTTTAGTTTCTCGATTGATTGAGTGGGTGTGCCTTGCAATGAGGCGTACTGCTCAACAATTTCAGATAGTGACTGGCCGGATGAACGGCTGTAATCAAGGGCTGCTTGGGCAACTCTACCGTACTGGTCTTGGGCAATCTTGCCGTTATTAACGACCTCAGTTAGCGCGCTGATAGCCTGACCGCGAGTGACGTTAGATGCATTAGCGATTTGGTTCGCCATCACCGACAGCTTGCCTGATGCAGAATCGCTAAATTGACCTGTGTCGATCAGCGCTTTGTTAAGATCGTTTAGCTCATTTGCCCCTTGATACGCTGCCACACCTGCTGCACCGATGACAGTCGCCCCGATGGTGAAGGGATTAATCATGCCGCGCAGGGCGATGCCTACACCGCGCGCAGCATTGCCAAGTCCGCCAAATACATCGCGCAACTGGCCGCCCTGTTGAATAGCTACAAGATAAGCTGGTTGGCCGCTGACTAGACTAGTCACAATATCGGTGATCTGGGGTGCGGCGAGCTGTGCTTCTCTACCCACTGACCAATGCGCCTTAGCCACTCCATCAGCGTTAGCGGTATAGCTCGTCAAAGCCGTGCGAGAATCGTCTAGCGTCTTCTTGAAACGGTCAAATTCCCCTTGAGGAAGAATCCCCTGCTTTAAGTGACGGCGAAGCTGCTCTTCTTGCTTATCGAGACGGTCAAGACGGCCAATAACGGGGTCAATCTGCCCCACTAACTGCGCTAGTGCAGCCTTTTGATTATCCAACTCGCCATTGGTGGATTTGAAACCCTTGGTGACTCGGTTGCCCTGCTTTTCAAGGCTCTGCATCTCTTTGTCGAGACGCTTGGCATTCGCCTCCGCTTGGCGACTGTCGATAGAAATTTGAAGACGTGATTCCTGAGTCGCCATGTTTCCTCCGGGCATAAAAAAACCGGCTCAAGGCCGGCAAATTATTGACTAAATCTTTATAAGATAGAGAAATAGGAGTCTTATTCTCCGTGATGCTCTCTCATCAGCTCTTCATATCTATCTTTGGTTATCCTGCCATGCTTTAAAAGATACTTAAGATTTTTTTTGCTGTTAGCAGGGTCTTCTTCCTTAATATCGTTATTATCTACTATTTTAGTACTGTTAAATCTATTATCTAATTCTGATTTCTTATTTTTAAATTCATCTTCTGATAGAGCGCCTAGGCTTTTAAGCTGAGCAAGTTTCGTTAGAGTATCTAGATATTCAGATTCCTCGTCCTTAATAGACTTTTCCTCCTGCCCCTCTTTTTTACCAGAAAAGGACCAGATAAGAGTGATAATCCATGCAATGGTTGTCCATCCTAAGAAAACATTGATTAACATCAATGTTCCTTTATCTTTGATATCTCTTTTATAAGAAATTATTGTAGGTAAAACATAAATTGCGATCCCCAATATGATAGACAAAAATTCCAATATCTTATCCCCTTGTGGTTTAAATCGTGTTGATTAAAACTAAGAAAGCAGCTTTGCTTTCTCCCTATCAAACTCTTCTTGTGTGAGCGCGCCCCTCTCTTTGAGGGCTGAGAGACGCTCTAACTCTGCATACCTAGATTTTTGAGTATTTTTCACTGCTGATCTTGTAGCAACGGGTGATGGGCTTTCCGGTTCTTCATTAATATTGATAAAAGACCAGGCTAATGCCCCAACCCACCCAATTAGTGTCCATCCCAGGAAGATGTTTATTAGGAATATGGGGACTAGGTTCGGATGTCGTCTGTAGCTAGCCACAAGAAAGGGAAGTAGGTATATGATTAAAAGTACAACAAACATGATTACGGATAAAAATGCACTACCTACATCATAACTATCGTTCATGCTGCCCCCTTATCAGTTAGTCGCCCAATGGTAGCAGGGTTGGGGATGGGCGGCTATTACACCCTGTCGTTGTCATCTATCTGCTTATGCGTACCAACACGTCTCATTACAGCCGTTTTCCCACGTATCTCAAAACTGGCCTTGTGGGAATGATTGCGAGTCAGGTGAATGGTATAGATGTCTGGATTCTTTAGACCCTTTAGCTTTTCAAGCCGGAGACGCGCAGGTTGAGGAAACACGGTTAAGTCTTCAATTGCTTTGGCTGCCTCAGATTTTATGGCTGGCGAAAGCTTCTTAAACTCACGAAGAAAAGAGGGATATTCGTCGAAGATAATTCTATTGATATCCCTAACCATTAGATGGAACCGAGATAACCTGAGATATCGTCACCACGCGACATAACTATCCGACCGTCTCCTTTGGGCTCTTTTGACAGCCGCTGTTCTTCAACTAACCAACGAAGGCTTTCAATTCTTTGGGAAGTAACCCGCATGCGACTAAGCAACGCCTGGAAGGATTCTCGAACCTGAATATGATCTTCAAAAAGGGCAACCAGCTCAGGTTTATTAGACTGCTCTATAAGCCATTGATAGCGATCTAATATACCGTCTTCCCACTTCTCAAAATTGGCTATGTCCTGATCATCGAAGTCTATACCAGAGCGTTTCGCCGCTTTGAAGATAAAGTCAACGGTCGCCTTTATGTCGTCAAACTTCGAGCTTGCGTCATCTGCGAAGGCAATGCCCTCGTCTATACCGCGCTGTAAAGCAGCGGGAAGTTGCAATGACATGCTAACTACCTGCTCCATTTCTCTTTCAGCGACTTGCATGATGACTCCATTTGCTACCGTTGGTAGCGGCATGTGCGTGGTAACGCAGTATCGTACCCCGAGTGTCGGGATGCAAGGTTAGTCTTAATAGTCTGGCAAAGATAACCCATGGCCTGACAAGATATCTTCAATGTGAGAAATGCGGTGTTCCAAATCCTCGAAACGCCCGTCAACATCATCATTTTCCAATGACGTCATTAGCCTTTCGACTAGCTCCGCTGTCATAGAGCGCCGATTTATCTCTGCTGCTGTTTTCAGCTTATCCCGAAGGATGGCTGGAACCTTTAGGTTCATCTGCACGGTATCGTTTTCCATGAAGCAAATATGTAGCACTAGGCTATTGCGGTCAATAAAGCACTAGTGTAGATTATTGCTTGGTATCACATTGCTTCATTTTAGCTACATGGAGGATTTTTCGTGGCAACCCAAAAGAATCAATTCAATCTGCGTCTGAAGCCAGGGCTTAGCGAATGGCTTGCCGGTCAAGCAGAAAAGCAAGACAGGAGTAAGACGTGGGTTGTCAACCATCTGATAGAGCAGGCAATGCAGAATGAGCAACAGCAGGCATAGAAATGAAGAAGCCCCAGTAGCAGCAACTACCGAGGCTTCGAATCAGACCCAAACCATCACGAAAGGAACTGACATGACTAATTCTATCACCGTTTCACCTATCAGCAACGTCCAACCATCGACACTTCCCGTTATTGCGGGTCATGAGATCGCTATTGATGAGCATGGCAGGTTCAATCTGAATGCGATCCATAAAGCTTCTGGCTCTGAAAATCGTAAGCGCCCTTCAATGTGGCTGCAAAACAAGCAAGCAAAAGAGCTTGTATCCGAGCTGAATTCTAATAGCCCGAATTCGGGCTTTAAAGAATATGAAAGCAGGAATTCCTGCTTTGATGTCATCTCAACTCGCCGCGGTGGTAACGGCGGCACCTTTGCCCACGAACTCCTAGCCGTTTCCTACGCCGGCTGGATCAGTCCGAAATTTCAGTTGCAGGTGAATCAGGTATTCCTCGACTACCGAATGGGTAAGCTGAACCATCACCAAAATGGTGATGCTTTACCCGCTCCTCTGACCCCTGCCCACCAGCATGGTATCCAGAAAGAGGTCGCTATTCGCGTTTTCTCTAACGTCAAAGACAAGGCTAACCATCCCAAGGCTTACAAGGCTATCTATCGTTACCTGAAAAGCCGATTCGAAGTGGGTAGCTACAAGGACATTCCTGATTCCAAATATACCCAAGCGCTTGCGGCCGTTGAATCGGCACCGCTTGAGGGAGAATGGATTGAGGCCACGTCTCCCAAGCTTGAAATTCACTATCCAGTATCACAATGGCGCAGGGAAAACCCTCAGTTTGAGAAATTCCAAAGCAACCTGCCGAGCAATCAATTGCGCGTGAATCACGACATGTTGCTACGTAAGGACGCGCCGGTTCAGTCATCGTCACCTACTGTTGCTCTTCTCAACCAGTTGCAGGGCAATGGCTACAACGTTGATGCTTGCGTTGCAGAGGTGAATGGCCTGTTCAATGCAACTGCTGATATGGACACTTTCTTGCGCGGATTTCAGCGCGGCATTGGAAGCGTATTGAGCGACACCGCAACCATTACCTACCACAGCTAACCACACAGCCCCGCTTCGGCGGGGTTTTCAATGCCCCAGCAAGGTCTGTATCAAACCAGAGCTAAGCCAAACCATCCCTCCAAACGACAGCATTATCACCGCTATCCCAACTGAGAAGTTGATGAATGGTGAAGATTGCATTCTGACCTCCATCCAGTCTTTGATCTTTATCAGTATCGGTTTATCATTCACGTATGTTCTGCCTTGGTCGTGCAAGGTGGATACAAGAAGCCCCCGAGTGTTTGCAGCACTGCGGGGGCTTCGCTATTTGTTGGCTTTCTCTCTCGCCTTCCTTTCCTTCTCTTGCCTTTCCTGATCTTCCTCATACCTACGCATGAATATCTCGTCATAGGCGTAGATTGCGGCTTGAAACTCATCGAGGGGGACAGGGCAAGTATTTAAGGCAAGGTAGGCCTCTATCTGGCTTGAGCTGATCGGCGCTGGATAGGCACCCATGCCGGTAGAGATGTACTGACGACCCCGCGCGATGATTCCGTAAGCGTCGCAGATGATTCCCGCTATAGCGTCGTGTGCCGGCGGATCGTCATCTTCTATCGGTAACCCCATCTGCTCGCGCTGCCAGCGTTTCTTTTCGCTTAACTTTGGTTTTTGCTGCCATTCTGCGAGTTGCCGGACTTCCCCACGGTTTCTTCCCGCTGCTGATCGAGTTTTACGGCGATCTGAGAGGCTTTCTGCCATACCATGGTGGAAACATAGGGATAGGCTTCAAACAGTGCCATGACGTTATCTGGCGTTGCTTTTGCTTCTTGCCCTTTATCGTCCTTAACGCCCTTCCATGATTTGACCAGGTGGCGGGCAATCAGCTTCTGCAACTCAACTGTACGATCAAACGTCAGCGCTGGTGATTCAGGATCAAATGTTTCCGTGCCAAGCCCAGCTTTCGAACCAAGCTCGTCTGTGTGACGGTTTAGGTATCCTAGTCGCGCCTGAAACTCAGGGAGTGCAGCAGACAGCACTAGGATTGATGTTTCATCGTCAATGTCGAGCCATTCTTCAGCGTCGGGGATAAATGCGCTTGAGGATAGTGTTAGTGCCATTTTTGATGCTCCAGAAACAAAAAAACCGCCAGAAGGCGGTGTATTTTCTTGCAAATTGATTTAGTGAACTGATTGAAGCCCTCGGCGTTCCATGATCAAGCGAGCGCGGGACTGATCAAAGTCTTCGCCTGTCTCTAGGGATTTGGCAAATACTTCCATCATGGAGTGTCCATTAGCTTGCTCGTACGCCTTTGAAGCTGCCTTTGAAACCTTAACAGCAACGTTGGCCATGGCCTTTACAACAGTGTGCGTGCAAGGGTTGCTATCGGTCCATTCAGGCTGAATGTCGCAATCGTTGATCTGCCCCAACAAGATACCAATGCGATCCACCCAGTCGGCATAGTGCATGTAAACGACTGTCGGAATCTGATACCGAACATCCCCGCCGATGGAAAAATCTATACCATCATTCTCAATTGACGGTCTGATGACTTCATTCCATATGTAAAGCTCAGTGATCTCGTGACCATCCAATACCATGGCACGAGAAATCATTTCAGCTAGAGATGGCAGGCTTACCCACGATGACATAATGTCGTCACCAAAGCAGAAACGCTCAACTATTTGCTCTTTTGTAAGCCAATTCATCATGCCACCACCTCCAGTGGAAGCTTGCCCTGCACTTTGTCAAAGAGTAAAAGCACTCGGCGCTCAAGTGGCGGCTTCCTTTGCTTATGCATTGCAAGCTCGCGTCCGGCTCGACTGCCACGCTCTTTTTGGTGCTCAAGCGCATCGATTGCATCCTCAAGTTGCATTCGAAGTGATGTGCCACTCTCAAGAATGTTTTCAATCTGAATGTCGCACCAAATCTCGAAATCCACCGATAGCCATCGAGCAAATTTAACGGCCATTTTGGGATGTAGCCAAGTGCCGCCATTACGCCCAGCTACCACTCTAAGCATCCCTGATTTTTTAGCTATCGAGAGAAGCTTGCTCCTAGAGGAACTTGATATCCTTTCTAAGCTATTGATTATTCTCAATTGTGGCTCAGGACCACAATTTAATCCGAGGGCTGATCCTCTCTTTACCATGTATTCGACAGTCTCCGGCTGCCGCAGCCAATCAACCGGGCGTTTCCCGAACTCTTTGGCTATATCGGCCGCATTCATCCAGCCATTTAGGTCGAAGTGGACAGACTTGCCTTCAAATTTCATTGGAATCACGTTGCTCATTGCGTATTACCTTTGAGTAAAGAGCCTTGTCGCCCAGAAATGCCAGCCCCTAGAGAGTCCGCCGACTATTACCGGCATTTCTCCAAGACTCTTTCTGAAAGGCTCTAGGGTTGTCGCGCCGGGCATGGCGCATGAAAAAGCCCGCACTAGGCGGGCTTAGTAGTTACGCTGCTTCTTGATCAGCGCTTGTGTTATTTGGCGCGGTAATCAGCTGCCCATCTCCATCTAACTTCTGGATAGTGGGCGACTGCTCAAACGCTGAAATATCTAGCGATACCTGGATAATGTCCTCACCCCCTGCATCAGGCCAATCACCGGAAACATCAACCATTGGGAAGTAGAATCGATAACCGCCATCTTGGTTGTAGACATCGAACTGGAAGCTGATTGACTCCTGATCTTTATTTTTACGCCACAGGTTGTAGGCGTAAGCTGACCAAGAGATAACGATGGTTCCGGTCGCTTGGAAGCGGGTAAAGATTACTGCCCCGGGGTTGCCTGTACCTGTTCCGATACAGCGCTGCGTCTGCGCATTGTTGTCGAAGGTGATATTGAAGTTATCTACGCACGCCTTTCGCGTGCCGTCTTCGTTTTCTAGCGCTTCGTCGTCAATACGCAGATTACGCACGTTTTTGAAGCTAAACTGAGGGCCGTCTGGCGCATCGATAACGTCATCTTCGCTGTAGAATGGATCGCCTCCAGCGTTATCGACTGAACCAAGCCCCATCATCGAAACGGTAGCAGTAATGTCTCCATCATTGGGAATGGTGAGCTGCAACTGATTGACGCGCTCGCCTTTCCACAGCTTGTGTACGCCAACGTCTGAATCGTTGTCATATATCGAGAAAGTGATGCGTTCGTCACCTACTTCCAGCAGGCCGTTGTCGCTCCACTCCTTACCGAATACTGATGCAAGGAAATCATCTAGGTTCCCTTTGCGGAACAGGGTGCCAATATCGCCGTTAAAATCGGCAGTGCCATAGCTTTGACGCTGAGCCATGCGGCCTCGGCCGATTTCATCACTATCATTTCGCGCAATGGATTCATTAAGGCCAAAGCTGGTGCGCTTTAGCTCGATGGGTTTTGCATTGGTCGGGCTAACGCCTGGCACATCTTCTTTTACGTATAGCGTTTCTCTTTGAATACCGCTCGACATGATAGTTTCTCCTGAATTTCAGACATAAAAAAACCGCCATGCGGCGGCATCTATTCATTTGTTGTTTATTGGCTGCAGCACATGGTTCGCCATGGCACCCATACTTGGCAGTGAAACCAATCATTGCTCGCACCAACGCGGGTAACTTCTGGTGACAGCGTTTCGAATCCCCACGGGTACCAGTATTGCCAGTGCCAAGAGAGGCTATCTGCGAGCTTTGCCGCTTGAGCGGTACCGGTTAGATCAGGGGTAAATATTTGAATCAGCACAGCGCCCCTGCGGCGCGTATAAGGACGGTTTCCAAGCGACATAACACTGCTGTCGGTGTGCTCGATCTGAAAACGACACCATGGCATACGATTTCGAATAGCATCTGCTACCTCGCTCACACCCTCTGGCGTGTTATCAAGGTGATTGATGACCATGAAATCAGACGTGCCATCGTATGCCGTTGGGCAAATCACCCTATCAGGCCAATCATCCTGCCGCATCTCGCATAGCTGGCGAATTTCTTCATAGCCCATAGTCAATCACCCGATATTTTATTGAAGGCGTCCCTGAACGTTGGCCGTGCATCCATTTTTTCAGTGCCAAACTCAAGATACTTCCCGTAAGGCGTCACGTTAGTGATATAGAAAATATCGCCGGATTTGAAGGCAGCCATAGCACTTCTAGCGTTGGCCAGCGTCAGGCTTCGAGTAACGTCTCGACTATTTTCATCGAAGCTCTCATTCGGCTCATTCACACTGAAATTCATGTTGGATAAAAACCGGCTGGTATCCATCGGCGCTTTATAGATAACGTCTCGCGCCGCCTGATCGGCCTTGCTTACCGCAAACGCTTCAACATCGGCTCTGACCGTACCAACAAACGCCGTAGGCTTTTTACTCCATCCAGCCATTAGTTTTCCCTCAACTGAACCGTCCACGATGCCTTAAAGCCATCTTGCCACGCTTGGATCACGCGATAGCTTCCCACTCTATCGTTAATCCTCGGATGCCAATCAGATTCATTCTGAAGGATAACGCGCTTGATATCCGTGCCTTGAATATCGAGCGTTTCACGATCTTTCAGACTGAATGACGTTCGCGCCCACCTTCCAGTGAACTCTTCATTGCTAGGTGACACGTTGCCTGTAACGGGGTCATAAGTACCATTCGTCGTCCTGATCGCAACAAAATCTTCCACCGCGTCTTGCAGCAGGTTTGATCGATCGAATGCGCGACCGAGCAATGACTGCACGCGATCACGCGAGCCCGTTTTAACAGCCACAGCGACGACCTCCCCCATATCCAACAGTGATAGAGCCGGTAGTTCCTTTGAATTGCCCAAGCAGCGCCTGCACGATCTGCTCCCATTGCGGTAGCTGTCGGCTGGCATCAAGAAGCGTTGATGGCGCAGCGTAATTTAACTCGGCCATCACATCGCCCGCCTCGGCACGCTCATGGATAAGCGCTCCCTCAGTAGTTTGAGCATACAGATCGCCACTAGATGCCGCTTTAGCCAGCACCACCGCAGCTTGAACCACCACTTCGGGGGTAGGCGACGGAATGTTCAGATGCTGATTAGAGATATAAGCGTTGACCAGCGCGACGAATAAGGGCTTGTCGCTATCGTTCGCCCATTCATCTCCAAGCGCCTTATCAACATCAGCAACAGATACATACTCAGTCATGGCGACCTCTGAAAATAGGACGGGGCACAGTGGCCCCGTTGGTTATTGCTTTACGCGCCCGTCAACCTTCTTCAGCACTTCTCGCTTCAGGAGACGATTAATCCCAGGCGCTTTATCGTCAAGCTCAACTGGATTGCGCGGGGGTACTACGACTCCCGACACTACGACGACGCTTGCCGTTTGGTTAATGTATTTCGCCATATCACACCCCTACCGCTTTGGTGATGGATAGCGGGCGATATACGACAACACCGGAACACTTGGCGAGACAATCAATCACCATTTCAAGGTTGCGCTTTTCAGCGGGCAACTGCTCAAACGGGCGCGGAATCTCGATAGACATGTTGTCTACGTTGCGCTCGTACATGATCGCCACTGATTCGCGATCACCGTCTGGCTCAAGCTCGGTAGCCGCCACCAAGGTAACGCCCGGATATTGCGAAGAGAACCGCGACCATACGCTTTCAAATGTACCAGTCGCGGGATTGACGCTCTTGCGGTAAAGCGCTGATCGCCGGGTAGGCGCTATTGCCAGCGTATTGGGCACGTGATTATCGTATGATTGGATTGTCACGGCATCGTACAGGTTGAACAGATCGTCAAGAATCTGCTGGCCGGTCGTACCCTCTGCTGTCCAATCACCATTCACGGCTGTCTCACCGATGTTCGGATGATTGGTGATGCCGTAAAATCCATAGGCAGAATCGCCCACCAGTGCCACGCGATTAATCTTCTGATCAATGGCACGGCGCGCAACGCGACCTTTCATTGCAGGAAGATCGGTTCCCATTGCCTGAGCAAGCCGCAATTCATCGATGCTGTAGCCGTAAGAGTCACCCAGAGATTTCAGCGTTTGGGTAGTTTCTTTACCCGCCACGTCAACGCGGGGAAGATCATCGGCATAATTCGAGATGAATTTAGCGATACCCACTTCATCGTAAGTGCGCGAAGTGAAAGAATCGGCCCACGCTGGCACTTCTGTTGATACCGGTACAAGCTGCAAGCCGGTCAGTTGCGGCGTGAGCGTTTCATAGATGCGCGACTTGACGTAATCAAGCTGGCGGGCAAGGAAGATGCCTTCGTCTTCACGCATGATGCCTAGCCCATGACGGGCCGTCATCACCGCTTCGAGATCGCGCTCATCGTAGTGCATGTGTTGTGTGGGCATCGTTATTCTCCGTTGCTGCCAGTTTGTGTATCAGTGCCACCAGAGGCGGAAGGTGTTGCGGTCGGCGCGTGAAGCTCGACTTCAACGATCACATCGCCATCAGGAGTCGTATACGCATCGCCTTTGAAGAGCGCATTGGGATAAGCGGTACCGGCTGAATCGCCAACTTCGCCCGCATCGTTGAACTGAATTGGGCCGCCCTTGGTAACGTTCTGACCTTCCGCCACCTTTGCCCACGCCCAGCCACGGGTTAGCGTGGAAATACAGTCATACTGCTTGTAGGCATTGGGACGAGTATGTGTGTGCAGAGATACACCAATAATGCGACCACTTCCGCCAGCACTGGCGATGTCATCATTATCAGCAGTCAGCACAACGCCAAATGGCACGTCGCCACCAGCAGGGTAAGATTCGACGCGATCAAAGCCCGCATCCGCTTTGAGACCAGCGAAGGCCCGTTGCATTTGATAGATAGCCATTGATTAAGCCTCCAGTTTTTCGCCGCGCAGACGCGCGATCATTGTTTCGCGTGAAGATTGAGCAGTTTTTTCAGGCGCCACCGAATCATTGCGGGGCTGATTGACCGTGATACGCTGATCTGCGGCATCGCTACGCTGCTTTGCGCTGTTTTCGATAGCAAAGTCAAAGGCGGCGGAAACGTAGTCGTCTGATTTGCCAGACATATCGACTGAGTCGCCACGGATGGCCTTAATGACACCCTCTTTGATGGCGCGGTCAGTGCTGTCTTGCTTGATTTCTACCTTGTGTTCTTTCGCCGTTGCTTCTAGCTCAATACGGGCACGGGCTTCTTCTCGTGCGTCTTGTTTGAGCTTTTCTCGCTCGTCTTCCAGCTTTTTCTTATCAGCCTCAGCGGCATCGGCGCGCGCTTTCTCTACTTCTAGCGCTTTAACGGTTTCTGCATGGTCCGAGCGCAATTTTTCGTGCGCCTGCACCACTTCCTCTGCGGCGTCATAACTGATGCCGTTATCGAGACGAATTTGTGGCATTGATTTGCCTCCTTCTTTGTCGTCTTCTTGAAATTCCACGGCATCTGCCGCATCGAGATTTAGGCGGGAGTTTCCCGCCCGCCCTTCTGGCACAACCGCTACATGGTTGACGCGGATGTTAGTTTGGCGAGAGTCGTACTTCTCACCGTTGTATTCGCCCGATTCGGGAATAAGGTCTACCGAATATCCGACCGACAGCTCTTTCCATCCGTCCTGCTTAATAACCCGAGGATCGTGAATCACGGAGTCGGCAACTATGTTGTCCCCGTCCTGCCTGCCTACTGACGTTATCGTTCCGATGTGGTGGGATTTAAGGTTATCGGCATTGACCTTGCCTGGATGGCCTTTAGTAATCGGCTTGTTCTTATAGCTGGCGAGGGAGTCAGCCTTGAACACGTCGTCAGGATGTCGAAGCTCACGCCGGATGCCGCCCTTCCCATCCCTGTAAACGAAAACGCCCGTGCGAGTAAGCACAGGCGAGTCTTCTAAATATCCATCCTCGGTAAATTTGGCTTTCACCGGAGAACGGTCGTAGCGTGTGACGCTCATACGCGCCTCCAATAACAGAAAACCGCCCAGAAGGCGGTTAGTTAAGTTTTACGTTGTCACGGTCAGGCCACACAGGTTCTGCCCAGCAACGGCAGCGAATTGGTTGCCCGGGGTGACCATCGTAGGGTGGCTCTTTCCACTTGAATGTTCGGCCCTCGCGCTCTTTGTGAACATACCGTTCGCGGTTGTCGAGCACTCCACGCCACTTGTACTCCCTAACTCCAGCTTTCTGTTGGCGGTAGCGCGTTAAATTGGCGTTGAGTTTACCGATCTGATCTTCCGCAATAAGCTGGGCGCGATGATCGGGCTGATCGTAGGTAGACTTAATCAGGTCGCGAAGCTCCCTTACATCCATGCCTTGGTTGACGGCGCGAGTAATCGAGCCTTGCAGCCTCGTTACATAGTCATCGGGTATTGATCGAATCAGCGATAGATTCTCGCGCTCCCATGCCTTCAGCAAGCCTGCCAAGGATTCCCTTTGCGCATATTCCTCATCATTGCCGTATTCTGCTTTGATGGCGCGCTTCATTTGCCGAAGGTTAAAGACATTCACTCGGTCAGCATATTCCGCTATGGAATCTCCGGCTCGCCCGTTGGAAGGTGTATTACCCAGGATTGATTCGACACTCTTAGGCGTAGTATTTCCACCCATCGCCTCATTGCTGGCCGCCGGAATACCTATCACCACAATATAAGACGGGCTGCGCTTGACGCTACCGAGTATCGCCAGCAGTATGGCTGCGAGAATGCCCGACCACGAAGTGTCATCCTGATCGCCCTCTTCTACGGCATCATCTCGCCCCTTCGCCATGTCATGAATTCGGCTTATCTCAGGAATAAGCTGCTCATTAACCTGATGGCGTAGCTCGCGGGCAATCTTTCGAAGTGAGCGAACATACTCACTTTCAATCGCTCGTGGATGTCGCCATTTGTTCATTGGTCAGTCCATACTTTCCTTGCGATACAAGATAATCTTGTGCCTGACGTTCAGATAATGCGCCGGTATCGATTAGCGTATTGATAGCCGTGGCCTCCGCCTGATTGGCTTGCTGTTCTTTAAGCTCGGTAGCGGCTTTCTCATCATCCGTTGGCGTCCAAAGCGACGGCCACTTGATTTCCAGCTTATCGGGCAAGTTTACTGACCGTTGACGCCCGATAATATTAATCAACCGTTCAAGCGCGGGTTGTACTGAATTACGTTGCAAGCCCTCGCACAGGTCGTAATAACTCTCTAAATCGTGCTGACCTGTGCTGTTGAGACCGGCAACGGAACGTCCGAAAAGCACTGTAACTGGAATGCCCGTTGCAGCTGACACAGCGACTTGGAATTCACCAATAACGTCTTTCAATCCTGAAACGTTGAGGTCGTAGACGTTGTAATCGTCTTCTGCATCGATGGCGACGCCATTCATCAACGAGCGCACTTCGTCCACTAGGTCTACTCGTTGCCTTACCGCCGCTTCCTGACCGCTCTCGATCAACTGAGCAAGGCCGGCCATTTTATGCACTGCCTGCTGCTTACGTTTTAGGGTCTCAAGGGACAGCATCAGCGAACGCTCGTATTGCTCTACGGTGCGAAAAGCATCATTCGCCGCTGATCTACCCATCCATGGTGTATTTAGCGTCGATCGCTGTGCTCCAGGCAGCGGTAAACCGTATACAGGTAAAAGGCGCGATTCATGAACGTAGAATGAGGGGCGAATGCCAGTGCCGGTACCGCTTAAGGTGATCTGATAGGTTTCAGGTTGACCGAAATTACCTTGATTGGGGTCGCTGTAGTAGCCGCCTGGAGCCACGGAAAGCTGATATCGTTCAATGACCTTGAGTTCTGTAATTTCACCAATATTTTCCGGCATTTCTTCTGAAAGTTGACCTGTATCGGTCAAAACCAGAAGTGCCGAGCCGCCATCAAGGCGCGACCACCGGAGCGCATCGGCCACACGCGAGCAAAATTTAAGACGCTCAAGCTCATTGCTTACGGCATTGTCCTCATCCCCATCAAGAATAATACCTCGCCCCATCGCATCGTCAGCAGGCTTATCGATGATACGTGCGGCAATACCGCCGCGTGCATATACGGCACTATGATTATAAATGAAACGGTTATCTCGCCGTTCACCGAGCACGGCGGAGCGATACCCGTCCTGATTGTAAGTAGGCATATCTACTCCTAGCTCGATAATAAGGCGAAGCGTTTTGCGTAATCTTCAGTGGCGACCTTGGTGAACGCGCCACCGGCGGCGTCGATCTGGTCTTTATACTTCCCGACGGGGAATGTTTTCATCTCATCAATGAATGCCTGATTCCATTCGGCGCGGACAAGAAATACATTCCCGGATTCTACCTGCACAGATAATGGCTCGGCGCGCACAGCCTTATCGCCTGTGGGCCGCTCGGCTTTTATTGAGAATCCTGCGAGGTTGCGAATGGTAGCCTCGGCTGACTCCTTCCCGCCTGAACCTGGCTCTTGTTCAATCCAGTGGCTAACAAGGCGGCCATCACCCTCAGCGGTCGCTCTGATTGTCTTTTCACGCATCGCCGCTGACCACTGGCCGCGCACAACGTCGAGAATGTAGAAATTACCGTCTACGCCTGCACCTATTTTCACGCCAGCGGTGTAAGCACCGCCGCCATCGGTGCCTGCTTTATCCCAAAAACGAACAACCTTGGTTAGTTTCGGCGCAGCATCCACATATCCCACGCTTTGCCATTCGAAGAAAGCTCCGCCGCGAGGCGCTGGACGCTGTTGAAACTGTCCTGCCGTTGCCAGCGCGCCCATCACTTTCTTATCACGCTCGACAGTTTCGCGTGAGAAACGATCAGGGAATAGCAACTCGCCATCTTCCTTACGCGGGTCAGTAAAACCAAGTGATGTTGAGCAGCGTCGCTCTGGTTCAAACTCCATCGGCAAGCACAAATGCTCATACCCCAGATCGTTCTCTAGGATGTACCCGCTCACGTCATTCTCATGCAGGCGCTGCATGACAATCACGATGGCTGATCGATCAGGATTATTCAGGCGAGTTGGAAGTGTCTCTTGAAACACGCGCAGTGCCGTTTCACGGTGAGCGTCAGATAAAGCAGCCTCAACAGAGTGCGGGTCATCCCACACTACGCGATCACCACGGCGCCCAGTCATTGATGCAACTGCACACGCCTGCCTGAATCCAGTGCTATCGTTTTCGTAGAAGGTTTTCTGGTTCTGATCGCTGGTGAACGTGATAGGCCAGAGTCGTTGATACCACTCTGACTTGACCAGGTTGCGCATCTTGCGCGTGTCACGAATAGCCAGCCCCTGCTCGTGAGATGCACCAATCATTTTTGTATGCGGAAGCCCTTTCGCCCCCCACTCCCACGCGGGCCAAAAAACGCTTGTTAGCGTGGATTTCATCGTTCCTGGCGGGATGTTGATCAGAAGGCGATTTATCTCACCGCGTGTAATCGCCTCAAGATGCTCGCATATAGCGTCAACATGCCAACCGTGGATGTAAGGCTGACCAGGCTCAAGAACCGGCCATGCTCTTCTCACGAATGCCGATAACGATCGGCTACACAGCTCTCTTTCAGCGCTTAGCAGGTCTTCATGCGTGATCGTCGGAGCCTTGCGCATTCAAAAGCTCCTCCAATGCCGAGGTTGAGAGTTTAGATACATCGAGAGCAGGTTTAGGCGTCATGCTGCCGTCGCTAGATTTGTTATCGACTTCGGCCTTTTCGCTGTAGCCATGTTTGCCTAGCATGAGCTTTACGATAGTGGCGTTCATGGCGTTGGTGAGCCCACCGGAAAGAAGTAAACGCTCTTGTGTCGCCTGAATCGTGTCTAATATGTGTAAAAATGACTCATCTTCATTCCCCCAGTTGTAAACCGTCTTCCGGGATACGCCCAGGTAGCAAGCAAGACCAGCTGCCGACGGGACGGCATCACCTTGGTCCTGATAGCCGCCCGCCAAGTATTCTTTTGCCTTGGTTGTGCGTTTAGGCACTACCACCTTGGTTGGGCGACCTTTCTTCGTCGTAGTCGCCATTGTTTATTCCTTAACTATGTTCGTAGATCGCCATCGCCGCCACAGCTTTTCAGCTACCTCTCGCTGCTGCTTCTCGCGCTTTTGCTTGCGTTGGTGATACGGCATGGGGGGTATGGGGTGCTTTGCTCTGTGGCAATGCGCAATTTCCTGTAAGTTCTTATGCAACTCTATAATCGATGCAATCTCGATGGCTTTTCCCTCGGTTACACATCCTGCACAAAATCTGAAGGTTGTTGATATCAAGCTTTAACTCTGGATACTTTTTGACTGGCTTGATGTGATCAACCTCAATAGCAACGCCTTGTTCGGGCCCAAGGCCGCAGCATGCACATTTTCTTTCATACTTTTGCAACGCTTGATAGCGTAGCTCAGCCCATTCTTTTGACTGATGAAACCTTTTCTTGCTCATCTTGAAAGGTGGGCCAGGTTTTATCGATTCCTCTTTTATTCTTCGATTGCAATCGAACGATAAGAAATCAACCTTCCCTTCTTCAATTTTGTCGATAATGACTTCTCTATTACTAATCCTTTCCTCTATTCCGGACCTTTCATGAGAAGTAAGTTGCGCATATCTGAGCTTAAGTAGATCGTTAAAATTTTCGTCAGCGAGAGAATCTATAGCTCTTTGCTTGGGAGTTATCTTTTTATTCATAGATACCCCCAATAACTACCATGTTAATTTTTAAGCGCGATTGGTAGGCAGATTATTGCTCAATATCCCCAGTCTTCGTGATAAAGCACATCGTCTTCATCGCGCATCATTGCTTATCCGCAGATTCGTTCTCGGCTATCGCCTTACAAAGCCCAGTGATTGCTATAACGGCTCCATATAGGCAGAGATAAGCCGCGCCTAACACTGGATGGCCGATGCTCGCGATAGCGATACCAGGGGAGCAATCAACAATCGTGCTAATCCATCTCAGCACTACATTACGACGGGGAATTGATTGGATAGCGTCGTATCGCTTTACACCTATGGCTGCGGTGAACAGCAGTGCAGCGGCGATAAGGATCGCGACGATAAGGATAGTGCTGGCTACGGCAATGTTGAATGCAGGATCGTCCATTAGGAGTCCGACGCTAGTCAGAGCAATCCACAATGTTGAGATTATGTAAGTCATTGCCTCTCCAATATACGTCTGATTGCCGCTCTGTCAGCTTCAGCACGCTCGATAACTCCCGCCTGCTGCAATATGCAGTCGCCTAGATTAGCGTTTGAGTGAAACAGGCAGTTGGGCCGCTCGAGCGGCTGCGTTAACTCAGCGGGAATCTGTACCAGCGGCGCTGGCACTGTCTTGTACACCGGTTGCGGTGCGCAGGCTGCGAGCGACAGCATCAGGTACAGGCTCAGAAGCCCAATCACGATTGCCAGCCAGTGCCTTCCGGTAAGCTGATCTGTTCGCGTCGGCACGCCTCTGCTGGGCTGCCAGTTCGTTGCTGCGTGCATTGAGTGATTCCACTAGAGAGTTGTTACGGGCGTTGAGAGTGGCGTTTACTGTGGCCAGGGTGTCGTTGGCAGATTCGGCTGTCTCGGCCCGGTGTTGCTGTTGCTTGGATGCGGTCTGCCATTCTGCTGCCGCACCCCGGTAGTGCCAACAGCCGTATGCGAGTGTCGCGATCAGCACGATCAGTGGGACGTAGATGTATCTGCTCATTGCGCCACCGGATAGTGCGAGCACCATTCGAGCGGTACGTTGCCAACGCGGTTATCTGTCCAGCCCGGAAGATAGGTGTCTGACGTGTTAAGACTTGCGTAATACCCGGCCTGCTGTGCGTCCAGTAGCTTAATCGTCATCTCGCACGCCTTAACGTCGCCTCTTCGCTTTGCGAGAGACTGGTATGCGCCGATAGTTGCTGGTCCTACTTTCCCGTCTACGCTAATGTTGGCGTAATCCTTGCCGCCTCGGTTCAGCGCGTTTAACGAGCGCTGTAGCCAGCGCGATGCATTAGCAGGCCCAGTGTTGACGCCGGCATCGATTAGCTTGTGTGCGACGGCAGGCTGGATGTCGAGGAACGGCCCGAAACCGGGTTTCTCGATGTAATCCTGATAGTAGATTTTATCCGCTTGGCTAACGGTCAGATCGCGCATATTGCCCTGATAGCCATGCTGGCGAGCTACTTTCTCGGTAATACCATGATTGGTCTTGCCACCGGGATCGCTTGGATCGTCTACGTAGCCGCCTTCAACCCCCACCACCGACGCGATGATTGCCGCAGCAACGGCCGCCGTCTTCTTAACGTGCTTCAAGGCAGGCTCCTTATTTCGGTGGCGTGATAACGCCTTTCTGCAAGGCGTCTATATAGGCCTGAGTGCGCTTACGCTGATTGCGCTTATTTACCCAAAACGTAGCGAGGCCTATCAGGATGCCAGCGATAGCTGACACCGTACCCCAGTCGATGTACTGCTCTACTGTGTGAAATACGTTACTTAGAATGCCGCCGCACGCCAGCACGCCTGACGTGCAATAGCTCGCGGCCGTCGAGGCTTTGTGTGGCATAACAATCATTAGGCTGGCTCTCCCAGCGGATTCTGTTTTGATCTAGTATGGTTGTATACGTATGCAGATGACGTGGAGAATCAATTGCAAACAATCTTGGAAGCGGCGGCCAATGTCTTGGCGTTTATCTTTATATACGGTGTGATGCTATACGGAATCTATACCGTTCCATTGGCCATCATTCTGAGCATTGTGGGGATACTCAAGAGATGGTGGTGGATAACAGGTATATGCGTAGCTTTTCTTGCCTTAGCGTTCATCGAGGCTGAATACTTTGTGCGCGCAATGAACTCGTAAAAAAGCCCCGCACTAGGCGAGGCTTTGAATAGGTGGCTGCAACATGCGGGGATAGGGACCGATATTGCAGCCTGTCCACTGAGTTTGGGGCAATGCGGAACTGTTGAGGAGAACCAGTGCGCCTACTGTCAGATGAACTTTGCGCTGGCTCAGTATGTAACTCACGCCAGCATAGAAATATATTACCACCTTGGGTTATTTTTTCAAACACTAAGAGCCAGCAATATTTCAGCCCTTGCTTGTCTTGCTGAATTTTTTAATGCTTCCACATCTTTAAACGACACCTTCGCAATCTTCTCCGGCTTCATTCCTAGCAAGCGGCAATATTGATTCACCCAAGGCAGAATTTCTTCATACTCACGGCACCAAACGTCCCTGATCGAATCGTTAGCCGCGTCATACCGATTGGGAAGCCGCTTCCTACGAGAAATCAATAGTGCAGCCATGCGCCGTGGCGGCAGAGATTCCAATATTCTATGCGCCCAATCGTGATCGCTCTCGGAGCGGATGCCCTTTTCGTATGCGGTCGCCATCTGATCGCCCTTCACTCCCCCGCCAATCGGCTGCCCGATCAGCTCCGTGGGTGAAATACTAGACCATCCGCGCCCGCGCTCCATACCATCTTCTCGGTATTGAAGATCAAGGTCGATAATCCTCTCGACAAGCTGAGAGCGCGCCTCATCTGCGTATCTAGTTTCGCCGTACGCATACCGCTTTACCTCATGAAGAGGCATGCGCGAAAAGTCGAGCACTTCCAGCTCTTTAGGAATAGCGCTCATGCCTGAACCTCCATCACTTCATAGTAAAACGCGTCCATCGCTTCTTCACTTATGCGATCAATCCGACCTTCAATGCTTGCTCTGATTGGGGGGCGATTAGTTAAAGCAATTCTTTCTTCAATTTCGTTGAATTTCTTCCGCTTTAATTTGTTCATGGATTTCGCGGCACCAAGCATGGTTAGGTGAATACTCACCGTTTCAAACGCAGATTCATAAATACAGTCACAATACTTAACGGCGTAGACTTTCATGCGGCTGCCTCCTGAATCTCAATTTGAATGATCATTCCCGTTGTATTGCCGCGTACCGGCGTTGTTGTACATGTCGCTACTACGTATTGATTTGTGTCATCGATGAGCACACCGGCCCGCACAAGCCCATCTTCAAGCAGCTTTACCGCGTAGCCGTAGTTGGAACAATCCAGAGCCCTCTTACCCTTTCCCAGCACTGGCGTGAATGACAGTCCAACGGGGCTATCAATACGTGGCAATCCAGCATCAACCACCGCCTCTTTCACCGCCCAATGAGCTGCGTCAGCGTGTTTCTTCCGTTTAGCCCAATGGATGCCTGCGTAGATCGAGTTGAGGCTTGGGCCTAGCCAGGGGACGAATAGCTGGATCATGGGGTAATGCCCCTCAATGTCCTGTCATGCATCACAACTGAACGCGCTCGCGCATAGGTAGCATCACGTAAAGGGATAAGGTGGCCGTCTTTCCCCTGCTTCATTTCCCATACAAAATGGATGTCTTGAGTAACTCCCCATGCGACGTGTTCAGTAATAGCCTGATCGACCATCACGCCACCCCCTTGATCTTCATCAGCCCTTCTTCAATCCACTGTTGCTGTGTTTCTGCCAGTGCCCTAGTGATGTCTCGCCAATCAATCTCTGCGCCTTTTGTGCGTGAGTCGAGCCGGTCATGGCATGACCAGCAGGCATAGACAGCAAGATTATCTGGGCTCTTCATCCCCATTCCGCCCACACCTGTCGGTAAATGCGCCAGCACGGTTGTCTCGGGATTGTGATTGCAGCCTGGCAGTCGCAGCGTGCAGTTTTTGCCGCGGGCAGAGTTGCGCAGGGCTTTGCTGATAACCCTCATCGCTCGGTCCTCAATTGCTTGCCGTCAGCATCAACGCGCGGAGTAATCCCGCCACCGGACGTGCGCAGATACTGCATTCCGGTTTTCGCGTCGGTGACTATCTTCACACCGCTACGGGAACCCAATTCATCAGTGCTGTCATGATGGTTAAACAGCGATGCAACGATCAGCACCAAAGCCGCAAATGTTGATGCTCCACCCATAAAACTGAAGCCATTAATAAACCAGTTATCCATTACGCCGCCCTCTCCTGCACCATTGCCTGTGCCATGTCCTCGACCTGTTCACCCGTCATAGTCGGCCAATAGGTTCGGGCGATGTACTGGCACAATTCGGTTATCATCGTGAAAAATTCTGTCTGGTCCATCGCATCGAATGCCATCGACTTCGGCTGCCTGCTTTCAAGAATCCCAAAACCTGGAATCTCGGTTATGGTGACATCGCACTGAATGCCAGAATCCTGCTGTAGCTTCTTCAGTGCCTTGTGATGAGTCATTCCTTCGAATGCCTCAATGTGCTGGACACATAACCCGCCGATGGCATGTGCGAGCCGGTGGAACTCAATGTTTCGGTTCTTAGTAAGATCTGCTCGAACCACAGCACCAATACTCACGCCACGTTCACGAATGGTGTTAGCGTCAGTAGCGCTGGCCGGCACAAAAGCCGAGATGAAATTTCCATCAGCGTCACGAACTTTCACCGCACGGAAATAGACTGGCTGACGCTTACTCATACAATCGCCCTCTTCAGCCATTCAGAAGATGCGCGTTCGATGTCGCTAGTCAGATTCGATCTGTACGCCGCATTAGCCACCTTCTCTTTCTTACGCCCAGAAATATCTAAATTGATGATTTTCTGATGAACGGAATTAACCGAGCGGTCTAGCACCTCGGCAATCTCTTTGCGCTGGATGCCCGCATCACGCAAACGAATCAGCGTATTAACCTCATCATCAGTCCACTGTTTTTTATTACGCGCGTTCACACCAGCCTCCTAACGAACAATTGACCGCCCATCCTTTTAATCTCTACGCCTAATCCTCTCTCGCGCACCTTATGTACAGCGTCGATAATTAGGCTATCGCTAGGGCGTTTTTCCGTAATAGGGGCGAGCTGTTCCCTGATTGACTCAGCTGATATAGGCATTCCGCTCATCGGCATGAGGTGCGGTAGACGGGCAGCGATTTCCGTTGCATTGCAGTAGTCGTATTTCATGCCGCTGCCCTCACTAGCCACACGTAGCTATCCTCAGTAGCCACAAGATTCGCAAACACCAGCCCCATCAGCTCAGAAATGATTTCGTCGTTCGTGTGGTGGCGATACGTGTTGGCGTTTACGACCGATGCCAGCTCGTTGATATGGGCTGATTCGTAGGTGCCTAAGTGTCTGAGGATGATGTTTTGGATGATGGTCATGTCTACACCCTCCCCACTCGTTCATCGAGCGCCGCTTTTGTGAATCTGTAGCTCTCTCCCATAACGGTTTGAGCTACAACTTCATGTCTAAAAACAGCGATCACGTTAAACCCGTTATCAGAAAGCCAGCGCTTATGTTCTCTTGTAATTTTCATTGTTAAATCTCCGCCATCGCTGAACGGCCTTTGGGGCGATCATTGCTGTAGTCGTGAAGCTGCTGTAGCTTTTGATAATCAAGGTCATTGAACTGCATCTTCGCTAGTTCCGTACCTACGACCACGCTTCCCGTGGCGCCTTCTCGCTGCTTACCGATGATGATCTCCGCAATTCCCTTGAGACGCTGATCGTCTTTCTGGTAAACCTCTTCTCGGAACGGGAACAGAATCAGGTCGGCGTCTTGCTCAATGGCACCTGACTCGCGGAGGTCCGACATCATCGGTCGCTTGTTGCTACGGTTTTCAAGCCCTCTGTTGAGTTGGGATAACAGAATTACTGGGCACTGCATTTCTTTAGCCAGCTCTTTCATTGCACGGCTCATGCTGGCGACTTGCTGCTCCCGATTGTCGCTTTTGATGTCTGGACGCATCAGTTGCAGGTAGTCAATGGTGATAAGCGATAGGCCGCCCATTTTTTGTTTCCACCGCTTGCATGCGCCGCGAATCTGGGCAGGCGTGAGTGCGGCTCTGTCATCAATGACGATGCTTGAGCTCTTTAGCAGAGCGACTGCTGCACCGATTTTGTCCCAGCCGCCATTACTCAAATAATGCTCATAGGCTTGCGGGTCTTTGATGGCCTGCATGAAAACGTCGCCAACGGCAGCCGTCATACGATCACGCAGAGCCTCTTTGCTCATTTCCATAGAAAACGTCAGGGTTGGTAGACCACTCTTTAGCGCGGAACGGATGATGTTAAGCATGAACGCCGTCTTACCCATCGCAGGGCGACCCGCAATAACAATAAGTTCGCCAGGCTTCGCCCCCATCGTCATCTTGTCTAACTCGGAGAGGCCAAAAGAAACACCCATCGGAGATTCCTCGCCATTGAATCTGCGATCCAACATATCGATCATGTCGCCCAGAATTTCGCCAATAGCGACAGCACCTTGCGAATCATTCCGATCGATGATTCCCAGCAGTCGAGATTGCGCGGTATCGACCAGATTGGCCGCGGTATCGTTAGACTCGACCACCTCGGAATGCAGTTGATCAAGCGAAGCCATCAAGCGGCGAAGGCGAGCTTTCTCAGCCACTACGCTTGCATAGGCTTCCGCATTGGATGCGGTCGGCGTGTTGCGGGAAATTTCGGCGATATATGCCAGCCCGCCGCAATCCTTAGCCTGCCCCCGGTCCTCCAGCAGGTCGTTTAGCGTTATCACATCAACGCGCTTTCCTGACGTTGAAAGCTCGACGATGGCCGACCAGATGACCGCGTTTTCCAGATGGTAAAAATCTGCGTGGCTGATAATCCCGATCAGAGAGTCGATCACTTTACTGTTCAGCAGCGCAGCACCGATTACGGACTGTTCAGCTTCGGTTGAATAGAGTTGGCGAGTCATTAGCGAGCGTCCCCGTGATATTTCAGCTCCATGATTTTTTCGAAGTTTTCACGCTTGCAAACCCACTCGAGGTCAAACCAATTGTTGTCCGCCATGAGAAACGTCGATTTGCGCAGGAACTTGAAGAATCGTCCCCACCATTCAACGCCGGTCTCGGCATCGGTGTAGAGATATTGGCCGGTGGCGTCGTGCTTGATCTTGAAACCCTGTTTCCAGCGAGACGCCAACGCCTTGGCACGCTTACTGCCAGACCACATGCCGCGAGCATGCTGTCGCTTGTCGGTCATGATGTCGGCCCATAGGTCTAGAATTTTGTCGTGTGGGCAGTCGGGGTATTTCGGTGATTGTTTTTCAGGCTCGGCTTGCTCGCTGATTTCGGACGAAATCGGCTCTTCTCCGTTAGGAGAAGTATTTATATCTTTCTTATCTTTATATGCTTCTCCATTTTGGATAGGTTCAACGTATCCATCTTGGATTGACTCACTCCATTTTGTTTTTGATTTACAGTTTGGAGTAACTCGGCTTTTTTGAGCGGAGAAATCCCACTGGTCGACTTGTTTATTGATCTTCACCGGCGAACGACTTCCGCCAATTCGAATAACGACACACTTACGGATAAGTGAGTTGAGCGCCGCCGACGCATTGGTCTCGCTTAAACCTGTACGTTCCGCAATTGTTTCGGCAGAGATGCGTGCGTCCGGCTTCTGCCAGCCGTATGTAAGTCTTTCTATGGTCCGGATGACCCTTGCTTCACGACTAGTCAGCGGAGCACGTTCTAAGGCCTCCACAATCGCCGTAGCTGTTCTTACATAGCCATCTTCCAACTTGGCCACCTTGGGTGACTCGCCCTTTCTATCGGGAAACTTGTAAATCTCAGCGGTATTGCTCATACTTAACTCGCTCTGTTGTAAAGCCTCGGCCCGACCTTCCCAGTCATTTGCCGGGGCTTTGGTTTATGTAGGGTGCCGACCTATGCCCTGTGCTATCGTTTTGTTTCCACACTCAACGACCACAGGAGGTCGGCATGACAATTTCATTGTCTTCAGAAGACGAACAGTTCTCGAAAGAGCTTCTCCTTGCTCTAGTTAGCTCGCCACAATCAAAAGAGATAATTGATGGTCGAGTCGATATAGAGCCAATCGTCAGAGGAGCCATGCTCACTCATGAGCTAATACGTGAATTTGTTCACAAATGGCGCATCGACAACAAATCCTGATCAAATTCGATAAATTCCCCTTTTGATGCCGTCTAGGATTTTCTCCACGGCATCAATTGCCTCTTTCCTGCTTAGATGTTTGATCCCGATAACCGCTGGCTTACCCTCTTCTTTGAGCTGAAGAACAGCGGCTTTGTAGGCTTCCACACCCTCAGGGCTTGGATTACTCGTTAGAATTTCCTTCGCCAGAACGTCAGCTGCCTTCGCAATTTCGGATAGACTTAGCGCTGATTTTGATATTTCGCTCATCTCGCCTCCTATTGAATGGTCTTTCCCAGCACTTCTTTACTCACCAGCATTCCGCTTGCCGCCAGAGCAGCAGCAGCACGCTTAAGGTGATCGAAATATTCAGCAGCCAATGGCGCATCGTTAGCATCCAGCACGCCGTCATCCATCATCTTCGCCATGGTCTTCACAACGTCGCCCATCGCACCGCCGACAATTCCTAACGACGTGAAGCCGGAGCTATGAACGCATTCAGCGCATGGGACCTGAACACCGATCATGTTGTGGCGGTTGACCAGCGCCTGACGTGTAGACGTATCGCCTAGCTCTTCAAGCGCCATTACCCACGGCTCTTCAAGCCATGCGGGAAATTCCACAGCGCCAGTGCTCCACCTTTGAACACGCTTATTCCAGCTCATCAGCGCGTTGTCATACTCATCGTTAACGACCGTGAAAGATGCTAGACAAGGCATGTCGGCGGTCTTAGACGGGCACAGCGAGTGAGACAAGCCGTTCAGTAATCGACCAAACTTCTCAAGACTGACGTTCCGCTGCTCGCGAAGCTGATTAAGCGCATCACGTAGGCAAGCATCTCTGCTGGGGTGTCTATCCTCGGACATAGGCATGCGTTCTTTTCTCTCTTAATCTGGTCGTGTTAGGCGGCGTAGGGCTCGTCACCGAATACGCGGGGACAGAGTTCAGCAGCGGTAAAATCGCCATTTGTTAAGCGTTCTACTCGACGAGCTATTTCAGGAGCCATGCCTTGCTTACCCCTCACCCACTTGGAAACATTCGGCTGACTAACCCCGATGGCTTCCGCCAAGCGCTCTTGAGTTTCGAAACGTTCAACAAGGCGGGTAAAAACGTTCATACCCATTCTCCTTATGCGTTTTGGCATACTATATTACATGCGAATAGTCATTTGCAACAATATGCCGCTACGCATATAAAACGCTCTATGGAATATTCAGAAAGATTGAAAGCGGCAAGGTCACATGCCGGATTGACTCAAGGCCAACTGGCAGAAAGGTCAAACATCGACCAATCCGTTATCTCAAAGCTAGAGAGAGGTAAGCACGCCGGATCGGTGTACACTGTCACGTTTGCTCGAATCACAGGCGTACGTCCAGAATGGCTGGCAGAAGAGATAGGCTCAATGCTTGGTGATACTGCCCAAGTAGCCGATCACATGCAAAATGACGAATACGCCTTCATCCCTGTGCTGTCTGCCAAAGCTGCTGCCGGTGTAGGTTACGAAAACTCCCATGTTGAAGAGCAAAGCACTCTCGCTTTCCGTCGGGAATGGATGCAGCGGTTCAGACTAAAGGAACACAACCTTCGCCTGATTCGTGCGGATGGTGAGAGCATGATGCCCAGCATCGCTGATGGCGACATGCTGCTGATCGATATCCATGACAAAGAGCCTGCCAGCGGGCGTATCTATGCTATCCAAAGGCCAGACTTCAGTATCAGCGTAAAACGCCTTGTGCAGCGGTTCTCCGGCGAATGGGAGATCGTTAGCGACAACGCCAGCTTCGAAAATGAGCGAGTAGAAAATTTGAATTCGTTACAGGCTCCAATATTGGGCAAGGTCTGTTGGCGAGGGGGGATTTTGTAAATGGAGATGCGTAATGACACAATGGATTAGCTTCACGCCGCCAAATAAACAGTTGCAAAGCTACTTTGCTGCTTCTCCGGATAGTTTCAACTGTATTGCAACAGCAGATTCTATCATAATTTGCTTTTCAATTGATTCGGCAATGCCTAAGCCAGAAGG
Source organism: Carnimonas bestiolae (assembly GCF_051251145.1). NCBI lineage: Bacteria > Pseudomonadati > Pseudomonadota > Gammaproteobacteria > Oceanospirillales > Halomonadaceae > Carnimonas > Carnimonas bestiolae. The sequence continues at coordinate 1,678 of NZ_JBPCZK010000001.1, read as the reverse complement.
TATGGATTTAGAAGTCACTCACATACCAGTAAAAATGGATATTGGCACAGTAAAAATCACGAAAGAGTCCGCTAGAAGCCTCGGTCAATTCCTGATAAATCTTGTTGATGAAAGCGCCAAGAGAGAGAACGTTGGTGAATGACAGCAACGTGGTCAAGCTTCCTATCGCAAGGAACTTCAATGTTGACGAACCGATAAAAAAAGAATTTCATAGTGAAAATTTCAATTTTTCTCATTCAACTCTCGTTGATTTTCGGGAAATTGAAATTTCTAAAAATCTATCGGGTGAGAAATTGAATCGAAATATTGAGGATGTGGGCTCATCTATCGAGAACTCGCTTGACCGTCGCCTATCGGATTTTCAGCGGTGGAATGAGCAAGCTGATGCCCGTTACGAGCGCAGACAGTCTGAATCAGAAGAACGCTATGCAAGGCGTACTGCTGAGGCTGAGGCGCGCATGGATAAACAGCGCCAAGAAGCTGAATCCCGTATGGAGCGTCAGTGCAAAGAGGCAGATGAACGCTTCTCAGCTCAACGCAAAGAAGATAAAGATCATCTCGATTCAGCATTGTCAGAGATGCGTGCCGACAACAAGAGCACTCGTTCAACAGTTATTACAACTGCTATTACTTCATCGCTTGCCATCATTTTCGGTGTGGCTGGTTTAGTTGGCGTAGCCGTGAGCTCTTTCCAATCAACCGTTTCTGAGCAAGGAAGCTGGATGCGTCAGAGCATAGACCGCCAAGATGCTCGGCAAGAAAAAATAGATGACCGAATGAGTAGTATTGAAACGTCCATCCACGCTATCCAGCAGCACCTAAATCAGCAAGATAGTAAGAAATAGCCCAACCATACAGCTATCTCGACCCGCCCAACGTGGCGGGTTTTCTTTTGCCTGCGCCCTGCCGCTCTGATTGATCCCACCTGAAGCTGCCCTACCCGTGGTCAATATTTTTCCCTCGAGAAAAAATATGCCATATCGCATTGACATATATATGCGCATTGGCATACAGTTAACCCATCGCGGCAACACAGCGACGCAACACCAGCTCTCTAACAATACGGATTAGCACCACCGGCTATAACAGGTGGCGGACGCATCCATATGATGCGGACGAGCGCATGTAGCCTAGCAGGCACATAAATGATTGATTCCGGTCGTAACCAGCGGGCGGAGCGGCAGAGAGCGATGCCGGCATGCGTGTAAAAGAATACCCGCCCATTGGTTATCCAGTGGGCATCGAGATGGGCCGAATACGTAGCTAGGGCACGTCACTCAGGGATTAGCGCTGAGCGGTCTATCTCGATGATAAAAGGAGGTGTGAGATGGAAATGGGAAAAGGCGGAATGACGCCAAGAGCAACAGTGCTAACCATAGAGATATTGGAAAATCTAGGAGAGTACAGAAGAAACAAAAAAGCCGCTGAAGAAAATATGCGACTCGCTTACAAGGCTTTAGGTAAAGCGATGGAGGGCTATGAAGAGATTATTTCTTCCTCGGAAGATACCAAGCAACATCTTTAGCCTGAGTAACCAATAAGCTGTTGTTTGGATAAACAAAATTATCCGCCCCATCAGGGCGTTATCTGGTGGGAATCGGGATAAGCAGAACCGGTTACGTCGCTATGACTGATAGATATTTATTAGTCTGTGATTAGCAAGTTCGACTCTTGGCTG